>NZ_VTLA01000010.1:0-62115 GCF_020514205.1 Synechococcus sp. MU1625
GCCGTTGGAAGAAGAAGGATGCCAGACCAGCCAATGAATACGAAGCGGTCGCGCTTGAGCCAGTCATCGAGGACGTCGAACCATCCCCGCTGTGGCGCGCGTCCTACAGCGATCGTCATGAGAGGTGCTTCATGAACCGTTACACGAGCGAGCCTAGGGGGGGATCGCCGAAATGGGGCGGCTCCCCGCACCCATTTGCAAGGGATGAGTAGAAATGCGCATTTCTGAACCGACGGGATGCCGCCCCCTCCGCGAAGATGACGCATCGATCTTTTCCAACGCTGTGTACGTCATCGAACTGGCCCTGCGCATGAGTCCTCTACCTGTGTCTGTCCAGCGGAAAGAACTGGCTGATGCCGATGCGCTGTATCAGCAGATCCGCCAAGCCATCGACCACAGCCAACCCCGTCTCCTGGAGCTCACCTGCGAGAAAGTGGAGGGGAAAAAAGTGACGCTGCTGGTTAGTGAGGTTCTCGCTGTTCAGCTTTATGAGAAGGCTTCGGCGACGGGTGGCAGCAAGCGACCCGGCTTTTCCTTTGATTCCTGAAACCGCCACCGCTGAACTAAGCGTTGAGGCCGTCAGCCATCGTTGGCCGAACGGCCATCAGGCCCTCGATCGCTGCAACCTCGTGATCCCAGGCCCTGGCCTTTGGATGCTGGTGGGAAGCAACGGAAGCGGCAAAAGCACCCTGTTCCGCCTGATTTCAAGACTTTTGGAACCGCAGAGCGGACAAATTCACTGCCGAACCAAAACTGCTCTGGTCTTTCAAAACCCCGACCATCAACTGTTGCTTCCCAGTTGCGGCAGTGACCTGATGCTCGGGATGGACTCCCAAGGGCTGGGGAGGCAACGCCAAAGCACAGTGCGTGACCTGCTGAAACAGTTCGGCCTCGCTGAGATGGAGAACCGACCCATTCACAGCCTCAGCGGCGGCCAGAAACAACGCCTGGCCATCGCTGGAGCCCTGGCGAGTGACGCCGGCCTGCTGCTGCTAGACGAGCCGACCGCCCTGCTGGACCCAGAGAGTCAGACCACGGTGCTGAATACCGTGCAACGCCTTTGCAGGGACGCTATCCAACCGATCACAGCCCTTTGGATCACCCACAGGCTGGGGGAGTTGAGCTTCGCTGACGGTGCAGCCCGCATGCGCGATGGTCGAATTGGCCCCTGGACGAGTGGAAGGGAACTGCAACGACGCTTGCAGGGCGGCGCATTCGAGAGGTAAGGTCTCCGGGAGCCATTCCTCGGTAGCTCAGCGGTAGAGCGGTCGACTGTTAATCGATTGGTCGCAGGTTCGAATCCCGCCCGGGGAGCTTTAAAGCCACAGCATCTGCTGTGGCTTTTTTATTGACAGAAAAAGGAATTTCGTGACGGGTGATTGCCCGAAGCGGAAGACTTCCTAAACAGCTGATCGAGAAACAAAACTAAAAAAGCCTTCACATCGCTGTCACTGCAGACGATCTCCTGCAAACAAGCCCATCACTGACTCGCCACCCAAAATCTGCAGACACTTGAAAAGCTTGAGAGAATCTGCTCAGCGTTAATCCCGACAGACAAGCGCTCCTTTTTCTCCAGCCGCATTGCCGCCGAACCAATGAAGCCTTGCATCCTGCTAATCGAAGATGACCAGGACATGCGCGACCTGGTGAGCGGTCATCTCGAGCACAGTGGCTTCGACGTGCAGCGCGCCGACGACGGCATCAAAGGTCAGGCCCTTGCTCTCCAATACACCCCCGATCTAATCCTGCTGGATCTGATGCTGCCGAAGGTGGACGGTCTCACCCTTTGTCAGCGTCTGCGGCGAGATGAGCGCACAGCGGGAATACCGATCCTGATGCTTACAGCTTTGGGTGGCACCAAGGACAAAGTCAGCGGTTTCAATTCAGGTGCCGATGACTACCTGACCAAACCCTTCGATCTGGAGGAGCTTCAGGTCAGGGTCAAGGCCTTGCTGCGTCGCAGTGATCGTGCACCCGTTGGATCGAGCAATCACAACGAAATCCTCAGCTACGGCCCCCTCACCCTGGTGCCCGAGCGCTTTGAAGCCATTTGGTTCGATCAACCCGTGCGGCTCACGCACCTGGAGTTCGAACTTCTCCACTGCTTGCTCCAGCGTCACGGACAGACCGTGGCTCCCTCGTTGATCCTCAAGGAAGTCTGGGGCTACGAGCCGGATGACGACATTGAGACCATCCGTGTGCATGTCAGGCACTTGCGGACCAAGTTGGAACCCGATCCGCGCAAGCCACGGTTCATCAAGACGGTGTATGGAGCGGGCTACTGCCTGGAACTCCCCACTAGCGCCCAGATGGATGGCCTTGAGGACGTCGTGGCGATGGCCCGCGAAGAACGCAAGCAGCAAGGGGATCGGGCCTCGGCCTGACCAGCTCAGACGGCCTGTTAAACGGATGGCGTGAGATCCAGAAGCGCCACCTCCCAGGCCAGACGAGGCTGTACGAAAGAGAGCAACTGACCGCGCAGCATGTCCAGTCGCTTGAGCATCGCAGCGGAGCTACCGCAGTGCCAAAGCCGATGTTGCCACCAGCCAATCAGCCACAGCTGCTGCTCGCCATCGAGGGCTTCGCACAGATCGCGCGCCAACGACAGCGCCTCCATCGGATTGGCAGGCAGCGCGTTGAAGCGCTGAACCAACTCCTCCGGGACACCCGCCAGGCTGCGGCGATGGTCGATCAAAGCGCCTGGAGAACCGGCAGCCAGCGCCAGCAGTTCTGGCGCGTCTTGAGCTATGGCACCGGTGCGTTCGAGTACTTGTGCCATGGCCTCGGGATTGAGCCTGAGAAAACGGATCAACTGACAACGGGAGCGAATGGTGCTGAGCAGCCGCTCAGGGGCTGATGTCAACAGGATCAGCACCCCATGGCCTGGTTCCTCCAACGTTTTCAGCAGGGCGTTTGCCGCTGCCTCCGCCATCGCTTCGGCGGCTTCAATTACAACCATGCCTCGCTGGGCCTCCACGGGCTGCCGTGCCAAACAGCGGCCAATGTCTCGAATCTGCTCCAACCGCAACTGTGGCGGGGTGCGGCGACTGAGTCCCGCCTCCTCGGCTTCCGCACGGGTGAGCAAACGCCCCTGATGCTGATACGTGGGCTCAACCCAAAGCAGGTCAGGGTGATTGCGCTCCAGCAAGCGTCGCCGCTCCCGGGCAGAGGGGTGACCATCAGCCAGCAGACCCTCCAGAAAACGAACTGCCGTCAGTTGACGCCCGACCCCCTCAGGGCCGGCGAAGAGGTAGGCCGGTGCCACGCGCCCCTGGGCGAGGGCTGCCGACAGCAGATCAACGGCGAGGGGCTGGCCGATCAGATCCTCAAACAGCGCGCTCAAGCCAAATGCTCCTGAAGCTGACGTTCCAGAGCAGCACTGACGGCACTCGCTGACTGCTCAGCAGCGATGGAGCACCAGGAGCGCTGCTGCGCCAACTGCGCAAAACCCTGCGAGACCCGTTCCAGGAATGCAGCTCCCTCCGCTTCGATGCGGTCTTGCTTGTCCCCAAGGCGCCGCTCAAGACTGGCTTGAACAGGAAGGCGCAGCCAGAGGGTGAGATCGGGCTGCAAGCCAGTGGTGGCGATCTGTTCAAGCCGTTGAATCAAGTCTCGATCCAAGCCACGGCCATAGCCCTGATACGCCTGGGTTGATCCCGCGAAGCGATCACTGAGAACCCAGTCGCCACGTTCCAGTGCCGGACGGATCAACGTTTCAACGTGCTGAGCCCGATCGGCGGCATACAAAAGCAACTCGGCGGTGGGGGCTGGTGCCTCCTGGTCGGCTGTATGCAGCAGGAGTTCACGAATCGAGCGCCCGAGGGGGGTCCCTCCGGGCTCACGGGTACAAACCAAAGAAGCACCTTTCGGCATCAGACCGCTTATGGGCAACCAATCGACCAGATGACGGATCTGCGTGGTCTTACCGCAGCCATCAATGCCCTCCAAAACAATGAGACGTCCAGTCATGGCAAGCGAAGAGCCAGGGCATTCATCACCACGGTGATGGAACTCAAGGCCATCAGCAGCGCTGCCAGCGGAGGCGACAGCAGTAACCCATGGCTGGGGAGCAGGGCACCCGCAGCAACAGGGAGAACGATGAGGTTGTAACCGAAGGCCCAGAACAAGTTCTGCCGCACCTTCACCAAAGTTCGGCGGGCCAGGCTGAGGGCTTCGGGAAGGTTGTCGAGACGATCGCCAAGCAGCACAAGACCAGCGGAGTCCTGCGCGATCTGCGTTCCAGTACCGATGGCGATCCCAAGATCAGCCGCGGCCAAAGCCGGCGCATCGTTGATGCCGTCGCCCACCATCGCCACCCGCTCGCCCTGACGCAGCTGCTCGAGGCGTTGCAGCTTCTGCTCCGGGAGCATCTGCCAGCCCAGATCATGAGCTGCAAAACCCAACTGCTGACCGAGGCGCTGGACAGCAGCCTCCCGGTCACCGCTGAAGACCGAAAGAGTCAATCCATGGGCCCGCAGGCGTTGCAACGCAGGAGCGACATCCGGACGGATCTGATCCTCGATCTGAATCAGTCCCAACAGGCGATCACCCACAGCAACCGCCACCACCGAGCCTTCAGCGACAGAGAGCCAACCCTGAGCTGCTGGGGAAATGCCCACACCCTGCGCCACCAACCAGTCGGGCTTTCCGACACGAACCCTGGCCGACGCACCATCCACCTGACCTTCCAGCCCCTGACCGGACACAGTGCGCACGTCATCGCACTCCAACAGTTGGAGCTCCCGGCCCTGGGCCTCCTGCAGCAGGGCATAGGCCAAAGGGTGACGGCTGGTTTGCTCCAGGCTGGCGGCAAGTTGCAATAAACGATCCGGGGCATCCCCGTGCACATCGGTCACCAGAGGGCGACCCAAGGTGAGGGTGCCGGTTTTGTCGAAGACCACATGATCCAGACCCGCGGCGGTTTCGATCACATCGCCACCGCGGAACAGCCAACCGCGCCGCGCTGCCAGGCCGGTAGCCACCGTAATCACGGTTGGAGTTGCCAGACCGAGGGCGCAGGGGCAGGCGACAACAAGCACAGCGATCGACAGTTGCAAGGCCAGACCAATCGGGGTAGTGGCTCCATGTCCCAACCCCCCGTGATGCATCTCATGGGGCATCGCATGGTCATGGGGCATCCCGGGCGCTGAAGCCTGCAGGACCTGGGGCCAATGCTCCGCACCGAACAACCACCAGAACAGAAACGTTGCGAGAGCCAGGCCAATGACGCCATAGCAAAAGCGGCCCGCCACACGATCGGCAAGGCCCTGGATGGGTGCCCGACGGGCCTGGGCCTGCTCCACCAAGCGAATGATTCGGGCAAGAGCGGTTTCGGCGCCAACTCGGGTGACCTTGAACACCAGGGTTGCCTCCAAATTGAGGCTGCCGGACGACAACTCGATGCCGGGCTCTGCCTGCAACGGCAAGGGCTCACCGGTAAGGCTCGACACATCAACGGCCGAAGCCCCCTCAAGCACCACTCCATCCACCGGCACGCGGTCACCCGCCAGCAATTGAACGGTTTCACCGGGTCGCAGAGCCCCGACGCGCACCTCACGAATCGCGCCGTCGGGCAACAACAGGCGAGCCGTGTCCGGCTGGAGCCGGGCCAGTTGCTGCAACGCCTGCCCGGTCCGAAAACGGGCCCGTTCCTCCAAGAAACGTCCAAGCAGGACGAAGCCCAGCAACATCACCGGTTCATTGAAGAAGCAGGGCCAACCCACCTGGGGCCAGACCAACGCCACCAGGCTCGCCACATAGGCACTGCTCACCCCCAGGCCCACGAGGGAGTCCATGCTGGGAGCCCCTGCACGGGCAGCGGCAACACCACCCACCAAGATCGGACGGCCTGGCCCGACCAGAGCCACCGTTGCAAGTGTGGCGTGGAAGGGAAGGGTGCCGATCAGAGGCAGCGACAGCTGCCCTGCCTCACTGAGATGCCCAAGCACAGACAGCAGCAGCAGCAGCAGAGCAACCATCAGCTGTCGCCATTGCTGCCACCAGCCCGGCAAAGCTTGGCCGGCAGCCGCCGCCCCGATGGGGTCGTCCAAAGCGCGCTCTTTGGCCGGGAAGCCCCTGTCAGCAAGGGCTTTCAATACACCAGCCACATCACCCTCACCCGCGGTGAGATCGAGCCAGGCCGAGCGGCTGACCAGATTCACATCGGCACGCTGGACACCAGGCTGGTCCAAGAGGGTGGTTTCAACAGCGCGAACGCAACCGCCGCATTTCATCCCTTCCACATCCAGGACGACGGTCTGAACCGCAGGGCTCACAGGTGTTTACGCAACAGGGATCATTACGAGCAGGCTAGGTCGGGCTCTGATCCCGTCAGGATGGGGGCCAGTCCGCCGGAGCGCCGTGCCCCGCAGCAACCGCAACGACAACTTCATTGACAAGAGCTTCACGGTGATGGCGGACCTGATCGTCAAGCTGTTGCCGATCAATGCCCGCTCGAAGGAGGCCTACGTCTATTACCGCGATGGCCTCTCCGCCCAGAACGATGGTGATTACGCCGAGGCGCTGGAGAACTATGAGGAGGCCCTGAAGCTTGAGGAGAACTCCACAGACCGGAGTGAAACCCTCAAGAACATGGCCATCATCTACATGTCCAACGGCGAGGAGGAGCGGGCCATCGAGACCTACCGCCAGGCTCTCGAAGAAAACCCAAAGCAACCCTCTTGCCTCAAGAACATGGGGCTGATCTACGAAAAACGGGGGCGAATCGCCGAGGAAGGCGGTCGGCAGGACGAAGCCGATCGCTGGTTTGACCAGGCGGCCGATGTCTGGACCCAGGCCGTGCGCCTCAACCCCGGCGGTTATCTCGATATCGAGAACTGGTTGAAGTCAACGGGCCGCAGCAACGTCGACGTCTACTTCTGAATTAGGTCGGATCGGGCTGCACAGCATCACCGAGCGCCAGCACCAAGGCCTCGGTGACGTTATCGGCCTCCAGAAGAGCTAGATCCAAACCTGAAGCCAGATCTCCGAGGCCGCTGCCCCGGGGCACGACAGCCCGCCGAAACCCCAGCCGTGCCGCTTCCTGGAGCCGCAACTCCAGCTGACCGACCGGGCGCAGCTGTCCCCCCAAGCCGAGCTCTCCGATCAACACCGTGCCCGCAGGAAGAGTGAGATCTCTGAAGCTGGCAACCACCGCAGCAGCAACCCCCAGATCCGCCGCTGGCTCCTCCACCTCCAGACCACCCGCAACGGCGAGGTAGCAATCGAAGCGCGAGAGCGGCAGTCCCATGTGCTTCTCGAGCACCGCAAGAATCTGGTGCAAACGATTCGTGCCGATCCCTGTGGCCGTGCGTCGCGGGCTGGCATAGCTGGTGACATTCACAAGAGCCTGCAGATCCACCACCAGCGAACGCGTGCCCTCACAGGCCACGATCGTCGCCACACCGGACGCACGGGCATCGCTGAGGAACAGCTCACTGGGGTTGCCCACCTCGGCTAAGCCACCGCTCTGCATCTCGAACAAACCCAACTCATGGGTGGCGCCAAAGCGGTTCTTGACGGCGCGCAGCAGGCGGTGACTGGCGAACCGGTCACCTTCGAAGGTGAGCACGGCATCCACAAGGTGTTCCAACACCTTCGGGCCGGCCAGCATGCCTTCCTTGGTGACATGGCCCACCAACAGCAGGGAAATGTTCTGGCGTTTGGCCAACCGTTGCAGGGCAGCCGCACATTCGCGCACCTGGCCAACCGACCCCGGAGCACTGGTGAGATTGGCGTCATGCAAAGCCTGAATGCTGTCGATGATCGCCACAGCGGGGCGAAGCGCTTCCAGCTCTTCCAACACCAGTTCCAGATCGGTTTCGGCCAGCAACTGCAGCTCCGATGCACCTCCAGCGAGCCGCTGCCAGCGCAGCTTCACCTGCTGCGCCGATTCCTCAGCACTCACGTACAGCACAGATGCACCGGCCGCCATCGCCGAGGCGCTCTGTAGCAGCAATGTGCTCTTGCCGATCCCCGGATCGCCTCCGACGAGCACCAGAGAACCGGGTACAAGGCCTCCACCCAAAACACGGTCAAATTCAGCTGAACCGGTCGCCAGGCGCTGCAGCGGTTGATCCTCCAGCGAGGCCATGGCGGTGGACCGTCGCGGCGCAGCGGCCACCTCTGGATCCGGGGCACTGCGGCGACGACGGCCATCGGCTGGAGGCTGAGATTGCTCCACCAAGGAATTCCAGCTGCCGCACTCGGGGCAACGGCCAAAAAACTGTCGGGCACGGGCTCCGCAGACCTGACAGATAAAAACAGCGGTGGACTTGGGCACTGCGAACTGTGAAGAAAGTTGCCGTTGAATGAACGAATCAGGGGGCTGCCCTTTTATTTGTGGCGAGAAGTGACTAACGCCTCGTTGCCCATGACGGCCACGGCTCCCACAAAGGAAACGATCCTCGTGGTCGACGACGAGGCATCGATCCGACGGATCCTGGAAACCCGGTTATCCATGATCGGGTACAACGTGGTGACCGCCTGCGACGGCACCGAAGCCCTGGAATTGTTCCCGACCTGCACTCCCGACCTCGTGGTGCTGGACGTGATGATGCCGAAGCTGGACGGCTACGGCGTCTGCCAAGAGCTTCGCAAGGAGTCGGACGTACCCATCGTGATGCTGACGGCCCTCGGCGACGTGGCCGACCGGATCACAGGGCTTGAGCTTGGGGCCGATGACTACGTGGTGAAGCCCTTCAGCCCCAAGGAGCTGGAAGCCCGGATCCGCTGCGTGCTGCGACGGGTTGAGAAGGAACAGGTGGCGGGCATCCCTAACTCCGGGGTCATTCAGGTGATCGACTTGCGAATCGACACCAACAAACGCCAGGTGTTCCGTGGCGACGAAAGGATCCGGCTGACAGGCATGGAATTCAGCCTGCTGGAACTGCTGGTGAGCCGTTCCGGTGAACCGTTCAACCGCGGCGAAATCCTCAAAGAGGTTTGGGGTTACACCCCGGAACGCCATGTGGACACCCGGGTGGTGGATGTTCATATCTCCCGCCTGCGATCCAAACTGGAGGATGATCCGGCCAATCCCGAGTTGATCCTCACAGCTCGGGGCACCGGCTACCTGTTCCAGCGCATCGTCGATTCCGTTGCCTCCGAAGGTCCCTGATCCCGCCCCGGCCCCTCAGCCGCGGAACAAGACCAACCGTCCTCGGGCGATCCGTCGCCTGGTGATCTGGTATCGGCGCAACGCCGCCGTCACAACCATCGTGGATGGTGCTGCCAACTCAGCAACGGCAGCGGGATCGATGGCGGGCAACGTGGCGGAAACCGTGGTCTCCGGAGCCGGCACGGTGGCCAGCAGCGTGCTCCAACCTCTGGTGTTCGACCCTCTCCGCTGGCTGCAGGGGGGCACCGACACCGACGACATTGACGATGCGGAGCGTCTCTGGATCGCCGTTGATGGCATGGGCGGTGACCATGCGCCGGGGCCGATTCTGGAGGGATGTCTGGACGCCATTGACCGGCTGCCTCTGAAGATCCGCTTCGTGGGGGAAATCGAGCGGGTCATGGCCGCCGCCAACAGCCTCGGCCTGCGCGAATCCCTAGAAAGTGCAAGGGCAGCAGGGCATCTGGATCTGGTGGCCAGTGGCCCCTCCATCGGCATGGATGACGAGGCCACGGCGGTGCGGCGCAAACGGGACGCCAGCATCAATGTGGCCATGAACCTCGTGAAGAAAGGGGAGGCTCTCGCGGTTTATTCAGCCGGGAATTCCGGCGCGGTGATGGCTTCGGCGATTTTCCGGCTGGGACGGCTGAAGGGCATCGACCGACCAGCCATCGGTGCACTGTTCCCAACCAAAGATCCCGGTCAGCCGGTGTTGGTGCTCGACGTAGGCGCCAACATGGACTGCAAACCCGCCTATTTGCACCAGTTCGCCCTGCTGGGGAACATCTACAGCCGTGATGTTCTCCAGGTGAGTCAACCGCGGATCGGCCTGCTGAACATCGGCGAAGAGGAATGCAAGGGGAACGATCTCTCCTTAAAAACCCATGAACTGCTGCGGGATGAATCCAGGCTGCATTTCGCCGGAAACTGCGAAGGCCGTGATGTGCTCTCGGGCGATTTCGACGTGGTGGTCTGTGATGGATTCACCGGCAATGTGTTGCTGAAGTTTTTGGAATCCGTCGGCAGTGTTCTGCTGGGGGTGCTGCGGGCGGAGTTGCCCCGGGGGCGGCGCGGCAAGGTGGGATCAGCGTTTCTGCGCAGCAACCTGAAACGCATTAAGAAGCGGTTGGACCATGCCGAGCACGGTGGGGCGCTGCTTCTGGGCGTCAACGGCATTTCCGTGATCGGCCATGGCAGCAGCCGGGCCCTCTCGGTGGTAAGTGCCCTGCGCATTGCCCACTCCGCTGCGAGCCATGGCGTGATGGAGGATCTCGCAACACTGCATCAGGGTTGTGATTGACTGACGCGACGTCCTTCAACCTCCGCTTTGGTCGAGCCGCTCAGCACAACCAGAGGGGTGTTGTTCCGAGGGTCTGGCAGCGCGACGCCCAGCCGCTCCATCAGCAACGAAGAGCTCGGCCAGCGGGTTGAAACCAGTGATTCCTGGATTCGGAGTCGTACCGGGATTGCCGCACGACGTGTGATCGATGCGGATGAATCCCTCACCGAACTGAGTGGATTAGCAGCGGAACGGGCTCTGGCCATGGCTGGTTGGTCTGCCGACAGCCTCGATCTGATTGTGTTGGCAACCTCTACCCCAGACGACCTGTTCGGCTCGGCGCCACGCCTGCAGGCTCGTCTCGGTGCCACCAATGCCGTGGCCTTTGATCTCACCGCCGCTTGCAGTGGCTTTCTTTTCGCCGTTGTCACCGCTGCCCAGTACCTGCGAAGTGGGGCGATGCGCCGCATCCTCGTGGTGGGAGCCGATCAACTGAGCCGCTGGGTGAACTGGGACGACCGACGCTCCTGTGTTCTGTTCGGTGATGCGGCAGGCGCCGTGGTGCTGGAGGCATCAGACAACGGCCAAGACAATCTGGAGGGATTCCTGCTGCGCTCTGATGGCAGCCGAGGCGAGGTGCTCCAGCTTCCCCAGGTCTGCGAGCGCAAGTCCCTTGTGGGGGACGCCAGCCATCAGTGCGGCGGCTTCGAACCCATTCAGATGAACGGGCAGGAGGTCTACAAATTCGCGGTGCGCGAAGTGCCAGCCATTCTCGAGCAACTTCTCGAACAGAAAAGCGTCGCCGCAGATGCCGTGGACTGGCTGCTACTGCATCAGGCCAACCAACGCATCCTTGATGCAGTGGCAGATCGCTTCTCTGTCCCATCCGAGAAAGTGCTCAGCAACCTGGCGCACTACGGCAACACATCGGCGGCCACCATTCCCTTGATGCTTGACGAAGCCGTGCGCGATGGACGCATCCAACCCGGGCACCGCATCGCCAGCAGTGGCTTCGGAGCGGGATTGAGCTGGGGTGCAGCACTCTTCCGCTGGAGCGGGCCCGCCTAATCTCTGGCACGGTCAACAGAACACAACAATGGCGATCGCCTGGGTCTTTCCCGGTCAAGGCTCTCAAAAGGTGGGCATGGCAGAAGCGCTGCTCAGCATCGATGGCAGCCGCGAACGTTTCGCCACAGCCTCCGAACTGCTGGGGCGCGACCTCTTGGCGATCTGCCAGGGCGAAAGCGGCGGCGGTGATGGACCGGATGATCTCAACGACACCCGCAACACCCAGCCCGCCCTGTTCGTGATCGAATCGCTGCTGGCCGACAACCTGCAGCAGCAGGGCCGCGAGCCTGCACTGGTAGCCGGCCACAGCCTGGGCGAGCTGGTCGCCCTCTACAGCGCTGGTGTGTTTGGGCTGGACACCGGCCTGCAGCTGATGAAAACCCGCTCAGAACTGATGGCGAGCGCTGGGGGAGGTGCCATGACGGCCGTGATCGGCTTCGATCGCGGTCAGCTGGACGACCTGGTGGCCGCCACGGAGGGCGTCAGCATCGCCAACGACAACAGCGATGCCCAAGTGGTGATCTCCGGCGCTCCAGAGGCCGTGCAGAGCGTGAGTGAAGCCCTGAAATGCAAGCGCGCGATCCCACTGGTCGTTTCCGGAGCTTTCCACTCTCCTTTCATGGCAGAGGCTGCTGAGCGCTTTGCCACTGCACTGGACCAGGTGCCATTCCAGGATGCTCGCGTTCCGGTGCTCAGCAACAGCGCTGCCAGCGCCAGCACCAGCGCGGACGAGCTCAAACAGCGCCTGAAGCAGCAGATGACAACAGGGGTGCGCTGGCGAGAAACCATGGCGGCCATGACCGACAGCGGCGTAGACACCCTGGTGGAAATCGGACCTGGGAACGTGCTCAGTGGCCTGGCGAAACGCAGCATGAGTGGCGTAACCACCGCCCAAATCGCCGGGGCGGGAGACCTCGGACAGTGAGTCAATCCAGCCTCGTCCCCACACCCAAGCCGAGCTTCACCTACAGGCTGGTCAGCAACCTTCTGGTCTTCCCTGTCTTTCGGTTGCTGTTCCGCGGCTCGACCGCAGGCAACAACCGAGTACCCATGCAAGGGCCTCTCGTGGTGGTGGCCAACCACGGCTCCCATCTGGACCCCCCCTTGCTGGGCCATGCCCTGGGGCGCCCCGTTGCTTTCATGGCGAAGGCGGAATTATTCAACATCCCGCTGCTGGGACGCGTGATCCGGGCCTGTGGTGCCTACCCCGTCCGGCGGGGGGCCAGCGATCGCGAAGCGATTCGAACCGCGACGGCACGGCTCGAGGAGGGCTGGGCCACCGGCGTTTTCCTGGACGGCACCCGACAAAGCGACGGCAGGATCAACAACCCACTCCCCGGAGCGGCCCTTCTGGCGGCGCGTACAGGCGCCCCACTGCTGCCGGTGGCTATCCATAACAGCCATCGCGCCTTGGGAACGGGTCGCAGCTGGCCGCGGCTGGTGCCCATCCAGCTGCGTATCGGTGACCCCATCCCGGCACCGGCCAGTCGCCGCAGGCCCGATCTGAATGCCACCACAGCCCTGCTGCAGGAACGCATCAATGCTCTGCTGGATCAGGGTCCGCAGCATCCCTGAGGTCTCGACCCGTCATCACCCAAGCCACAGCGCGCAGCCAGTCACTCCATTTCTTCAAGCGACCCTCCTGCATGCAATCCGTACGGCACGCCACGGGAACTCCGGTGAGCTGAATTCCACGGCTCCCCGCCACCACCTGGCCCACCGCCATCGAGCGAGGCAAGTGGTCTTCGCTGGTCACCAGCAAGACATGGCGAACGCCATCCGCCTGCAGCTCGTCCACGACAGAGGTGAAGTTGCTGAGGGTGTCACGGGCCCTGTAATCGAGGGTGACGCGGTCTGGATTGAAGCGCTCTTCACTGAGCATCCATTCGGCGTACTCAGGATTGCTGCCACCGCTCACCAGCAGCGGCAGATCAAGCTGACGCGCCAAGCGGGCACCCATGCGTTCCCGGTCCACATCACCTCCAAGCACAAGCACGAGTTGCGGTGGGCTGCGATCCAACAGAGCCTGGCGATAGGGAGAAAGCGGTCCGGGCCCCAGCAGCCAGGCCATGAGGCCGGCACCCAGCAGCAGCCCTGTACGCACTCCCGCCATCAGACCTGTCCAACAGGAGAGGTGGGATAGATCGGCAAGACCTTGGCCCAGGGCAGCGCAGCGCCAGCGGCATGGCTGCGTTTCAACAGCTGCAACAGGCGCGCCACATCCTCAGCCACATCGAGTTGAGCCCCAAGGGCTGGCTTGGGAGAGCAGCCCTCCGGCAACAACGTCGGCAGGCTGAGTTCGTGGACCTGCCCCGCGGTGACCTGGTACTGACCACCAACCACCCCCCTGCGGGACAACTCCTGAGTGATCCAGAACGGTTGCCCATGATTCGATCCCAGCAGTTGCGACTCCAGGCGTGGCGCCATCAAGGCGTAACTGCTTACTCCGAGCAGAGGGCAATCCAGCTGTTGCGCCAGGGTGCGCGCCATCACCACCGTCAGGCGGGTGCCGGTGAAGCCGCCGGGCCCCGTCGCCACGGCAAGGCCCTGCAATTGAGGCCAACGCTCAGGGGGGAGGAGCGCCTGAACGCGCGAAATCAAACTGTTAGACAGCCCCCGTCCG
This sequence comes from Synechococcus sp. MU1625, assembly GCF_020514205.1. NCBI lineage: Bacteria > Bacillati > Cyanobacteriota > Cyanophyceae > Synechococcales > Synechococcaceae > Synechococcus > Synechococcus sp. MU1625. The sequence continues at coordinate 14,089 of NZ_VTLA01000010.1, forward strand.
TCCGGATGAACCTGCACGAGCGGTCCTGCTCCAGGCTGCTCAGGATCCAGCAGCGCCATGCCAAATCGATCCGAACAGCTGTGCAAGGCGAGCAGCAGCGGCAAGGCCGTCATCGGGGCAACTCCTGTCCTGGACAGCAACGCCGCCATCGACCGGGATCTGCCTTAAAGCTTGAGCAGGACCGAACATCCCACTCAACCCCGGCCTGACCATTGGGGAGATCGATCACCGACACGTGAATTCTCGGCGCATCTGGCTCAAAATCCGGGGTCTCAGCAAGATGCGGAACGCCATGCTGACGCTCAACTGCGTGATAGGCCTGACAACGGTCGACCCAGCTGCAGTCCACGCAGATGCACATGCCTCCCAAGGCCGTTCACTCCCCCATTCTGATGGTCCAAGGCTCTGGCGACGCACTGCTTGAACAGTTGCGAGCGCGACTGGCTCCAGCGCAATGGCCGCTACCCCTGAAACGGCTCCCCAAAGGCACAGCGCTGGTGGGCGGGGCAGTTCGCGATGGATTGCTCGACCGTCTCCAGGATCAACCCGATCTAGACCTCGTGGTCCCGACCGACGCCATCGCTCTGACCCAGGCCCTAGCCCAGGAGCTCCATGGCACCTGTGTGGTGCTGGACACGGAACGGAGCATTGCTCGGCTGGTGCTCGGAGGCTGGACGGTGGACATCGCCCGACAGGACGGTGCCTGCATCGAAGACGATCTCTGGCGCCGCGACTACCGACTCAATGCCATCGCTGTTTCGCTCCAACCCTGGGGGCAGTTGTGGGACCCCACCGGTGGGCTGAACGATCTCCAACAGGGTTGCCTGACGGCTGTGTCGGAAACCAACCTCACCGACGATCCCTTGCGGCTGCTGCGGGGCTTGCGGCTAGCGGCTGAGATCCCGCTCACAATCTGCAGCCAAACCATGGGCTGGATTGAGCGTCATGCCTCACGGCTGCCGGAGGCGGCACCGGAGCGGATCCTCGCGGAACTGCAGCGCCTGGTGCGGGGCGAGCACGCCGATGGGGCGATCGCAACCTTGAAGAGCGTGCCGTTGCTGCGCCCCTGGGCCGCCGAGGGGCAACCTCCAGCGCCCGCTGACACGGAAGGGATGAGTAAGGAGGAAATAGCTGTCGCTCTGCCCTTGGCGCGGCTAACAGCCCTCATCAGTGATGACGGCATGATCCAACTCCGAGCTAGTCGGGCGCTACGCCAACGCTGCGAACGCCTGCGGTTCTGGCAGCAGCGCATCGGCCTGGCACCGGAGTGTCTGCTGGAAACCGATCGACTGAGATTGCATGACGAGCTTGAACTGGATCTTCCCGCCCTCGCCCTGCAACTGCCAATCCCCGAGACAGAGATCTGGCTGCGGCGATGGCGGGACGCTGACGACCCCCTGTTCCACCCCAGAGCACCGATCGACGGCAACAGCCTGGTCAAGGCTCTGGAAATCCAACCCGGCCCCCTTCTCGGACGTCTGCTGCATCATCTGAAGCTTGAACGCGCCTTCAAGAGGATCCAGACCACGACTGAGGCCATTGAGGAAGCCAAACATTTCTTGACCCGTGAAAGCGAGGCTCTGTGATTAACTTTGCAGGTGTCAATGATGACGGTCAGACACCGACAGATCGCATTTTCTTTCCTTCATGAGCATCCGCCTGTACATCGGCAACCTGCCGCAGACCTTTGAAGAACAGGAGCAGGTGGCTCTGCTCAAGTCAGTGGGAGAGGGAATTCGGTTCAAATCGGTTCTCGACCGCGAAACCGGCAGCTGCCGTGGATTCGGCTTTGCCAATGTCGACGACACCAAGGTCGCCGATGCAGTGATCGAACAGCTGAACGGCAAAGAGTTCGGTGGCAGCTCCCTGCGGATCGAGCGTTCCGAACGACGGGACAACAACGCCGGTGGTAACCGTCGTGGAGCCCCCAATGCTGCAGGCCAGCCTCAAGTGGCCCGCAAAGCGGTGAACAAGGTGGTTCACAGTGACGAGAAGAGCGAAGGCGCTCCCGACCCCCGCTGGGCCGGTGAGCTGTCCAAGCTCAAGGACCTGCTGGCCGACCAGAAGACGGCAGTCTGAATCCGTCACCGATCTGGTTGAGCACAACGCTATTCATCAGCCCCTGCCGATAAAACCGGCAGGGGGTTTTTGCTGACTCGAACCTCAGCGTGCCTGGGCCAGGAGGAACGAACGCGGCAGATCGAGCAGCTTGTTGACCTTGGCCACGTAGGCACGGTGATTGAACACGTCGTAATCGACCCGTTCAATCTCATCCAAGATTCCCCGATAGAGCCGTAACGACGTCCACACCGGCCAGCGCGCATCGGCGGAGAGCCAGCGCACCCCGGCTTCAGAACGCGCAAACCAGTCGCGGGCCCGCTCCAACTGGAATCGCATCAAGGCACGCCAGGAATTGTTGAGTGTTCCTGCCATCAACTCATCTTCTGAATATCCGAAGCGCTCGAGATCTTCTTGCGGCAGATAGATACGACCGCGGCCCCGATCTTCACCCACATCCCGAAGGATGTTGGTGAGCTGGTTGGCGATCCCCAAGGCGACGGCAGCATCAGATGTGTCTGGGCAGTCACTCCAGGGAGCTGAGGTGTAGGCCTGATCGACACCCATCACTCCCTGGGTCATCAGGCCAACGGTGCCAGCAACGCGGTAGCAGTAGAGCTTGAGGTCCTCGAAGCGGGGATAGCGGGTCCAGGTAAGGTCCATCCGCTGCCCCTCAATCATGTCGAGATAGGGCTGAATAGACTGCGGAAAGCGTTGCAGCGTGTCAGCCATTACGGCATCGAGATCATCCTCAACGTGGCCGTTGAAGACAGCACGAGTTTTTTCTTCCCAACGGTCAAGACGATCAGCCAACTCAGACACTGAGCGAGTCTGAGCCTCAGGGCTGTCCATGAGTTCGTCAGTACGACGACACCAGACGTAAATCGCCCAAATGGCACGCCTTTTCTCCAGGGGCAACAACAATGTGCCGAGATAGAAGGTTTTTGCCCATTCCGCAGTCTCGAGGCGACAGGCTTCGTAGGCCAAATCCAGCGTGCCAGTGGGATTCGCCAAATCAGACATCGGTTATTACCGCGCCCCAAGGGACAACAAGCAAGCAGGTTACGACAGAGCGGGGCAGAAAATTGAGCTACGGAAGCAATGCAGCAATGGCTATTACACCCACAAAAATGCCTAAGAACATAAAGCCCATTTTGGTCATTTTTGATTCGTGATCGTCAATGCCTTTCTCTACAGAAACTTGGAGGTCACCCCTGAACGAATCAAAGGCTTCTTGTTTTTCGGAATCAGTAGGATGCTTTTTCATGAGGTCAAGCGCGGTGGAAGAACCAATAAGAACCAACAGCAAGAACAACCATCAAAATGATAGGAACAGCGATAGCTGCCATACCATTGTGGCTGGTAACAACCCTAGATTCATGAGCGACAACTGCATCACGGATACTCAACTGCATTTCTTCTCGCAAGCGAGCCATATCTGAATCCAACGATTCGTCGCTATAAAGCTCTTTGAGACGCTCGTAGGAGCTCTTGCTAAGGACAAGACTGTCTTCTGGCTTTTTAAAAAGGATATCCATCAGCTCCTCTCGATCGATCTCGAGAAGTATGGAACGACTCTCCGCCTTGGCTGTAGCCGTACGAGTACGACCATCAACAATTTCCACCTCACCAAATACCTTTCCTGGACCAAAAGAACTATCGATACCTTCACCCGTTTCCGGATAGGTGGTAATAAGATTCACCTTTCCAGCTCTTACAAGAAAAATGGAATGAGAAGGATCTTCTAATTCGTATACATGATCACCCTTTTCAAAGGTCAGTCGCCGCACTGTCCGAAAAAACAACTGCGCCCATTATAGGGCATTTTCAGGTTTTCTTAAGGTATAGTCGCGACATTCAAGTCCATGCAGCGTGAAGCGACTCCAAATCATCGGCGTGATAGGGCTGATTGCTGCAACCGCCTTCGGGGCAACGCAATGCGCCCAAAGAAAAGATAAAACCGAGGAAGTCGCTCCGCTCACAAGAAGCATCACAGCACTCGGTCGTCTCACACCCAGAGGCGGAAATGTTCAGCTGGCCGTGCCGGCCGGCGTGAGCGGAGGAAATCAGATTGTCACGCGGTGGATGGTTGATGAAGGCGACGAAATCTCTGAAGGTCAAACCCTGGCTTATCTAAGTAGCTATCAGGAATTAAGCACAGCAGTTGAATCAGCAGAAGAAAATCTACGGCTGACCCAATCTCTATTGCCATACTTAGAAATAAGTAGAAGAAAAGCAGAAGAACTGCTAAATCGAGGCTCTTTGTCAAAAGAGGAGTACACACGAACGATCACGACATTAAAAACAAAGAAATCAGAAATACTTACCAATAAGGCTGAACTGCAAAGAGCCAAGAAAAATTTAGAATCATCGATCGTTAGCTCACCATTGGACGGGCAGCTGATCAAAATCTACAGTTGGCCTGGAATGAAACCCACCGACGACGGTCTTGCACTCGCAGCTCGAACATCCGATATGCAAGTCTGGGCTCAAGTCTTCCAGACAGACATCAAAGACATCAGCCAGGGCCAACGCGCAACGGTTAAGGCTGAAAGTGGTGGCTTCAAGGGAATATTAAATGCGGAAGTGCGATCAATCATTGGAGAAGTTTCCGAAAGAGATTTGTTCGCAATTAATGGCAGCAACGACATCAATGCAAGAGTCATTCTCGTCAAGCTTGATTTAGATCCGGACGATCGGCCAAAAGTTCAACAATTAAGTGGGCTCAATGTGACGGTGACATTTGAAGAGAGCAATTGAATCATGAGCCGATCAAATATTTTGAACGACCTGCCCTTGGCATGGTTACAACTCAAACGACAACCAGTCAAATATCTCGTCGCCATTGCGGGAATTGGCTTTGCTGCATTGTTGATGTATATGCAAATCGGATTCCAATCCGGCTTGCTAACGAGTTCAACAACTTTTTATGCTGCTCTGGATGCAGATCTTGTTCTGATCAGTCCTAAAACGGTGAGCAGCGGCAGCTTCAGTCAGTTCCCTCAGTCTCAGCTTTTTCGAGCCAACGGCTACGAGGACGTGGACACGGTCGTTCCAATGTATGTAACGAATATCGTGGCACAAAAATTAGGCGGTCAAAAGCCAACATCCTTAAGAGTTATTGGCTATGACCCTGATGTAACGGCCTTGACTGTTGAAGCGATTAACGAACAATCCACAAATTTAAAAACTGCTGGATACGCCTTGTTTGACACGGAGGGAAATAGCCGTACAGGGCCAGTCTCACAAGCAATCCAGGAAAATGGCTATCAGTTCCTGACTCTATATAACCTGTCCCAAACATTCAGAACGGTTGGACTTTTTGGCCTTGGGTCAACTTTTGCCGCAGACAGCAATATTGTGACTAGCGCTGGAACTGCGATTCAACTGGCGGATCAGCTTAATTTTGGTGAAATTTCACTTGGTCTGATAAAAGTGAAAAACAAAAAATCAATTCCGCAGCTTCAAAGGAATTTGAGGGAGCTATACGGTGGAGAAATCCAGGTTCTAACAAAGGACGAGTTGATCGCACAAGAACAGAACTACTGGAACACATCGTCCTCATTTGGAGTCGTGTTTGGTTTCGGCACCTTTATGGGCGTCATTGTCGGTGGGGTTATGGTTTATCAAGTGCTCTACACAGATGTTACGGATCACCTTAAAGAGTATGCGACTTTGAAAGCAATGGGATTTTCAAATCAATTTATCCTTGGCATCGTCATCCAAGAAGCCATTTTGCTAGGCGTTTCGTCATTCATACCATCAACATTAGTCAGTGCGGGGATGTATGCCTTTCTCACAAGTGCCTCGGGCATCAGCATTCAAATGACGCACCAGAAAATAGGACTTGTGGGAGCCCTGACAGTCGGAATTTGTGCTGCCTCAGCAGCAATAGCTGTAAATAAATTGAGGGATGCAGATCCCGCCAGCGTGTTTTGATCATGAAAGCGACTATTTCTGCACAGGATCTCCGACACAGCTACGGGGAAGGGGCATTAAAAACAGAAATCTTGCATGGACTTGACTTCCAGATCAATGCAGGAGAGGTGACCTTGCTGGTGGGTCCATCAGGTAGTGGGAAAAGTACACTTCTGACCCTTGTGGGTGCGCTGCGATCTGTACAAACAGGATCCCTCAAAGTTTTAGGAACTGAACTCAACGGCACATCGGAACAAGTACGAACAGAGTTACGCAGAAGGATTGGCTTTATTTTTCAAAGTCATAACCTTGTCCCCTCTCTCACTGTTCTGCAAAACGTCACACTTCTATTACAACTTAAAGATCATACTCCTGAAGAACGAGAGGACAAAGCCAAGGAGCTTTTGGAAGCAGTTGGCCTAAGTCACCGTCTTCAAAATTATCCCGAGGAATTATCTGGAGGACAACGCCAGCGCGTAGCAATTGCAAGGGCACTTGCACCAGAGCCCGAATTAATCCTTGCAGACGAACCAACAGCTTCATTGGATAGTAAGTCAGGCCAAGATGTCGTCGAAATCCTTGGACGCCTCAGTCGGGAAAAAGGCAGTTCAGTCCTACTGGTGACCCACGACCTGAGACTGCTAAAAGATGCAGACACGATCTGGGAGATCGATGACGGAAAAGTTCGACTCAATAATGAGTACACGGCCCATTAATTCATCACTCTCATCTGACAATGACTTACCAACCTCAAACCTGGACCTGGAATCAATTCAACACATCGTTTATTCACTGTCCCTCAGTAGATAACCGGAGTCGAGCAATCATCCTCATTCATGGATTTGGGGCATGTAAGGAGCATTGGCGAGGAAATATTGAGATACTGAGTCAACATGGAGATGTTTATGCCATGGATTTGGTGGGTTTCGGGGAAAGTGCTAAACCGACATCACACCTCAAAGATGAAGCACCAAGCAACGGCAGCTTTTGCTATGGAATTGAGGCCTGGGCCCAACAAGTTACTGACTTCATCAATCAAAAAATAAATGCGGAGAAGATCATTCTGGCTGGTAACTCCATTGGAGGTGTGGTGGCATGCCAGACTGCCAAAAACCTGGAGGACCAAGGAAGGCAGGTTGAAAGGCTTATCTTGATTGACTGTGCACAGCGCGAGATTGACGATAAACGGCTGTCTGAACAACCTCCCTTCAGGCGCTTGTCCAAACCACTTCTGAAGAAGCTGGTGCGCCAGCGGTGGTTAACGAAAGGGCTATACACGACACTGGCCAAAAAAGGAATTATCAAAAAAGTTTTGGAGCTTGCATATCCAACAAAACAAAATGTCGACGATGAATTAATCAATGTTCTATATAGAGCAACACAGGACAAAAATGCAGATGAGGCATTCCGAGGCTTTATCAATCTCTTCGATGATTTGCTCGCCCCTGACATTATGAAAGAATTATCAACCCCAGTTCATTTAATCTGGGGAGAAAAAGATCCATGGGAACCTCTCGCTATTGCCAAAACATGGACTTCGATTGATTGCGTCAAAAGCATCAAGGTACTGCCAGATCTTGGACATTGTCCACACGATGAATCTCCTCAGATGGTGAACTCAGAAATCGCAACCCTCCTACAGGCCTGAAAACAATGCTCAAGAAAATTACACATCCTCTTGCCATTATTTTTGTCACACTTTTGCTAGACAAACTCGGCGAGAATATTATTTTCCCACTTTTACCGTATATCTTAAGTGCTTACAACCCAGACGGAATGACTCTGGGTTTATTGGCTTCAACAAGCCAAGGCGTTGCCGTTCTCAGTGGACCTCTTGTCGGCTCTTTAAGCGACTCCATTGGGCGACGCCCAGTGATCGTCAGCTGTATTGCACTTAACTTTATTTCTCTCTTAATTTTCGGTTGGGCCGGCTCACTCAGCATTATTTTCACATCACGTGCATTGGGAGGATTAGGAAGTTCAACCATTGGTACGCTGCAGGCCTACATCACTGATATTTCAAGCCCTGAAACGAGATCCCGCAATCTGGGCATTAGTGGTGCGGCCTTTGGCTTGGGAGCAATTGCTGGGCCGGCCCTCGGAGGAGGACTGGTTGGCTTTGGAGCATCAGTGCCGGTATTTGCCGCAGCATTTTTAACCGGAATCAACCTGTTGATTGGATTTATTTTTCTACGCGAGACAGTTTCGGAAGAGAACAAAAAAGCATTTGATATCAGCTCAATCAACATTTTTAGATCCATTTCACGTATTCTTTCGCGTCCAGATTTGCGAGCAGTATCCATCTCATTTGCTTTATTTAATTTTTCATTTACTGCTTTTACCAGTTTGCTGGTACTAGCACTTAAGGATTTATATGGTTGGTCCGCAGGTCAGACCAGTGGCATTTTCATTGTGGTTGGTGTTGTTGTTACGTATACGCAGGTTGCTGTCGTCGGTAAGTTAGTCAATCGATGGAGTGAAGAGCTTGTCAATAAATCCGGGTATCTGTTCGTGAGTGGAGGAATCTTGCTTCTTCCTCTTGCCGGCATTTCAAATCTTCTAACAGCCACACTTGTCGTTGGATCTTCAATTGCATTAGCCATTGGAGCTTCATTGGTCCTGCCAACAGCAAGAAGTTTGGTCTCAGGCCTGGTTTCGAGCAACGAACAAGGAGTGCAATTGGCAAGTCTTGCATCACTATCAGGCATCGCGAGTTGCCTTGGTCCAATCGTCGCTGGATGGTTGTACGACATTCAACCCATCGCATCCTTTGGCGTTGAAGCATTGGCATGTCTGGCAGGTTGGTTTCTGTTGCACCAACAGCAAAAGCAATAAAAAGCGCTCCCTTGACGCAGCAAGAGAGCAGATAATTATATTTTAGATCGACTAATGTAGATGGGATTTCATCATTTTTCTAAATTCAATAAGGATGCGATCAGACTCTACAAGTATTTCATTTGAGCCTTTGTATTTAACTTGCTCAGGGGTTTGACTGACAACAATATTATCATCTTCAAAGGCAATTTTGGTGCCTGTTTTGATCGTATAGTCATCAAACCACTTACCAACTCCGGGCATATTGGAGAGAAAATTCCGATAATTTGCATTCAGCATTGTCGTCGTATTTTCGCCTGTAGGCACCAAAACCTGGACGGAAACAATCGCAAAACGCCCAAAATTAACCAAAGACAATAAAAGATTTGGATAGACAAAACGATATCCTTTATAGATATCTTCGCTATCTCCCTTTAGGAACCAACGAGCCAAGCCATTTACTTTTTTAACTTTTACCGGCATTTGCGCAAATATAGTGCGTGAGGTCACGTCTATATCGTAACGCGGATAGCTCAAGTCAGCTTTTGAGTCGACCTTGCCCATACTTCCACCATGGGTGAAAGGAGCATGGGTGGGGTCAATACCATTTTCAATACAACGGCTGAAGTGCGCTTCAAATTCATAGGTGTTGTCAGCGCTAGGATGATGTTTCATCCGATCAAATTCACATTCAGGTATATCATCGATTTCGTAATTTGGCTCATTGATCTCGCCCGGGATCCAAACCCACAAATATCCATAACGTTCTTCACAGTGGTATGACTTAACTCGCGCACGCGTTGGAATGGACTCGTCCTCACGCAATGCAGGAATATGCGTGCAAACACCGTCGGAATCATATTGCCAGCCGTGGTATGGACAAACTAGATGATTATTTTGAGTCCACCCACCACTCAAAGAGCAGCCACGATGGGCACATTTTGCATTGTAAACATTCACTGAACCGTCGGGATGACGCACAGCGACAAGTTCACCCAGAACAAAAGGAATCGAAAGGGGTTTTGTGGATAGTTGGCTTATAAGAGCCAATGCATACCAACAGTCCAATGGGACCGATGGAGCTTGAGTCGAAACGAGTGATTTCTTAGTTTTCATGGTGGAAGAATTCATGATTTAACAGCCTCGCTCATTGTGGCTTTCGCCAAGGCTTTGCGGTACGCAAGAATCAACTGATCTGAAGCCAGCAGAAGATCTTCACCTTGAGTCACCCAAGACGGTGTTGAAGGTTGCGATTCGACAACAGCTTTATCTTCTTGATACGTTTCAATGGTATTTTTCATCGAATTGTTATCGCCCCAGGCTTGGGTGAGGAAATTACGAACACCGATCCACTTGGTCAAGGTTAGGTTATCTGAGACAGGAATATTGCTTGCAAAATAGATGTATTGATAGCCTCTCCAGTTGAAATCAATAGCAATACGATTGATGCAAGGCAAATAACCTGTCAAAACAGAACTGGAATAGTCTCTATCTTTTTTGATAATGTATTTTAAAAGACCAAGACGCTTGGGTGGCTTTAACTGAACGTAAGTACTCACATGGTGGTCGGTGACGTTGACATCCAAGGGATGGACGACTGCATCATCTCGGTTCGGGAAGAAAGGTTTATGAACAAATGGGGCATGAGACGTATCCAAACCAGATTCAACAACACGGCTGAAATTGGCATTCCAGATGTACTCTCCATGCACTGGACGCCAACCGTTCTGACCGAACTCAGGGAACGGTGGAATTAAAGCTGGATCAGCAAGGTCAGGCTGGCCAGGGAAGATCCAGATGAACCCGTTGGTCTCTTGGATCGGCAGGGAATTCATCCTGGCTCGATTCGGGATGGGTGTACCTTCACGGTCAGCTGGGATGCGAACACAGCTGCCAGAACTGTCGTAACTCCAACCGTGATAAGGGCAACGAATGCAATCCCCTTCAACCCATCCCTCTCCAAGGCTTGCTCCGCGATGGGCACAGCGATCGACAAGAGCATGGGCCTTACGCTGGCTATCGCGATAAATCACGTACCTCTGGTCGAGCAGAGTTAACGATATGGGCTTCTCTTGCAGAGTGACACTATGCTCAACGGCGTACCAAAAATTCGAAAGAGACACAAGTTGGCCGATGCTATTAACCTTTATACCATCTTAAGGGTTTTAAAACTGTGTCTTCCAGCGCTTCTCGACAAGAACGAGCCAACCAATCTGTTGGAGATGAGCAAGCAATCGTTTGCTCTCTTCAGATTCCGGCGTCCAGTGAAAATGCAATGCAATCAGGTCGTTCAATTCTTTGGTCGAAGACCCGCGTCTGAGCCCAGCTTTCAGAAGCTTGCGAAGTCCTGCAGGCTCGATGGCAAGCAGCTTCGACATCGAAAGCTTGCCCGAAAGATTGCCATAGTCAAGATTCATCAGCATTCAAGGTTGTTTCCAACACCGAGGCCAACTCCTTAACTTGCAGACTCCATTGATGATCTGGAAACTCCAGAACAGCAACGCCGCTACTGGCCAAATTCAAAAGATCCGAGCTAAGAGGAAGAATTGCCGAAGGAACATAATCAAATGAAGACTTAACTCTTTCCTTAACAGAACCAGGCTCAAAACAATCTGGAAGCTTATTCACAACCAGGTTAATTTGAGGAACGTCCAGTCGCTCAGCAACTTCTATTGCAACAGCAGTTCCCAGATAATCCTGAGAGTCAGGCCGCATAACCATGACCAAGGCGTCTGATATCGCGGAGGAAAGGAGTGTTTCCTCGTTAATTCCTGGATGAGTATCAACAACAATATAATCCAATTTCAATTCATCAATAACGGAGAACATAGCATCATTGAGTTTTTCAACTTGATATCCTTCACGTAAAATTTTCGCAATTTTATCACTCTCCATTGAGGCAGGAGCCAACCAGATTCTGCCCTTGGCAGAACGTACTTGCTTGGGGGTAACTTCATGCATGCACCTTTTAATGGGGGCATCCGCTTGCAAAAAGTCATTAATCAACAAGTCCTTTTCGGATGCTTGAAAACCAAAGAGGACATGAACACCAGGTGATGCTAAATCTGTATCAAAAATAGCGACCCGTTTCCCAGACATCGCCAAGGAAACGGAAAGATTGGCTGACAAGTTTGACTTACCAGTTCCACCACGGAACGAGTGAACAGAAATAATTTTAACCATTTGATTGACCTGTTTTGGGTAAGTTTACTACAGGAAAGCGAAACACAGCCCTGCCATGCTAATCAAAGATTGGCGGAGAAGGAGAGATCATTCAAAGAAGCCAATGGATCACCAATGCGATCAATTAGTTCAGGGTCCTGATTGATGGAGAGACCTGTGTTACGAGCCAACTCAAGCAGTGACTTATTGTAATCCTGAAGTTGATTGATATAAGAAAGGACTGCCTGGGCCAAGGTCGTCTGCGCTTGCACGAGATCCGTCACTGTTCCATAGCCAATCTGATAACGATCTGATTGGAGACGAAGACTGATCGATGCCTGCTTGACCTGATCCGATGAGGCCAAAAGTATATTGCGCCCAACATTTACTTGTGAATATCCAGACTCAGCAGTTTCTTTAACTTGATTAATTGTATCCAAATAAGTCTGATAAGCAGATTTAGACAATTTACGATACGACTCAGCACGCATTCGTGCTTGACCTCCATCAAAAAACTTCCAAGAGAATGTGAGTACAGCAGAAGGATTCTGAATGAATTCGGCGTAGGACTCAGTCCAATAACCGGTTTGAGTACCGTAGAGCTGGGAGACTAACTGCAACGTCGGCAAATAACTGGCCATTTCAAGATCTGCATCGACGTCTTGAAGGTAGACATCGAGCAACATCTCTTGAACAACCTTACGGTGGGATTCACTAGCCTTAATCGTGTCTTCAAGGGAATGCGACCACCCCCCTAAAGCAACCAACGATTCGGATAATGTGATGTCATCGAAGGCTTCAACACTCATCAACCGAGCCAACTTGGCTTGATTCGTTTTGATGTCTCGCTTCGACTGTTCAAGCAGGCTCACGTCTGAGAAGTAGTTGGCTTTTTGCTTGGCCACATCCAAACCAGATGCAACACCAAACTGACGTTTGTCATCTGTAACCTCAACGAGCCGCTGAGAATTGGCAACGATATAGTCGTAGGCATCCTTTTTGGCAGAAGAAGCCAACAGGTCGACGTAAGAATTCTGGACATTTAAAATATTGTCGCGATATGCAATGGCATAACGATCAGCCCCTTGCAATGCTTGGTGCTTAGATTTCCATATATTTAATGACCTTGTTGCATTTAACACGTCCCAAGTCAAAGAGAGATTAAATGTTGAATAGAAATAATTACCGTTTGGTTGTCCGGAGATTGATTCAAATGCACTGGAAATTGACGATGCATCAAAAGATGATTGACTTCCAGAACTCGCCGAAGTCGAATCTGTTTTTGCAGAATTGGATGCTGAGGTTGACTTACTAGACGTTGAGTCAGTTGAATTGGATGATCCGACACTTGAGGTCGTCGGTGTTCCAGCTGATCCCGTTGAAGTAGATGATGGAGAGGAAAGACCAGAAAAAAGACTTGTCAGCTCTGAGTAATTGGTTGAGGCTCCACTTGTTGTGGAGTCATACCAGTAGAGACCTGAACCCACTGTGAAGGAAAGCTGGGGCCACCAAGCGGCATAAGCCGCACCCAACAGATCCTGGTTTGAGCGAAATGTCCAATAGGACGACCTGAGTTTCGGGTTGCGCTCCATGGATAAGCGGACCGCTTCCTCCATCGACAGATCATTCAGCACCTCGGGGGCAAGAGGCATCTCAGTGACAGCTTCTACCGTCGGTTCTTCCACCTGAAGAGATCTGAGCACATCTTCCGGCACAGGCAGCGGGACCGGAAGCTGGAGATCCTCTGATGCGTGAGCACTAAGGGGCATCGACACCGGGAGTGCACACACTGCCGCTACTGCCGCCGCCCCTTTCGCTAAAACGGAGAGGGTTGTCGGATAATGTCGAACCAATGAGAGGCCCCTTAAAAACAGGATATTAAAACACTATTAAGCGGATCCGGTCTGTATCGGTTCCATCAACAGTTCCAAATCAAGTAATTCATCGCCGCTGCCTTTGGGCACGCATCGCTTTCGCCCTGTCTGCAAGGCTTACAAAAGTTGGATCTGCTGTAATCGACTTCACCTGTGAAGTCACAGCCTTTCGATTAATACGGATTTCAATTTGCTGAATTCTCTGACTAATCTGATCACTTTGATCTTCCAGATCACCAATCACCGCTTCCAGTGAGCGCAAAAGAGGAGAAATCTCCTTGGTTTTGGCACTGTCCTCAGAGAATTTACGTACTTTCGCACGAACCTGGGTTAAATTAGATTGAAGTGAATCCTTAGAGGACTGAAGCTTTTTGTATAAAGCCAACTCTTCATCATGCCGTTGCTTTTTCTCTAAAGACGATGAAATTCTTGCACCAAGCAAAACACGATTAAACGGTTTGGACAAATAATCTTCAGCCCCAGCCTCAATACAAGGCACCACCATCGAGAGATCGTCGAGGGCGCTAATCATAATGACGGGGATATGAGAGGTTTTTTCATTGGATTTAATCTTCAAGAGTGTCTGAAAACCATCCATCTTTGGCATCAAAATATCGAGTAACACAAGATCAAAGGATTCAAAGCCAATCTTTGCCAAAGCGTCTTCACCATCAACTGCCATACGGGTCTCAAAGCCTTCTCGCTGAAGACGAGAGGCAAGTAATGCTCGATTTTCTTCTTCATCGTCAACCAACAAAATTTTACTTTTACCCTTCAACGAAGAAGCATATTCACGACGGATAATATGTTTTGATTCCTGAATGATTTTCAGGCTCTCATCGCAAAGACTAGAAATATTTTGCTTGGATTCATCTTGGCTGTCGATCTCACGGCCTAAAGTAATTGAAAGACCTTCAAGTGTGAGTTTTTCCCGAACTAAACTTTGAATCGACTGGGCTGCACCATGAACCTTATCAAGTGATTCAACCAAATCAGAATCTACCGGATCAGCGTCTGCCAGTTCCTCCGAAACTAACTCACTGAAACCAATAATTTGATTAACGTGATTGGAAAGGTCGTGACGTAAGCGCCTTAAGAGATCATCAGAACGACTGAGCTGGCTCCCTTCTGAATCAGATACTGGTGCAACCATGTTCGACTTTATGGAAGAAGAGCATTCATTTTTTCAAGCAATCTCGACAACTCAATCGGCTTGGTGTCGTAATCGTTGCAGCCCGCAGCCAGACAACGTTCTCGATCCCCGTCCATGGCATGTGCCGTTAAAGCAATAATAGGAATATGTTCTGTTGTAGGATCACGTTTAATCAGCTTTGTTGCTTCCAAGCCATCCATCTCCGGCAAACTCACATCCATCAAGATTAAGGCGGGCAAATGTTGCTTTGCGTTTGCGACAGCAGCAACACCGTCTTCTGCGTAAACCAGCTCAAAACCTTTCCGCTTCAAGCGTCTCGATAACATATCTCGATTCATCTCATTATCTTCAACCAAGAGGATTAAACTCATTTACACTAAGCCTCCTTCGGCGGCAAAAAAGAAGCGATCCGTTCGGATAGCTCGCTCATGTTGAGCATATCAGAGGAAATTACCCCGGTAAAGCGACTCTGTAAACGGCGCTGGTCAGAATCCGGTAAATCCTGAGTATTCATCATGACAACAGGAAGATGGACAGCTGAGGGATTACGGTGCAAGGATTCAATAAAAGCAACACCATTGAAATCTTTAGTACTCATATCAACGATTATCAAGGCAGGCCTTACTTTTGCAATTAGTGACAATGCCGCCAACTCATCAGAAACAATTTCCACTCGATACGCATAATTATCGAAAACATTGTTTAACTTATCGAGCAATTCAACTTGATCAGCAATCAAGAGAAAATAGGGCTGATCGTGACAAGACTTGTTGCCAAATTGAGAAAGAATTCCATCGAGCAAAACCCAATCAATTGGCTTGGCCAGGCAATATGCTTTCTCATAGACAGATTTAAGATTTACGCCTTCAACATCCTTGGAAATCAATACAACTGGTATTGAAGTTAGCTCCTTATCTTTTTTGATTTCATCTAATACTTGCCAGCCATTTTTACCTGGCATATTGATGTCTAAAGCGATTAAGTCGGGCTTCCAGGTTCGAGCACTCTGCAATCCTTCAGATCCATTGCGAGCTGTCATCACTGCATATCCATCACTTCGGAGATGACGCTCAATAACATCCCGGGTAGGTGCATCATCATCAACAATCAAAACTTTTCCGAGGGATGCAACCGTGGGGTAATCTTGATTTGACTGATCTTCAGTCGCGACTGTAGGAATTTCAGACGGCAACCTGGAGGAAACTTCTGAAGATCTAGATTTTTGATCCGAATAATAGCGGGGCAAGTCAATCACAAATTGACTGCCAACATTCACTTCACTAGTAACAATAATATCTCCAAGCATCATTTGGCTGAAGCGTTTGCTTAAAGCCAAACCAAGACCAGTTCCTCCATATTTACGAGTTGTACTTTCGTCAGCTTGAGAAAAGTCTTGAAACAAACGCCCCAATTGCTCATCAGTCATTCCGATACCAGAATCAGACACTGATATTTGAAGACGTTCACCAGATTCATCCTGCAACAAACTAGATGCGATCTTGACAATCCCAAACTCCGTAAACTTGCAAGCATTACTGGTTAAATTAAGAATAATTTGCTTAAGCTTAGTCACATCTACGTTGACCAGATCTTCTTCAGAGTGATTCAGCTCTAAGGAAAGTTCATTATTATTTTTGGAGATCAGCGGCTTGACTGATGCCAAGACCTCATTAATAAGATCCGAAAGGCTGATATCTTCGGCATAGACAGTCATCTTGCCGGCTTCAACTTTAGAAAGATCTAGAACGCTATTGATTAGCCCCAATAGATGCTTTGCAGAAGATAGAATTTTATTTAAATCATCACGAATCTCGTCAGGCTCCATATCTTCACAATCTTCAGTCAATATTTCACTATACCCAATAATTGCATTCATTGGTGTCCGCAACTCATGAGACATGTTTGCAAGAAAGGAACTCTTTGCGTGATTTGCTTCTTCAGCTTGTAATCGAGCTTCTTCGCCCTGTTCAAGAGATTTCGACAATCTACGGTTATAGAACCAAGTCAAGAAAACAACTGAAGTTGCAGCGCAAAGCTGCAACGCAATCGTGCCGAAAGATAGCTGCAGCGCTAATTGATTCACTGATGAAAGTGATCGCGCTGAAACAACCTGCATACCCCAGGGTTGAAATGGGATAAACTGATATCGGTAATCTTCAAAAACGTAAGATTGAACCACGGATGGTTGATCCATGGGTAAATCACTAGCGAGAGAACTAGCCTCGATCAAAAGAGGTTTTGGCGAATCTTCCGAGGAATAAAGAATCCGATCGTCATCATCTATAACAATCAAATGGGTTTTCTCTGATATTTCGGCATTGAGAACTGATTTACGAATCGAATCTCCAATCGCTGCAAGTTGATAACCAGCATACCAGGCCCCAATAACTTCATTTGACTGATCAAATATCGGAATATATTTTGTGTAATAAAGTTCACCCAAAATTCTTGCAAGCCCCTTGTAAACTTTGCCATCTAATAATTTTGGCAGCACCGGACCTTCTGGATCGAGAAGCGTTGCAACAGCAGAAGCACCTTCTTTTGTTTCAATACTTGTGATCAGCCTAACCATCTGATTACCGTCACGAACAAAAACTGTTAATGACGTATTTGAGCCTTTGGGCAGGTTAATCAATGTCTTAGCATGGGACGATACCTTAAAGTCGCCAAAACGAAGGACAGGCACTAAACGATCACCCATGACTCCACTAATCAATTCACGCTGATCAACATCCAAAGATGGTTGACCATGTGACATTGATTGGACCTTTAAGCGATCTAAGGCCCTTAATAACCATTTGGATAATAGTGAATCGATAATTGAAAACTTTTCAACAACCTGCTCAACTTCACCATTAATTCTAGATTCCGCAAAGTCTTCGATGACACTACGGACCCTCAACAGAGTGAAGGCACTTGCACCAAGAAGAAGGGACGCAATAATCGATAACCATAGGGCTCCTGATTTTGCGCTCACCCCTCTAATGGGCTGATTCATGACTTAGAAACAGCTTCAGCACAAAGTTTTCCACTCAGCACGGCGCCTTCCATCGATGCGAGATAGCGCTGCATCGTGTAATCCCCGGCCAGGAAGAAGTTCTTGATTGGGGTGGTCTGATCAGGGCGCAACTGCTGACAACCAGGGGTCGTTTTGTAGACGGACAAAGGGGTCTTCACGACTTTGTATTTGCGCAGTGTGGCGGAATTTTCACCACCAAAATGCATCGGGAACAGCTTTGTGAGCTCGCCCATGGTGGCCTCGATGATCTCTTCATCAGGACGACCGATCCAGTCTTTGGCTGGCGCGAACACCAGCTCGAGCATTGACTTGTCGGGGTCTTCATACTCCCTGCAAGTGATGCTCATGTCGGCGTAGACGCTGAGCAGGGGCGACCGGCTGAACAACAGATGGTCGATATCGGTGAGCTTGCGATCGAACCAGAGGTGCAGGTTGATCACGGGCACACCACGCAGACCATCGAGCTTGCTGAAGACCTCCATCTGCTTCCAGGGCTCGGGCAAGAGCAGCTTGAAGGGATCAACAGGCAATGCACTGACATAGGCATCAGCGGTGAGATCGAAGCTCTCCTTGCCCTTCAAGCCGCCGATATGGAAGGCCGCTACAGAACCATCCTCATTGAGCTTGATCTCCCGCAAGGGACTATCGAGATGCACTTCCCCTCCGAGTGATTCGATGTGCTCGACCACCGGCTGGCAAAGCCGCTCCGGGGGCGCGCCATCGAGGAAAGCCATCTTGGAGCCGTTCTTCTCCTGCAGGAAACGATTGAGCGCCGTGAGCACAACCGTGGCAGAGATTTCATCGGGATCGATGAAATTCAGCGCCTTGCTCATCGCTAAGAACACTTCATCGTTCACCCGTTCGGGAATGTTGTGGACCCGCAGCCACTCGGTCCAGGAATACTTGTCGCACTCTTCGACATACCCCTGACCCCGGAGCATCGCAGGCACAAGGCCCAGGCCGAAACTGATTTTCTCAGGCCAGCTCAACATGTCGTTGTTTCCCAGGATCGCGGCCACACCATTCACAGGGGCTGGCAGATCAGGAAAATCAAAGCGGCTGTAGGTGCCTGGTTCGTCCTGCTGATTGAAAATCATCGAGTGGCTCTTCCACTGCAGCCGGTCTTCGATGTTCAGCTCTTTAAAGAGCTGCAGCATGTTCGGGTAAGCGCCGAAAAAGATGTGCAGGCCGGTCTCGTACCAGTCGCCGTCTTCGTCTTTCCAGGCTGCGACCTTGCCGCCGAGAACATCCCTGGCTTCGACAACGATCGGAGTGTGGCCGGCATCCGCCAGATATTTGGCACAGGAGAGTCCTGCAAGACCAGCTCCGGCAATAGCGACGCGCATGCGGCCGTCTCAAAAGTGAAACCAACCTTAAAAGGGCTTGCCCCCCGTTCGCTTCTTAAAGTCGTGACAGCTTTCCCGTGGGCGCGTCTTGGCTGACACCCTTCTCAAGTGCACCACCCGCCACGTGCGCCTGTTCACAGCGGCCCTCCAGGATGAAGATCTCGTCCCTTCGGACGACCAACTCACCTTGGATCTGGATCCCGACAATGAATTCCTGTGGGACGACGCCAGCCTCACCAAGGTGCAAGGACGCTTCAAGGAACTGGTGAATGCCGCGGCCGGCGGCGAACTGAGTGACTACACCCTGCGCCGCATCGGCACCGACCTGGAGGGATTCATCCGGCAGCTGCTGCAGGCAGGAGAACTGAGCTACAACACCGATGGCCGTGTGCAGAACTTCTCCATGGGCCTGCCCCGCACCCCTGAACTGTTGTGACCCGCTCGCGGTACGACCGAAGTAGTCGCGGGCCACGGGACAGCCGATACGACCGGTCTGAGCGGGATCGTTACGACCCCCCGCAGCGTGGTGGATACGGGCGACCACCAGGTCCCCCACCGGGAGGTGGATCTCAGGGCCCCTTCCAATTCAGCACCCTCACCGTGGCCGTTTTGGCAGGTGTTCTTGTGGTGGGGATCGGCATCGGCAGTGCTGTCACCAGCACGACTCAAGGTGACCAGGGCAACATCGCCAGTTCCCAGCAACTGGATATGGCTGTGCCAGACCCGGAATTCTGCCGGCAGTGGGGGGCGAGCGCCTTCGTCATGGACATCGAGATGTACACAACGCTCAACCCTTCCAGCAGCTTCGTGACCCAGCCAACGCTGCAACCGGGCTGCGTCATCCGCCGGGAAAACTGGTCGGTGCTGCGCAAGGAGGGGGCCATCAGCTCCGAGCAGGAGCGTGAATGCAAACAACGGATGAACACCTTTGCCTACATCGGCTCTGTGCGGGACAAACCCGTGGTGCGCTGCGTTTACCAAACCGACATCACTCAGAACAAATTCCTGACCCGGGGCGTGGCTGACGACTCGGTCGGTTTGACCCCAGAAGCAGATCAGTTCTGAATCAGCGGCTCCCCCATCACCTCAGGCACAGCTTTTGGTGCCTGGCGTATGGGGCTGTCGGCACTGGCAAAGACAGGTAAGACGTCATTGCGAAAGGCCACCGAGGCCCGTGAGCAATAGCGAGCGGGATGGGTGATCAGCTTGAGCTGGCGCCGCACCTGCAGATCGGCCACTTGCGGGCGGTGAATCGTTCCCGCCGATAACTCCCGCTCAATCGACACCACGGGAACAAAGGCGGCACCAAGGCCCGCCTGAACTGCATTCTTGATCGCTTCCAGTGAATTCAGTTCCATGTCGATGCGCAGGCGCTGCACATCCAGGCCGGAGCGGGCCAGGAGCTGATCGACCATCTTTCGGGTGGTCGATTGCGCATCAAGGCAGACGAAGCCCAGGCGATAGAGGTCTTCCTTGGTGAGTTCAGCCAGTCGGGCCAACGGGTGCTTCACCGGCAGCACAAGCGCGAGCTCGTCGCTGGCGTAGGGAACCACCTGCAGCAGTTCATTGAGTTCCGCCGGCAATTCACCGCCAATGATGGCCAGATCGATCTGGCCATTGGCCACACTCCAACCGGTTCTCCGGGTGCTGTGGACCTGAAGCTGCACCGACACCTCCGGGTATTTCTGGCGGAACAAGCCGATCATCCGAGGCATCAAGTAAGTGCCGGTGGTCTGACTCGCACCGACAATCAGGGACCCACCTTTGAGGTTGTGGAGATCATCCAAAGCCCGACAGGCTTCATGGCACTGGCTGAGGATGCGGTCGCAGTAACTCAGCAGTAAATGGCCGGCTTCCGTTAGCTGTGCCTTGCGCCCACCGCGATCGAACAGCGACACCTCCAGTTGCTTCTCCAGGTTCTGGATCTGAAGGCTGACGGCGGGCTGGGTGACGTAAAGACTGTCGGCGGCTTTCTTGAAGCTGCCCTCGCTAACAATCGCGCGAAGGATCCGCAGTTGGTCGAGGGTGAACGGCAGATCGGCCACCGCGGAACACCCGGAGGAACGTTTGAAATTTAGGACTGCCGAGGCCGCCAGCCAGAATTACGCCCTTCCCAGGCAGCCCCTATGGCCTCCACCCACCACAGCAGCATCGTGATGTTGGTGCTGCTGATCCTGTTTGCGGTGATTCACAGCGGTGGGGCAGCACTGCGCACCCGAGCTGAGGCCGTGATCGGAGCACGGGCCTGGAGACTGATGTTCGCCGCGGCAAGCATTCCCTCGGCCGTGGTGGTGATCGGATGGTTCCTGGCCCATCGCTACGACGGGGTGCGGCTGTGGAATCTTCAAGGCGTCCCCGGGATGGTGCCTGTGGTGTGGGTCGGAACAGCCGTCAGCTTTTTCTTTCTCTACCCAGCCACCTACAACCTGCTGGAGATCCCGGCGGTGCTGAAACCGCAGGTGCGTCTTTACGCCACAGGAATCATCCGCATCAGCAGGCATCCGCAGGCCATCGGTCAAATTCTCTGGTGCCTCACCCACGGCCTCTGGATCGGCAGCAGCTTCATGCTGGTGACCTGCGTGGGCTTAATCGGTCATCACATCTTCGCCGTCTGGCATGGCGACCGGCGTTCGAAAGCTCGCTTCGGTGAAGCCTTTGATGAACTCAAGGCCAACACCTCCATCGTGCCCTTCGCCGCGGTTCTGGATGGACGCCAGCAGCTCCAGTGGCAGGAATTCGTCCGACCCGCGCAACTCGGCATCGCCATCGCCGTCGGCATCTTTTGGTGGGCCCATCGCTTCATTCCGACCGCTGCAGGGTTGATGCGCAATTCAGCACTCCAGAACCTCCTGGGCTGAGCTGCCTACACTCGCTTCAACCTGCTGCTTGCGGATGCCCTCGGCCGAGGAACTCGCCTGGCTCATTCCCGTTTTACCCCTGTTCGGCGCCGTGCTGACCGGGTTGGGATTGATCAGCTTCAACCGCACGATCAACCGATTGCGCAAACCCGTTGCGCTGCTGTTGATTTCCTGTGTCGGTGCAGCTGCGGTGCTGAGCTACAGCATCCTGTTCAACCAGCTCAATGGGGCCCCACCGGTCGAGCATCTATTCGTCTGGGCCAGTGCGGGCAGCTTCGTTTTGCCGATGGGCTACGTAGTTGATCCGCTTGGGGCCGTGATGCTCGCGCTGGTCACCACCATCGCCCTGCTGGTGCTGGTGTATTCCCATGGCTACATGGCTCACGACAAGGGCTATGTGCGCTTCTTCACCTACCTGGCTCTGTTCAGCAGTTCCATGCTGGGGCTGATCATCAGTCCCAATCTCCTGGAGATTTACGTCTTCTGGGAGCTGGTGGGCATGTGCTCTTACTTGCTAGTGGGCTTCTGGTACGACCGCGATGGTGCCGCCCATGCAGCCCAGAAAGCCTTTGTGGTGAACCGAGTCGGTGACTTCGGCCTGCTACTGGGAATTCTTGGCCTGTTCTGGGCCACCGGCAGTTTTGATTTCCAGGGCATCGCCGATGGTCTGCAGAACGGCCTGGCCAATGGAACGGTGGCCCCATGGGCAGCACTGCTGCTCTGCTTGCTGGTGTTCATGGGTCCGATGGCCAAGTCGGCTCAGTTCCCCCTCCATGTCTGGCTGCCCGATGCCATGGAGGGTCCGACACCCATTTCAGCCCTGATTCACGCCGCCACGATGGTGGCTGCAGGGGTGTTCCTGGTGGCCCGCCTCGATCCGCTGTACGCCCAATTCCCCGTCATTCAAACGGTGATTGCCGTCGTCGGCACGATCACCTGCTTCCTGGGGGCCTCCATCGCCCTCACCCAGATGGACCTCAAGAAGGGGCTGGCTTACAGCACCGTCTCCCAGCTCGGCTACATGATGCTGGCCATGGGTTGTGGAGCCCCGGTTGCTGGCATCTTTCACCTGGTGACTCATGCCTTCTTCAAGGCCATGCTGTTCCTGGGTTCTGGCTCCGTGATCCACGCCATGGAAGAGGTGGTGGGTCACGAGCCCGTTCTCGCCCAAGACATGCGGCTGATGGGTGGCTTACGCAAAAAGATGCCAGTCACCTCGATCACCTTCTTCATCGGTTGCATTGCCATCAGCGGCATTCCTCCCTTGGCTGGCTTCTGGAGCAAAGACGAAATCCTTGGTCAAGCCTTCAACAGTTACCCCCTGCTGTGGGTGGTGGGCTTCATGACTGCAGGAATGACGGCCTTTTACATGTTCCGCCTGTACTTTCTCACCTTTGAAGGGGAGTTCCGCGGCAACGACACCGCCATGCAGACCCAACTGCTCACGGCAGCTGGCAAGGATCCTGCGGAACACCATCCCCATGGGGGCAGCGTGCACGAGTCCGCCTGGCCCATGGCCGCACCCTTGGCGGTGTTGGCGGTGCCTTCGGTGCTCATTGGTCTTCTCGGAACACCCTGGAACAGCCGCTTTGCAGGGCTGCTGAATCCTGAGGAAGCTCTCGAGATGGCAGAACAGTTCAGCTGGGGAGAATTCCTGCCACTGGCGGGGGCTTCAGTGGCTATCTCCGTCGCGGGCATCACCCTGGCTGTTCTGGCCTATGGCCTGCATCGGATCGATCTGGGTGAGATGGTGGCCGGCCGCTTCCCCACGGTGAATGCCTTCTTCGCCAATAAGTGGTATCTCGATGTGGTCAACGAGAAGTTGTTTGTGCGAGGCAGCCGCAAACTGGCCCGGGAGGTTCTCGAAGTGGACGCGAAGGTGGTTGATGGTGTTGTCAACCTCACCGGACTTCTCACCCTCGGAAGCGGCGAGGGTCTGAAGTATCTCGAGACCGGACGCGCTCAGTTCTATGCCCTGATCGTGTTCGCTGGCGTGATTGCTCTGGTGGTGCTGTTCGGCGTCATCGGCGGACCGATCTCTTAAGTCTCAATTGCACATGTGTGTCATCGCCTATCGAGGTGATGACACAGCGCCCATGATTTCTACGATCCAAGCAGTAAGGGTCGGATTCAGAGCGTGTTCGAATTCGCAGTCGCCGGACTTGGCGACCCGGTGCAGGCCACAGTGCCATGGCTGAGCCTATCGATCCTGGTTCCGATCGTGGGTGCACTGCTGGTTCCTCTCGTTCCCGATGAAGGGGACGGCAAAAAGGTGCGGTGGTATGCCCTGATTGTGACGCTGATCACCTTTCTGATCACCGTTGCGGCGTACCTGACCGGCTATGACCCCAGCCTGAGTGGCCTGCAGCTGTCCGAACGGGTGAGCTGGCTGCCCGATCTGGGGCTCACTTGGGCGGTTGGAGCGGATGGGCTCTCGATGCCGCTGATTCTGCTCACCAGCTTCATCACAACCCTGGCTTGCCTAGCTGCTTGGCCGGTGAGTTTCAAACCGCGCTTGTTTTATTTCCTGCTGCTGGCCATGGACGGCGGCCAGATCGCCGTCTTCGCGGTGCAAGACATGCTGCTGTTCTTCCTGGCCTGGGAGCTGGAGCTGATCCCGGTGTATCTACTTCTGGCCATCTGGGGCGGCAAGAAACGCCAGTACGCAGCCACAAAATTCATTCTCTACACCGCTGGCAGCTCCCTGTTCATTCTTTTGGCCGCCTTGGCCATGGGATTCTTCGGCGGTGGCACCCCCAGCTTTGAGTACACCGCTCTTGCCGCCAAGGACTTCGGCACGGGCTTTCAACTGCTCTGCTACGCCGGGCTGCTGATCGCCTTCGGCGTGAAACTGCCGATCGTGCCGCTGCACACCTGGCTCCCGGATGCCCATGGCGAAGCCACCGCACCGGTGCACATGCTTCTGGCCGGCATCCTGCTGAAGATGGGGGGCTATGCCCTGCTGCGGTTCAACTGCGAACTGCTGCCAGCGGCCCACGCTCAGTTCGCACCGCTGCTGATTGTGCTGGGGGTGGTCAACATTATTTACGCCGCCCTCACCTCTTTCGCCCAGCGCAACCTGAAGCGAAAGATCGCCTACAGCTCGATCAGCCACATGGGTTTCGTGCTGATCGGCGTGGGCAGCTTCAGTGCCCTCGGCACCAGTGGCGCCATGCTCCAGATGATCAGCCACGGGTTGATCGGGGCCAGCCTTTTCTTCCTCGTGGGTGCCACCTACGACCGCACCCACACCCTTCAGCTGGATGAGATGGGGGGCATTGGCCAGAAGATGCGGATCATGTTCGCGCTGTGGACCGTTTGTGCCCTTGCATCCCTGGCTCTGCCAGGCATGAGTGGATTCGTCAGTGAATTGATGGTGTTCGCCGGTTTCGCAACCGATGAGGCCTACACCCTGCCCTTCCGCGTGGTGATCTGCGCACTGGCCGCTGTTGGCGTGATTCTCACGCCGATCTATCTGCTCTCGATGCTGCGGGAGATCTTCTTCGGCAAAGAGAAGGAGGAGCTGGTGTCCCACACCAACCTGGTGGATGCGGAGCCGCGTGAGGTGTACATCATCGGTTGCCTGCTGGTGCCGATCATCGGAATTGGGCTCTATCCCAAGCTGATGACCGACAGCTATCGGAGCTCAATTGAAGCCCTGGTGAATCGAAACCTGGGCGCCATGGAGCAGGTGATGTCACCAACGGCCCCCTTGATTCGAGGCCAAGCAACGGTTCCGGCAGTGATCCAAGCCCCCAAGGTGGGCACTTCATAAAACACGTATCGATTCTTGTTCGGGAGCTGCCAACTGTCCGTAAGTTGAATTATCGCTCCTCCAGAACATGCGCCAGATCAACTTCGGCCTGATCTTCTCCTTTGGATTGATCACCGTGTTTTTCACGCTGGCGAACACCAACGCAACCACCGTGCATGTGTTGCCAGGCATGGAATACACCCTGCCTCTAGCCGGGTTGTTGCTTCTGGTGGCTGGATTCGGTGCAGTAGCGGCTTGGTTTTTTGCCGCCTGGACGGGAATGCTCAACAACGTGGATCAATTCACCAAAGCCAACGAATTTGAAGCGCAGCAGGTGCGCATCCAAGAGCTGGAAACCGACCTCAACCGCTATCGCTCCACCGTTGAAACCCAGTTGGGTCTCCTCCCCGCCGCCACCGTGACCGCCAGCGCTGCCGAAGGTGATGAATCCGGCGACAACTCGGCCGACTGAGGCCTGATCGCGCTGATGAATCGCTGAAACAGCCCCCTGGCAGCAACCGTTTGCGCCCGATACCTTGCAGGAAGAGGGTGAATTGACTTGCTCCAGGTGGCTCCCAACGACGGCGCTGATGCTGGAGCACGCCTCGCGATCCGGCTGTTGCAGGACGCAGCGGAGAGTGGAGATCTCGATCCGTGGGATGTCGATGTGATCGCTGTCATCGACGGCTTTCTGGATCAACTCAGACAACGCATTGAGGTTCCCGGTCAGGTAGCTGCCGTCTTGGCCGGACGGGGCGGCAGTTATGAACGGGACCTAGCCGAAAGCAGCGAAGCCTTCCTGGCCGCCTCTGTACTGGTGGGGCTCAAAGCAGAAATGCTCGAGGCCAGCATGCTGCCTCCCGCCCCGGAGGTCGAAGACCACTTCGACGCAGACTTTGATGAGCAGGGCTGGCTTGATCCCGCCTTCGATCTGCCCCGACGGCCGGAGAAGCACCTTCTGCGGCGGCCCGTAGCTCCACCGCCATTAAGACGCCCCGTCACCCTTGGGGAGCTGATCGAGCAACTGGAATCGATCGCAGAGCAACTGGAGTCGGACGAACTAGAGGCGCGACGGCGGAAACGGCAGAAGCGCTACAGCAATCGTGAAGCCATCGCCCAGGTCGCGGGACTGGCCCACCGCGAAAAACTCCCGGAAACCACCGCAGCGCTGGGGGTGTTTCTCAACGGTTGGGAGACTGCCCTGGACTGGGTGGGCTTCGATCAGCTCGTGGAGCGTTGGGAGGTGGCCGCAGCCGCTGACCTTGACCGTGACCGAGTCGGGGTGTTCTGGGCTCTGCTGTTTCTCTCCTCCCAAGGCCGGGTTGAACTGGAGCAGGAAGGCTGGCTTCACGGCCCCTTGCGACTGAAATTCATCCCTGCCAGTGGCACCGCGACACAACTACCGATCCGCAGCCTTCAGGTGCCAGATCCGTCGCCGACCCGGACAGTCGTGGCGGCTTAAGACCGGGTCTATGGTCACTACCTTGTAATGACCCCGTGAAACGCCAATGAAGGCGATGATTCTGGCGGCTGGCAAGGGGACGCGGGTTCAACCGATCACGCATGTGATCCCCAAGCCGATGATTCCAATCCTGCAGAAGCCGGTGATGGAATTCTTGCTGGAACTGCTCAAGGAGCACGGTTTCACCGAAGTGATGGTGAACGTCTCCCACCTCGCCGAAGAGATTGAAAATTACTTCCGGGATGGCCAACGTTTTGGCGTTGAAATTGCGTACAGCTTCGAAGGACGGATTGAAGACGGAGAACTGATCGGCAACGCGCTGGGATCCGCCGGCGGACTCAAAAAAATCCAGGACTTCCAGCACTTCTTCGACGACACCTTCGTGGTGCTCTGCGGTGATGCACTGATCGATCTTGACCTCAGCGAAGCGTTGCGTCTGCACCGTGAGAAGGGTGCCATCGCCAGCCTTGTCACCAAGCGGGTCCCCAAGGATCAGGTGAGCAGCTACGGCGTTGTGGTCACGGATGACCAGAACAGAATTTCAAGCTTTCAGGAAAAGCCCAGCGTTGAGGAAGCCCTCAGCGACACCATCAACACCGGCATCTACATTTTCGAGCCGGAAATCTTCGAGCACATCCCCTCGGGCCAGCCCTTCGACATCGGCTCTGATCTGTTCCCGAAACTGGCCGAACTCGGGGCACCCTTCTATGCCATTCCGATGGATTTCGAATGGGTGGATATCGGCAAGGTTCCCGACTACTGGCAAGCCATCCGCAGTGTGTTGATGGGCGATGTGCGTCAGGTCGGAATCCCCGGCAAGGAGGTGCGCCCCGGGGTTTACACCGGCCTGAATGTGGCCGCCAACTGGGACAAAATCAACGTCTCCGGACCCGTTTACGTGGGCGGAATGACCAAAATCGAAGACGGTGCAACGATCATCGGACCCACCATGATCGGCCCGAGCTGCCACATCTGTGAGGGTGCCACGGTGGACAATTCGATCATCTTTGACTATTCACGCATCGGCGCCGGCGTCCAGCTTCTGGAGAAGCTGGTGTTCGGTCGCTACTGCGTGGGCAAGGACGGCGATCACTTCGACCTGCAGGAAGCATCCCTCGACTGGTTAATCACCGACGCCCGGCGTCAGGACCTCGTGGAACCCTCCCCCCAGCAGAAAGCCATGGCGGAGCTGCTGGGTACGGATCTCACCCAGGCAGCGAGCTGAGTCCGGCTCGATCCAGGATCATCGGGATACGCTGCTCCGCCTTGATCGCCATCAAGTGCACACCACTGACGATGCCGAGGTAACGCTTCACCTGCTCAGCGGCGATGGCCACCCCCTCCATTGCGGGATGCTCCGAACACTCAAGCCGATGGATCAATTCATCGGGGATGCATGCCCCGGGCACAACACGGTTAATGAACCGGGCATTCTTGGCTGACTTCAGCAGAAACACACCGGCCAGCACCGGCAGACCCAGGGGACCAGCCAGTTCATGCTGAAAGCGCTCAAGAGCTGAAGGATCCATCACCATCTGGGTTTGAACGAAGCGGGCTCCCGCGGCCTGCTTGCGATGCAACCGGCGCTGTAAACCGCTCCAGCTCCTGGATTGCGGATCGGCGGCACACCCGGCGAACAGCGTGGTCTCCCCGTCCGGCAGGGTGCCCTGAACGGGATCGACACCGCTGTTGAGAGCCTGCACCTGCTGCAACAGCTTCACAGACTCGAATTCATTGACCGGACGCGCATCCGCCTGGTCTCCCGCGCGCACCGGATCTCCGGTGAGACACAACAGATTGTGGATCCCAAGCGCGTGGGCCCCAAGGA
The DNA here is from genome assembly GCF_020514205.1 of Synechococcus sp. MU1625. NCBI lineage: Bacteria > Bacillati > Cyanobacteriota > Cyanophyceae > Synechococcales > Synechococcaceae > Synechococcus > Synechococcus sp. MU1625. The sequence continues at coordinate 43,335 of NZ_VTLA01000010.1, forward strand.
GATCAGCCTGCAGGGCGATGCGGTTGCGATCCCGACAGGCCATCTGCAAGACGGGCTCAAGACCGGCCTCAAGCAGCAACTTGCAGGACGCCAGGCTGCTCATGCGCATCACGGCCCGGCTGCCATCTGTCACGTTCAGCGCATGAACGCGGCCCCGCAGCGATTCAGCCATGGACAACATATGCGTCGGATCTGCACCACGAGGCGGCATCACCTCGGCCGTGAGGACCTGATTGCCGGCCTCAATCGCGCGCTGAAGCGCCGTCCTCAAATCCCGTTCCATTTCACCGGCCCACTATGCAGGATCGGAGCAACGGTCCGGACTAGCATGACGCCATCGGTGGTCGCTCATGTCCTCCCTCGACGGAATTGATCCCCTTGGGATCTCCCTCTCAGCCAGGGAGGTCGAGATCATTGAACTCGTGGCAGAAGGACTGACCAATCAAGAAATCGCCGACCGTCTCACCATCAGCAAACGAACGGTCGACAACCACGTGAGCAACGTGTTCACCAAAACCGGTTCCAAGAACAGGGTTGCTCTACTCAACTGGGCGATGGACAACGGCAAGATCTGCCGGGACGGCTTCAATTGTTGCGTCCTTCCAGAAAACGATCCCCCCTCACCCTGATGGTGGAGATGACAGGCTCCGGAAGGCTTTGCAAGGAGCTGGGACCGACAGGGATCCGAAACAAGGTGGCGTATTCGAGGCAAGCCTCAACACTTGATCCTGCAAAACGGAGCATTCCAGTTGTGTCGTAAAGACCCACCACTGGAAACAAACACCGATCAGAACTCCTCAAAGCTAAAGGAAATCTGAAGATAAATCCAGTCCGGTCTTAAATCCAGCCAAAACGGCATCGCTCCTGCAGCGGCCAAGCCTGAATCGGGTGCTGCGAGAGCACCGCATTGCTCCAACGGGACTCCCCTGTGATCTCCTGACCGCACCAGGGCGGAATCACCAGGTCAACCTGAGCCGATGCAAGCTCCACCTCCGCCAGCACCAGGGGCGCATTCTCCCCCTGAAAACAATCCACAACCCAGTCTCCACCAGGGCAATCCAGCTGATGACGAACTTTTTCCAGACGGTGCGGAGCCAGATTCCAGAGGGCCTCGGCATCCGCCACCGGAATTGGATATTCGAACTCGTGGCGTACCAGACCAACGGCATCAGCAGCAGCTTTAAGGGTGAGCCAGGCCTCATCCATCCCGCGCAGTCGCATCCGGACCGTCACACCCTCAGCACTGGCGGCCAGGTACCCCTGTCGTAGGGCCTGTCCGGGGCCGGCACTGCTGCGCCAGGCGTCAGAACGCACCAGAAAACGTCGTTCGATCTCCAGAGCCATGGATCAATTCTGGGACGGCTGCGCCGCCTGCAGGCTTCCCGCCCAGTGAAGCTTGTGCGACAGCGTTCTGTAATAGGAGGGACTTTGATTCAGCAGCACCATCAGGGCATGGTGACGCGCCTGCTGAACGACACAGCACTCGCCTGGTTCCAGAACTGTGCAGCCCACACCGTCCTTCCAGAGCTTGATGCGGTGATCGCCGGCACCCAAGGGCCAGATCGCCAACCTTGCCCGGGGTGGCACCACCAGCGTTCGGCTGGAAAGACTCATCGGGCAGATCGGGGCGACGATGATGGCATCAATGCCGGGATGCAGGATCGGCCCCCCCGCCGCCAGGGCGTAACCGGTGGATCCGGTCGGCGTGGACAGGATCAGGCCATCTCCACGCACCTGGTCGACCACTTCTCCATCGATCTCCAACTCCAGGGTGCAGGTGGGTGAAATCTCATCGCGATAGGCCCTCAGATAGAAGTCGTTGAAGGCCCAGTGGTGCTCTTCGTCATCTTCCAGATCCGGCTGTTGCAACAGGCCAGGGGACGCCGTTCGTTCTTCAGCGGAGCGACGATCGACCATGGCCTGAAGCATCATGCGCCGTTCGATCGCGAACTGATCGTCCTGAAGTCGCTGCCAGATCTGATCGCCACGCAACACCCGGCGATCGTGGGTGAGAAAGCCCAGATGGCCCCCCACATTGATGCTCAGGATCGGGATGTCATGCACCGCAAGATGACGGGCAGCCCCAAGAACCGTGCCATCCCCCCCCAGCACCAGAGCAAGGTCGGGCAAAGCGTCTTCAACAGCCAGCAAGCCAGGGAAAGGGTTCACCCTCGGCCCTGACATCGCAGTCACAACATGCGTTCCAAGGGCTTTGAGCTCCTTGGCGCATTGGCGAGCTTCCCTCTGAGCAGGCTGACTATCGGCCCGATAGATCACCCAGACCCGATCGAGACGCATGATCCAGGTGTGCGGGAATTACCAGCGCAGCAGGTTGAACTGCTCCATGTCGACGGTAACGCGATTGCGATAAAGCGACAGCAGGATCGCAAGACCGACCGCAGCTTCAGCAGCAGCCACCGTGATCACAAACACAGCGAACACCTGACCTCGGATCAGATCGCCATCCACAAAAGATGAGAAGGCCATCAGATTGATGTTCACGCCGTTAAGCATCAGCTCGATGCTCATCAACACCCGAACGGCGTTGCGGCTGTTGATCAGTCCCCAGACACCGATGCAGAACAACATTGCGGCCACCAGGAGGTAAGCCTGCAGGGAAGGAAGCGTTGAAAGAAAATCACTCATCAGTCCGCTCGGTTCATCAGCAAGGGAGTACGAGCCTTCTCGATCAGGCCCTGGTCAGCCACTTCACCGGTGACCACATCGGTGGCCAACACATCGCGGCGGGCCAAAACGATCGCTCCGATCATGGCCATTAGCAGCAGCACTGAAGCCACCTCAAACGGCAAGAGGTAATCAGTGAACAGGTGTTCACCGATGCGCGCTGTGGCCTCCTCACCCACGGCGGCGGGGCCTGGAAGCGACCAAGGCGTGGTTACCACAACGCGAACCAGCAGAGCCAGCAGACCGGCGCAGACGCCAGCTGACACCACCCGTCGGGTGGTGAGGTTGGCGATGGCCTTCAAATCCTCCCGTTTGTTCACGAGCATGATCGCGAACAGGATGAGCACATTGATTGCCCCGACATAAACCAGAATCTGGGCAGCGGCCACGAAGCTCGCATTGAGCAGCAGATAGAGCCCTGCAACAGCTGTGAACACACCGCCAAGCAGAAAGGCGGAATAGACGATGTTGCTGAGCAGCACCACACCCAGGGCACCAACCACCACAACGGCAGACAGCACCAGGAAACAGATCAGCTCGGTGGTGGTCGCGATGGTCATGCGTCGCCCTCCTTGTCCTCACTGGAGGATTGTCCCTCATCCTTGGCGGCTGGCTTCTGCGGCGGCGTGAGGGTCTCCAGAACCTGGGAGGGAAGCTGGCCGGCCCGCGGGCGATCTGCAGGCACGGTGTGTGGATCCAACTCTCCTGCGGGGAGATACGCCAGCTCGCGCAATGGAATCACCGAAGGATCCGTGGTGACGCTGGTGGGGAGCCGCCCCAAAGCAACGTTGTCGTAATTGAGGCTGTGGCGATCAAACGCAGCCAGCTCATACTCCTCAGTCATCGAGAGGCAATTGGTGGGGCAGTACTCCACGCAATTACCGCAGAAAATACAAACGCCGAAGTCAATGGAGTAATTCCGAAGCTCCTTTTTCTTCGTCGCCTTGTTCATCACCCAATCCACCACCGGCAGGTTGATCGGGCAGACCCTGACGCAAACCTCGCAAGCGATGCACTTGTCGAATTCATAGTGAATCCGGCCCCGATAACGCTCGGAGGGAATGAGCTTCTCGTAGGGGTACTGCACCGTGACCGGACGGCGCTGCATGTGGTCAAACGTGACCGAAAATCCTTGGGCCAGATTCCGGGCTGCATCTACCGCATCCCGGGTGTAATCACCGACCTGTTTGAGGAAGCCGAACATGGTCTGAAGGGGAGAGAACGAAGCGGAGCCGGAGTGCAATGAATGCTAGGTAGTAAAACCTAGCCACCGAACGCAACAGGGAAGGCGAGCTTGAGGGCTGCTGTCACCAGAAGGTTCACCAGGGAAAGGGGCAGCAGGAACTTCCAGCCCAGGTCGAGCAGCTGGTCAATGCGCACGCGGGGGGTGGTCCAGCGCAGCAGGATCGCCACGAACACCAGCAGATAAGCCTTGAGCACCGTCATGACGATGCCAACGGTGCCCGTGATCACCTGCACCACGGGGGCATCAATGGGCTGATTCAACCAGCCGGCCAGCCACTCCACAGGGATCGGAAAGCCCCAGCCACCGAGATACAAAACGCTGACCAGGACGGCCGAGAGCACCAGGTTGATGTAACCCGCCAGGTAGAAGAGGGCGAACTTCATGCCCGCGTACTCGGTCTGATAGCCGGCGACCAGCTCTTCCTCAGCTTCAGGAAGGTCAAAGGGCAGCCGCTCACACTCGGCCAGGGCACAGATCCAGAAAATCAGGAAGCCCACCGGCTGACGCCAGATGTTCCAGCTCAAGATGCCGGCACCGGTCTGCTGACCCACGATGTCGACCGTGCTCAGCGAGTTGGTCATCATCACGATGGCCAGCACCGCAAGAGCCAGGGGAATCTCGTAGCTGATCGATTGAGCCGCGGCCCGCAGCCCACCGAGCAGCGAGTACTTGTTATTAGAGGCATAGCCGCTCATCAACAAGCCGATCGGCTGGATGCTGCTGAAGGCGATCCATAGGAAGATCCCCACGCCCACATTGCTGATCAGCAGGTTCTGGCCGAAAGGAATGATCAGCCAGGAGATGATCACTGGCACCACCACCAGCACCGGGCCGAGGGTGAACAGCAGGCTGTCGGCCCGCGCCGGAATGATGTCTTCCTTGACCAGAAGCTTAAGGCCGTCGGCTAGGGGCTGAAGCACGCCCAGGGCACCGGCATACTCCGGACCGATCCGCTGCTGAACGGCGGCGGAAATCTTGCGTTCCAGCCACACCGAAACCAGTACACCCACCACTGCAGCCACCAGGACCAGCAGCATGGGCAGCGGCAGCCAGAGCAGTCTCGCCACTTCTGGAGAGAGGCCTAAGCCTTGCAGCGCCTGGCTAAAGCTCAATTCCAGGTCAAGTCCCGGACTCACCATGGTGTCGACGGAAGTGGGTGCAACTTAGGCGGCCGGAGCCGAAACTCGCTCCTCGATGGGCATCCAGGAGCGTGGCTGGGATCCGGAATAGATCTGCGAGGGCCGAAAAATCCGGTTCGCCCCCAGCTGCTCACGCCAATGGGCCAGCCATCCGGCGACCCTGGCGATCGCGAAGACAGGCGTGAACAGATCCCTGGGAATCCCGAGCTTGCGGTAAACGAGCCCGGAATAGAAATCCACGTTGGGATAGATGCCTTTCGGGCCGAGCCGAGACTCCGCTTCCTGCTCAATCGCCCGGGCCACGTCGTACAGGTCGTCATGGCCAAAGCTGTCAAACATCTCCTCAACCAACGACTGAAGGATCACAGCGCGGGGATCTTTGACCTTGTACTCGCGGTGGCCGAAGCCCATCACCTTCCGCTTGGACGCGACGGCATCGTCGAGGAAGGCACCGGCGTTCTCGGGGCTTCCCACTTGCTCCAGCATGGCGAGAACATCTTCATTGGCTCCGCCGTGGAGAGGCCCCGCCAGGGTGCCGACTGCAGAGGCCACCACGGCATAGGGGTCCGTCAGGGTGCTGGCGGTAACACGGGCACTGAAGGTGCTCGCATTGAGGCTGTGCTCGGCATGAAGCATCAAACAGCGATCAAAAATGCGCGCCGCCAGGGGATCAGGCTCCCGCTCCGTGAGCATGTACAGGAAATTGGCGGAGTAGGCCAGATCATCCCGAGGCTGAATCGGATCCTGGCCTTTGCGAATCAGCTGAAACGCCGCCACCATCGTCGGGATCTTGGCAATCAGCCGAACTACCGCGTCATAGATGTATTGCGGGTCGTCAATGGCCCGACGGGAATAGAACAGGCCGAGGGATGCTGCACTCGATTGCAGGGCATCCATCGGATGGCCGCTGGCCGGGAAGCACTTCATCATGTCCCGCACCCGGAAGCTGACACGCCGGTGCATCTGCACCGCGTGCTCAAACTGCGCCAACTGATCGCGGCTCGGCAGCTCTCCCCAGATCAGCAGGTAGGCCGTCTCCAGAAAGCTGCTGTTGGCTGCCAGATCCTGCATCGGGTAGCCGCGATAGGTGAGCAGCCCCTGGTCTCCATCGATATCGCAGATGGCCGACTGGGTCGCCGGAACACCGTCGAGGCCTGGCCGCAGTTCGATCCCGGTCCGCGCATGGCGCAGGTCTCCTGTCTGCTGCTGGGCCACCACCTGATTGCCTCTATCAGCAACCTAAATCGTCAATCAACAGTGCCGGGCGAAGCAAGGTCTGCAACTGCCACTGGCCCGCCGAACAATGCAGCTGAATCACGCCGGCTTTCTTCAACAGCAGGCCACCAGGGGGACACCCCAGAACCATGCAGGCCAGATCCCCAAGATCCGGCTCATGGCCCACCAGGCCGAGCCGTCCATCGACCGAGCTCAGCAGCGTTTCAAGGGCCCCTCCTGGTTTGAGGCGTTCGTCCACCGCAAGGCCTGATGCGAGCCCCGCCTCTAGGGCCAGTTCCGCCGTTTGCAGTGCCCTGCGGTAGGGACTGGACAACAGACGATCCAGCCTCAGCCCCCGTCGCACCAAGGCGGCCATCACCAGTTGCGTGCGCTGACGCCCGGCGGCGGTGAGGGGGCGATCCGGATGATCCCTCCCCGCCTGGCGGGGTTCTGCGATGCCATGCCGCAGCAGAACCAGTTCAGCCGAGTTCGAGGCGGGCATGCAGAGGAATTTCGGTGCCGGCCTGCTCCAGACGATCAGCGTCAACGGCGAACGCCAGACCCCGGACCTGGTCCTGCAAGGGCCGCCCTGCCATCACCTGCAGCAGCTTCCATGGCCGCCATTGACCCAACAGTGATCGAGCCGGGGCATCCGCCAACAGAAGAGCCTGCACGGGTTGGGAGGCCGATGCGAGCTCCTGCCACTGGTTCAGGCGAGGCTGAAGGGCACGTCCGTTCTGGCGCTGCGCCAGAGCCATCAACGACTCACCCCACCAGTTCAGAGAGGACGAGCTGACCTGAGCCACGGCCAGCTGGGCATCCACTCCAGGCTGGCGTCCCCGCTGGCGAACAAGACGCGTCCACACACTCAAGACCTCACCATCTCCGTCCAGCTCAGAGCGGGTCAGGCCTTGCTCCTGCAAACGTGCATCCACCGCATCCCTGGCGGGGCTTTGCGGGCGGGTGGCCAAGAGCCAGCCCTCGGACTGGTCTTGCCAGAGGAGAGGGCCGTCATCCGACTGAACAACAGCATCTGCAGCAGGCTGGTCCCGCAACTGCTGCGCGAGAACCGGGCCGAACCACTGGGCCAGCGGATGGCTTTCGCCCGGATCCAACAGACGTGCTGGACTTTGCAGCTGCGCCAGCCAACGGCCATGTCCACCAGCCGAGGCGGTCAGATCCGTCAGGTCAGGCCATGGGGCGGAAGCAATCGCTTGCTGGAACCCGAGTCGCCCATCCACCGCCAGGGTCGAGCCCTCCGGCCGAAGCGAAGCCACAAGTCCGTTCAGATCCTCGCGTTGGGCCACCACCTCAGGAAACTGCAACCAATGCTGAAGGGCGTGTGGCGATGCCGTCAGCAGCGCCACACCCTCACCGAGATCAGCGACCTGACGCTGCAGACGTTCATCCCCCAGCTGATGCTGATCCGGAAGCTGGGAGACATCGAGGGCCTGCTCCAGCACGCCCCGGCCTGATGCCACCAAGAGCAGATCGTCATCGATCAAGGCGGTGGCCAGGGGTTGGGGGTCACGCCCCACCAACGCTCCCTGGCCGCTAATCACACCGATGCCGCGGTAACTGCTGATCTGCAGATCGGTGCCCGCCAGGCTGCGGGTCTGCCAGAACCGTTGCAAGAAGCGCCTGGCGCCATCGTCATCCCGACTGGTCAAAGCCAGAACCCAGCCGGCATTGGAGGCCCCATCGGTGAGGGTGAGGCTGACCTCCTCACCAAGCCAGGGCTCCAGCTCAAGGCCAAACTGGAGGCCCGCCAAGGCGAAGACCCCCTCACGCCACTGCCGTGCACCATTACGGGCATCGCGGCGTTCCGATGCAGGGGCGACGGCCTGGGCATAGGCGGGCAGACGCCTGGGATCGGCCAGCCAGTGCAGGGATAAATCGGCATCCCTCGGCACAAAGCGAGCCGCCCGGGGCAGACGCAAAGGCTGCTCAGCCAGGTGAAGGGGGCTCTGGCGATCCATGGTCCAAAGCAGACCAGCAGCCAGAAGAAGCAGCGACAGCAGCACAGCGCCGGCAGCGCTGAGGAAGGGGCGGGCCTTCATGGGCCGGCGTTCTCGGATCCCTTCATCTTTGTCCATCAACGCAGAATGGCGCCATGGGCCAATCCCAACCACAACCAATCCAAGCCTCCGAATTGCAGCAGTGGCTGCAAAGTGAGCAGCCTTCACCCCAGCTGGTGGATGTGCGTGAGGCGGCTGAGCTCGCGATCGCGCCTTTCCCCGGCGCAGTTCTGCACCGACCCCTAAGCCAATCCAATGAATGGCTCACAACGCTGCAAGCTGACCTCAAACCCGATCAAGCGGTGGTGGTGGTTTGCCATGCAGGCATTCGCAGCTACCACTTCGGCCTGTGGCTGCTGGACCAGCCCTGGGGCCTCGAGGTGTGGAACCTTGAGGGAGGAATTGATGCCTGGAGCCTGCAGGTGGATCCCAGCGTTCCCCGCTACTGATGAGCAAGCCCCTGTCCCTTCGGCAAGAACAGGTGCTTCAGGCGACGGTGCACCACTACGTCGACACCATGGAGCCGGTGGGAAGCCGCACCCTGGTGCAACGCTTCGGCATCCCAGCCAGCTCAGCCACCGTTCGCTCCGCCATGGGGGCTCTCGAACGTCGTGGTCTGCTGCATCAACCGCACACATCGGCCGGACGCATTCCCAGTCCGATGGGATACCGGCACTACGTGAATGCGCTGCTGCCTGAACCAGGCGTTGCCGTTCAGCACCTGGAACGGGAGCTGACGGGCCTAAGCCTGCGCTGGGCGGGTCTCGATGACCTGCTGATGCATCTGGCGCGGCGACTCACGGATTTCACCGGCCTGATGAGCCTGATCACCCAACCGCAGCAGGAGAACCGCCAACTGGAAACGATCCGTCTGGTGCCGAGTGGTGATCGACTGCTGGTGATGCTGGTGGAAGCCAATGGCAGTGCCAGCCATCTCAACCTGCGCCTGCCGCACGGCGCCGAAGCCGAACTCACCGCAATGGAACGCTGGGCGTCGGCGCAGCTCGAAGAGGGCGAGCTGAACTGGGAGGCACTGCCCAGGCAGTTGCAACGCAGCGGCGCTGTGCTGCGCAGCGCCCTCGACCAGCCCACTCCCACCAACAACCCCACGTCTGTCGTGGTGCATGGCCTCTCAAGGCTGGTGAGCGAACCGGAATTTGAAAGCACGGCAAGCCTTCGACCGCTGCTGGAACTGATCGACGAAGAACCCTGCACCTTGATCAGTCGCGGTGCATCCGCACGGGTGTGGATCGGCGACGAGCATCCGCAGCCTGCGTTGGAAGCGTGTGCGGTGGTTCAAGCCCCCTATCGCTGCAACGAGGGGCTCGGACACGTGGCCCTCGTAGGTCCCATGCGCATGGCCTACGCCACGGCACGCGCTGCGGTGCAGCGCGTAGCCCGACATCTTGAGTTGCTGCTGGCTTGATACCTGCGCTTTAAAGCTGATCCCCCAGCTTCTCGGCCACGGTGTTGACATCCTTGTCGCCTCGGCCGGAGCAGTTGATCACCACTTCGGTGCCCTCGGCCAGGGTTGGGCAGAGCTGCTCCAGCCAAGCGAAGGCATGAGCGGTTTCCAGGGCCGGAATGATCCCCTCCAGCTCACTCACCAACCGCAGGGCATCCAGGGCCTGCTGATCGGTGACGGCCGCATATTCCGCCCGGCCGATTTCACGCAGGTAGCTGTGCTCAGGGCCAACACCGGGATAGTCGAGACCAGCGGAGATGGAGTGAGCCTCCATCACCTGGCCGTCGCCGTCCTGCAACAACAGGCTCATGGCGCCATGGAGGACGCCGGCACGGCCTTCGGTGATTGTTGCGGCGTGGCGGCCTGTCGCCACGCCATCGCCGGCGGCCTCAACGCCGATCAGACGAACAGAGGTGTCCTGAACGAAGGGATGGAACAAGCCCATGGCATTGGAGCCACCACCCACACAGGCCATCAACACATCCGGCAGCCGTCCGAAGGCCTCCTGACACTGCTGCTTGGACTCTTCACCAATCACCGCGTGGAAATCCCGCACCAACATTGGATAGGGATGCGGGCCAGCGACGGAGCCAAGGATGTAGTGGGTGGACTCGACGTTGGTCACCCAGTCGCGGATGGCTTCACTAGTGGCGTCCTTAAGGGTGGCGGTGCCCGCCGTCACCGGTTGCACCGTGGCGCCCAGCAAGCGCATGCGAAACACGTTGAGGGCCTGGCGGCGCATGTCTTCGGCGCCCATGTAGATCACGCACTCGAGACCGAAGCGAGCGCAGACCGTGGCCGTAGCGACGCCGTGCTGGCCCGCACCAGTCTCAGCAATGATTCGCTTCTTGCCCATGCGCAGTGCCAGCAGGGCCTGCCCCAGAGCGTTGTTGATCTTGTGCGCCCCGGTGTGGTTGAGATCTTCTCGCTTGAGCCAGATGCGGGGACCACCGTCGGAGCGGCGGTAATGGGCCGTAAGACGCTCAGCTTCATAGAGCGGTGTCGCCCGACCGACGTAGTTCTTAAGCAGGCGGTTGAGCTCAGCAGTGAAGGCCGGATCATTCCAGGCCTGGGCTGCCGCTTGCTCCAGTTCTGCCAATGCCGGCATCAGGGTTTCAGGCACGTACTGCCCACCGAATCGGCCAAAGCGCCCATGGGCGCCGGGACGAACCGCCGGCTGCAAGCTGGAGGGATCCGGAGTGCTGGCGTTGGGCAAAGTGCTGGTCACGGATCGACGTTGGAGCGTCGGCTCAGCGTAAGCAGGCGATCACACGGTGCCGTGGGTCGCAGGCACGGATGCTGGGATTCCGGAACCCGGCCTCCTGCAACGCTGCGGGCAGATCCAGGGCGAAGTACTGCTCAATGAAAGGCTCTGTGCTCTTGAGCAGCGTGGCCACCGGCGCCGGCAAGCGCTGCAGCACCGAGGAGCCGGGGTCCTGGTCCACCATCAGCAGAACACCACCGGGCCGCAGCAGCCGGGCCGCTTCGGCCAAGACAGCACGGGTCGCTCCCTGGGGGAGCTCATGACAGACGAACTGCAGGCTGACCAAATCCACCGAACCCGAGGCCAGCCCAGTGGCTTCGGCGGCGGCATGGCGCCAGTCGTGCACAAGGCCTTGGGGGTCACGCACGCGGGCCACCGACAGCATCTCTGGCGACAAATCCAGGCCGATCAGCGTCGGAGGGTGCGCAGAGCTGGCTGCGGCACGGGCGTTCAGCCAGCGGGCCAGGGCCTGGGTGCTCACCCCGACGGAACAGCCCAGATCCACGACACGGTCGATCGATGCGGGGAGCAACGGTTCCGCCACAGCATGAATGGCATCGCGGAGCCGTGCCTGAGCCTCGGCAGGCATCAGCTGCTCCTCCGGCCACACCCGCAGAGCCATGGCATCGGTGGCCTGCTCGGCTTCAGCGGCAGCCTGCCAGCAGAGGTTGCCCTGCTCATAGGCATGGAATCGAGACAGGTAATAGGCCGGCGGGGTGAGACCTGCAGTAGTGCTGGCAGCCAGCAACGGTTCTGCCGCCTGCTGCAGCTCCTTGCGTCGGGCCCGCCAAGGAATGCCGTTACTCTCAGCCGTACGAATAATCAGCTGCCGCGCCTGGAAGAACAGGGGACGACGCAGCAGGCCGATACCGATCAAAGCCTCGATCAGACGGCCGAGACCGCGGCTGGAATCGGCCCAGCGAGGTGTTGTTGTGGGCGCAGCATGGGTTGTCATCGACAATGCATCTCGATTGCGACGGGTGGATGCCGAAGGGCGGCTGGCAGGAATTCAGCAGCGCGGACAGTCTGCAGCGACCGAGCGGGGCGACGACGGAGCCCACAGCAAAGTCTCAGCAAATGGTGCGGGTGCAGCCCACACGCGGCGGCAAAGGCGGCAAAACCGTAACGGTGATCCGTGGCTTGGAGCTTGATGCTGCGGGCTTCAAGGCTCTGCTGAAGAAGCTCAAAACACGCATCGGCAGTGGCGGCACCGCCAAGGACGGGGTGATCGAACTTCAAGGGGATCAGGTGGACCTGACTCTCGAGCTGCTCAGCAAAGAGGGATACCGGCCGAAACGAGCTGGTGGATAAGTGAGAATGACCGCCACTTCATGCCGTGGCCATGACTGCCAGCCCCACCTACGGAGAACTCACCAACAAGGGTGCGTCCACCAACATCGCCTGGCATGAAGCCTCCGTTGGCCGAGACGAGCGTTCGAAGCAGCGCGGCCACCGCAGCGCCATTCTTTGGTTCACCGGACTCTCCGGCTCCGGCAAGAGCACCCTGGCCAATGCCGTCAACGCAGCCCTGTTTGAGCGGGGACTCGCCACCTATGTGCTGGATGGCGACAACATCCGCCACGGCCTCTGCAAAGACCTGGGCTTTTCCGATGCCGACCGTGAGGAGAACATCCGCCGCATTGGTGAAGTGGCCAAATTGTTCCTGGATGCGGGAGTGATCGTGCTGACCGCCTTTGTCTCCCCCTTCCGTGCTGACCGGGACAAGGCTCGGGAGCTCGTGGAAGACGGTGACTTCCTCGAGGTGTTCTGCGCCGCTGATCTCGAGGTCTGCGAATCCCGCGATCCCAAGGGCCTTTACGCCAAAGCGCGGGCCGGACAGATCAAAGAATTTACCGGCATCTCCAGCCCCTACGAAGCCCCGGAGACGCCCGAGCTGAAGATCGAAACCGGCAAGCAGGATCTGGCCGACTCCGTCGAGCTGGTGATCAAAGCGCTCCAGGAGCGTGGGGTGATTCCGGCGGCCTGAGTTCGCCGTCGGCAGCCCTGGCGGCATCGGCCAGGGTCTTAATGCAGCTGGCTACCGGAACCGCCAATAGCAGTCCCAGGAGATCCCCCACGCCGTAAAGGGCACCCACCCGGGCACCGATCGGCAAAGCGATCAGCAACCAGGCCGGTTGCAGCCCAACGATGCTGCCCATCAGCCGCGGTTGGATGACCTGATCCACGATCTGACCAACGACGATCGCCGCGGCGAGCAGCTCGAATCCTGTGCGGGGATCCTGTACTGCCAAAACTGCACTCACCGAGACAATTGACAAAGCGCTGGCGTAAGGCACCAGGGTGGTGAATCCGATCAGCACAGCGAACAACACTCCGTAGGGGATTTTCAGGGCGGTGAAGACCAGAAGCTGGCCGCCACTGAGGATCAACGCCAGCACCACCTGCCCGGCGAAGTAGCCCCGAAAGGTGCGCTCGAGGGTCGTCTGCACCAGCTCCCGCCAGCGATCCGGCAGCCAACGGGCCAGGCCGTCGACGATCGGATCCGCCCCAAGTAGCAGAAAAACCGCCAGCACCAGCACGATCACCACATTGATCGTGGTGCCCACCGTTGCCCCCAGAAGTCCCAACAAGCGCTGGCTCAGCTGCGTGGCCAGGCGACTGAACTGGGACACCAGATCGCTGCTGAGATCAGCGAAATCGGTGGGCAAGCCATGGTCCACCGCCCAAAGCTGACCCCGGTCGATCCACTGCTCTGCGGCCGTCAGCAGTGACGGTGAAGCACTGATCAATTGGCTGAGCTGTTCAATCAGCAGCGGCACCAAGGCCACGGCCGCCCAAACCAAGAGCCCCACGGTCACCAGAACAACGCTCACGATGGCCCAAGCGCGGGGCAGACCCCGTTGCGTGAGCCAGCGACAGGGCAGATCCAACAGAAAGGCGATCAATGCCGCGGTGAGGAACAGCCCGGGGAATGGGGCGAACTGCACCAGCAAACGCTTCAGAACAAAGGCGTTCAAGCCCAGCACCGGCAGCAGAAGACCGAGTCGCAACCAGGCTGGCCAGGGCGTCATCGTTTCGATGACGCGAATGGATCAGTGCTGCTCAAGGGAGGCCGGCTTGGAAGCGGAACTGACGTAATGGCACCAAAAACTGAGCCAGGCGGCAATCCCGAGGAACTTGAAACCCTCTTCAAAGATCTGCACCGTCTCGTAGGAATTCGGCCACAGCCCTTGAAGGGCATCGGTCAGAACCGACAGTCCCAATAGGACAACGGAGACCAGAAAGGTGTCGCCACCGAAGCGACGCAGTGGGCCACGAAAGCGGAACAACAGCAACCCGGTGAAGAAGGCATAGGTGATGTAGAGGAACGCCTCGCCGAGGTAGCGGTCATGCACCAGGAACATGTCGTCCAGGCAGAGCCAGAGCGAGAAACCACCCCCACAGAAGGCGAATTGACGGTTCAGAACGGAGCCCTGGATCTGCCGGGTGGACGCCGCAAACAAGGCAATAGACGCCGCCGCCATCCAGAGCAGATAGCCCACGCTTGAGAGAAAACCTTCCCCCAGAGGGGCCTTGCAGGACTGGGCCAAATCCTTCAACACCATTTTGGCGCTGATGCCCTCTGAAGCACTCCAGCCCAGCGCGACCGCATAAACGATGGCCGCAGGCACCACCGCCCAAAGCAGCGTGGAACGCAGGGTGGAACGAACGGGAACACTCATGAAGTCATCTGGGAGAGGTAATCCGCGCTGCCCAGATCAACCAGGCGCGCATCCTTGGCCACCACAGCATCGTGGAGGCTGCTGCGGTAGTCCTCAAGTTTCTGGGCCAAGCCAGCATCCGCCACCGCCAGAATCTGAGCCGCCAGCAAGCCGGCATTGAGGCCCCCACCGATGGCAACGGTGGCAACAGGGATCCCGCCCGGCATCTGCACAATCGAATGGAGGGAGTCGACCCCGGAGAGCGCCCGGCTTTTCACCGGCACGCCAATCACGGGCAGCGTGGTGAGGGCAGCCACCATGCCAGGGAGATGGGCAGCCCCGCCGGCACCAGCGACGATCACACCGAAGCCCTGATCCCGGGCGGCCTTGGCGAAGCTCACCATCTCCAGTGGTGTGCGATGGGCCGAGAGCACCCGAACCTCAACCTCCGCCCCCAGCTCGCGCAGGATGGCGGCGGCGGGTTCCATGGTGGGCAAGTCAGAGTCACTTCCCATCACAACGGCAACTCGGGGGAGCACTGGCGGTACAACGCAGAGGGGCAAGACTGCCATCGTCTCCCCCCAGGGCTGCCAAGGCCAGTGTTGCGTTGATGCACCGGATCACCAACGTTCGTCTGCCTGCTCCCCTGCCAGGGGACGGAGACCAGATCTATGCCGTCGGACTGGACGATCAGGGGCTGATCTGCCGCATCGAAGCGATGGCCACTGAGGACCAACAGGCTGATGAAAATTGGAACGGCGACTGGCTCAGCCCCCGGGGGGTCGATCTGCAGATCAACGGCGGATTGGGGCTGGCCTTCCCGGAACTGACAGCAGCAGATCTGCCCCGTTTGGAGGAGCTCCTGGATCTGTTATGGCGCGATGGTGTCGAAGCGATCGCACCAACCCTGGTGACCTGCGGCATCGCGCCGCTGCGCCAGGCTCTGGCGGTGCTGCGGCAGGCGCGGGAACTGCACCGACCCGGCCGATGCCGACTGCTGGGGGCCCATCTGGAGGGTCCCTTTCTGGCGGAGGCCCGCCGCGGGGCCCATCCCCGTGAACAGCTGGTGAGCCCCAGCCTGGAAGCGCTGGACGAACGCATCGGGGGATTTGAGACGGAGATTGCCCTGGTGACCCTGGCCCCCGAACTGGAGGGGGCTGCTGCGGTGATCCAAAGGCTGCGGGAACTGGGCATCAGCGTGGCCCTCGGCCACAGCGCCGCCAATGCCGAGCAGGCCAGCACCAGTTTCGATCAGGGGGTGGGCATGCTCACCCACGCCTTCAATGCGATGCCGGGCTTGCATCACCGGGCACCGGGCCCACTTGGGGAGGCCTGCCGGCGCGGGGGGATCGCCTTGGGGCTGATCGCCGATGGCGTGCACGTGCACCCCACGATGGCGGTGCTGCTGCAACGGCTGGCTCCTGAACAGACGGTGCTGGTGAGTGATGCGCTGTCCCCCTACGGCCTGGCCGATGGCGAACACCGCTGGGATGAGCGGGTGCTGCTGGTGGAGAACGGCACCTGCCGCCTCGAGGACGGCACCCTGGCGGGGGTGACCCTGCCGCAACTGGAGGGGGTCAAACGGCTTGCCCAGTGGACCAATGAACCAGGCGCTGCTATCTGGAGCGCAACGGTTTCACCACGCATCGCCATTCAGACCAGCCAATCGACCGTCGATGCGCTTTTTGGCCGATCTATCCAAGACCTCCTTCGCTGGAGTGTCGTCCACAAAACATTGTCGTGGCGGAATGCACAACCAAGCCCATGAATTACAAAGCTTTGGGCCTAAAGCTTGGACTAGCCATCATGACAGTGAGCGCAACAATCACAGGCGCAGTGGCTATCACAAACGAGTCGCCATCTTGGGGAGCAACCGCCATCAAAGTCGGAACAGTTGATGACTATCTCCCCTGCTCAGATCAAATCAATCAACACTTCGAAGGCCTCTCCATCGACATCTGGAGAAGAATCAGCGAAAGACTCAACATCAGTTACACAATGCAACCAATATCAAGCTTTGATCAGGCGGTCGCACTCGCAGCGAATGGAGAATTTGACCTAATCGCTTCCTGCCACGAAATCACACCCGAACGACTAAAATCCATTGAATACGCCATTCCCTACACCACTGGGGGAATCGTCATCGCAAGCCAGCAAAGCGGAAAGCCAGTCATCAGCCTTGTAGGGAAAATCATTCAAAATAAAATTGTGGCTAGATGCAGCATCCTACTAATCGCCATAACCGGCCTAACAGCGTGGTCATCAAGTTACTTTAAAAATTCAAAAACCGCATCCAAGCTAAAAGCCAGGCGACTTGCAAAAGTGTGGACTTTTTTGATACTCAACGACGGCATTGACACAATTGTCGGAAGCAAGATCCGTGATCACATAACCGTTTTAATCACAAGCCTTGTCCATACACTTCTAATGGGAGCCATTATCGGGACAACGGCAACGATCATCTTCGAAGAAAATATCACCAAGAAAACAAACGAACTAAAAAACAAGGAACTTTACCAACTTCTCCAGCAGGGCCTGGCAGTACAAGAACAAACGTCTAATGCTCACTGGCTAAAAAAACAGATGAACAATGCAGGAATCAAACAAGACAAAAGTACGTCTCCAGTATATGCATCAAACAAGCAACAACTCATGGAGCTCATTCAAGGGAAAAGCAATCCAAAGCCAAAACACATAGTAACGAATTTAACCACATACAAAACAATCCTTAAGCAAGCAGAACTAGAAGACGAATTTCAACTCTCCTACCAAATGCCAAGCAAAACGCCACAAGCTTTCGTCTTCGGAAGCAAAATCAATCCAGAACTCAAAAAAGCGATCAACATTGAAATATCTAAATTAAACAGAAGTGGAATAACAGAACAAATCGAGAAAGATTGGCGCGACTAAGATCGCTAAAGGCGACAGGCAATCAGAAACACAGATAGCCGAGCAGCAATATCCAGTGGTAACATGATTAAAATCGTTTAAACACAGTGGCACCGGAACAGAAACTTGAAATAAAAGAGAATGAAAAAAAGGTCGTCAAAGGTTATTTCGAAACCACGGGATTTGATCGATGGAATCGCATCTATAGCGACAGTGATGACGTAAACAAGGTGCAGCGCAACATCCGCATCGGTCACCAAAAAACCGTTGACGAAGTGCTGGTCTGGATCAAGGAGAGCGGAGAACTGGGTCAGGCGAGCTTCTGCGACGCGGGCTGCGGCGTCGGCAGCCTCAGCCTGCCGCTGGCGGCCATGGGTGCTGGATCGATCAGCGCCAGCGACATTTCCGAGGCCATGGCCCAGGAAGCGGAGCGCCGGGCCCGCGAGTCTGGCCTCGACATGGCCAAGTTGAACTTCTTCGCCAGCGACCTGGAAAGCCTGAGCGGTTCCTTCCACACGGTGTGCTGCCTGGATGTGTTCATCCATTACCCCCAGCAACCGGCCGAGGAGATGGTGAAACACCTATGCAGCCTCACCGAACAGCGCCTGATCGTGAGCTTTGCGCCCTACACCCCGCTACTGGCGCTGCTGAAGGGCATCGGTCAGCTGTTCCCTGGCCCCAGCAAAACCACCCGGGCCTACACCTTGAAGGAAGACGGCATCGTCAAAGCGGCAGAAGCCTGCGGCTTCAAGCTGGTGCGCCGCAGCCTGAACAAGGCCCCCTTCTACTTCTCGCGGCTGATTGAGTTCCGCAAAGCGTGACATCGGGAGGCTGCCCACCCCGTGATGGGGTGGGCACTCTCACCGTTTCGATCTCAGAACTGAAAGGTGACGCCGCCGCTCGCGCGCCATGTCGTGCCCCGGTCACTGGCCCACAGCTCCATGCCGCCCCGGCCATACAGCTTCACCGAGACGCCGTTGAAGTTCTGCACCGTGTAATCCAGACCCGCCTCAATCAAGGCGCCGTTCTCGGTGCCCAGCTGTGACTCGAAATTCACCGTCTTGTTGGTGTACTTGTAGCCAATCTCCTGGCCCTCATTCGCCTGGTTCCAATCCGCCAGCCATGCCGCCCTCAGACTCGGCACCAACAGCGCACGCTCGCCGGTGCGGATCGGCACCGACAGCTTCATCCCCAACTC
>NZ_VTLA01000011.1:0-57121 GCF_020514205.1 Synechococcus sp. MU1625
CCTCGAACTGACGCAGCGGCTGGCGATCAAACAACGTGTCCACCAACAAGTTGTTGTGCAGCGCCAAACCACGGCCCGCCGCATCCACATTCCGCGGGGCTAAGCCACTACCCACCAACGTGGCCAACTGCCCGTAATCAAAGCTCAGCGGAAAATCAATTTTTTCATCTTCCAAGCCATCAATCAGACCCTCAATAATTTCTATTGCAATCTCTTCTTCTGCTTCCCAAGCCTCATCTTCATCGCCATCAATATCACTAATCACATCACACAAATCATCACCCTCTTCACAGCCTGGAAGTGGTTCAGGCTTAACCTCTTTGCAATCGTCACCTTCACAAATCGGCGGCGTAACAGGCTTATCAGGTCCTTCATCATCGCAACCATCAGCTTCAGGGTGTAAGTCGCAAAGAAGTTCCTCAGTTTGCTTTTGTTCAATCACAAGATTCAAGGAACCTTTGGCCAAAAACCCTTTATAAAGAGCAGTTCCATCAAAGCCAAATTCTTCACCAATCCCCTCAAATGGATAGACTTGATCATCAGTAACAAGAATATAGATATTAGCTGCAAGCTCATCAATGTTTTCAACCTCACCTTCTATGATCTGCCAAACACCTTCCGGGTCTTCAGGATTTGGAGTAGCGACGACCAAACTACCGCTTTTGTAATCAAATGAATCAGATACACGCAAAGGTGGATTGTCCCTTGCATCCAAAAAGGTGACGATTCCACCAGCCCTGGAATGTCTCGCAGGATTAGCATCCAATGTAATTGTTTCGGACACCAATGGATTAGAGGGCGAGACAAGAACCCGACCTCCTTCCCTAATACTTAAACGATCAATCTTAAATTGCCCCTTGCCTGTTGGCCCAGAGAGCAAATTAAGTCGGCCAACCCCCGTTACCAATGTTGAAGAGCCCTGGGGTATACCCGAGAAGTTAGCCAATGAAAGAACACCATCTTCAATCGTCGTCTCGCCCTGATAGGAGTTCATACCAGAAAAGGTGGTTATTCCGTCACCAACCTTGGTGAATCCACCATCACCAGACATCTCACCTGAAAATTCCGTATTCGTTCCCAAGCCACCAGCAGTCAGCACCTGGTCATCGTCAATTACAATGGCACCAGCACCTTCAATTGATCCGACCTCATCAGTATTTGCAACCCGGTATGTAGCACCCTGAGCAACAGATACCGCCGTCTCATTATCGAGCGTTCCCGTTACTTTTAACGTCCCTTTATTGATATTCGTTGTGCCTTGATAGGTGTTATCACCTGAGAACGTTGTTGTTCCATCACCAACCTTGGTGAATCCACCATCACCGGAAATCTCACCTAAAAATTCCGCATTCGTTCCCAAGCCACCAGCAGTCAGCACCTGGTCATCGTCAATAACAATGGCACCAGCGCCTTCAATTGATCCGACCTCATCAGTATTGGCAACCCGGTATGCAGCACCCTGAGCAACAGATACCGCCGTCTCATTATCGAGCGTTCCCGTTACTTTTAACGTCCCTTTACTGATATTCGTTGTACCTTGATAGGTGTTATCACCTGAGAACGTTGTTGTTCCATCACCAACCTTGGTGAATCCGCCATCACCGGAAATCTCACCTGAAAATTCCGTATCCGTTCCCAAACCACCAGCAGTCAGCACCTGGTCATCGTCAATAAAAATATCACCATCGCCTTCAATTGATCCAACCTCATCGGTATTATCAACCTCATATATCGCACCCTCAGCAACAGACACTGCCGTATTATTACTGAGCATTCCAGTTACTTGCAATGTCCCTTCCGTGATATTCGTTGTGCCTTCATAGGTATTCACACCGGAAAGAATCGTTGTTCCCTGGCCTTTAAAAATCATTCCGCCGGGGCCAGAAAGTATACCCGTCAGCTCCGGATTAATTCCAGCATTATCGATCGTATTGTCAGCAAAATCACCAAGATAAAAATCAGAATCATATTTTCCACCATCAAATCCTTCAAACGAAAGGGTGCCGCCCTCAAAATAAGGATATGTTTTCGCATTTTCATCTGCCTGGCTTGAACCCTTTATGTCATCCCAGAGTCTAGAAACCATGTCAATAGTCTGGTTCTGCTCCCAACCGACATCGCTATTACAGTAATCATCTGCACAAACAAATTCATAGCGAAATAGCACAAAGTTATTGACGTACCAAGGACCAGGCTCTTGATTAGCGTTTTTACCAGTATTAGTGTTTTCCCCAATCCATATCCAAGTTGAATCACCCGTGGTATTAGTACCCCAAGGATAATGCTGGCCAGAAACATTTTTTTGATTCACAAAACCAGGGATGCTCCATTTCTTATTTTCGTAAACAGTACCATCTGAAGCCTCATAATCTATCGTATTCCAGCCAAGCGGAACATCTAACTTGCCTGCGTAAGCCTCCAAAGGGTTTTGCTTATTTGCTTTGTAAGGATCATCTTTTTGATTATTTTTTTTTGGATTCTTGTCAGCAGGAAATGCAAGCCATCCCTTATCACTTGTCCCAAACTCTGTGCCATCTGGCATCACAAATTCACCTGACATTGCGGCAATACCTTCTTGATCCCAAGCCGCTATACCAATTACATTTAGTCCTTGCTGAAGATTGAGATCTTCAACCTCATACGTAAAAGGCTCTTTCCAATTATCGGTCTGACCCAGCGATTCTCCATTTACAAAAATCTGCGCTGCATTGTCAGCCGTAAAGGTAATCAAACCCGGCTTATCAACGGCCCAAGAAAAGGAAGGAAGCGAAAGAGTAAGAGCAACACCTGCCGCGAAGCTTGAGCTTACTTTCTTGAACATTTTAATAGGAATATCCTTTAAATTCTAGAGACAAAAAACAAATCAATTGGTACAAATCAAGCGGGACTCAAACGCGTCGCAAGAGATTTGGCCAAGTTTGTTTCAGCCTGAGCACTGAGCAAATCTATAGAAATAAACCAAGCTTTCTACGGATCTCAAAAGCGCGGGGCTTGATCCTGAACCGCCCCCAGCACCAGCCCCCGCCGCAATTCCCAAGGTGAAAGTGCAAATAAACGGAGCATCACGCCCATCAAGCGCGGCAGCGGCAGGGTGTTGGTGAGGAAGCCAAACCAGTCGTCCCGCGGCAAGGAAAAGAAGGTGGCGAAGTGGGTGCGCAACAACGCTTCGTTAAATCCCATCAACCGGCCCAGCCCGAACTGATACAGCTGATGGCGTAGCACCAACTCGATCGGCCAGAGCGCCTGCCAGCCCCTTTGTGCCAATGCCGCTGAACCAAGGCTTGGATTGGCGATGGATTCAGCGATGGCCTGGGCCAAATCTGGCCCGCGCCGCAACAGCGATCCCACCATGTAGCCCGAAGCCGGATGCACCATGCTCGCCGCCCCACCGAAGGCCAGCACCGGTTGGCTGCGATCCGGCAGTGGCAGGTTCATCGGGAAAAGGCAGAACTCTTCATGGATCACCTCGGTGATCTCCACACCGCGCTGATCCAAACGCTGCTGGAGCCGTTGCTTGAGCACGTCGTAGGGAACGCCCGGGGCCAAGGCAAGCGAGGTTTCTTCCACGAAGAACACCCCATCACCCAGATCCATCGCATAGAGGAACGTGGGTGGTTCGCTGCGCTGCGCTTCGCTGAGGTGATTGCAGCGGTAGTCCATCAACACAAACCGGCCCGGCTCAATGGGCGGCTTGGAGAAACGCCCGACCACGCCATAGGCCGCCTGGCCCGCCACCGGCCCCTGATCCGGGCGGCGAATGTGGGGTGTGCGCGAGCCGGAGGCATCGATCACCAAGCGCGCCGTCAACATGGCTCCCGATACACATCTGACGCTGGTTGTTGGTCCACTCACCTCCAGACGTTCTGCGCTGTCCTGACGCCATGTCACCCCTTGAGCCCGCTCCAGCCAGTAGTGCTGTAAAGCAGCCCGATCGAACAAGCCGTAGTCAATGCCGTGGGCATAGCTCTGATCCTGAGCCGTTGTGCCGCCTGCGCCGAAATAACTGACGGTGTCTTTCCAGCGGTGCTCGAGCAGCTGCTCGAGTCCCACCGCTTTGAGTTCATCGGCCCAGATGCCGTAGGTGTTTGGCCAAGGAGCTTCGACCGATTCGGGAGCGATGCCGGCAACAGCCACTCCCCGTTGATTCAGTTCAGAAGCGATGCAAAGGGCGGCAGGACCGCCCCCCAGCACCAGCACATCCACCGGCTCAGCCAAGGTCAGCTGTCCTGCGTGCTGTTTTCAGGATTCATCGCTTCGGTGTCACTCGTTTCGGTGTCTCCGTCAGCAGAGTCGTCTTCCGCCTCCGGCGGCACCAGCACCACCTTCAGCAGCCGGTCGCCCTTGTCGAGCTTCTGCAGACGCACACCCGTAGCAGCACGGGATTGCTGGGGAATGGCATCGGCGCTGGTGCGCACGATCACCCCCTTCTCGCTCACCAGCAACAACTCCTCACCGGCGCCAAGCACGCTCAGCCCCACCAGCTGATCGGCATCGGTGCGGAACTTCATCGCCCGCAGGCCCATGCCGGCCCGCTTCTGCAAGCGGAATTGCGTCACCGGCACCCGCTTGCCCAGACCCGAAGCCGATGCCACGAGCACCCAGGGACCCTCGCTGGCGGCATCCTCTTCTTCCTCTGCACTGGCGGCCACCTGATCGGCGAGTTCCACCGGAAGCACATCCATGCTCACCAGGGCATCGCCATCGCGGAGGTTCATCGAGCGCACGCCGCGGGCCGTACGGCCCAGGGGCCGCAACTCCTCATCACTGAGGCGGAAGTGGATGGTCATCCCGGCTTTGGAACCGATCAAGACGCTGTCGCCGGGCACCGCCAGGCGCACCCAGGTGAGGGCATCGCCCTCTTCCAGGTTGATGGCGATCAGACCATTGGAGCGGATGCTGCTGAAGGCCGAAAGGCGGGTGCGTTTGATGAAGCCGCCTCGGGTAAGCATCAGCAGATCGGTGTCGTCGCTGAACTCCGAAACCGGAATCAACGTGGTGATCGCCTCTTCCCGGGGAATCGGCAACAGCTGCACCACCGGGGTGCCCTTTGCCGTGCGGCTGCACTGGGGCACGCGGTAGGCGGGAAGCGCGTACGACACACCGCGGTCGCTGAACAGCACCAAGGTGTCGTGGTCGTTGCAGCTGATGAACAGCTTCACCGCATCCTCACCCTGGCTGCGGGTTCCGGCCTTGCCGCGGGTGCCGCGGCTGGTGGCCTCAAATTCGCTCACCGGCATCCGCTTGAGGTAACCGGTCTCAGTGAGCAGCACCACCGAACGCTCATTGGCGATCAGATCGATGTCGGAGAGCCCACCGCCGAGGTCAAGGATCTCCGTGCGACGAGGGATGGGGTAGCGCTCCTGCAGCTGACCGAGCTCGTCCTGGATGATGCCGAACACCCGCTCACGGCGGCCAAGGATGTCCTTGTAGTCGGCGATCTTGGTGACCAGATCCTCGTGTTCAAGACGGATCTTGTCGGCCTCCAGAGCCGTCAGACGACGCAGCTGCATCTGCAGGATGGCGTCGGCCTGGATGTCGGAGAGGCCATGGCGCTCCTGCAGCTGTTGGCGTGCCGTGGCCGTATCGGGAGCAGCCCGGATCAAGGCAATGATCGGATCCAGCTGATCGAGCGCCAGCAGCAGGCCCAGCAGGATGTGGTCGCGCTCTTCGGCCTTGCGCAGCAGGTAGCGGGTGCGGCGCTCGATCGTCTCGACCCGGAAGTCGAGGAACACCTCGAGCATCTTGCGCAGGGTGAGCAGGATTGGCTCGCCATTCACCAGCGCCAACATGTAGGCGCTGAAGTTGCTCTGCAGCGGGGTGAGCTTGAACAGGTTGTTCAGCACCACCTGCGGGTAGGCGTCACGGCGCAGTTCCACAACGATCCGCATGCCATCGCGGTCGCTTTCGTCGCGGATGTCCGAGATGCCCTCGAGCTTTTTGTCGTTGACCAGCTCTGCGATGCGCTCGATCAGCGCCGCTTTGTTGGTCTGATACGGCAACTCCGTGATGATCACGGCATCGCGATCGGGGCGTCCCGGCACCTCGAGCGTTTCAATATTGGCCACTCCGCGCATGGTCACCGAGCCGCGGCCGCCCAGGTATGTCTCGCGGATGCCTTCACGCCCCAGGATTTGACCGCCGGTGGGGAAATCCGGGCCAGGGATCAGTTGGATTAACTCCTGATCGGTGATCTCCGGGTTCGCGATCAACGCGAGTAAACCATCAATCAGCTCATTGAGGTTGTGAGGCGGAATATTGGTCGCCATCCCCACCGCGATTCCTGCCGAACCATTCAGCAGCAGCTGCGGGATGCGAGCAGGAAGCACGGTCGGCTCCTGCTGGGAGCCGTCGAAGTTATCGGCGAAATCAACCGTCTCCGCCTCGATGTCCTCCAGCAGGCTGTCGGTGGTCAGCGCCCGCAACCGCGATTCGGTGTAACGCATGGCTGCCGGTGGATCGTTGTCCACCGAGCCGAAATTGCCGTGCCCATCAATCAGGGGCATCGACATGGAGAAGTCCTGGGCCATGCGCACCAGGGCGTCATACACAGCGGTGTCGCCGTGGGGGTGATATTTGCCGAGCACTTCGCCCACCACACGGGCGCATTTGCGATATGGCCTGTCGCTGGTGAGGCCCAGCTCATACATCGCATAAAGAATCCGTCGATGCACGGGCTTGAGACCATCGCGGGCATCGGGCAGGGCCCGGCCAACGATCACACTCATCGCGTACTCCAAATAGGAGCGCGACATCTCGTTGCGTAGGTCCGTCTGAATAATTCGATCGTCGGAACCGCCAGGACCGCCGCCGACAGGCCCCACAGAATCCGTCATACGTGCATCAGACGTCCTTTAACAGTCTATCTCGGACAGTGGAAGCAACAGGAAAACTCCGGATAAAATCCCAACCGCTTTGCACTGACGTGATGGGTCCTGTCGACGAGCCTCGCCCTGAAGCCGAAACCACAGGCAGCGACCCCACGCCAACTCCTGCTGCTACCCCCGTAAGTAGTCCGGAGCCGGCACCAACCCCCGCGCCTACGCCAGCACCAACACCTAAGCCCACGCCAGCACCGGCACCAACCCCCGCGCCTACGCCGGACCCTGTGATCGCTTCCACCGTCTCCATCCCTGCGCAGGACGCTTCAGATCAGGACGGCTCAGATCAAGACGGAGGTGAATGGGAGCTGCTGGTGGGCAAGGCCAAAGCCTGGGTGGAGCAGAACGATCTTGCTCAGCTCTGGACCAAAGCCCAGTTACCGCTGCGGGTGATTGGAGGGTTGATTGCCTTCGCCCTGGTGGCGAAGGTGTACTCCGGTGTGCTCAACACCATTGACAGCCTTCCTCTGGCTCCAGGCCTTCTAGAGCTCGCCGGCCTGATCTGGTTGATGAATTTTGCTGTTCGCAACTTGATCAGGAACAGCGACCGGGACAAATTCATCACGGCCACCCGGTCAACCTGGAGCCGTATTACGGGCCGCTCGAGCTGAAGCGATCATCCCGATTGGTAGCTTGATCAGACTTCATTAAGTCGCGCGGTGGACATTCAGCTCGGACGCTCAAAGACCGTTCGCCGGGCCTACGGAATCGATGAAATCGCTCTGGTGCCTGGGGGTCGCACGGTTGACCCCGAGGTCACCAACACCCGTTGGAAACTCGGGGGCATCGAGCGGGAGATCCCCATCATCGCCAGCGCCATGGACGGCGTGGTGGATGTGGACATGGCCGTCCGTCTGTCCCAGCTCGGCTCCCTTGGCGTTCTCAATCTGGAGGGGGTGCAAACCCGATATGAGGATCCCAACCAGGTTCTGGATCGCATCGCAGCCGTCGGCAAAGACGAGTTCGTCCCACTGATGCAGGAGATCTACAGCCAACCGGTTCAAGAAGCGCTGATCCGCAAACGCATCCAAGACATCAAGGCCCAAGGAGGCATTGCCGCCGTGAGCGGAACCCCGGTAGCTGCTCTGCGTTTCGGCAAGGCCATCGCCGAAGCAGGAGCCGATCTCTTCTTTGTGCAGGCCACCGTGGTTTCGACGGATCACATCGGTCCTGAAGGCCAGGAGACCCTTGATCTCAAAGCCCTCTGTCGCGACATGGGCGTCCCCGTGGTGATCGGCAACTGCGTCACCTATGACGTAGCCCTGCAACTGATGCGTGCTGGTGCGGCGGGCGTGATGGTGGGAATCGGTCCGGGTGCCGCCTGCACCTCCCGCGGCGTTCTCGGTGTTGGAATTCCACAGGCCACCGCGGTTTCAGACTGCGCGGCCGCCAGGGCCGACTACGAAAAGGAGAGCGGTCGCTATGTACCGATCGTTGCTGACGGTGGCATCGTGACCGGTGGTGACATCTGCAAATGCATCGCCTGCGGGGCCGACGCGGTGATGATTGGATCGCCCATTGCCCGTGCGGACGAAGCCCCCGGCCGGGGCTTCCACTGGGGGATGGCAACGCCAAGCCCGGTGCTGCCTCGCGGCACCCGCATCAATGTTGGGAGCACAGGAAGCATCGAACGAATTCTCCGCGGCCCTGCCAAGTTGGACGACGGAACCCACAACTTGTTGGGGTGTCTCAAAACATCCATGGGAACCCTTGGCGCCCGGACCATCAAAGAAATGCAGCAGGTCGAGGTGGTCGTTGCGCCGTCATTGCTGACGGAAGGGAAGGTTTACCAAAAGGCCCAGCACCTCGGGATGGGCAAATAGAGCAGAGCTAGGCTGAAGCGTGTGCGGGCTTAGGCCCACACACTCCTCACACCCCCCAGCCCGGCGCGATCGGGCTTTCACTCTTGATGGAGAGCGACTGTCACAAGTTCCCTTCTTGACAGGGAAGGGCCGTGTTTTCGCTCGAAACGGTTGCTAAATTCTCCCTAAATCTTCCTGCTCATATGTCTAGCGCCGCTGCCGTTACCGATGCTTCCTTCGAGCAAGACGTACTCCAGAGCGACGTGCCGGTTCTTGTCGACTTCTGGGCGCCCTGGTGCGGACCCTGCCGGATGGTGGCTCCGATCGTCGAGGAGATCGCCAAAGAATTTGACGGACAGATCAAAGTCTTCAAGCTCAACACTGACGAAAATCCCAACGTTGCCAGCCAGTACGGAATCCGCAGCATTCCAACCTTGATGGTGTTTAAGGGCGGTCAGAAGGTCGACACGGTTGTGGGCGCTGTTCCCAAGGCAACCCTGTCGGGCACCATCTCCAAATACCTCTGAATCTGTCTCCAGATCGGAGAGATCGGTTGAGTCTGAACCTCGGGTTGATCGATTACGGCATGGGCAATCTCCACTCAGTGGAGAAGTGCCTAGAGCGTCTTGGTGAAAGCTGCAGGCTGATCAACGACGCTGACCAGCTCGATGGCATTGATGCTCTGATCCTGCCGGGGGTAGGAGCTTTTGATCCCGCCATGGCCAACCTCAGGGCCACGGGGCTGGTGCCCCACTTGCTGCGTTGGGGTCATGACAATCGCCCCTTGCTTGGGATCTGTCTCGGGCTGCAGCTGCTGTTCGAACACAGCGACGAAGGAAGCGATCCCGGCCTCGGCCTCCTGGCCGGACGGGTGAAACGTCTCCCCAGTGGCAGCGGCGAACGGATCCCCCACATGGGCTGGGCCCCGTTAAGGCATCACGGCAATTGCCCACTGCTCAACAGCGATGTCCCCTCTGAATGGGTGTATTTCGTCCATAGCTACGCCGCAGTTCCCACCGATCGGAATGATTTGAAAGCCACGGCCGCCTTCGGCGATCAGGAGGTCACTGCTGTTGTCTGGAAAGGCAGGTTGGGAGCCTGTCAGTTCCATCCGGAGAAGTCGTCTGATGCCGGAGAACAAATGCTGCGACGCTGGTTGACCTGGCTGCAGCGCGGGGCCGAGCCCATCCGATGAGCGGTGGCGGGCAACTTCGGCTCAGCGGCGGTCGACGTCTGCAAAGCCCTGGAGGACGCGCCACAAGACCCACCACCTCCCGAGTCCGTGAGGCGGTGATGAATATCCTCGCGCCGCGCTTGCAAGATTGCCGCTGGCTGGATCTATGCAGCGGCAGTGGGGTAATGGGCTGCGAGGCGCTGCAACGGGGTGCACGCTGCGTGGTGGCCGTCGATCAAGACCCGCAGTGCATCCGCATCACTCGCGCCAACCTCAGCACGGTTGCAGCTGTTTGTTCTCCGACGCCCGAAGTGCGCACAGAACGCAGGGAACTGATCGGATGGCTGCGCAGAGGCTGGAGCCAAGACCCCTTCGACATCGTCTACTTCGACCCTCCCTACGACCAAGGCCTCTATGAACCGGGCCTTGATGCGCTCGCCCAAGGGAATTGGCTTCACCAAGACTCTCTCGTGGTTTGCGAACACAGATCGAACCTGAATCCCGTACCGGGCTCAGGCTGGTCTGTTCTTGATCAGCGCCGATACGGCATCAGCGGCGTGCTGCTGCTCAGCCCCCCAGAGCGCTGCCACCGCGGCGGTACTGGTTCCAAGCTGCCACAAAAAGACCCATCAGGGTGACGGGAATCAAACCAAGAACGATGCCGCAGAGCAGAGGTTCGATCATCGTGTCGCGTCAACAATCAGAATTGAGCAGAATTCTCTCATTGGAACTCAAGGTCTGTGGTCCAGCCGTCACGAATTGCGGCCGAATCAGCATCAGCTGATTCGGCCGATCGAGGGCGCGGCCTGATCGCCGCTCTTGTGGTCTCGGCCGCGACCGCTTGCGTCGTACTGGTGCTCTGGGTTCTTGGGAGTGCCCAGCGAGATCCCTACATCAAGGCCAGCCTTGAACTGCAGGGTGCCGTTGACCACGGCGGACAGCTGTTCCGCATCAATTGCGCGGGCTGTCACGGTCTTGCCGGCCAAGGACTGGTCGGACCTTCTCTGCAGGGCGTCAGCAACAACGTGAAGGACCCAGCCTTGGTTCACCAGATCATCAGCGGCGAAACACCACCCATGCCGAGTTTTGAGATGGAGCCGCAATCAATGGCCGACCTACTGGCCTACCTGCACACACTCAGCTGAGCCGGTGCCTTGAATGCCGTCGTTGTGCTGGTCGAGCCTGCCGGCCCTCTGAACATTGGAAGCGTGGCCAGGCTCTGCGCCAATTTCGGTGTGAGCGAACTGCGGCTCGTGGCCCCCCGCTGTGACCATCTCTGCGAGCAGGCCATGCAAATGGCTGTTCACGGGCAATCGCTGCTTGACGCCGCAGCGGTGTTTCCTGACTTGCTCACAGCCATCAACGACTGCCGACGCGCCGTAGGTAGTTGCGGACGTCTGGACCACGGCGAGATTCCTCTACAAGATCCTGAACAGGCCCTTGGATGGCTGTTGGCCAGCGATGGCAGCGCATCCAGCGCAAAGGCGCCCGTGGCCCTCGTGTTCGGGAGGGAGGACCGCGGCCTTAGCAACAGTGAGCTGAGGCTCTGCCAGAAAGTTCTGTGTTTACAGAGCGGTGAGGCCTATCCCTCCCTGAATCTGTCCCATGCCGTGGCTGTGGTTCTGCATGAGTTAGCCCGTCTCAACAGTGCAGAGACAGAAGCTCGCAGCATCGCCCCCCCATCACCTGACCCGGCAGCCGCAAAAGCGCTGTCGGCGTTGCTGGACGATGCAACAGACCTCCTGCTGGAGGCTGGTTTTCTGTTGGAGCACACCGCCTCAGCGCGCATGGCCAAAGTGCAGGATCTGCTGCAACGCGCGACGGTGCGCGCCGAGGAAGTGGCTCTCCTGCGGGGCATGGTGCGCCAACTGCGCTGGGCCATCCGCACCGAGCGCCCCTAATCTCTGCCGCATAGTCACGGCTGAAAGGTTGACCAACAGTCGTTCTTCACGTCGCTCCGCAGGCTGGGGAGGGCCGGCTCGGCTCATCCTGCGTCTTGTCTTAATGGGAGTCGGCCTGGGACTGCTCACAGGCACGGGCCTCCGGCTCCTGGCACCGCGCGTGCAGCAGCAGGAGATTCCACTGCCCAGCTGGCTGGCCGATCAAGCGGTGATCACAACGCTGCTCGGTGAAGCCGTTGAGCCCCAAACCACTGAGGAGGCCTCTAAGGACGAGAAGCTTGCGCCAATAGCAGCGAACGTCCTCAAGCAGGCACGATTTGCTCCAAAGCAGGAAATCAAGGCCTTATCCCAGCGCTGGGTGGAACTGGCCGACCAACAGACCGATCTGCAGGCCAGCGCCTACATGCTCATCCTGGACGACGGTCGCTTTGCAGCCATGCAGGCGGAGCGCCCCATGCCAGCGGCCAGTTCAATCAAGACACCGATCCTTCTGGCAGTGCTGGAACTGCTGGACCAAGGAACGCTTCAGTGGAACGAGCCCCTCACGCTGACGCAAGAACTGGTGGGTGGAGGCGCCGGATGGATGGCCTCCCGTCCGCTGGGCAGCCGCTTTCCCACCTATGAGGTCGCCACAGAAATGATCCGGGTCAGCGACAACTCCGCCACCAATCTGATGATTGCCAGGGCGGGGGGAATGGAGCAGATCAATGCCCGCTTTCAGGAGCTGGACCTCCCAGCAACCGTCGTAAACAACTGGCTGCCGGATCTCGATGGAACCAACACCACAAGTGCACGGGATCTAAGCCGTGCCATCGCTTTGGTGGATAGCGGCGAGGTTCTGGGTCCCCGAAGCCGGGATCTATTTCGCGAGGTAATGGGGACGTCAGTCACCAACACCCTTCTACCCACGGGCTTGATGCGCGGCCTGGGTGGTGCTCAGGGTGCACCCGACGACAGCCTGGCCCGCAAGGGCTACCGCGTTTACAACAAAACCGGTGACATCGGACTTGCCTACGCCGATGCCGGTCTGATCGAACTGCCGGACGGCAGACGCGCTGTGGCGGGATTTCTGGTGAAAGGCCCCTTCAACGACCCCAGATCCACGGAACTGATTCGTCAGCTATCCGCCGCCATGGCACCTCATCTGAAACCCAACCCTGCCCCTCCACAACCATGAAGCTCGCCGCTCTGTTGTCCGCCGCTTTGGTGAGTGTTGCGGCGATGCCCGTCTCTGCAGAGGTGATTGAGCGTCAGCAGAGCGTTCGCCCCTTACCGGGAGCCCTCGACAGCGTGTTGATGGTGAACGACAACAACCCCGAACTCATTCAGAACGACGGCATCCTGATTTCAACATTTCCAGATGGGGATGCAGCGTCCGTTCCCGTTGTGCTGAACGGCCGCTTTGACCTGTTCAGCCACCACGTCTATGCCGGTGATGCGGAAGGCACTCCAACGTCGACTCTATGGCTGGCGGTTCTAGCGGCTCCCCTGGGAGACGCTCCGGTGACCCTGCAGCTGCTCTCGGGAAGCACCTCACTATCTCAAGCGACGGAACCAGGCCAAACCCAAGCTCCCTTCCTGCCTTTGCCGAGCCTGATGCAGGAGACCACCGAGGTTGTGGCCGCTGGACCTGGCAGCCGCGTCGCCGGAGATCTGTTGGCAAGTCGAAGCGCACCGGAACTCTCCAGCCGTCGCTGGACCCTTCCTCCAGGCTCACCCACACGGCTGATGCTGTTGCCCATTCCAGTGGCAGGTCTCGACCCACTGCTGAATGGTCGCAATCTGCAACTGCGGTTCCACAGCTCCGCCCCCGTAGCGATAGCCACCTTGGCTGCCCATGGAAACGATGGACAGGCTCCGAACGATCAGCACTGGCTTCAGCTGCTGAAAAGCCGACGCTTGAGCAGCAAGGAGCATCAACCAACCCCTCGGGGCAGCAAAGGCAAGATCATCTATTCACGGGTGAGTGGTGTTCAGATCGGCAGCAGCTGGCGGGCGCGCCTAACCGACCCAGGGAGCACTGTTCTGGCCGCACCTAAGGCACCCATTTCATGGCCGATCAGCAGTTTGGAACGCGGAACCCTCGCCACCAACCAGGTTCAAACCGCTGAGCTCGAGAGGTTTTATCCCGGAACAGCCTGGGCCGCCCATGGGAACTATGGGGTGGAATACGACCTCACCCTGCCCCTGAAGAACACAGGTTCAGCCCCTGTGAAGCTGCAACTGTCTCTGGATTCACCCCTCAAAGGCAACAGCCAAACCTCCTTCCTGCGCTTCCGCGATGACCTCAACGGACCGGTCATGTTCCGGGGGCCCATCCAGACCACGGGTCTAGAGGATCAAGAGGGTGTTCCCCAGGGACGCCAGACGCAGCATCTTGTGTTGCGCCAGGGTCAGCAGGGATCGTCCCTGGGACAGGTGATGCTCAAACCAGGGGAAGGCAAGCAAGTGCGCGTTCGCTTGATCTATCCCGCTGATGCCACACCGCCGCAGGTCCTCACCGTGCAGCCTGTGAAACAATCCTGAGCACGCCTACAGAATTGCTCGTGACTGCACCCCGGAAGCGCAGGGTCTTCCCCTTCACTGCAGTGATCGGTCAGGAGGAGATGAAGCTGGCCCTGCTTCTCAACGTGATCGACCCACGCATCGGTGGCGTCATGATCATGGGGGACCGCGGGACCGGTAAATCCACCACGATCCGAGCTCTAGCGGATCTGCTGCCCGACATCGAGGTGGTGGCTGGTGACCCCTACAACAGTTCGTCCACCGATCCCGACCTCCAGAGCAGTGAGGTGCGCGAGCGAATGCAACAGGGGGAAACCCTGAGCACCGAGCCGCGGCAGGTGCCAATGGTGGACCTCCCCCTGGGTGCGACGGAAGACCGTCTTTGCGGCACCATCGACATCGAAAAAGCCCTGAGCGAAGGTGTTCGCGCCTTTGAGCCTGGTTTGCTGGCCAAGGCCAACCGTGGCCTCCTCTACGTGGATGAGGTGAACCTGCTCGACGATCACCTTGTCGACGTGCTGCTCGATTCGGCCGCCTCCGGCTGGAACACCGTGGAACGGGAAGGGGTGTCCGTGCGCCACCCCGCTCGTTTTGTCTTGATCGGCTCCGGCAACCCGGAGGAAGGCGAGCTACGTCCCCAACTGCTCGATCGCTTCGGGATGAGCGTTGAGGTGCGCACCGTGCGCGATCCAGAGCTGCGGGTTCAGGTGGTGGACCAACGCACCGCCTTTGACGGTGATCCCGATGGCTTCAGCACAGCTGTGGAGGGAAATCAGAATGCCCTTCAGCAACGCGTGGTGGAAGCCCAGCAGCGCCTGGACCAGGTAACCATCGACGACGATCTGCGCCTGCGCATTTCCGCCGTCTGCGGTGAGCTGGATGTGGATGGCCTGCGGGGTGACATCGTCACCAACCGAGCCGCCCGGGCCCTGGCCGCCTTCGAGGGGCGCACCGAAGTCAGTGAAGAAGATGTCGCCCGCGTCGCCTCCTGCTGCCTGCGGCACCGTTTGCGTAAAGACCCCCTCGAACAGGTGGATTCCGGCGACCGTGTGGTCAAGGTGTTCTGCAAGGTGTTTGAACGAAGTGAGAGCAGCGATCGCGCTGATTTCGAACTGGCCCTCGCCGCCTGATCCCACCACAATCAGCCCATGCGCATCCTCGGCATCGACCCGGGCCTGGCCAGGGTGGGCTATGGGGTGATCGACATCGACGACGGATGCCAGCGCATGCTCGACTGCGGCATCATCCAGACCGACCCGGGTCGCTCGGATGGTGACCGAATGGTTGAAATCGCTGGTGACCTGCGCCAACTCATCCGGATCTGGCGACCGGATCTGGCCGCCGTGGAGAAGTTTTTCTTCTACCGATCGAGCAACACCATCAACGTGGTTCAGGCACGCGGAGTCGTGGTCATGACGCTGGCCCGCTTCAAGATCCCGATGGTGGAATTCCCCCCCATGCAAATCAAACTCGCCGTGGCGGGTTTTGGGCATGCCGAGAAAGACGAAGTCCTGGAGGCGGTGATGCGGGAGTTGAATCTGAATGAACCACCAAGGCCGGATGATGCGGCCGATGCCTTGGCGGTCGCTCTGACAGCGTGGCTGCAGCGATGAGCGCAAAGCAGATGCTGCGCCATCACTTCAGAGAGCAGCGCCAATTGGGAGAGGTTGCCACCCGCGCCATCCAGGAAGCGGTGGTGAACCTGGTCGGCAGGTCAATCTGTGGCAACGGATATGTGGGGATCTACTGGCCCCTACCGGGTGAGGCGGATTTACGTCCGTTGCGTGATGTTCTCCATCCGCCGCTGGCCTTGCCGGTTGCCGATGGCGAAGGAGGACTCATCTATCGGAGCTGGACCAAAGCACCTCTTCAGCCGGATGGCTGCGGCATTCCTGCGCCCGCCGAGGGAGAGGCTCTTCGGCCCGATCAATTAGCGCTGCTGCTGGTGCCGGCGCTAGCGATTGACCGTGATGGAATCCGCCTGGGCTATGGCGGTGGTTACTACGACCGTCTCAGGGCTGATCCCGCCTGGGCCACCACACCAGCCTGGGTGGTGCTGCCCTCAGCCTGCATGGCGACCGAACTGCTGCCCCGCGATCCCTGGGATCTTCCTTTCACAGGGTGGATCACGGAGCAGGGTGCTGGTCGGCCGACCTGACTCACCGCATCATGGGCTCCATTGATCGCCCTTCCATGCTGCGTCTGCTGGCTCCACTGGTCCTACTCAGCGCGGTTCTTCAAGGCACGGTTCTGGCTCCCGCCAAAGCCCATCAGATCGAAAGCGCTCTGCACTATCTCGATGGTGATCTGCAACTGAGCAGCAACTTTTCCAACGGGGAACCCACCCAAGGTGCCGTTGTGCGATTGCTCAATGCCGATGGCACCCCTGGGCAAGAACTGGGCCGCACCGATGCAGACGGACGCCTCAGCCTCGATCTCAGCACGGTGGTCAACGGCACCGTCGATCTTCAGGTGGACGGTGGTCCGGGCCACCGCGACTACCTGGAGCTCCCGGTTCAAGATGGCGCCGTGAATCTGAACGAGGTGGTCGTGTTCCCCTTCAGCCTGGTGTTGGTGGGGCTGCTGGTTAGCGTGCGACGTCGAAACGACTGAGCCCGCCATGGCCACTAGCACTGGCAGTGATGCCCTCGACCGGATGGTGGAGCGATTGGGCGGCACTGCTGATCCAAAACGCCGCTACGAATACGTGCTCTGGCTGGCAAAAAAGCTCGCTCCTATGCCGGCAGAAGAGCAAACCGAAGACATCAAAGTGAAGGGGTGTGTGTCTCAGGTTTTTGTACGGGGCGCCCTGGATGACGAGGTGATGCGCTGGCGGGGAGACTCCGATGCTCTGATCACCAAGGGGCTGCTGGCCTTGTTGATCCAGGGTCTGGATGGGCTGACCCCGGCCGAGGTGCAGGCGGTGGACCCGGCCTTTATTGCTGCGACTGGTCTTCAGGCCAGCCTGACGCCTTCGCGCGCCAATGGCTTCCTCAACATCCTTCTGGCCATGCAGGAACAGGCCAGGCAGTTGGAGAACTGAAGCGAAATCACGCCAATACATAGAGTCGCTCAAAATCGTTCCAACACGGATCAGAGGGAATGGCAGCAAAGGTCGGCGTGGGTCTGCTGGGGCTGGGCACGGTTGGCGGTGGAGTGGCTTCAATCCTCCAGAGTCCCGGCGAACGCCACCCGCTGGTCAATGAACTGGAGCTGATCCGGGTTGCCGTCCGCGATCTGAACCGGCCCCGCCCCGTGGTCCTGGACGAGAGCCTGCTCACCACCGATCCATCGGCGGTGATTCAGGACCCGGCGGTGGACGTTGTGGTGGAGGTGATCGGTGGCCTGGAACCAGCCCGCAGCCTGATTCTTCAGGCAATCGCAGCAGGCAAATCCGTGGTGACCGCCAACAAGGCCGTGATCGCACGCCACGGCCAGGAAATCGCTGAAGCCGCTGCAGCCGCCGGGGTGTACGTGCTGATCGAAGCCGCCGTCGGTGGGGGGATTCCCATCATTGAGCCGCTGAAGCAGTCCCTTGGTGGCAACCGCATCAACCGCGTCAGCGGCATCATCAATGGCACCACCAACTACATCCTCACCCGGATGGCTGAGGAGGGAGCCGCCTACGACGCGGTGCTCAAGGATGCCCAAGACCTCGGGTATGCCGAAGCCGACCCGGCAGCGGATGTGGATGGCCTCGATGCAGCCGACAAGATCGCGATCCTGGCCACCCTTGCGTTCGGCGGCAGTGTGGAGCGCGCCGCGGTTCCCACCGAAGGAATCAGTGGCCTTCAGGGTGTGGATGTGGATTACGCCAACCAGCTCGGCTATGGCGTGAAGCTGCTGGCTGTGGCTGAGCGCATGGCGGCAAGTGGCGATCCGCTGCCGCTCTCTCTGCGCGTGCAGCCGACTCTCGTTCCTAAGGACCACCCCCTAGCGGGTGTCAACGGTGTGAACAACGCCATCCTTGTGGAAGGTGATCCGATCGGCCGGGTGATGTTCTACGGCCCTGGAGCGGGGGCTGGCCCGACGGCTTCCGCGGTGGTTGCCGACATTCTCAACATCGCCGGAATTCGCCAGGCCAGCGACGGCCCCGGCAAGGTGGACCCCCTACTGGCTGCGGGGAGTTGGCGGCCCTGCGCCCTGGTCGAGTCAGGCGACATTCGCCAACGCCATTACGTGCGTTTTAAGACAAAAGATGCCCCGGGAGTCATCGGCAATGTCGGCGGCTGCTTCGGCCAACGCAAAGTCTCCATCCAGTCGATCGTGCAATTCAATGCGAGTGACGCCGGAGCCGAGATCGTTGTGATCACCCATGAAGTGAGTCAACGCCAGATGGATGAGGCCCTCCAAGCGATCCAGGCCCTTCCTGAGGTTTTAGGCCTGGCCGCTCACCTCGGCTGCCTCCAGGGAGACAAATAGAACTGGCGGATGGGTTCGGGCATACGCCAGAATGTCAAGAACTTTCACAGCCCAGGTCCGGATCCACGGATTTGTGCACGAAACGGTTCATGCAGAACCTCATCTGTTCGGTCCCGGGTCAAGGCTGCTCTCTGCAGGAGGGGATCAACCCGATGACTGTGCATCAAGGGGATTGCGTCAGCCTGGACAGTGATGACAACACGTATCAGGTCATCGGCGTCGATGGCGATCACGATCGGTGCTGGGTGCGCCGCTGGCCTCTTCAAAGAAGCGAGGGTTCACCGGTGTTCGAAATCTCCATGGAGCGGATTCGCCAGGTCGGCTAACTCGCTGTTGAATAGGCCGACCAGTTGATGCCCGAGGCCCTTTGAAGCGCACCGATCGCCCCACGACACGGACGTGCGGTGGGGTGCTCATAGGGTTCGTTCTGGCCCTCGCTCAGATGGGCTGCCAAGCACCACCCCCGAGCACCCGCATCACGGTGGGATCAGCAGGACGAATCAGTTCTCTCGATCCAGCTCAGGCCAGTACCCTCAGTGCCACGCAACTGATCAGCGCCCTGGGGGATCCGCTTTACCGCCTCAAGCGTGATGGATCCTTGGAGCCACGCCTGGCGGCATCGGCTCCAGTTCTGAGTGATGGCGGACGCACCGTCACGATTCCACTGCGCACCGATGTGCGCTTCCACGATGGAACGCCGTTTAACGCCGCAGCCATGGCCTTCAGCCTGCGGCGCTTCCTCAACATTGGAACCCTCAGCTACGTGGTGGGCGATCGCATCGCATCGGTGGAGGAAGCGGACACTCATACCTTGCGTCTACTCCTCAGTCGCCCATCCACTTCACTGCGTGGGTTACTGACGTCCATCAACCTCACCCCCATTTCACCGAAGGCCTACAGCAGTCACCAGGACCGGTTTCTGCACGATCGCTTTGTTGGAACAGGCCCCTACAAACTGACCCGCTTCAGCGAACATCAGCAAAGGCTGGAACCCTTTGCCCAGTACTGGGGGGAGGCACCACGCAACAACGGGCTGGATCTGATCACGCTGAGCAACTCCACGGCGCTGTATGGGGCTCTGCGCAGTGGTGAGGTGGATCTGCTGCTCTCCGCCTCCATCGACGAAGACCAACGCCATACCCTGCATCAACAGGCCATCGCAGGAGACCTGCACGAGTCTGTTGGCCCGGCGATGGAGATCGGCTACATCACCTTGCTGAGCAATCAGGATCCATTCCGGGACCCCAACCTGAGACGTGCCCTGGCCGTCAGTCTCAACCGAACTGAGATCAGTGAGAGGGTGAGCTACGGCCTCCGCCGTCCGCTTCGGGCGCTCGTGCCCCCCAGCCTTCCCGGCGGAGCCCTGGCCTCATGGCCGAAACACAACCCCAACCAGGCCCGCGAACTGCTCCGGGCTGCTGGCTACTGCAACGGCCGCCCCCTGCGCTTTCCGCTCACCTTCCGCTCCAATGTGCCCGCCGACAAACTGCTAGCCCTCACCTGGCAGGCCCAGGTGCAACGTGACCTCCCCGACTGCCTGGTGTTGGAGCTTGATGGCGTTGAGTCCACAACCATCTACCGCCAACTGGGGGAGGGTGCCTTCAAAGCGGTGATGCTGGATTGGCGTGGCAGCTACCCCGACCCTGAGGCGTATCTGACGCCGCTATTGAGCTGCACATCGGTGAAGGGCGACCACTGTGTCGATGGTGAAGCGGCGATCAGCGGCAGCTTCTGGAGTGCACCGGGTCTGCAGACCACTCTTCTAGAAACCGACACGCTGGTTGGCGACGCACGTCGGAACGCCCTGGATCGCGTGGAACATCTCTCGGCCAACGGTGCCGCCTACATCCCCGTCTGGCTGGATTCACCTCGAGCCTGGGCCCAACTGAACCTCAGCCCTCCAAAATTTGATGGCAGTGGTCAGTTGATGCTCGCTGAACTGGAGCGCCGATTCGAAGGAACGACAAACAACTAATGGGACGTGCCCGAGACCTAGCCCGCTACAGCGCCACCCGCCTCGCTCTGGCGCCTCTGATGTTGTGGCTGATCGCCAGCCTGGTGTTCCTGCTGCTGCGCGTCGCCCCTGGGGATCCGGTGGATGCGGTCCTCGGCAGCCGGGCACCTGCTGCCGCCAAAGCTGCCATGAGGGCTCGGCTGGGACTGGATCAGTCGTTGCTGGATCAGTACCTCAGCTATCTCAACGGTTTACTCCATGGAGACCTGGGACAGGCCCTGATCAACCAGGAGCCAGTGCGGACGATCATCGGCAAAACTTTGCCCGCCAGCCTGGAGCTGAGCGTCATTGCACTGGTGATGGCCGCTGTGGTCGGGCTGAGCGTTGGCTTCAGCGGCATCGCCAGACCGGAAGGAAACCTTGATCTTGGCGGCCGCCTTTACGGACTGGGCACCTATGCACTGCCGCCCTTTTGGGTCGCCATGCTGGTGCAATTGGTGTTCGCCGTCAGCTTGGGGTGGCTGCCGGTGGGCGGGCGATTCCCACCCAGTCTTCTTCCCCCTGATGGAAGCGGCTTTTTCCTGCTTGACAGCGCGCTGCAGAGCAACTGGTCAGCCTTCCGGGGCACCTTGCGTCACTTGATCCTGCCCGCAGGAACCCTGGCACTGCTTCTCAGCGGAACCTTCACAACAGCGTTGCGTCTGAACCTGCGACGCACCCTGCGCGGCGACTACGTGGAAGCGGCGCGCAGCCGTGGTCTGAGTGAGCGTCAGGTCATCCTGCGCCACGGGCTCCCAAATGCCTTGCTACCCGTGCTCACCATCGCCGGCATCACCGTGGCATCGTTGATTGGTGGAGCCCTGCTGATTGAAGTCACCTTTTCCTGGCCTGGCATCGCCCTACGCCTGCAGGAAGCCATTAACCAAAGGGACTACCCCGTCGTTCAAGGGATCGTGGTGGTGATCGCCGCCTTGGTGGTGCTGGTGAGTGTTGCCGTTGACCTGCTGGTGGCAGCCCTCGATCCGCGCGTGCGTTACTGACCCATCAGTTCCAAAGCCCGCCGACGCTCCAAGCGATGCCACCGCGTCATTGACGTCGAATCCTTGAGGTGGAGGGAATCCTGGCGGGAAGGTCCGGCGCTGAGGGAATTGAGGAAGCCGATGAGTTCAAAGGCAATCACCCGTTGCACGCTGAGGGGATTCACCCCCACCAGCTCCTCACCTAGTCGAAAGAGATCGTCACCTTGCGAGGCCGACTCCTGGCCATCCACACGAATCGGCGAAAAGTGACTGGCCCCCTCAACAACAACCACTCTGCTGGCGGGATGCTGCGACAGTCCAACCATGAGAGCCACCTGCTCATCCAAAGCAGGGGTAATCAGATCGAGAGTGCCACCGACCAGAAGCATGGGAAGTGACAACGCCTGGCTGGAGCGGTGGGGCCAGATCAAACCACCAAAGCTGTTGAGCCCCACCACCGCCCGAGGGAGCGGAAGCATCGCATTGCCTTCGAGCACTCGCCCTGCAGCGAGTTCGCACTGGAGCAATTCCGAGAGGTTGGTGAGGGGCAAGCCAGCCAACGCCCCTTCACAGCGCTGATCCATCCCAGGCACCACTGCCGCCCCACTGGCCAGCAGCGCTGTTAAAGCTCCCAGGGAGTGCCCTATCAGCACGACCTCGTCTCCGGGGATGTTCAAGTCGCCCTGTCGTTGCGCATCCAGCACCGCCTCAAGATCAGCCAGCCGCTGCTGGAGCACCTCAGCGCCGTCAAACGACTGACGCCCCTCGAGCAAAGCCTGAACGGCAGTGGCATCACTGCCGGGATGCTCAAGCAACGCCACAGGCCAGCCCGCCTTCATCAGCGAGCGAGCGAGCCAGTGGAAGTGATTGGGATCGCCGCCAAGGCCGGGCATGATTAAGACCCAGGTGCGATCGTCACGGGGCGACTGGGGGATCCAGCGTTCCAGTTGCAATGGACGCTGACGATGGCCGACGGACAGCGTTGACGGACGGGACCCGTCTGACAAGGGCGAACGCTCACCTGGGGGGAGAGGCTGCAAACGCGC
Source organism: Synechococcus sp. MU1625 (assembly GCF_020514205.1). Taxonomy (NCBI): domain Bacteria; kingdom Bacillati; phylum Cyanobacteriota; class Cyanophyceae; order Synechococcales; family Synechococcaceae; genus Synechococcus; species Synechococcus sp. MU1625. Next base: position 22,702 of record NZ_VTLA01000011.1, read on the forward strand.
TTCTTCCAGGCCAAGCGAGTTCATCAGCCTGTGATGTCGCTTCAGTTCCAGCTTCCAGCGATTGGCGGCACCCACGAGCGCATCGAGATCCAGACGCAGCTGCTGGGTTGGCAAAGCATCCAGCACATCCAATGTCGAAACGGTCTCCTGCTGTTCAAGCAGCAGTTCGAGCGTGGAAAGAACCAACGCACTGTTAAGACGCCCACCGTCTTCCACCCGAATCAATTCCCCCAGCGCATCCAGAAGTGGGCCGGCACCCCAGCTGCTGAGCATTTGACGTCCGAGGCTGCGCCGGGAGAGAACCGGAGCCTTCAACAGACGAATCAGCCCTTCTTTACTTTCTGGAGCGAGGAGACGCATCCAGGTGGACAGCTCCGATCGGGAGAACTGCGATGGATCACCCTCTGGTGACCGCACAAAGGCACCGAGTTCCTCAACGGAAACAGGTAAAACCACGCCATCGATCTTGACCTCCACGTGTTCTGTGGAGCGAACAGGCCACGATCCGCCCGTGCTGAGCAGCAGACTGCCCAGCAAGCCCATCGCGATGCATCGTCCTGTTAAGCGTCCGCGCAGCAACGCCTGACCCTCTGCGGTGGTGGAACCAGTTTCCATCACCTCTGAGAAATGTCACCCGACTGAGGTTCCTGGCCTCCATCGGTGCAGGCGGAGTGATGTTTATGACACCACTGATCTTTCATGCGATCGATTTCTCTGCGCGTGAGGTTGGCAGTGGGCTGGCCGTCTCAGCCCTGATTGGAACAGTGGTGCGTCTTCTGAGCGGTGCACTGCTCGATCGAGGCATCCGTTGCTCGTGGCCAGTCAGGGGCACAACGCTGTTGGCGATTGCGGCGGATCTGATCTTGCTGCAGGCCGACAACTACAACAGCTACCTCGTTGGACAACTTCTTCTCGGTTGTGCAGCTGGTTTGTATTGGCCTGCGATCGAATTGGCCGTTCCCTTGAGTTGCGGAAGCTTGCCTTCAGGCAAGGGGTACGCCCTGGTGCGCAGCGCCGATGCTCTCGGCATCGGCATCGGAACGTTGATCGGAACCGCTGCCGCAACCCTGGGCACCCTGCGGACGGTGTACAGCGTTGAGGCGGTGTGCATGGGAGCCGTCCTGGTGCTGATCAGCCTTTATCCGCTCCAAGATGGCCCGCCGTATCGCGTCCTCAGCCGTAACAGCCCAGAACCTGGAGATCAACTGCCAACCTCCCGTCTGCCCTGGTTGCTTCCCCTTTTGCCGGTGCTGGTGATCAGCGTGGTGGCGACAGGAATTCTTGCCCTTCAGCAGAGTGCACTTCCCCTGGATTTAGTGCGCGGGGGGCTCTTGAGACCGGCCCTGAGCGAAAGCCATAGCAGTGCCCTCATCGCTCTGCAGCTGACCCTGCTGGTGAGCCTGCAGTGGCCGGTGGGTCGTTGGCTGGCGGAGCGAAGCGTTGCCTTCGGCCTGGGCCTGAGCCTTGCGGGATTCAGTGTTGGCTGCGGTTTAATCGCGCTTTCGTCCCTTTTTGAAAGCGGAACAGCACTCGTGCTGGCAGCTCTGCTGCCGATGGCGTTCGCTCAGGCAGCGTTCCTTCCCACAGCCACAGAAGCGGTCATTGAAGAGACTCCACCGGAACACCGGGGTTTGGCCATGGCACTGTTTTCCCAGTGCTTCGCCATCAGCGCCATCGTGGCGCCCCTCGCTGGAGGAGCCTTATTGGATCTTCAGAGCAACGGCCTCGTGCTCTGGTTGTTGATGGGAGGAGCCTGCATTGTCGTGGTACCGACCCTTCGCAGCCTGAAACCGCGGTATCGAGCGACAGCAATCAATACTGATGCGCACCTACCTGGAAAAAAGCAACAGCGCATTGATGCCGTGGCAGGCAGTCCAGGCAATCTTCGGTAGTCAAGGCAACCGTCTCTGATCGTTCAATAGCGAGGCGACAATGAACGCAAGCGAAGGTCGAAGGCCACCAATCGGGCAATCGAAGGATTGAGATCAGCCATGACGGAACAAACATCAGGCGCGGCCAGCCAGCCCCGAGGGATCCAACGGCCTCAGCTGATCGTGCATGCCGGCACGCACAAAACAGCCTCGACGTACATCCAAGAACGGCTGCACCGCAATCGTGATCTCCTAAAGAGCCAAGGCGTCAGCCTGCAGGACCCAGTGGACTGCAAGCCCAAACCGAAAAAACTCGCAGCTGAGCTGTGCAAACAGAGGAGCGGACGCTGGAAGGCTTTCTTCAAGCAACAATTGAAGGGATCGCATCGCCTTCTCAGTGCGGAGCAATTCGCCGTCCCCCTCACCGATCCCGACTGCATCCGGCAACTTGAGGCGATGGCGGATGAAGCAGGCTATGAGCTTCACATTGTAATTTTCATCCGCAGCCAGCTCGACTACATCAACTCGAGATACATCTATTCACTGCGGCGGTTTTACCACCACCAAACCTTTGAGCAGTTTGTTGACGATGCCTTAAAGGGAAGGCTCCAGAACGAGAAAACCAAGCGAGGCAAAATCGAACGCCGCCAGGATGTGTTTGATTTCTGGAGCTATTTCCAGCCCTTACTCAAAGCGAGAGACAAGGGCCTAAAGGTGAGTTTTCTTCCGTTCCGCCAAGGGGACCTGGATCCTTTTGAGCAGTTCATTTTCGCGATCAACCTCTCGACAGAACTGTCATGGAAACCCTGTCCCCAGCGCCACTACAACCGCAGCCCAGGAACCAGAGGCGTTTGGCTGGCCAGGTTACTAAGCCAACTCCTCAAGGAGCGTAATATCTCCCCAAAAGTGATTGAAAATTCCTCTCAGATCATTCTCAAAGAGGAGCAACGACAGCTTTGGCGCGATCCATCTTTCTGGGGATACTCACGCAAACTGACCAAAAAAGTGACGCGACATTTCGAGAAAAATAACGCGAAATTCGCCCAAGCAGCGTGGAACTGCAGCTGGGACGAAGCTTTCTCCAAACCCAACAAAGCCGAACATCGCAGACGATCTGTTTATACCCCAGGATCCATAGAAACTGAAATGCGCATGCATGCTTCTGCGCAACGATTGCTTGGCCGCATCATGCGACAACAATCCGCTGAAAAATCTTCACCCCCGAAACGATTGATCGATCTAATCTTCCCAAACCGCTAAACAATTCCGAAGATATTTTTGCCATCATGAAGTTATACTTATCCATCAAAAAATTGCCAGCACATTAAAATCGCAAAACATATTGCCATTAAAACCTAGAAGCAAAATCCAATTCCACGCACATATTTCTACTCTGATATTCATAAATCCGAAGCAGATCTTGATTAGACATTGAACAAAAATTCCATTACATCACCTTCGTCCACCACATACTCCTTTCCTTCACTGCGCAGCCAACCCTTATTGCGTGCTTCTGCCAGTGATCCAGCTTCCAAGAGCTTCTCCCAACCGATCGTCTGAGCTCGGATGAAGCCTCGCTCAAAGTCGGTATGGATCACCCCAGCGGTTTGCGGTGCGGTCATCCCAGCCTTGAACGTCCAGGCCCGGGTTTCCTTTTCACCGGTGGTGAAGTAGGTGCGCAAACCCAGCAAGCGATAGGTGGCGCGGATCAGACTTTGCAAACCCCCTTCAGTCACCCCCAAACCTTCGAGGTAGTCGGCGCGCTCGTCGTCACCCAGTTCGACCAGCTCAGCTTCAACCTGGGCTGAAATCCGCACCGTTTCGGCCCCTTCTTTGGCCGCCAGCTCATTCACCTCGGTGCAGAAGGCATTGCCATCGGCAAGATCCTCCTCGCTCACATTGGTGGCGTAGATAATTGGCTTGGCCGTTAACAGCCCCAAGGGCTTGATCAAGGCAGCCTCCTCATCTGCCAGCTCGACACTGCGGGCCGCGCCACCGTTCTCAAGCACAGCCTGAATCCGCCCCAACGCAGCATCCTCGAGCTGTGCTTCCTTGCTGGTACGCATCTGCTTCTTCAGACGCTCCCGTCGCTTTTCGATCTGGGCCAGGTCAGACAGACCCAGCTCCAGGTTGATCACCTCCGCATCTCGGGACGGTCCAACGGATCCCGAGACGTGGATGACGTCATCGTCCTCGAAACAACGGATCACGTGAACGATCGCGTCCACCTCACGAATGTTGGCCAGAAACTTGTTGCCCAGACCTTCGCCCTGGCTGGCCCCTTTCACCAATCCAGCAATATCCACGAACTCCATGCGGGTCGGGATGGTGTTCTGACTGTTGCTGAGTTCGGTTAGCCGATCCAGCCGCTCATCTGGGACTGCCACGCTGCCGACATTGGGTTCGATCGTGCAGAACGGAAAATTGGCAGCCTGCGCCTGGGCGTTGGCCACCAATGCGTTGAACAAGGTGGACTTGCCCACATTGGGCAATCCGACAATTCCGGCTTTAAGCATCGGCGGAATCTACCGGCCAACGGCGAGACTGTTATGAAGTTTTGTGGGTCCATGCTGCAGTCCTTGCGCTCCCCTGCGTCCCAATCGCCTGAGGCAGAGCTTGCTTCAGTAACGAAAGCGCGATCCAGACGACCCAAAGCCGCGATCGTTGGGCTGCTGTTGCTGGCCCTCTGCGGTGGAGGAGTCCTGCTGATGCGGTTCGGTCCCTGGAGCAACCGTCAGAGGGACTTAACGCCGTTCACCACCACCGCTGAGCGGGGAATTCTCTCCGGGGTCATTACTGCCAGCGGCGAACTGCAGGCCCAGCAGAAGGTGAACGTGAGTCCGCGCAAGCAGGGGGTGCTCGATGAACTGCTGGTGGATGAAGGCGATGTTGTGGAGGAAGGCCAGGTGCTGGCGGTGATGGATCAAGCGGATCTCGAGGATCGGTTGCAAGAGAGGCAGGCGCTGCTGCGCCAGGCAGAGGCCAACTTCCAGACCAAAAAAGAGGATTTCGACCGTCGTAGCCAGCTGTATGCCAGTGGCGTGATCAGCGCTGACGACTTCAGCGACGTGCGCTTCGAGATGCTGGCCCGACAGGCGGGCTTGACTGCAGCTCGAGAACGTTTAGAGCAATTGGAACAGGAGAGCCGTGAGCAGAGAATCCGCGCGCCCTTCGCCGGCACCATCACCGCCCGCTACACCGAACCTGGATCGTTTGTAACCCCCACCACCGCCGCCTCGGCAACCGCAGGTGCCACGAGCGCGTCGATTGTTGAGCTGTCGCAGGGATTGGAAGTCAGCGCCCGCGTTCCGGAAAGCGATATCGGACGCATCGTGACTGGCCAGAACGCCGAGATCCGCGTTGACGCCTTCCCCGATGAACGCTTCTCCGCACAGGTGAGTGAAATTGCCCCCCGCGCTGAGAAAGAAGACAACGTCACCTCCTTCGAAGTGAAGCTGAACTTCGTCAATCCGCCCAAAAAACTGCTGATCGGCATGACCGCCGACATCAATTTTCAAACCGGGCGCAGTGCACCGAAACTCCTGGTGCCCACCGTGGCAATCGTGACGGAGGAGGGTAAACCTGGCGTTTTGCTGGTCGATGACAACCAGAAACCACGTTTCCAGCCGGTGGAACTGGGCAACAGCAGCGGCGACCAGACTGCGATCCTGAACGGTCTCGAGTCAGGAACCCGCGTGTTCATCGATCTGCCTCCCTGGGCTGATCGCCGCGATTAATCCACCAACTTTTTAACACCGCCATGCCTGAGGCCACCGCCAAGCCCCTCCTGCTGCTTGTAGATGGCCACTCCCTGGCATTCCGCAGCTTTTACGCCTTTAGCAAGGGAGGGGAGGGTGGCCTCGCCACCAAAGATGGCCGACCCACCAGCGTGACCTATGGCTTTCTCAAAGCCCTTTTAGACAACAGCAAATCTCTGAAGCCCGAAGGTGTCGCGATCGCCTTCGACACAGCCGAGCCCACCTTTCGCCACAAGGCGGACGCCAATTACAAGGCCCATCGGGATGTAGCACCTGAGGTGTTCTTCCAGGACCTTGAGCAGCTCCAGCAGATCCTCGAGACACATCTGCAGCTCCCCCTCTGCATCGCACCGGGCTTCGAGGCTGACGATGTTCTGGGAACCCTGGCAAACCGAGCAGCCGACACGGGCTGGGGCGTTCGGATTCTGTCTGGCGACCGCGACTTGTTTCAACTGGTGGATGACAGCCGCGACATCGCGGTGCTCTACATGGGTGGCGGCCCCTACGCCAAAAGCAGTGGCCCAACGCTGATCCGCGAAGAAGGGGTGCTCGGCAAGCTCGGCGTGATGCCCAACAAGGTGGTGGACCTCAAGGCCCTCACCGGTGACAGCTCCGACAACATCCCCGGCGTGCGCGGGGTTGGCCCCAAAACAGCCATCAACCTGCTTAAAGACAACAGCGACCTCGACGCGGTGTACGCCACCCTCGAGGAAGTGGAAGCCGAAGGGCCGAAAGCCAGCCGGGGCGCCATCAAAGGAGCTCTGAAAGGAAAGCTGCGCGACGACCGCGACAACGCCTACCTGTCCCGCAAGCTGGCCGAGATTCTCGTGGATGTTCCCCTGCCCAAGGAACCCAGCCTGCCGCTGTCGTCGGTGAATGCCGACGGCCTGAGCAACTGCCTGGAAGACCTCGAGCTCAACAGCCTGCTGCGCCAGGTGGGGGGCTTCGTGGCGGCCTTTTCCGAAGGCGGCTATGGGGCCAATGCGGAGGCCGCTGCAGCCAAGCCCCCCCGCCGCTCAGCCAGCTCGGACCAGCCAGCTGCCGAAGCCGCAACCGAACCGGTAACCAACGACGACGTGGGGCTGCCGGCCCTGAAACCGCAGCTGATCCAGACCGAAACGACCCTGGACGCGCTCGTGCAAAGGCTGATGGCCTGCACCGACAGCAGCCTGCCTGTCGCCTTCGACACCGAAACCACAGACCTGAACCCGTTCCGCGCCGAACTGGTGGGCGTCGGCATCTGCTGGGGGGAGGGCCTGGACGATCTCGCCTACATCCCGCTGGGACACAAGGGCAGCGAAGACAGCAACCCTGAGCAGCTGCCGTTGGAAACCGTGCTCACCGCCCTGGCCCCGTGGCTGGCCAGCAGCAACCACCCCAAGACCCTGCAGAACGCCAAATACGACCGTTTGATCCTGCTGAGGCATGGCGTTGCCCTGGAGGGCGTCGTGATCGACACGCTGCTGGCCGATTACCTGCGCGATGCCGCAGCCAAGCATGGTCTGGAGCTGATGGCCGAACGGGAGTTCGGCTTCCAGCCCACCGCCTTCACCGATCTGGTGGGCAAGAAGCAAACCTTCGCCGATGTCCCGCTGGAGCCCGCCAGCCTGTACTGCGGCATGGACGTACACGTCACCCGCCGCCTGGCACCCCTGCTGCACAGTCAGCTGGAGGCCATGGGTCCCCAGCTACTGCCGCTGCTCCAACAGGTGGAACAGCCGCTGGAACCGGTGCTGGCTCTCATGGAATCGACCGGAATCCGTGTCGATGTGCCCTATCTCAAGGGCCTCTCGGAAGAAATGGGAACCACCCTTCAGAGGCTGGAATCAGAAGCCAAAGAGGCCGCCGGGGTGGATTTCAACCTGGCCTCGCCCAAGCAGCTTGGGGAATTGCTGTTCAACACCCTGGGGCTGGATCGCAAGAAATCCCGCCGCACCAAAACCGGCTTCAGCACCGACGCCACCGTGCTGGAAAAACTCGGCAACGACCACCCGGTGGTGCCCCTGGTGCTGGAACACCGGGTGCTCAGCAAGCTCAAGAGCACATACATCGACGCCTTGCCGCAGCTGGTAGAAGCGGAAACCGGGCGGGTCCATACTGATTTCAACCAGGCCGTAACGGCAACGGGTCGGCTGAGCAGCAGCAACCCCAACCTGCAAAACATTCCGGTGCGCACCGAGTACAGCCGGCGGATCCGCAAGGCCTTCCTGCCGCAGGAGGGCTGGACCCTGCTCAGCGCTGATTACTCGCAGATCGAGCTTCGCATCCTCACCCACCTCTCGGGAGAAGAGGTGCTGCAGGAGGCCTACCGCAGCGGCGACGACGTGCACGCGCTGACCGCCAGGCTGCTGCTGGACAAAGACGAGGTCAGCCCGGACGAGCGTCGGCTCGGCAAAACGATCAACTTCGGTGTGATCTATGGCATGGGAGCCCAGCGCTTCGCCCGGGAAACCGGCGTGAACCAGAGCGAAGCCAAGGAGTTCCTGGCCAAGTACAAGCAGCGCTACCCGAAGGTATTCGCCTTCCTCGAGCTGCAGGAGCGGCTCGCCCTCAGCCGCGGTTACGTGGAGACGATCCTTGGCCGCCGGCGGCCGTTCCACTTCGATCGCAACGGCCTTGGGCGGCTGCTGGGCAAGGACCCCCTGGAGATCGACCTGGATGTGGCCCGCCGCGGCGGCATGGAGGCGCAGCAACTGCGGGCGGCTGCCAATGCCCCGATTCAGGGGTCGAGTGCCGACATCATCAAAGTGGCGATGGTGCAGCTGCAAGACGCCCTGCGGCGTCAGGGCCTACCGGCCCAACTACTGCTGCAGGTTCATGACGAACTGGTTCTCGAGGTGGCACCGCATGCCCTTGAGGCCACTCGAGATCTCGTGGTGCAGACCATGGAACAAGCTGTCGAACTGAGTGTGCCGTTGGTGGTGGAGGCCGGCGTCGGCGCGAACTGGATGGAAGCGAAATAAGTAGGAAAAAGAGAGTTAGCCGATTTTGATCTGAGCTTCGGCGATAGCATCAACAACCAAGGGAAGAATTAAACGACTTCATATATGGTATGATAGACTAAATAATAAGCAAGATGCTGTTCTCAAAAGCCCTGAATGTTGGCTACGCACCCGTTCCAAAAATTGCATGCACATCAATAAAAGAATACTTCTTCTACATCCAAAACAAGTTTTTGTTCCAGGTTTTTGACGTAGGCAAAAAGCATTTTCATATCCATAATCTAGCGCCTACAAAAGAATATGCTGCATGGAGGGATGAACTTGCCAAGCACCGCCATTCAAATCCATTTATGGTCGCTGTCGTTAGAGAACCAATTGCTCGATTTGTTTCATGCTACAGCAACAGGATTTTGTACCATGACGACATCAGCAAAAACGCAAAGGTGAGTGAAGTCATTTCAGAAGCCGGACTTCCTACACGACCTGATATCAACACATTTGCCTCTAATTTAGAGTTCTACTCAATGCACGTGGCCAGCGTTCGACACCACACCCTTCCGATCGTCGAATTTTTGGGGAGAGATCGAGACACCTTCTCAAAAATATACCCAATATCAGAGGTTAATACCTCTCTCATTTCAGACCTGTCCGATTGGACAGGATTGGAACTTCAATCAATCGCTCACCGAAAGCAAGCAGGGGGGGCCAAGCTCAAGAAAGACGAGCTGTCGAGAAAGAACATAACAAAACTGGAAGCATATTATGCGGAAGACTACAAGATTTTTGGCGATTACTTTAATTAAATCTAATTCTAATGACACACATAATTGACAAATTTTTAGAGCAAACACTTGGGTATTGCTCGTTTATCAATCAAGAATTTAAAATTTTAGTGGTCGCACCCCCAAAGTGCGCTTCTACATCAATATTTACCGAGCTTGAGCAAACACTGTCTCAAACGTCGCAAGCCCTTTGGAGCGCTAACACGTCGGAGGAGTTTTCAAATAATCTTTGCATCCATGAATATCTAAAAAATCAACCCATACACCAAAGATCGTGTTACGAAGAGATATTTATTGATGAATCCTATTTAAAAGTGTTGGTGGTCAAAGATCCGGTGAAGAGAATGTGTTCGGCGATCATGTCAAAATATTTAATTAGAAATAGCTCTTTTCATGAAGAACTAGATGACTTTGCATCTGGCCTTGATGAAGAATATCAAACTCCAGATGAATTCGTACAATGGTTCAACTCAATAGCCCATTTACTAACAAAAAGAGAACTTAAGAATGGTAAACATCCATCTCACTCCAAACCGATAACATCATTGGTGCCAAGGGACTTGTTTCGACACTTCAACAAAATAGAATGCATAGATTCCGCAAGCGGATTCAACGATCTATGCCTTACAATAAATAAGCACCTAGCAAAACAAAATAGCAGCATTGAAATACTAGGTTTTCCAAAAATCAATGAAAGCCCAATATCCAATGCTCAAAAGTTTTTAAGCAAGGAAACTCTTAATGAACTTTATATGTATTATCTTGACGACTACACAACTTTTGATTTCAGCAAGCCATCCGTCGAACATCACACTCAACTAGCTCCCACATCAACTGAACTACAATGCATTAAATACTTTAGAGATGCAAATGAGAGATTAGTCACCTACAAAAGAGCCTTAAACAGGGAAATGTCGGATCTAGTTGAGACAAAAAAGAAAAGAAATCAAGAACTTGATCATTTGCTTGAACTGAAGGAAAAAAGAAATCAAGAACTTGATCATTTGCTTGAACTGAATAAAAAAAGAAATCAAGAACTTGATCATTTGCTTAAACTGAAGAAAAAAAGAAATCAAGAACTGGAGGCAATTTTAATAGATAACGACAAAGTCATTGAATCTCTTGCAATAAAAAATCAATACTTAAAATCAATCCAACTTGAACATACTTTTCTTAAAGAAGATAACGACAAAGTAAAAGAATCTCTTGCAATAAAAAATCAACACTTAGAATCAATCCAACTTGAACATACTTTTCTTAAAGAAGAGATCAAAAAGCTTCGATTACAAATAAAATCAGCAAAAGCTGTAACATTTGGATTCAAAAATCTTCAACATTTATCCATTCAACAAATACAAGCGGAGGCGGAAAATAGCATCAAGAAATGTAGGTATAAGGAAGCGCTTCAATATCTCAACTATGCATACGCCCTCACAAACAGCTATAAAATTCTTTTAAAAATACTTCCATTAAAATGCCAAAATAAAATCCTGCGCTTTTTATTGCTGAGATTTAGCTCTCTTTTCGGCGGATATTGAGCTTAAAAATAATGAAGCTATCAATCATTGTTGCGGCTTACAATCTTGAGGATAGTTTACACCGATGCGTGAGATCCTTGCAGGCGCAAACTTATTCAAATATTGAAATTATTATTGTCAATGATAAGAGCACCGATTTAACTCTTGAATTAGCAATATTTTTATCGCGAACAGACCCCAAAAAAAGAACAAAAGTGATATCCCACTTAAAAAATAGAGGTCTGTCTTCCGTTAGGAATACTGGACTAGATGCTGCCACGGGTGACTATGTCTGGCAAATTGATGGAGATGACATGCTCATTAGCGAGACAACGGTTGGAGAAATTGCACAAATTTTAAATAGCCACAGCCTGAATTTTCTGTTCATCAATAAATACATACAAACCCTGCCTACGTCATGGATCAAAGATAGTATAAATACTCTTAAAAGTGAGCCCAACACCTTATCAATATATAGCCCAGAAGAATTTGTCCAATCATTCGGATGTGGAAGTATATTTTGTTTTATCTTTAAAAAATCTTTTTCAGAAATTAACTCCCTGAGGAGCATAGAGAAGATTAATATTGGCGAAGATCAGATTTTCAATTCACAATTGCTCCACTTTGCCGAATCAATACCTGTCTGCAACAAAAAATTCTACATCTACGACAAAACAGATGCATCGATGATGCGCAGTCCATGGAATATAGACAAGTTTATCGAAGAAAATTACTATATAAAGTTTATGGGTAAAGCATTCATAAATAAACCAAGATTGCTAGAAACTAGCCTAAAAGCACGATGTCAGTATCTAAAAACTAGTATGTGCACAAAATTAATTCAAGATTTAAGTATTACTGAGTCACGTGTTATAAAATACCTGTGGTCAAATACATTACAGTCTCTTGATCAATCATTTTCCGAAATTAAAATAGATTCAGAATTAAAAGACTTCAATGAATCTTTGGAAAATCGTATTCCTGGTTGCATCGACCTTGAATCCTCTCAGGATTTCAAATGCCTTTTCCAGGGCACTCAAATTAAATGTATAAAAATTGATGCACCATTGTCTTCTATTGATACATATAAAAGACTAACTAAATATACAAAACATTTAGCCCTGCACGGAATCATTTTAATTACCATCTCAAGCTTATTCGAGCAGATTCAAACGAATCAATACAATGCCAATGATGCAGAAAAAAATTCGTTGCTGATTAAATCATTTTTGATAGATGCACTAAATAAATCTACAAAGTCACCTGAAACGATTGTTTTAATCAATGATTTATCCGTTAACTCCCCGCAAAACCAGATACAACATCAATCCGCTTTTATTAATGTAATAATTAATTTCTGCATAAAAGGGGGCGCTTTGATCAAACCTGAATCTATTGTCTCGAAAAATCCAATTAATCTTCCACTGCCAGAGCAAGATACCCAGGAAATTAGCGAATCTCCTGATGCAATGATTGTGTTGCAAATTTTGCATTCGCTAAAACCAGAGATCAAACCCAATCAATTGCTTGAATTTGTTAGCTCCATTCACTCACTAGAAGACACTAACCCTTCTCAATGGGCTGGAATCTCGAACAAACTGCTCTAGTTTTACAGAATACTCAAAAATCATATAGCAACGAAATATCTTTCTTCTCTTACATGCGGCCACGTGTGTATAAACTGTGTTACTTCAGCGAAAATTGTTCTTGTTGCGGCTCACTAACACCCTCACCCGCCGCACCGAGCCCTTCACACCCCTAACCCCAGGGAAGGCGAGCATCTATTGCTGCGGAGTGACGGTCTATGACCTCTGCCACCTGGGCCATGCCCGCAGCTACATCAACTGGGATGTGCTGCGGCGGTATCTGATCTGGCACGGCCTCGAGGTGACCTTCGTTCAGAACTTCACCGACATCGACGACAAGATCCTCAAACGGGCCGGCGAGGAGAACTCCTCGATGACGGAGGTCAGCGAGCGAAACATTGCCTCGTTCCACCAGGACATGGACGCCATCGGGATCTTGCGGCCCGACCGGATGCCCCGCGCCACCCAGTGCCTGGATGGCATCCGCGCACTGATCGGCGAACTGGAAGCCAAGGGAGCGGCCTACAGCGCTGAGGGCGATGTGTATTTCGCGGTGATGAAGCATGCCGGTTACGGCAAGCTCAGCGGCCGCGACCTGAGCGAACAGCAGGACAACGCCGCCGGGCGGGTGGCCGATGCCGAAGAGGCCCGCAAGCAGCACCCTTTCGATTTCGCGCTCTGGAAAGGGGCCAAACCCGGAGAACCCAGCTTCCCCTCCCCCTGGGGTGAGGGACGCCCCGGCTGGCATATCGAATGTTCAGCCATGGTGCGGGCGGAACTCGGCGACACGATCGACATCCACCTGGGTGGTGCCGACCTGGTGTTCCCGCACCACGAAAACGAGATCGCCCAATCCGAAGCCGCCACCGGTCAGGACCTGGCCCGGGTGTGGATGCACAACGGCATGGTCAATGTGGGTGGGCAGAAGATGAGCAAGTCGCTCGGCAACTTCACCACCATCCGTGCGCTGCTGGAGAGCGGTGTCTCAGCGATGACCCTGCGCCTGTTTGTACTGCAGGCCCACTACCGCAAACCAATTGACTTCACCGCTGAGGCCCTTGAGGCCGCAGCCACCGGCTGGAAGGGTCTGAATGCAGCCCTGAGCCTTGGCGATCGCCACGGCGAGAGCCTCGGCTGGAGCACGGCCGCACCGCTCACAGAGGGCGCCATGACGGCCGATGGAGGTCCAGCCGACACCGCTCTGGTGGAGCTCGAACAACGCTTCATCAGCGCCATGGACGATGACCTCAACAGCTCGGGCGGACTGGCCGTGCTGTTCGATCTGGCCAAGCCCCTGCGGGCCCTCGCCAACCGGCTGGAACGGGGGGAAGACGCCGCCCTGCCTGAGCCGGAGTTAAAGGGTCTGGAGGAGCGTTGGCGGCTGCTTCGACACCTGGCGGCGGTGCTGGGACTGCGCTCAGAAGCGGAAGCCGCCACCAGCCTCGACGACGGCGCCATTGATGCAGCCATCGCGGCGCGCAAGGCATCGAAAGCAGCGAAGGATTACGCGGAGGCCGACCGGATCCGGGATGAGCTCGCCGCCCAAGGGGTTGAGCTGATCGACAAACCCGGCGGGGTGACGGAGTGGATCCGCGCCTGATCCCGGCAGACTGGACCCCAATACTGTCGCTCCCCATGCTCTGGCTGAAGAAGCTGAACTTCATGGAAACCGCCAAGCTCGAGATGGAGCTGATGAAGGCCCTCGATGCCGGCGAGGATCTTGAGGCGAAGCTCGCGGCTCAGAAGCAATTGGCCGCGTCCACGGGCGATGCGGAGCAAGCCTGGAAAGCAGAGGTGTGGAACAAGATGCTGCAGAGGATCCGCAAGATGGAATCCATGCTCAATTCCTCGGACCAGCAGTAGGCACTCGCGAGACGAACCCTTCAGCTGGGGATCAGATCAATCACGCTGATCACAAGACCAACAGCGATCACCGGCGGCGAAATCCAGCGCAGCATCACCAACAGAAAGCGCTGCAGCCAGATCGGGCTCCCCGAATGGCCTAGCTCCTCCTGAAAACGGGCTGGGAGCACCCAACCCAGCAACAGAGCCAGGAGCAAGCCCCCCAGAATCAGTAACAGGCCCCCAAAGACGGAATCCATCCAGCCGAGAACCTCCATGGAGGTGGCCGCTGGAAGACCGGCCACAAAGATCAACGCTGTGGACACCCAGACGGCCCGCGGACGACTCCAACCCAGTCGATCGATCAGACATGCCACCGGCACCTCCAGTAGCGACACAGCTGAGGTAATTGCAGCAATGAGGGCCAAGGCGAAAAAGAACACAGCCACCACCTGGCCTGTGGAGCCGAGCGACCCCAGGCCAGTGGGCAAAGCGATAAAGATCGTGCCCAGGGTCGAGCCGCTGATCACATCCTGAAGGCCAAAACTCATCACCACGGGGAAGGTGACCATTCCGGCCAGCAATCCCACAGCGGTGTCCATACCAACCACTGCCACGGCCTCCCGCGGCAGGTGGGCGTGCCTGCTCAGATAGGCCGAGTAGGCAAGGATGCAACCGATTCCCGTCCCAATGGAGAAGAAGGCCTGCGTAAAGGCATTGCGAATCGTGGTGGGGTCACGCAACTGGCTGTTATCCCAGCGCAGCAGGAAGGTCCGGTAGCCCTCCGAGGCACCCTCAAGGCCAGCGGCCCAAACCGCAAGGCCAATCAACAGAACAAACAGCAGTGGCAGGCCCCAACGGGACAAACGCTCGATTCCCCCGCGCACGCCGGCAGCCACCACGCCGGCAGTCGCCACAAGACTCAGAAGCTGGCCGATCAAGGCGGAACGTCCGCCACTGAGACCCGCGAAAAATGCTTCAGCTGAGGCGATATCCGCAGGAAGTCCCTGCGTCAGTGTCTGCACAAGTGTCGCCCCGGTCCAGCCCATCAGCACGGCGTAGAAGGCAAGAATTCCACTGGCAGCCAGCACGAACAGCCAGCCCATGGGCTGCCAGCGACGACCAGCCGCCGTCACCGGCGCAAGAAGAGGGCTCTGGCCGGTGCTGCGACCCAGCACCATTTCTGCCACCAGCACCGGCAGGCAGACCAAGAGCACAATCACTACATACAGGAACAGAAAGGCGCCGCCACCCCCCTGAGATGCGCGGTAGGCAAAGCCCCAGAGGTTGCCCAGCCCAACGGCACTACCAGAAGCCGCCAAGACAAAGCCCAGTCCCGATCTCCACTGTTCCTTCGCCATGCGCTCTCAACAAGCTGTCCGCCAGCTTGCCAGCGATTAACAGTCCTGGTGGGAGACTTGTCGTAACTGCCGGATCAGCGTGAAAGCCATCAGCGTGCTGGGATCCACGGGCTCCATCGGCACCCAGACCCTTCAGATCGCTGAGGAATTCCCCGATCAGTTCCGGGTTGTGGCACTCACGGCCGGCCGCAACCTGAATCTTCTGGTTCAACAAATCCAGAGGCATCGCCCTGAAGTGGTGGCCCTGGCCGATGCCGATCTGCTGCCGGATCTGCAAGAGCGTCTTACGGATGCGGGTGTTGCAGCCAGCCATACGCCGAAGCTGGTTGGGGGCGCTGACGGGCTCAATGTCGCTGCCGCATGGGATAGCGCTGACCTCGTGGTGACGGGCATTGTTGGTTGCGCCGGATTGTTACCGACCCTGGCGGCGGTCCGAGCAGGCAAAGACCTGGCCCTGGCCAACAAAGAGACACTGATTGCTGCCGGACCCGTGGTGTTGCCGGAGTTGAAGAAGAGCGGCAGCAGGCTGCTGCCAGCTGATTCGGAACACTCGGCCATTTTCCAATGCCTGCAGGGAACCCCCTGGGCTGAAAACGCACGGCTTTCTACAGGAGTGCCCACACCGGGGCTGCGCCGGATTCAGCTAACGGCATCCGGCGGCGCCTTCCGCGACTGGAAGGCAGCTGACCTGGAGAAGGCAACCGTGGCCGATGCCACCAGTCATCCCAACTGGAGCATGGGCCGCAAGATCACCGTGGATTCAGCCTCCCTGATGAACAAAGGCCTGGAGGTGATCGAAGCCCACTATTTGTTCGGCCTGGATTACGACCACATCGAGATCGTCATCCATCCCCAGAGCATCATCCATTCGATGATCGAGCTGGCGGATTCCTCGGTGCTTGCCCAACTGGGCTGGCCCGACATGAAACTGCCCATCCTCTATTGCCTGAGCTGGCCGTCTCGCCTGGAAACGCCGTGGCGACGCCTGGATCTCACCGAAATCGGCCAGCTCACTTTCAGGGCCCCTGATCCAGCCAAGTACCCCTGCATGGAGCTGGCCTACGCCGCTGGACGCGCCGGCGGCACCATGCCTGCGGTGATGAATGCTGCCAACGAGGAAGCCGTGGCGCAGTTCCTCGAGGAGAAGATTCACTTCCTCGACATCCCCACAGTGATCGAGGCCGCCTGCGAGCGTCATAAACCCGATCTGATGGCCCAACCCCAATTGGACGACGTGCTGCGGGTGGATCAGTGGGCGCGAACCGCCGTGCGGGAACAGGTGAATCGCGGGGTGACCCGTTTGCCCATGGGAGCGCTCGCCGCCTAGGCATGCAACGGGTCAGCCATCACCTCTTGCTCTGCGCAACCGCCACCAAATCCAAATGCTGCGATTCAGCGCTTGGGGCACAAACCTGGAATGAACTGAAGAGCGTTGTTCGTGAACTGAATCTCGAAAACGCGGAACGCCCCGAGGGGATTGTTCTGCGCAGCAAAGCCGATTGCCTCAGGGTGTGCGAACGAGGGCCGATTCTTTTGGTCTGGCCAGACGGGATTTGGTACGCCGACGTTTCACCCGACCGCGTCAAAAGAATCATTGAACAGCACATCATTGGCCAACAACCTGTCGAAGAATGGATTTTCAAAAGAACACCATTCGAGACAATCAATGGTGCCCCTTCAGGCAAGATTTGATCCCCAAAAAACGCAGGAAATTATCACCAAAAGGTTCAAATAAAACCTTTGCGCTTGGACCGCGAGCAAAAGCAGCTTGAAAGTCAACCTGAATTCCAAACAACAAAATTAGAACAATTACCATTGGGCTCTGCAGCACCATGGCTCCCACAGGACGCAGCTCAAACAATTATGATGAAAACCTTAAGCGCCAATTGCTGAGCGCTTGTCTTGAGGCTTCCATTTGGCATTTGCAACAGCGACCCGACCAGCAAATCCAGCCCCTGAAGACAGCGCTGATTCAATCTCCTATCCAAGCAAGGCTGAGCTGCTCAACGCCTTGCCAGCAGAGCTCTCCAAGCTGAACCCAGCGAAGTCATGGTCAAGCCTGGCCATGTCTGCTGGTCTTTCGCTTCTGGCCGTCGGCCTCGGGACCCTGATTCCGCTCTCGGCAGTCGCCACCCCCCTCTGGCTCCTCTACGGCGTGATCACCGGCACCATCGCGATGGGCTGCTGGGTCATCGCCCATGAATGCGGCCATCACGCCTTCCACCCCAACCGCCGCATTGAAGGCGTTGTGGGTTTTGTGCTGCACAGCATTTTGCTTGTGCCGTATTACAGCTGGGCCCATAGCCACGCGGTGCACCACGCCCACTGCAATCACCTGGAACAAGGAGAAACCCATGTTCCGCCACGGGCAACATCGCCGATGGGGCGAACCACCGAACAGCTCCAGCAGACGTTGAATCCCACCATCTTCGGGATCATTTCTCTGTTCAATCACCTCGTGATTGGCTGGCAGCTGTATCTCTTTCTGGGCGCCACTGGTGGCGAAGACTACGACTCCTCAACCTCCCATTTTTGGAATCGCAAGCGTAATTTCAACGGCAAACGCCGCCTTTTCCCTCAGTCGTTCAGCAAGTGGATGGTGCGATCCAACCTGGGATTGCTCGCCATGGTTGCCCTGTTGACCATCGCCTCAGTGCAGTTTTCCCTGCTCCGTGTGCTGTGTGTCTACGGCCTGCCCTACATGGTGATCAACATGTGGCTGACGACCTACACCTGGCTGCAGCACACCAACACAGATATCCCTCACTTCTCGAACGAAACCTGGACTTGGTCGAAGGGAGCACTGCAAACGGTTGATCGTCCCTACGGGCCCATCCTCAACCTGCTGCACCATGGAATTGGCTCAACCCACGTGTGCCATCACGTCAATTCATCGATTCCGCATTACAACGCCTGGCGGGGAAATCAGCTGCTGAAGCAGAGGTTTCCTGAGCTGGTGCGCTATGACTCGACACCGATCCACAAAGCGCTGTGGAGGATTGCCACACGTTGCGGTGGGGCTGTGTATCAGAACCCAAGCGATCGAGCCTTCTATTACTGACGAGCGAGAAACCCACAACCCGAGGGGATCACGGCTTAATGAGCAATAACGTCCCTGAGCCAGGCCGCCGCCAGCTGGTCGCCCCAGCAGCCGTTACGGCCATGGAAGCCGTTATGCCCTCCCCGTGGCGTGAACAACGTGCGAATCGCAGCCTCCTGCGGTAGCGCCTCAGCAAGATCCATCGCAGAGTCGGCGGGGACCCAGGGATCATCCAGGGCCTGCAGGAGCAAAGTGGGCGGCATCGCTTTGCAGGCAAGCACCAAATGCTGCAGAGGTGAGGCCTCGCGGTAGTACGCCTCCACATCCGAGAATCCCCAACGTGGAGCTGTCACGGCGCTATCGAAGGCACGGATTGAGCGTGGTGGCGACTTCAGCAGCGTGGACTCCTCCTGGCTGCTCACCCCAAAGGGATCTGCCAGGGTCTGTCGCACCAAACGCTTGAGCAGCCAGCGTTGATAGATCCGATTGCGCGGGCGTTCGATCGAGGCACTGCAGTCCGCCAGATCAAGCGGACTGCTTGCACAAAAAAGGCCATCGAGCACACCGGGCGATGCCAGACAGGCATTGAGAAGCATCGTGCCGCCCAAGGAGATGCCTGCCCCCAGCAGCGGGCGTCCCGCCGCCAACGCTCGTGCCCGCGCAATCACCGGCAGCAGATCACTGTTGCAGCGCGCTGCATAGGTACCACCCGCCAGATGCCGGCCGGGATCAGCACCGCGCAGATTCAGCCGCAGCACTGCAAAACCTGCAGCCTGCAAAGCCACACCCATCCGCCTTAGGCCTTCACGAGAGCTGGATCCCCCCAGCCCGTGCAGAAGCAACACCAGCCCTCTGGCTTCCCCTTCAGGCTGATCAAGCAGCGCCAACAAGGCCCCAGCAGCGGCAGCCCCACTGGGCAAGGCAGGCACAGGGATTGGAATCGGAACCCCTTGATCGTGGGGAAGATCCACCTCGCGCAGGGTGTCTCGCAGGGTTTGCAGATCGCCACCAATCCAAGGCCAGCGCTGTTGAAACGAAGCAACACCCAGCCGCTCACGCAGCTGGGGGTTATCCACGCCGCGGCCCATCACTTCTTGCCCAGACCCAAATCTTTGAGTTCCACCAAGAGGTCGCCAAGAACCTTTTTCGCATCACCAAACAACATCGAGGTGTTAGCGAGCTCGAACAGATCGTTCTTGATGCCGGAGTAGCCGGCACTCATACCCCGTTTCACGACGAACACCGTGCGTGCATCCTGCACATCCAGCACTGGCATGCCGTACAGCGGCGAATTGGGATCACTCTTGGCCTGGGGGTTGACCACGTCATTCGCCCCCAACACCAGCACCACATCAGTGGCAGGGAACTCGGGATTGATCTGGTCCATCTCCTGGAGCTGCTCGTAAGGCACATCCGCCTCAGCCAGGAGCACGTTCATGTGGCCGGGCATGCGACCAGCCACAGGGTGGATGGCATAGGCCACATCAATGCCGGCGCTCTCCAGCACACGGGTCACTTCCCGCAGCGTGTGCTGCGCCTGGGCCACAGCCAAGCCATAACCAGGAACAATCACCACCCGTTCAGCAGCCTCCAGGGTGAGGGCGCATTCCTCGACGCTGCAGCTGGTGATGTTGGTGTATTCGCCACCACCACCGCCTGTGGCAGTGGTCGCACCAAGAGCTCCACCAAACAGAACAGACACCAGAGAACGGTTCATGCCGTTGCACATGACCTGGGTGAGGATCAGGCCGGCGGCACCGACCATGGCACCCGCCACGATCAGCAACTGGCTTCCCACCACGAAACCGGCGGCGGCCGCAGCCACACCCGAGTAGCTGTTCAGCAGCGAAATCACCACGGGCATATCAGCCCCGCCGATTGGCAGCGTCACACCGATCCCCAGCAGGCCGGAGGCCGCCATCAGAAGCCAGAGGCCCGTGCCTGAATCAGCGTTGCGCAGCATCTCAATGGCACCCACGAGGGATGCCACCGCCAGCGCGATGTTGACGACATGCCGGCCCTTGCTTTGCATCCAAGCAGGCGTGGAAAGCCAGCCCTGCAACTTGGCCATGGCCACGATGGAGCCTGTGAAGGTGATCGCACCCACGAAGACAGACACAACGATGGACACCACGGCCACAGGGCCCGCCGCATCAAGGGCCACCGGATAAAGCGCAGCAGCCAATGCCACCAGCAACGAGGACATGCCTCCGCAGCCGTTGAAGAGGGCGACGGTCTCTGGCATCGAGGTCATCGGCACCCGCTGGGCGGTGATGGCTCCGAGCACACCACCCACCAGCGTGCCGGCAATGATCCAGACCCAGGCCGCGCTGCTGATGCCGGTGGTGCCGAGATAGTTGATCAGCAGACCAAGCACCGCTAGGCCCATGGCCACAGCCGCCAGCTGATTGGCACCCCGGGCTGAACGCACCTTGGAGAGCCCCTTGATGCCGAGGGCCAGCAAAAGAACCGCAACCAGCTCAATCGCGTATTTCAGAAGGTCAGACATCAGCGGTTCTCCTTGCGAGCAGGCTTGCGGCTGAACATGGCCAGCATGCGGTCGGTCACGAGGAAGCCCCCGATCACGTTGAACAGGGCAAAGCCCAGCGAGACGGAGCCGAGCAGCAATACCACGGTGTTATCGCCCGCCTTGATGATCGCGGTGAGCGCTGCCAGGACGGTGATGCCCGAGATGGCATTGGCACCACTCATCAACGGAGTGTGAAGGGTGGGGGGGACCTTGCCGATCAGCTCCAGCCCAAGCAGGCTGCCAAGCAGGAGAACCCAAAGGAATTCAACAAACATCAGTTGGCACCTGGGGTAAGGACGTCGCCACGACGGATGCTGCCGTCCTGGGCGATCAGACAGCCGGCGATCAGTTCATCCTCGGGATTGATGCTAAGGACACCGTCCTTCATGGTGGGCTCCAACAGAGCCACGAGATTGCGGGCATAGAGCGCACTGGCGTGATTGGGAACGCTGCAGGGCAGATCATTGCCACCGATCAGCTTCACACCCTTACGGTCCACGGTCTGACCAGGAACGGTGTCGGCGCAGTTACCGCCCTGGGCCACCGCCAGGTCAACCACCACAGCGCCTGGACGCATCCGATCGAGCATGTCTTCACTGATCAGGCGCGGAGCCCGGCGACCGGGCACCTGGGCGGTACAGATGGCCACATCGGCCTCAGCCAGTTGATCAGACAGCTGCTGTCGCTGAGCAGCCAGGAATGCATCGGAGGCCTGTTTGGCATAACCGCCGGATTCAGCCGGCTTGTCTTCCAACTCAGGTGGCTCAATGAAACGGGCGCCGAGCGATTCAACCTGCTCTTTGACCGCCGGCCTGATGTCACTGACATAGACGACTGCACCAAGGCGGCGGGCTGTGGCGACCGCTTGAAGGCCCGCCACACCAGCTCCAAGAATCACAACCTTTGCAGGTTGAACGGTGCCCGCTGCCGTCATCAGCATCGGGAAGTAACGATCCAGAGCAGCGGAAGCCAGCAACACCGACTTGTAGCCAGCGATGTTGGCCTGGGAGGACAAAGCATCCGCAGACTGAGCCCGGCTGATCCGCGGCAACAGTTCGAGCGCCATGGCAGAGAGACCGCCGCGCTGAAGGCCTGCCGTTAGGTCTTCGTTGGCGTAGGGGGAGAGCAGACCAACCACCAACGCTCCGTGGCGAAGGCGGGCTAGGCCGGCTTCGCTCGGCGATTGGACACAGAGCAGAACATCCGCCTGACTCCAGGCCGATGCATCTCCAGCATGGATCAAATCAGCACCCTGCTCGGCATAAGCCTCATCGAGGTAGCCGGAGGCTGTACCGGCTCCGCGTTCGACTGCCACATTGCAGCCCAACGAAATGAATTTTTTGACCGTGTCGGGCGTTGCCGCAACCCGGGTTTCTTCCGGTGTCGACTCCACCGGTATCAGAAGTCTGGGCAAGGGGAACACAACCACCGACCCAAGTGAGGTTACTTACGGGGTCACCCTCTCGCCATCAGGAAGCTTCCTGAAGAAAGCCCCCCTCTTCTGTTGCTCTTGCTACGTGAAGTGCATCCTCTGTGCTCCTCATGGGTCTCAGCGCAATCGAGTGTCCCGACGGCCTCTGTCACAGCCACCACGGCGGCCACGCCGTTGAACGGGAAACCATGCAGTCCACCCTCCAGTTGCACGGCAAGGACTGGTGTGAACGGCTGGCGGAGCGGATCTATGAAATCTCCGTCGACACCTTCTCCCAAAGCGTGATGCCCAGCCTGCACACAGCCGGCTGGCAGCGGCGGCACCTCGACTGGGAATTCAAGTTGAATGACGGCGAATGCGAGCCCGATCGAACCCTGGTTGACGGGATGATCAACGCCACGGAAAGCTTTCTGCGCAGCAGCGAAGTGCACCGCCTGTTCATCCAGGAACTCGTGCAGGGCACATTTGCAGAAGCGGAGAACGATGACCTGCGCATCCAGGCGGTCCGCACGCTTGTGGAAACCGAAATCGTGGCGATGCTTGAGGAACGCCGGGAAGAGCTGCTGGATCGGCTCGCTGAGCAAATGCTGAACTCAGCGAAGGGGGATTTCAAGGCCGCTCGCTCCGCCTCAGAAGAGGCCTTAATGGAAGTGGAACACTTGGTGGTTAACCACGCTGAAGCGCTCTGAAGCAAGGCTCTGGCGCCAAAACGTGCTGCCGAATCAAACGATCGGCAGCACTTCCTGTTCAAGTCCAAGGGCCCAGCTCAGCTCTCCGCGGCGATGCAGAACGCGCGCTCGAAGAATCAATGGGTCGATGTCGCAATCGAGTTCCCAACAGCCATCCAGTTGATCGCGATGCTGATCGAGAGGGCTGCTGAAGAAGGAGCGTTGGGCCATGGCGATGGGCGGGACCCGATCCCGATGGAGCTGATGGCCGGACGGTAGAGATGCCACGGCGCAAAAGAATGGTTAAAAAGACTCATCTTCCCGGGGGGGCGATATCTCAGCCGTCAGCTTCAACCTCCCGTCCAAGGTCAACACCGATCAGGACCCAGTACCTGTCCAACCAAGACAGTGGCAGCAACAGCTGATCCAACTCCTGCGACGCAGGCTTGAGCTTCAGGGCAGCAGCCGCGACCTTCTTGTGTTTGCAGGCCCAGGAGCGGGGAAAACACTGGGTGCCCTGCTGGGATTCCGCGCGATGCGGGATCTAGGCCGGCTGAACCATTTCGTGGTCTTCTGCCACCGGACCTCAATCCTGAATCAATGGAAATCAGCCGCTGCTCGTCTCGGCTTGCGGCTGGAGGAGTGGCCCTGCACGCCGGAACAGAGCCTTGGAGCAGACGGTCTTTTGGTGACGTATCAGGGTGCGGGTCGTCAACGCGACGCGCTACGAGCACGTCTTGAGGAATGGGGCACAAGCGCCTGCATGGCGATCGCCGATGAGGCACACCATCTCGGCGTCAATCCCGACGAACCGGACGCAACAGCCTGGGGGCAGACCTTTCTGGAGCTGACCAACACCGTCAGCCTGCGTCTGGGACTCACAGGAACCCCCTTTCGTGCCGACAACCTGGGGTTCTGCGCCGCCCGTCGAATCCGGGTTCAACTGGACGACGGTGGCTGGGTCGAGCAGATCCGTCCGGATCTCTGCGTGGAACCAAGGGACCTGATCGCGGCAGGGGATGTCCGCCCCCTGGAGTTCCGCTTTCAAGACGGCTGGGTGGAACACAGCCGCGAGGGACTACCCGATCGCAACGTTTCCCCCCTTTCGTCCGAACAGCGGGAAAGCTGGCGTGCTCGCAACCTGCGTCGTGCCATACGCCTAGCCGACAGCAGCAGCATTGGCCAGCAGGTGCTATTGAGAGCGCAGCAGAAACTGAATCAACTTCAGGAGCGTCAGCCACAGTCAGCTGGCCTTGTCATCGCACGCGACATCAATCACGCCGAGGCCATCAGCCGGGTGTTGATTGAAGACGGCAACCGGGTGGAGCTGATTCATTCCCAGAGCCCCCAAGCGACGGAACGCTTGAACGCCTTCCAAAGCGGAAGTGCCGATTGGCTTGTGAGCATTGACATGTGCGCGGAAGGCTTTGATGCACCACGCCTAAGGGTGGTTGCCTATCTGACCACCGTTGTGACCCGCAGCCGTTTTGTGCAGGGCATCACCCGGGCCGTGCGGATGACACCAGAACTGGCCGCCTGCGAAGCCATCCCCCGAGAAGCCTCCTTCGTCTTCGCTCCGGCAGACCCACTGCTCATGGACTACGCACGGTCATGGTCGGTGGCAGAGCCTTACGTTCTGCGCCCTCAGGGCCAGGACTCCCAGGATGACCTGCAGGGTGTTGGGCCATGGCGCGGCCCCAGCCTTCCCCTCGAAGCGGTTGAAGATGGAGCCGGTGCGGTGATCCGCCTGAAAACACCCGAATTGCCCACTTTTTTGCAGCGCTGAACACAGCTTTGGTCAGAGAAAAATGCGAACTTGTGCGAATAGGTGGGCCGAATGGGACCCCCGATCCGTCAACCTGATCAACATCGAGGAGTCAGTTATGGATGCCGCAATGGAACGCCGGGTCATCGTTGCAAGCGGCTGGGCATCCACGCGCATCGCTGTCCTGGACAAGGAAGAGCGCTATGAAGACAGTTATGCCATCACCCAAGAATTCTGCGAGTGGATCACTTGCATAGGAGAAAACATGGAGATGCTTGAGGCCAATGTTTTGGCCGTTCCGCGCAATCCAAGCAAGCGTCGGCCGATTCACGACCCAACGTCCAACGATTCCCAGGTTGAAATCTAAAAACAACCTTAAATTCCTTCAAGCCTGATACATCTTTTTTCGGGTTGCAATCCACCACTGACTCAAGCAGGGCTTTAGATTTAACTCATAGTCAGTTCGCTTTAGCGGTGGTTCAAGGCGGTGCGGGTCACATCGAAAATCTGGTTGTCGTCGGTTCAGGCCCAGCCGGTTACACGGCAGCCATCTATGCAGCACGCGCCAACCTCCAACCGCTGCTGATCACCGGCTTTCAACGCGGGGGTATCCCCGGCGGACAGTTGATGACCACGACTCATGTCGAGAATTTTCCCGGTTTTCCGGATGGTGTTCTCGGTCCTGACCTGATGGATCTGATGAAGTCCCAGGCTGTTCGTTGGGGCACCCACCTGCTGGAAGCCGATGCCGACAGCATTGATCTGACGTCGAAGCCCTATCGCATTGAGGTCGACGGTCAAACCATCCACACCCATGCCCTGGTGATCGCCACCGGAGCCAGTGCAAACCGTCTCAAACTTCCCTCAGAGAGTGCCTTTTGGAGCAAGGGCATCAGCGCCTGCGCGATCTGTGACGGGGCCACGCCGCAGTTCCGCAACGAAGAGCTTGCCGTGGTCGGCGGCGGAGATTCCGCCTGCGAGGAAGCGGTGTACCTCACCAAATACGGAAGCCACGTCCATTTGGTGGTGCGCTCGGACAAGCTCCGTGCCAGCGCAGCCATGGCTGATCGGGTCTTGGCCAATGACGCCATCACCGTGCACTGGAACAGCGAGATCGTTGACGTCAGCGGAGATGAATGGATGCAGTCGATGACCCTGCGGGATCGCAATGAAGGCAGTTCTCAGAGCCTTGCTGTCAAAGGGCTCTTCTATGCCATTGGCCACACCCCCAACACTGATCTGCTTCAGGGGCAACTTGATCTCGATGAGAAGGGTTATCTGAAAACGGAAGTGGGGCGTCCGGAAACGTCCTTGGAGGGCGTCTTCGCTGCCGGCGATGTGGCTGATGCTGAATGGCGTCAGGGCATCACCGCAGCCGGAAGTGGCTGCAAAGCAGCCTTGGCAGCAGAGCGCTGGCTAAGCCATCACAACCTGGCAACCCGGGTGCAACGCCAAGACGTGGAGCCAGCGGTGGCGGAACGTCCGGTCAACGTGGAGGTCACCACAGAAGCCACCTATGACCCTCAAGGTCTGTGGCAGAAGGGAAGCTTTGCCCTGCGCAAGCTTTATCACGACAGCACGAAGCCTCTGCTTGTGATCTATACCTCACCAAGCTGCGGCCCTTGCCACGTGCTGAAGCCTCAGCTGCGACGGGTGATTGAAGAGCTGAATGGATCTGCCCAGGCTGTTGTCATCGACATCGAAGCTGATCAGCAGATCGCTGAACAGGCAGGGGTCAATGGCACACCCACAGTTCAGCTGTTCCACCAGAAAGCGATGGTGAAGCAATGGCGCGGCGTCAAGCAGCGCAGCGAATTCAAGGCTGCGATTGAATCCTGCCTTCAGGCTGCCGCCTGAGGGCAGCGGACATCAACGACGGCGAGGTCCACCAGGGCGGTTTCCACCGGGACGACCACCAGGAGCACCCGCATTGCGCTCCCGATAGGTGATGCGGCCACGGGTGAGGTCATAGGGGCTGATTTCCACCAGAACCTTGTCACCGGCGAGCAATTTGATTCGAAACTTGGTGAGCTTTCCAGCCGCTCTGCAAAGGCATTGGTGGCCTGCAGGCTGCTCGAGGGTGACCAGATAGAACCCGTTGCCCTGTTCCTTCTCGATCACGCCCGAGGTTTCGATCATGCGTCGGTAGCCAATTCTGTCTTGCTGGTATCAGTTTAGAAGGCCACTTGCGCCCCGCCGAGAGAACAGAGCCCTTAAGCTCCAACGCCGACCCCTCTCCCCCTGCCGTGATTCTTCCCCCGTTGAGCATGGATCTCGGTCTGCTGCTGATCTCCGTCGGCGTGGTCAACCTGTGGAGGATGCGAGAGAACGCGAGCTGACTTGACGACGCTGCTGCTGAACAAACCCTTTGGGGTCTTGAGTCAATTCACGCCGGAGGAAGGGAGCCGTTGGGGGTGCTTGAGCGACTTTATTGACGTGCCCCAGGTCTACGCCGCTGGGCGTCTTGATGCCGACAGCGAGGGGCTGCTGATCCTCACCAGCAACGGTCGCCTGCAACAGCGCCTCACCGACCCACGCTTTGGCCATTGGCGCAGCTACTGGGCGCAAGTCGAAGGCACGCCCACCATCGAACAGCTGCAACAGCTTCGGGATGGTGTTGTCATTCAAGGCCGTCGCACCCTGCCGGCGAAAGCACAGTGGCTTCAAGGGCTCGACCAACCGCAACTCCCCGATAGAAGGCCTCCCATTCGTTACCGCGCCAAGATCCCCACCAGCTGGCTACAGCTGTCACTTACCGAAGGACGCAACCGGCAAGTGCGACGCATGACTGCAGCCGTCGGACTACCGACATTGCGTTTGGTGCGCTGCTGCATTGACTTGATGGACAATGGACCAGCGCTGGACCTGAAAGAACTTCAAGCCGGAGACTGGCGTGCAGTGACAGGTGCTGAACAGGAGCGGCTCAACAAGCTCATCAGCAGCAAGCCGATCTCTTCTGGCCCTCGTCGGGGAGGGAACCGACGAGGGTGACCGCGCGAAACGCAATGCCCTCCACCTCGCGCCAGGGCTTTTCGCTGCGCTCTGCATAGCGAACCTGCTCAAAACCAAGGGCCTCGAAGGCTTCCAAGAAATCCTGCTCCTGCCAGGCGCCACTGATACACCCACTCCAAAGATCAGGGTCCTGCTGCAAACGCAGGGGCACAACCTGATCGCAGACGATGTCGCTAATGGCAACCCGTCCGCCGGGAGCAAGAACCCGGCGAATGTTTGCCAGAAGCCTGTCGCGGGAGGATGGATTCACCAGATTGAGCACACAGTTGCTCAGCACAACATCCATTGAGGCATCGGCAATCAGGGGCTCTCCCCCGGCAGCAGGCGCATCAAGGGCTTCGATGGCTCCATCAACAAAACGGACGTTGTCGAACCCCACTGCTGACGCCACGACCGGGATCGCCGACCGCGACAGGACAAGCATGTCGTCATTGCGATCGACACCGGTGACGCTGCCGGACTTTCCGACAATTTGGCTGCAGATGAAGGCGTTTTTACCGCTGCCGCTGCCAAGGTCGAGCACACGATCACCCTGCTTCACCCATCTGGTGGGATCACCGCAGCCGTAATCACGCTCGACAACAGCATCGGGAATCACTCTCAGCAGGGCAGGGTCGAAGCCAACCGGGGTGCACAAGCAAGCTTCCTGCTCGTGTGCAGCGGCTCCGTAACGGGCTTCAACAGCCTGTGTTTGATCCAGAGACTGGGGCTGAGAGGGAGGACAACACGACTCAGCCATCAGCCGATGGCCTCCTGCAGCTCACGCACCACATTCCACTGGCCGTACCAGTAGTTGGCCTCGGCGCGACGGTCCGGATCCGCCACACCATCAACCGCATCGGGCCCCACCGACTTCCACAACTCATGACCGCAAACACGGTTGAGACCCTGTTCTGCTTCATCCGACAACAACTGCAGACGCCGCTGCAGATTTTTGAGCTGAGCGACAGCCATCAGAAAAGGATCAATTAAGGCGATAGTACAAAAGAACCAAGAAGCATCAAGGTTCAGAAGGGGAGCTTTTTCTTCGCGTCCTTGTCGAGATCCGCTTCCATCTCACGCAAACGCTTCAAGATCGTGTCGTAGTACTCACTGATGTAACTCTCCATCTCGGTGGTTTCGGATTCGTCGAGACCAAACGCTGCGTAGCTGGTTTGCATCGGAGCGTCGAGGGTCTGACCGCTACCGGTGACCTCGGCAAATGCAAGCCGCTCCGCCACGTTGACGGCAGGCTCAAAGAAGGAGGCCACACCCTGCATCAGGTTGATCAAGAAGGGCTGAACCCGAAACACCCTGGCCGTCTTGCCACTGCAGCGTTCGCACAGCTGCACCAATTCACCGGTGTTCCAGGGCTTAGGCCCGACGACCGGATAGGTACTGCGAACGGTCTCCGGCCTCTCGAGAGCCGCAACAGCGAATCGAGCCATGTCCTGGGTGTTCATGTAGGCAATGGCCGTAGGGCTGCCACTGACCCAAACGGTTTGGCTCTCCAAAACAGGGATGGCGAACTGGCTGATCACCCCCTGCATGAACGCAGCACCCTGCAGGATCGTGTAATCCAGATCCGATGACTCCAGCAGCTTCTCCGTGCAGGCCTTGATGTCCATCAATGGAACATCGCGATGCTGATGGGCTCCCAGCAAGGAGAGAAAGACAAAACGCTTGACACCAGCCCTTTCGCAGGCACGAAGCAGATTGAGCTTTCCGTCCCAATCCGTCTCGTAGATGCTGCGTGGATCGTTGGGCCGACTTGTGGACGCATCGATAACTGCATCGACGCCTTCAAGGGCGTAATCCAGGCTGTCTGGTTCGAGCAGGTCGCCACGGGTCAACTCACAACCCCATTCCTGAAGAAAAGCTGCCTTGCGGGGCGCCCGCACCATGCAACGCACCTGGTGGCCGGCATCGATGGCACGACGGGCGATCTGTCGTCCCAGGGTGCCCGTGCCACCCACCACAAGCACTTGCATCGGCGCCTTCCTCGCGAAGAGGGGAGCCTAATGGCCCCCGCTTCAAAGCGACTGCTTTAGTCGTCGCCCTGCAGTTTCAGCAGCAGAGCACCACCAGCGAGGCCGATGGGAATCAACACCCAGAAGATCGCAGCAGTTCCAAAAATCTCAGCAGCCATGGTCTGGGCAAAGCGATCGCACGCCCATTTAAATCCCTTCCCCCCGCAGGCTGGTGCAGATCTGTAACAGCTGCGGCAATTCCGCATCGGTTCGAACCTGTGCTGGCATGACTCCACTGGCACTTGCGCGGTAGCCCTCGGCATGGAGCGCCTGCACCAGTCGAGCGAGGGCTGGCGGCCCACCGCCTCCCAATCGCGAGGCCAGCTCATCTGTAGGCCAGACCGTAGGGCAATCCCCCGGATCCGCCTGCAGGCGCTGTAACAAGCGCAGGGTGACAGGGCTGATCTGCTGAAGACCAAGGTCTTGGGCATCGGCAATGAGCTGCTGCAAAAGAGGCTCTTCCTGCAGAGGACCAATCCACAAAGGGCCACTGATGCTCCACCTCCCCTGACCGTCCACGCAATGACAAGCAGGCCAGCCGCTGAGCTTCAGCAGAGGCTGCACCCGTTGAGCACCGCATCGTTCACAACGCGCCACCAGCCCAAGCTTCTTCTCATCGCCCGCTGGGATCTGACGCAGCAAGCGCAGGGCGAGGCGAAAGGTGCGCCCTTCACTGAAGCTGAACAGGGGCTGCACACCGTGGCCCAGAAGCCAGGCCTGCCGGGCCACCAGGCCGATCTGCTGCCGCAGGGCCATTTCCCAGCTAGCGGGATGCACGCGGGCTGCGGCACCAAGGCTTCGAATCGCACCAACACGGTCATGACCGGTGGGGGAACGGCCATCCGTCGATGCCAGAAACAACAGGCCGTCGAAGCGCAAAGCCTGAAGGACCGGCTGAATCAAGCTCCCCGAAGCCCCAAAGGCATCGAGGTCGATGAAATCGAACCGCTGACGCTGAAGGATCGACCGATAAAGCAACAAATCTGCCGCCTCCGCGCTGAGCCGCGTTGAGCACCCCAATGCCTGCACATTGGACTGGATCAGCGGCAGCCGATCCGGATCACCATCGTTGATCCAGAGCTCTGTCTCAGCGGCATCGCTGCCCAACGCCTCCAGGCCCCAGCGCAGCGCCCTGATCCCGCAACCGGCCATCAGATCAAGCCAACGGAGTGGTTGCGTTGCGCTTGCCTTCTGGTAGCGGGCCAGCAACACCGACAGATCGCGTGCCGGGCGTGACTCAGGCCTGAAAAACCCTGGGCCAAGGCTGAACTCAGCCAGACCTTCGCGATAGTGATGATCGGTTGAGGTCAGAAGGGTGCCGTCTGCTGCCATCCAGACTGCCGAGTGGGGAGTTCCAAGCACCTGGTGCTGGAGAGGCTGGCCCTGCCACTGGCGCGTCAGCGGCCCTGAAGCGGGACCCGCTCTGCTGCTGTTGCACGGCTTCGGCGCCGCCAGCGGACACTGGCGCCACTTTGCGCCGCGATTGGCTGAACATGGCTGGCGGGTCTACAGCCTGGATCTGCTGGGTTTCGGCCAATCCGCCCAGCCGGCGCGGCCAATGGACAACCGGCTCTGGGCGCAGCAGGTCTGCGCGTTCCTCGATCAAGTGGTTCAAGGACCAGCGGTGGTGATCGGCAACTCCTTGGGGGGCCTGACTGCGCTCACCGCAGCGGTGCTGCGGCCCGACAGGGTGCAAGCGGTAGTTGCAGCTCCGCTACCGGACCCCGCCCTGATCCAACCGCTACCGAAACGTCGCTCGCCCTGGCGACGGCGCTGGCAGCGGCGCCTGCTTTGGCTGGTTCTGCACCTTCTGCCTCTTGAGCTTGTGGTGCCCTTGATCGCGCGCACAGGTTTGCTCAAAGCCGGGCTACAGGGGGCCTACTGGAGTTCGATCCAATCCGATCAAGAACTACTTCAGCTGGTTGCCCGTCCTGCCCGAAGGCCCACGGCAGCTCAGGCCCTCCGGGGCATGAGCCTGGGCATGTCGAAGCGCCCCAGAGGAGCCACTGCCCCCGCACTGCTCGAGCAGCTCCAATCCCCCATGCTTCTGATCTGGGGACGTCAGGATCGATTTGTGCCCCTGGCTATCGGGGAATCCCTGGCAGCCACGCATCCACAACTCGTACTGCGCGTGCTGGATCGCTGCGGTCACTGCCCCCATGACGAAGCGCCCGATCGCTTCCTTTCTGTGTTGTTGCCCTGGCTGGACCGTAACTTGGGAGGACCAGACCGGCAGGGGACGACCAGCGGCGATGAAACACACCCTCTCGGTGGTGGTTGAGGACGAATCCGGAGCACTCAGCCGGATCGCAGGACTCTTCGCCCGACGCGGTTTCAATATCGACAGCCTGGCAGTCGGTCCAGCGGAGGCGGAAGGGCAGTCTCGACTGACCATGGTTGTTGAAGGCGATGACCAGACGCTCCAGCAGATGACCAAACAGCTGGACAAACTGGTGAATGTGCTTCAGGTGTTGGACCTCACCCAGCGACCCGCTGTGGAACGGGAGTTGATGCTGTTGAAAGTCTCAGCACCGGCAGCATCCCGGAGCGCTGTTTTCGAACTCGTTCAGGTCTTCAGGGCCAAGGTCGTGGATGTGGCCGATGAGGCCATGACCCTGGAAGTGGTGGGAGATCCCGGGAAACTGGTAGCCCTGGAACGGTTAATGGCTCCCTTCGGAATTCTCGAAATTGCCCGCACCGGCAAGGTGGCGCTCGAGCGGGCTTCAGGGGTGAACACAGAAATGCTGAAGGTGTCCCCGAGCCAGAGCAGGGTCCCGGCCTGAGTTCACTCCTTTAGCGCTGCCTTGGTAATGCGATCTCCCTGCTGAATCGCATCCACCACATCCATGCCGTCCACGACACGGCCGAAGACGGCGTAACGACCATCCAGTTCCGGCAAGGGGCGCAAAGCCACATAAAACTGTGCACTAGCGGAATCCGGCGCCTGGGAACGGGCCATGGCCACGGCCCCCCGTTCATGGGTCAGCTCCAGACCATCGAGGTCAGCGGGATTGGTGCTGACCCTGCTGTATCGGGGCTGCGTCTCCGATCGAAACTTGATTTCGAGGGGGATCATCCGAGCTTGACCATTGGCGGGGTCAACAAAGCTGCCCGTTCCGAGCTGCCCCAAGGGAACGGATCGATCGCTGGATTGCGGATCCCCCCCTTGCACAACAAAGGGAACAGGCTCGCGAACAACACGATGAAACATCGTTCCGTCGTAGGTGCCGCGCCTCACCAGATCAACAAAATTTCCGGAGGTGAGCGGTGCAGCATCTCCGTTCACTTCAATCGTGAACTCGCCCTGGCTCGTCTGCATGGTGATGGTGGCCAGCCCCTGGAGGCAGGCCGCCTGAGCATCAGCGCAGCCCGTCACGACGGAGGCACGCGGAGAGGGACTGCAACTCACCAGCAGGGGGATGAGAAACAGCAGCGTCCACAAACGAAAACGACGCATCGGATCAGAGCCCCTCGAGATTGACGCCAAGGAAGCGGGCCAGCTCAGCACCGTCCTGCTCCAACTGCGCCAGAGGCAGCGGTTCGCCGACACGGGTCAGTGGCATGTCACGCCTTCCCTGAATTCTCAGGGCAACACGACGTCGAGCATTAAAGCCATCACGCACCTCGACTTTCACGGCCTTCACGTCCTTGAGAGGGATCTCCACCAGAACGGGCTTGCGGAAACCGCGACGGCTAATCGTCACCACACCGGCGTCCTTGTCGAACCGGTTACTGCCGCCGCCGACATTCACACCGATGACGTACCACAGATAGGTGGCCAGCAACGCCGCAGCGAGGCTGTACAACCCCATGACCAGCCCCTGCGGCACGAACACCAAAGCAGCCGGATGGCCCAGAGGCAGGAGATCACGACCGAGATAACTCGACAGCGAAGCCAGAAGGAAGCCCACTCCGCCAATGGTGACGGCAGATGCCACCAGATAATTCGAGAGACGACGGGAGCCGAGCACGGTTTGCTCGAGCACTGCTGCGGACATGACCCAGCCAGAACGAAGCGCCATTGTGACCGCAGAAAGGCCCATGCGTCGAAATAGGAAAAAATCCCTAAGAAACAAAGCGATACGAGGGGTTTCAGCTCAGTAAATTCAGCCCCGCAGGACGCTTGAAGATTGTTAAGGTCGCGGCGTATCCCACAGCCTGCGGCTTTCCGCACCGTTCACCTCTCATGACGATCGCTGTAGGACGCGCGCCACAGCGGGGATGGTTCGACGTCCTCGATGACTGGCTCAAGCGCGACCGCTTCGTATTCATTGGCTGGTCTGGCATCCTTCTTCTTCCAACGGC
>NZ_VTLA01000002.1:0-248630 GCF_020514205.1 Synechococcus sp. MU1625
GTGGGGGGGCTGGTGGGAGGGCCTCCGGCATCAGGAGATCAGGCGTACACCTACCCGATCGTGGTGGAGAACAACGGCAACCTCACCTCCCTAGAAGACTTCAACAACCTGATTGTCAACCGCTCCCCCTCAGGCAACCTGCTCAAACTCGAGGACGTGGGCGAGGTGCGCTACGGCACCAACAGTTTCGCCGTACAGGGCATCGACAAGAACGGCCATGAGGCGCTGACCCTGGCGATCTATCAAACCCCGGCCAGCAACGCCCTGGATGTGTCCAATGCGGTGATGGCACAACTCGATCAGTTCCGCAGCCTCGTTCCCCCCGGGGTGACGGTGAATCAGATCTATGACATTGGCCAGTTCATCGAGGCGTCGGTGGATGGGGTGATTGATGCCCTGGGTCTTGCCATCGTGCTGGTGCTGGTGATCCTGTTTCTGTTCCTGCAGAACTGGCGCGCCACAGTGGTGCCCAGCCTGGCCATCCCGATCTCGCTGATCGGCACCTTTGCCTTCCTGAAGGTGTTCGGCTTCTCGATCAACCAACTCACACTGCTGGGGTTGGTGCTGGCGACGGGTCTGGTGGTGGACGACGCCATCGTGGTGATCGAGGCCGTGTCCACCAACATCGAGCGGGGGATGAAGCCCCGCGAGGCAGCCCTCGCCTGCATGGGCGAACTGTTCGGTGCCCTTGTAGCGACAGCACTTGTGCTGATGGCGGTGTTTGTTCCCGTGGCCTTCTACCCCGGCGGTATCGGCATCATCTACAAGCAGTTCGCCCTGACGATCGCCTTCTCGATCGCCATTTCGGCCTTCAACGCCCTCAGCTTCTCGCCGATGCTCTCGGGTTTGATCCTGCCCCGGGAGAAACCTCCCGAACCGCGCGGTCGCGCCTGGATTGTTGTGGGTGTGATCGTGGGTCTGGCCTTCGGGCGGTTCAGTGCCGCAGCCTTCGGCAGCTGGACCTACCTGGCCGGCGTGGGCATCGGCGCCCTAACTGGAGCCAACCTGCCGCGCATTTTCACGGCATTCAATGCCGGCTTTGACCGGCTGCAGCAGGCCTACGCCGCCCTGCTCACCCGGGTGATCGCCCTGCGCCAGCTGATCCTCGGCGGCTTGGCCGTGGGCATCGTGCTGACCGGCTTCGCCTTCAAAGCCCTGCCCACCGCCTTCATCCCCGATGAAGACCAGGGCTACGGCCTGGGCATCTTCCAACTCCAGAACGGCGCCTCTCTGGTGGAAACCAAAAAGCTCGGCATGCAGATCGCCAAGGTGCTCAGCGAGGAAGACGACGTGGCCAATGCTGGAATCATCAGCGGCTCCGGCTTCAACGGCTCCAGCCCTGATCAAGGCTTCTTCTTCTTCGGATTGAGACCCCTGGAGGACCGCAAAGGAGCCAGCCAAAGCTCCGACGCGATCATCAAGCGCTTGAACACCAAGCTGATCCAGCTGAGCGAAGGGCTGGCGGCGGCATCAGGGCCGCCAGCGGTTCCGGGTTTCTCATCTCAGGGCGGTTTTTACTTCCAGTTCAACGACCTCAGCAACGGCCAGTACAGCCTCAATGAGCTGTCGGATCTGGCGGATCAACTGATCAAGGAGGGGAATGCCAGCGGTGATTTCTCCACGCTCTACACCCAGTTCAACCCCAGCTCTCCGGCCGTCGGCCTGTCGGTGAACCGCGATGTGATGGGGGCTTTGAACGTCGACTATCAGGAGGCGATGGACAGCATCGCAGCTCTCACTGGCGGCAACTACTCCGGGCTCACCTATGAGAGCGGTCAGGTACGCAGCATCTACGTGCAGGGCACACCGGATCAACGCCAGACCATCGACGACGTGCTGAGTTACTACGTGCGTGATCGCGATGGCGGGCTGGTGCAGGTGTCGCAGTTCGCCTCGGCTGAACTGAGCAGTGCGCCGCCGGTGATCAGCCACTACAACCTCAACCGCACCGTGCTGATCCAAGGAGCAGAAGCGATTGGAAAGAGCAGTGGTCAGGCCCTGGCCAAGATTCAAGCGCTGTTCAATGCTGCCGACTTCACCAACATCGGCTCCGCCTTCACCGGACTGGCAGAGCTGCAACTCTCCGCCGGTAACGCCAGCGTTCTGGTGTTCGGCCTCGGCGTGCTGATTGTGTACCTGGTGCTCTCGGCCCAATACGAGAGCTACATCACGCCTGTGATCATCCTGGCCACGGTGCCTCTGGCCATGCTCGGTGCCCTGGCCTTCCTGGCCATCCGTTCGATCGACCTGAACATCTATGCCCAGGTGGGCCTGGTGACCCTGATCGGCCTTGCGGCCAAGAACGGCATCCTGATCGTGGAGGTGGCCGAACAAAAGCTGGAGCAGGGCCTGAGCATCACCGAGGCGGCGGTGCAGTCGGCCGAATCACGACTGCGACCCATCCTGATGACGGCCATTGCCGCCCTGGCCGGCTTCCTGCCTCTGGTGGTAGCCAATGGCGCCGGCGCCCACAGCCAGCAATCCCTGGGCACCGTGATCTTCGGTGGTCTGGTGGTGGCCACGGTGTTGTCGCTTGGAGTTGTGCCGCCGGTGTACGTGCTGGTGAAAAACCTCGAACAGCGGTTGTTCAGTCGCCAAGATGCACCGGCGCAGCAAGCCAAGGCGTGAGCCCTAGCAACAAACTCTGGAGCTGGAACCAACGATCCATTGGCTGGAGCCTGATGGGCGACCCCGATGCCGAAGAAGCGGTGCTGCTGATCCACGGCTTCGGGGCCAACACCAACCACTGGCGCTTCAACCAGCCGGTGCTGGCCGAGCTGGTGCCGACCTACGCCATCGATCTACTGGGGTTCGGTGCCAGCGACCAACCCCGGGCCCGCTTGAAGGATGAACCCGAAAGAACAGATGCGGTGCATTACGGCTTCGACCTCTGGGGCCAGCAAGTGGCGGACTTCTGCCGCGAGGAGATCGATCGACCGGTGCGACTGGTGGGCAACTCCATCGGCGGGGTTGTGGCCCTACGGGCCGCACAACTCCTGGACAACCAGTGCCGAGGCGTGGTGCTGATCGATTGCGCCCAGCGCTTGATGGACGACAAGCAACTGGCAACCCAGCCGGCCTGGATGACCTGGATCCGGCCGCTGCTGAAAACCATGGTGCGACAGCGCTGGTTGAGCACCGCCCTGTTCCGTAATGCGGCGCGTCCCGGCGTGATCCGCAGCGTGCTGAAACAGGCCTATCCCAGTGGCATCAACATCGACGACGCGCTGATCGACCTGCTGTTTCAGCCCACCCAGCGCCATGGTGCCGCCGAAGCCTTCCGCGGTTTCATCAACCTGTTCGACGACCATCTGGCGCCGGAGTTGATGGAGGAGCTAAACATCCCAGTAGATCTCATCTGGGGTGAACAGGATCCCTGGGAACCCGCCGCAGAAGCCAAGCGATGGGCCCAGACCATCAGCTGCGTTCGTTCCCTCGAAGTGATTCCCGGTGCAGGCCACTGCCCCCACGACGAGGCACCGGATCAAGTGAACCCGGTGCTGCAACGGCTGGTCAAGTCGGAATCTGATCAGCAGGCGACGTAGGCCTCCACCTGATCGCTGACCCTGCGTAGACCTGCTAGACCATCACGCTCCAAGTTGCGCACACGGTCGCGGCTCATGCCAAGAATCCGGCCAATGCCAGTGAGGCTCATCGGGTCTTCCCCATCCATGCCGTAACGCATCCGTAGCACCTGCTCTTGAAGGTGGGGCAGCTGGCCCAGCAGGCTGCGCAGATCACCTTTCAAGCAATCCTCTTCCACCTGATCGCTGGGCAGATCACCATCGCCGGAGAGCAGTTCCAACAGTTCGGTGTCGTCACCGTCGCCAACTTTCATCTCCAAGCTCACGGGCTGGCGGGCGCGACACATCAGATCCTTGACGTCGTCTTCCGGCAGCTCGACGTACTCGGCAAGCTCGATGACGGTGGGGGTGCGACCCAGTTCTTGGCTCAGCTCCCGCTGCCCCTTCTTGAGCTTGTTCAGCATCTCAGTGATGTGAATCGGTAGCCGAATCGTGCGGCTCTTTTCGGCAATGGCCCGCGTGATGCCCTGACGAATCCACCAGTAGGCATAGGTGGAAAATTTGTAACCCCTGGTTGGATCAAACTTTTCAACTCCACGCACCAGGCCGATGGTTCCTTCCTGAATTAGATCCAGAAGCTCCATGTTCCGCTTAGTGTATTTTTTAGCGACGCTCACCACCAGCCTTAGGTTGGCGGCCACCATGCGCTCTTTAGCGCGGCGGCCGTGCTGAAGCTTGCGCTTGAGCTGCACTGAGGAAAGCCCCGAGGCCTTCGCCAGCTGATCTCGGCTGGGCTTCTCACCTTCCTTGCTCTCTAGCTCAGACTCGATGGTCTCGATGTCCATTAACTCTTGGACCTGACGCCCGAGTGTGATCTCTTGCTCGTGGGTTAGCAGAGGAACACGGCCGATGTCACGCAGGTAGGAGCGGACTAGATCAACGTCTGCCGTGACGGTTTTCGCGGCAGTTTTTGGCTTGGAAGTAGCGGTCGCTGCCGGAGCCATGTCGCTTCTTTGAGTTATGTAAAGAGTACTCCTAAGAAACGTAAACACACTCTCAGAAAACGCCCAAGGCAAAGAATTGGGTAGAAATACCTGTGGCCTGAACCAGCTGCGGCAGGTGGACCAACAGCCACCCCGCCGTCTTCAGGTAGATCAGCGTGCCTGCCACATCAGTACAGGTGGTGATGAAGGGCGTGGACATCAAGGCCGGATCCAAACCCATGCGATCGAACAGCAGCGGAAACGCCGCTCCGGCAGTGGCCGCCAAGGTGGTGATCGCCAGCAGGCTCATCCCCACCGACAGACCCACCAAAGCGCTTTCACCTCTCCACCAAGCAAAAGGAACCACCAACAACATCATCAAGACACCCAGCAACGCCCCCGCCATGGCTTCGCGGGTAATCGCCCGCAAGGGTCCGAGGCTGGAGATGCTCTGGGTGCTCAAGCCACGGATCACCACCGTGGAGCTCTGGGCCCCCACATTGCCGCCAGTGCCACCGAGCAAGGGGATGAACGCCGCCAGCAAGACCACCTTCTGCAGCACGTCTTCATTGGCGGCAATCACTTCCGAGGTAAAGAAGCTGGCGAGCACCAGCACCGCCAACCACACCACCCGGCGACGGGCGACGGTGAACAGGTTGCTGCTGAAGTAGTCGTCGTCATCACCAGCCTGAACCGCACCGGCGGCGTACAGATCACGGGTGGCCTCCTGCTCGATCACATCGATCACGTCATCCACCGTGACGATGCCCACCAGACGCTGCTCCAGATCCACCACAGGAACGGCGAGGAAGTCGTAACGCTGAATTGTGCGGGCCACCTTCTCCTGATCGGTGTCGGTGCTGACGCTGAGCACTTCCTCCGTCATCACATCGCCGATGCGAGCCTGGGGGTCTGCCGTCACCAGATCCCTGAGCGACAGGATGCCGGTGAGGCGGCGTTCCGCATCCGTTACATACAAGGAATAAATCGTTTCGGTGTCGCGGGCGCGGCGGCGCACGATTTCCAACGCCACAGCCGCCGTCTGGTTTTCCTTCAGGGCGATGTACTCGGTCGTCATCAAGCGACCGGCCGTCTCAGAGCGGTAACCCAGCAATTCAGCGGTGACCTTGCGCTCATCCGGGCTGAGCTCGCTGAGCAGCTGGCGCACCACCTTGGCCGGCAGTTCCTCAAACAAGCGGGCGCGATCATCCGGCGACATCTCCTCCACCACCTCCCGCATCTCACCGGAACGCAGCAGGCTCAGCAGACTCTGCTGGGTGGCGGTGTCGAGGTACTCATAAACACTGATGGCTTCGTCTTTGCTGAGCAGCCGAAAGGCAATGGCCTGCAGGTTGGCTGGCAGCGCGCCGATCGCTTGAGCGATATCGACCGGCTGAACCGGTTCCAGCAGCAGTTTCACCGCGTCGTAGTTCCCCGCCTGAAGCATGGCGGCGAGTTCATGGGTGACTGCTTCAGCCAGTAACTCTGGCTCCACGCCCACGCCCATGCCGGCACTGCTCAGCCCCGATGCCTCCGTCATGCTCCTCCGGCCGGGAGCCCAGTCTATGGCCGTTACATCCGGTTAACGTCAGCTCTCCCTCAGTGTTCAACCATGGCGATCAGCGTCAGCTCTGTCTCCGTCACCACCCCCGACGGCAGCAGCAAATCCCTTGGCGATTACGCCGGCAAGGTGCTGCTGATCGTGAACGTGGCCAGCCGCTGTGGCTTCACCAAGCAATACGCCGGGCTGCAGGCCCTGAACGAGGCCTACGCCGCCAAGGGGCTGGCCGTTCTGGGTTTCCCCTGCAACGACTTCGGCGCCCAGGAGCCCGGCAGCCTCGACGAGATCAAGAGCTTCTGCTCCACCACCTACGGCGCTGACTTCGAGCTGTTCGAAAAAGTGCACGCCAAGGGCAGCACCACAGAGCCCTACACCACCCTCAATCAGATGGATCCCAGCGGTGACGTGGAATGGAACTTCGAGAAGTTCCTGGTGGGCAAGGACGGCACAGTTATCTCTCGCTTCAAGAGCGGCGTCACCCCCGAAGACCTCAAGTCGGCGATTGAGGCGGCTCTGGCGGCTTGATTCGGCGCCCCAGGCTGAAACCAAGGGCTGCGGCGCCAAGCCCCAGCCCAAGGGTCAGCCCGATCAAGCCCAATGCGGCGGCCCAATCACCTGAACTCAGGTGCTTCATGGCCGCCAACATCCAACTGCTGAAGGTGGTGAGCGAGCCGCAGAAGCCAATGCCCAGCAGCAACTGTCGACGCGGGGCGGCGGGAAGCCCGGCCAGCATGCCCAACAGCGCGGCCCCCAGGACGTTCACCAGCAGGTTCTGATCCCCCAGATGCAGAGCCAGCTGCCAGCGCAGCAGGGCTCCAGGCACAGCGCCCAGACCCACGAGCAGCAGCTCCTGCAGTTCCAGTTGCAGGCTGGGGTTGGCCTCAGGCATAGGTCCCCAATCCGTAACCAACGGCCGAGGCCAGCAAACCCGCCCCGATCGAAGCGAGCGCAAGCACCATGGCCGTTAGAGCCTGGCCAGCCCGGAGCTCGTTCAGTAACTCCACCGCAAAGGTGGAAAAGGTGCTGAGGCTACCGAAAAAACCGACACCCATCAGCAGCGCGATGCCGGTGCTAGCGGTGCAGGTTTCATTGAGGGCCAGCACCAACCCGAGGGCGAAACAGGCCAACACATTCACGAGAAAGGTGCCCCAGTGCTTCTTAGGCACCATGG
The DNA here is from genome assembly GCF_020514205.1 of Synechococcus sp. MU1625. Classification (NCBI taxonomy): domain Bacteria; kingdom Bacillati; phylum Cyanobacteriota; class Cyanophyceae; order Synechococcales; family Synechococcaceae; genus Synechococcus; species Synechococcus sp. MU1625. The sequence continues at coordinate 7,240 of NZ_VTLA01000002.1, forward strand.
GCTGAAAGTGGTTCACCACCTTCAAGCGCAGCCAGGCCCCGGGGATCGCCCCGAGACCAACCAACAGGGCGTCAGGCGCGGAGCCAGCCACGGCGTTGCTCTCCGGAGACGGTTTGCACGTGCAGCCAATCCTGGCCATCGGCGGCAGACCAACGCCGCAGCAGGCGCAGGGAGGATCCCGCCTTGAGGGTGCTCAACCGTGGAGCAACCTCCAGCGGGCTGAGGTGCAGGGGCTGGTCGGTCGACGTGTGTAAGGGCCCAGACGCCTCGCGGCGACGGGGCTGTGGTTGACGCCGATCAGCACCACCGGCGGGCAAGGCCGCCGGGGCCATCAGCGCCACCCCAAGCAACCAACTCCAACGGAGAAGAGGCCCCATCAAATGTCGAGGGCTGCCATGTCCAGCTCGGCGCTGTGGGTTTCGATGAATTCCCGGCGAGGAGCCACCTTGTCACCCATCAGGATCGTGAAGATTCGATCGGCCTCGAGGGCGTCTTCGATTTCGATGCGCTTCATCATCCGGGTGCTGGGATCCATGGTGGTTTCCCATAACTGCTTGGGCATCATTTCTCCGAGACCCTTGAAACGCTGAATGGTGTAGTTGGCTTTTTCACCAAACCCTTTCAATGTTTTTTGCAGATCTGATTCGTTATAACAATAGGTATGATTTTTACCGCGCTCCACTTTGTAGAGCGGTGGACAGGCAATGTAGATATAACCACCTTCAACCAATTCTTTTTGGTAGCGATAGAAAAATGTGAGGATCAAGGTGCGGATATGGGCGCCATCCACATCAGCATCGGTCATGATCACAATGCGGTGATAGCGCAGGTTCTTCACGTCGAAGTCTTCGCCCTTGATCCCCAAGCCCAAAGCGGTGATCAGCGCCTGGATCTCGGTGTTCTTATAAATCTTGGCGTCGTCGGTTTTCTCGATGTTGAGGATCTTGCCCCGCAGCGGCAGGATCGCCTGGAAGCGACGGTCCCGGCCCTGCTTGGCGGAGCCTCCAGCGGAGTCACCCTCCACGATGTAGATCTCGGATTCGCCAGGGTCGCGGGAGCTGCAGTCGGCCAGTTTTCCGGGCAGGGTTGAGCTCTCCAGAACGCTCTTGCGGCGCACCAGTTCGCGGGCACGGCGGGCGGCTTCCGCCGCATTGAACGCCTGGATCGCCTTCTCCAGGATCAGACCGATCACGGAAGGATTGAACTCGAGGAACTGCCCCAGCGACTCGCCCACCAGGTTGTCGACGATGCCCCGCACTTCGGTATTGCCGAGCTTGGTTTTGGTCTGACCTTCAAATTCCGGTTCCGGCACCTTCACCGACAGAACCGCGGTGAGGCCTTCACGGATGTTCTCCCCCGCCAGGTTGGAATCCGCTTCCTTGCGTTTGCCCAGCTTCTTGGCGAAGGCGTTGAGGGTACGGGTGAGCACCGTCTTGAGGCCTTCGATGTGGGTGCCCCCATCCACAGTGCGAATGTTGTTGGCAAAGCCAAGGATGCTGTCGGAGTAGGCATCGGAGCACCACTGCAATGCCGCCTCCACCTGAACGCCATCCTTCTCCGAATTCACGTAGATGATTTCGGGGTGAAGGGCATCCTTCTCCTTGTTCATGTAGGCGACGTATTCCTTGATGCCGCCTTCATAGAAATAGATCTCCTCATGGGGCTGACCCTCCTCATCCCGGGCCGACTCCCGCTCATCACGGAAGACAATCCGCACACCACCGTTGAGATAGGCGAGTTCCCTCAGACGAGCCGAGAGGGTGGCGTAATCGAAAACGATGCCGCCGGTGAAGATTTCAAGGTCGGGCTTGAAGCAGACGGTGGTGCCGGTCTCGCCGGACTCCGCCGATGACTGCGACTCCGAGGCAAGCGCCCCAATGGCAGTGCCCCGCTCAAAGCGCTGGCGATGAATCTGGCCCTGGCGGCGCACCGTCACCTGCACCCATTCACTCAGGGCATTCACCACCGAGATGCCGACGCCGTGCAAACCGCCAGACACCTTGTAACCGCCGGCTCCGAATTTGCCGCCGGCATGCAACACCGTGAGCACCGTCTCCAGGGCACTCTTGCCGGTGCGGGGATGGACATCGGTGGGAATGCCACGGCCGTTGTCACTCACCGAGGCAGAGCCGTCTTCACCCAAGACGACAACAATTTGGTCGCAATGACCGGCCAGAGCCTCATCGACCGAGTTATCAACCACCTCGTACACCAGGTGGTGCAAGCCCCGCGGCCCCGTGGTGCCGATGTACATGCCCGGGCGCTTGCGAACGGGCTCAAGCCCCTCCAGCACCTGAATTTGCTCAGCGCCGTAGGCGTTCTGGACCTTGGAAGCGTCGCTCATTCAGTAAGTCTCAAGCCAGGAAACCGGGTCATGGGCGGGCGCAACGGCTCTAAACCTCGACCTGACAATGCCAATCTACCACCGGCTGTCTATAGAGGCTTGCAGAGGCCTCTCAGAGGTCGTTCCAAGCCGGGCTGCACCCCCCTAACGCTTTTGAATAGCTCCAATCCCCTGGTGATCGCCCTGCTCGGGCCCACTGCCAGCGGCAAGACCGCCCTGGCTTTGGACATCGCCGAACGGCTGGATCTGCCGGTGATCAACGTGGATTCCCGCCAGCTCTACCGGGGGATGAATGTCGGCACTGCCAAGCCGACGGCGGAGCAGCAGGAACGGGTACAGCACCATTTATTGGACCTGCGCGCACCGGACCAGCCGATCACCCTGCAGGAGTTTCAATCAGAAGCCAATCCCTGCATCAACCATGAGCTGGAGCAGCGTGGTGTGGCCCTCCTCGTGGGCGGCAGCGGCCTGTATCTCAAAGCCCTCACCTCCGGACTGCAACCTCCGGCTGTCGCCCCGCAGCAGAAGCTGCGCCAACAACTGACGGCCCTGGGCCAGGGCATCTGCCACCCCCTGCTGCAAGCCGCCGACCCAGACGCCGCCGCCAAAATCGCTCCAGCCGATGCCGTGCGCACCCAGCGCGCCCTGGAAGTGCTCTACGCGTCCGGACAACCGATGAGCCGCCAAGCCACCGCCACACCGCCCCCCTGGAACGTTCTGGAACTGGGCCTCAATCCCGCCAATCTGCGCCAGCGGATCCAGCAACGCACCGAGCAGCTGTACCAGAACGGGCTCGTGGAGGAGACCCGGCGCCTTAGCGAGCGCTACGGCGCAGATCTGCCGCTGCTGCAGACCATCGGCTACGGCGAGGCGCTGCAGGTGATCAGCGGCGGGCTGACCAATGGAGACGCGGTGCGGATCACCAGCCAACGCACCCGCCAGTTCGCCAAACGACAACGCACCTGGTTCCGGCGTCAGCACAACCCCCACTGGCTGCCCGACCAGGCAACGTTGACGGATGCGATGACGTTGATCCAGCAGCAACTAATGTGAAGGATGCAGACGTTATATCCCTCGAAATTGTCTGCACCTGTCCCCGTCACCGCCTGAATGCCCCCACGTCCCCGTTTTGACCGTCGTGCCCCGGTTCGGGAGCTGCCCAACATCAACGATCGGATCAACTACCCCCAGTTGCGGGTGGTCGACTCAGACGGCGCTCAGCTGGGCGTGATCAGCAGGGAAGAAGCCCTCGACGTGGCCCGTGACCGGGAACTGGATCTGGTGCTGGTGAGCGAGAAGGCCGACCCGCCGGTCTGCCGAATCATGGACTACGGCAAGTTCAAGTTCGAACAAGAAAAAAAAGCCAAAGAGGCCAAGAAAAAGTCGCACCAGACCGAAGTTAAAGAGGTCAAGATGCGCTACAAGATCGACCAGCACGATTACGACGTGCGAATCGGTCAGGCTCAGCGCTTCCTCAAGGCTGGCGACAAGGTGAAGTGCACGGTGATCTTCCGCGGCCGGGAGATTCAGCACACGGCCCTGGCGGAAACCCTCCTGCGGCGGATGGCCAAGGATCTGGAGGAAAAGGCCGAGATCCAGCAGGCGCCCAAACGGGAGGGCCGCAACATGATCATGTTCCTCACCCCGCGCAAAACACCGCTGGTGAAGAAGGAGGAAAAGGAGCAAGCCGCCAACAAGGCCGTGCGCACGATTCCGGCACCCCCACGCCCCACCGCCGCGAAGGTGGCGAGCCCTCAGGGCTAGAGGAGAGAGACATCGTCCAGCAGCAAGCGCCATCCCTGGGCTGAGGCCTGGGGATCAAAACTGCTGCGGGCTTCGCACATGAAGCCGTGATCGGCGCCGTCATAGCTCAGACAACGCAAACGCTCGCCGGCGGGATCGGCCTTGCGCAGGGCCATATCAATTGTTTCGCGATCCTCCGCAGGAATCAGCGGATCGGCCGTGCCGAACACACAGGTAAGCCGTGCCTGGATCTGCGGCAGCAGGGTCAGGGAGGGTTCACCACCGCCGGGCCGCATCCGGCTGACGCCAGCGCCGTAGAAATCAAAGGCGGCCGCCACGCCAGGCAGGCTGGCCGCCAGGAACGCGGCATGCCCCCCGAAGCAGAAGCCCACCAGATGAACCGCTGCCTGCGGGTGTTGATCCTGGATCCAGGCGATTGCAGCAGCAACATCAGCGAGGATCTGATCGCTGGTGGTGGCGTCCTTGTGGCGACGACCTTGGGCCAGATCGGACGGTTCGTAGGCCAACTCCAGCTCGGGGGCCGTTCGCGCAAACAAGGGCACCGCCAGGGCCGGATAACCATGGGCGGCCAGCCGATCGGCCACGCTGCGCACCCAGGCATTCACACCGAACACCTCAGGCAGCACGATAAAGACACGATTTATAGACAATTCTGTATTGATATCGTTTGCGGCAGTTTGCGGCTGTGCCCACCAGCACCGCAGCGACACATCCCCATTGGCAATCTGAAGCCAGCGAGTTGACAGTGAGTTTGAAATTGTCACAGGTCCACAGGACACAGAAGTAATTGTCACCAAGGGAATCGCTCCGTATGGTGGCCGCATTCCGACCTGTCCCACCGGCGTGCGATTCCATATCCAACAGGAAAGCGACATTCCGGCATCGACGCAGCTCTACAACCAGATCTGTTTCGCCATCGCAGCGCGGCATTACCCACCGGGCCATCGATTGCCGAGCACCCGCCAGCTGGCGATGCAGACAGGATTGCACCGCAACACGATCAGCAAGGTTTACCGCCAGCTGGAAACCGATGGCGTGGTGGAAGCGATGGCCGGCTCTGGCATCTACGTGCGCGACCAGCAGAAACCACGTGAAATCAAAACGCCACCGCACATCCGCAATCGGGGCGTCACCGATCTCGACCGGGAAGTGCGCAAGTGCGTGGATGGCCTGCTGAATGCGGGCTGCACCCTGCAGCAGACCCGGGAACTGCTGACCCGAGAGATCGACTGGCGCCTGCGCTGCGGTGCACGGGTGCTGGTCAGCACGCCGCGGGAAGACATTGGCGCATCAATGCTGATCGCCGAAGAACTGGAACCCTGCCTGGATGTGCCGGTGGAAGTGGTGCCGTTGGAGGAACTGGAAAGCGTTCTGGAAAACTCCAGCAACGGCACAGTGGTGACCAGCCGTTATTTCCTCCAACCGGTGGAAGAGCTGGCCAAGAAACACAGTGTTCGGGCCGTGGCCGTTGACCTCAACGACTTCCGCCAGGAACTGGCCATGCTCAAGGAATTGCGCCCCGGCAGCTGTGTGGGCCTGGTGAGCATCAGCCCTGGAATCCTGCGGGCAGCGGAGGTGATCCTCCACTCAATGCGCGGCAACGAATTGCTGCTGATGACCGCCACTCCAGACGTGGGCAGCCGCCTGCTGGCGCTACTGCGGGCCTCCAGCCACGTGCTCTGCGATCGCCCCAGCCTGCCCCTGGTGGAGCAGAGCCTGCGCCAGAACCGCTCCCAACTGATGCGCATGCCCCAGGTGCATTGCGCCGAGAGCTACCTCAGCACCGATACGATCGATCTACTCCGCAAGGAGATTGGCCTACAGACCCCGGCAGCCGCCAGCTAAAACCCTGCGATGTTTGATCACATCCGTGCCGACCTCGCGATTATCCGCGAGCGTGATCCGGCTGCCCGTGGCTGGCTGGAGATTGTGTGCTGCTACCCCGGCTTCCAGGCGATCAGCCTGCATCGGTTCAGCCATCGGCTCTGGGCCTGCAAGCTGCCTCTGAAACTGGCCGCCCGCTGCCTCAGCCAGATCGGCCGTGCCCTCACTGGCATCGAAATCCACCCGGGCGCACGCATCGGCCACAGTGTGTTCATCGACCACGGCATGGGGGTGGTGATCGGCGAAACCGCTGAAATTGGCCCCCGCTGCCTGCTGTACCAGGGGGTGACCCTGGGAGGCACGGGCAAGGAGCATGGCAAACGCCACCCCACCCTGGCGGAGAACGTGGTGGTCGGAGCTGGAGCCAAGGTGCTGGGAGCCATCACGATCGGCACCAACACCCGCATCGGCGCCGGGTCAGTGGTGGTGCGCGATGTGGAAAGCGACTGCACCGTTGTGGGCATTCCAGGCCGCGTGATCCACCAAAGCGGCGTGAGGATTAACCCCCTGGCTCACTCCGCCCTGCCGGATGCCGAGGCGAGCGTGATCCGCAACCTGATGGAGCGGATCGATCACCTCGAAAACACGGTCACAAACCTCAAACGCTGCCTACAGGAGGTGGCGGCTGGGCGACAACTCACGGAAGAGTGCACTGGAGACGCTCAAAATCTTAAGGATCGGGAAATTCTGGAATTTCTGGGAGATAGCAATTCGTCATCATCCGAAAAATAATGGAGAACTCAAAACATGGCGCTGAGACACGAGAATCTGATCAGATTTCTGCTGGACACGACCAGCCCAGGAGAAACGATTCAATACATACCCAATCCAGGAAATGCCGGAGACAGCTTGATAGCTCTAGGTACGTTGCAATTAATGGAATCTCTTGGTTTACGCGTAAGACTCCACAAACACAGGGAAACTTTTAATAAAAATGATCGCGTCTTCTATGGAGGAGGTGGGAACTTTGTGCCTTACTACAAGCAATGTCGTGAATTCATTCTCCGCAACACTCACGTTCAGCAGCTCGTTCTGTTACCACACACTGTCCACGAACAGAGCGATGTGCTAGAGAAAATCGGGCCGAATATGGTTTTATTCGCACGAGAACGACGAAGCTTTAGGCACCTCACGCAGCACATGCGCTACCCGGAAAATGCTCGAATCGATCACGACTTGGCCTTTGCAATTGGCCCTAGCACCATTCAGTCATTGATCAAAAACGATTTAGGTCACAGGTCCGGTTGCTTACATGCGTTCCGAACTGACAAGGAAGCCACAAAGATTGAAATTCCGCCGGACAACAGTGATCTATCGCATATGTGCAAGACAATCAATAATACGCAAACACTAGAGGGGATTACTGAAAGCTCAAGAGCCATTTTTGAAGCGATAGCACCATACGCAGAAATAAAAACCAACCGACTTCACATCGCAATAGCCTCAGCACTTTTAAACAAAAAGACAATAATGGGAAGCAATTCTTATTTCAAAAATAGCGGAGTCTATCGATACTCAATTAAACAAAATTTTTCGAATGTAAAATTCGTAAATGTCAGGACTTAAAAATATTTATGACCAAAGGCCATAAGGAATTTTTTGAATTCCTTGTTTCTTGACCTGAAACAAACGTGCGCGAACATCAACAAAGGCTCGAAAGGAAAAGCCAGAGTTTTAAACCCTGTATTGGGCAATTATAGTATTCGTTTTTCCAAGCCAAAGGGTTCAATGCTGACATCCATGCGCAACTATTGAATTGGCGGAGCATTAAATCGAGCTCCCAACAAAGATTGGGCTTTCCTCATGAATTCTTGATCTGCCTTGTCAAGCAGTCGCGACAGAATGATCCCTTTGCAGCTCAGCAAGGGAGTCGATTGGAGAAGCGCATCGGCATCGACACCGACACCGAACTGGCGATCATCCACGCGTACAATCCGCAACAGGATCAAGCGGAGCGATCACCTCGAGAGCACGGTGACGAACCTCAAACGCTGCCTACAGGAGGTGGCGGCTGGGCGACAACTCATGGAAGAGTGCTCTGGCGAAGCTCAAAATCTCAAAGATCGAGAAATTCTGGAATTTCTCGGAGACGCCTCAAGCGAGCGTTGATCACAATCTGGAGCCATTTGCCCATCACACCTCTAAGCATGCAACCAGTTCGATAAAAAGCACTTTTTCAAGGCAAAGAACTAGAAAGATCTACAAACCCAACACCTGCAACAGGGCAAAGGCAATACCAGCCTCACATATACAGATAAATATTTTCAACACCTCCATTTTAGGAACCATGCTGAATGCCTTCCAGCTCAATCATCACCCTCCTAAAAATTAAACCAATTGGCAAAGGGGACGAATCTTAACCTCAACTCAGCCAGCGAGAGATTCGACACTTCAACCAGAACCAACGGTGCTTGGCCCGCAAAGACTTCACAGCAACGAAAAGCCGAGCATCCTCAAAAATGCTGCCTTCTTTCAAACCTTGAGCAAGGGCCTCGGGGGTTGTCTGCAAGCCACGCCAGAATTCCCAAAGACCATCACGACGCAAAAGCCGGCGTTGCTGTCGCCAAGCATCGCCCCAAGTTCGAGGAAGACCTTTGTTGCGTTGGTAGGCAGCACCGCCAAGTCGAATTTTTGATTGGTAGGAGGAAAAACGCCTGTACGGAAAGTGAAAGATGGATACCTGATCACTGAACTCAAGTGACCCCTGATGACCAAAAATCTCATGATTGCCTTGATCAACAGTTACATCAGCAAAGGCACGATGCATGCACTTAGGAGGCAAAGGACGGTGAAGCGCATTAATACTTTCACGCCAGAAGAAACAACTCTGTGAAGGGTGAGCCAAACCATCACGACGCCGACCACTCTCTGGGAGAACAGCATTAAAACGCTGAACAAACAACCCAGCTATGCCTGGAGCAACAGAATCCAAAAAGGATGGCGCATCTCCATCGGGGAACAACCAAAACTCATCAGCATCATTATTGATGACCCAATCAGCCCCATGATCTTGATAAGCAGAGCGGGCCATTTCCGTAACCCACTGCGCTTGATCATACGTATCAGATGTCTGCTGGATATAAGTGATAGGAACAAAACGGGCTAACCGCCGCAAGATCGCAGACGTTGCATCCGTGGACAGATTATCCATCACCAAAAAAGACTCAACACCCTGGGCATAGTGAAACAGGATGTTCTCAGCAATAACATCCTCCTCGTTACGAACGAGAAGAGTCATCACCACACGAGTAGACATTCAGATCACACCAATGTCAATCAAGTGGACCCTGACTGCTGTGGTGCAGCTGGCTGGAACATGAACATTGAATAGATCACATTGCGACGCATATTGGTCATCATTTCAAGGAACATGTCGTAGCCCTCGTTCTTGTATTCAATGAGAGGGTCTTTCTGACCGTAGCCACGCAGACCCACCGATTCACGCAGGGCATCCATCGCCTGAAGGTGCTCCCGCCAGAGGGTATCGATCTGCTGAAGGATGAAGAAACGCTCGGCCTCCCGCATCAGCCCCGGACGTTGCTGTTCGATCTGGCCTTCTTTGAGGTCGTAGGCGTTGCGCAGTTGCTCCTGAAGGAAGGCCTTGAGTTCCTCCATACCAAGGCCCTGCACCTGATCAGGGGTGAGATCCTCCAGGAGGTAGATGAATTCCTTCACCTTGCCCACCAGCTGGCCCAGATCCCATTCCTCCGGCGGCAGATCCGGATTCACATAGGCCTCCACGATTTCGCCCATAGTGCGTTCGCCATAGCCGATCACCTGCTTCTTGAGGGCACGGCCATCCAGCACCCGGCGGCGTTCGGAATACACCGCACGCCGCTGGTTGTTCATCACCTCGTCGTACTCGAACACCTGCTTGCGGATGTCGTAGTAGTAGGTCTCCACCTTCTTCTGGGCCCCCTCCAGCGAGCGGGTAAGCATGCCCGATTCGATCGGCATGTCTTCCTCCACGCGGAAGGCATTCATCAAACCGGCAACACGGTCACCGCCAAAGATCCGCAGCAGGTTGTCTCCTAACGAGAGGAAGAAGCGGGTGGAACCGGGGTCGCCCTGGCGGCCGGCACGGCCACGCAGTTGGTTATCGACCCGGCGGGACTCATGCCGTTCCGTGCCGATCACATGCAGGCCACCGGCCTCGCGAACGCGGCTTTCCTCCTGCTTCACCACGGCGTCGTATTCACCCTTCACCCGGGCGATCGCCTCGCGCAACGCCTGAATCTGGGGATCCTCAGTGGGAGCTTTCTCCGCAGCAGTGGCGATGCGCTCCTCCAGATCAATCACGCTGAGGGCACGGTCGCCCCAGGCCTTGACCAGATCACGGGCTAGCTGACCGAGGGCCTGATCGGTGTCGTCAGTGAGCAGGCAGGGGTAGAGGCTCTCACCGCTACGGGGCAGCGGCGGTGCTGCGGCATCGGCGAATCCATCCGCGGTCGTGCGTTGCAAGGGCACCGGTGGTTTGTGGTCGTCCTCCGGTTTCACCAGACGGCCCAGCAGCACTTCCCGCAACTTCAAACGGGCCATGTAGTCGCTGTTGCCGCCGAGGATGATGTCGGTACCCCGGCCCGCCATGTTGGTGGCGATGGTCACGGCTCCAGCGCGGCCGGCCTGGGCCACGATTTCCGATTCCCGCTCAACATTCTCCGGCTTGGCATTCAGCAGGTTGTGGGGGATCTCCTGCTCAGCCAGCAGGGAACTCAGCAATTCGCTCTTCTCCACTGAGGTGGTGCCCACCAGCACCGGTCGTCCGTTCTTGTGGATGTCGGCGGTTTCATTCGCCACAGCCCGCCACTTGGCGGTTTCGGTTTTGTACACCTGATCGGCCCAGTCCTGCCGTGCCCGCACCCGGTTGGTGGGAACAATGGTGGTTTCGAGTTTGTAGGTCTTCTCGAATTCCACCTCTTCCGTTTTTGCAGTACCGGTCATGCCGGCCAGGCGTGGATAAAGCAGGAAGAAGTTTTGATAGGTGATCGAGGCGAGGGTCTGGGTTTCCGGCTGGATCGGCAGGGATTCCTTGGCCTCGATCGCCTGGTGCTGGCCGTCGCTCCAACGGCGGCCCGGCATCACCCGGCCGGTGAACTCATCCACGATCACCGCTTCGCCGTCGCGCACGATGTAGTTCACATCCTTGACGAACAGCTCCTTGGCCTTGAGGGCGTTAGTGATGTAGTGGGCCCAGGGGTCCTGGGGGTTGAACAGATCCGCCACGCCGAGCATCTTCTCGGCCTTGGCAAAGCCTTCATCGGTGAGGGTGCAGCTGCGCTGCTTTTCATCCACCTCGTAGTCGCCTTCAGGGTCGATGCCGTCCTTGCCCAGCTCCGCAGCACGGACCAGGGCGTTGACCATTTCAGCGGCCTGCTGGTACTTCTCCTGGGGACGTTCCACCTGGCCGGAAATGATCAGGGGGGTGCGGGCTTCGTCGATCAGGATCGAATCCACCTCATCGATCACGCAGTACTGAAACTGCCGCTGCACCACCTCGCTTATGTCAGCGGCCATGTTGTCGCGCAGATAGTCGAAACCCAGCTCGGAATTGGTGGCGTAGGTGATGTCGCATTGGTAGTTACGCCGCCGTTCCTCCGGTCGCATGTCCTGCTGGATCAAGCCCACGGATAAACCGAGGAAACGGTGAACCTGGCCCATCCACTCGGCGTCGCGGCGGGCGAGGTAGTCGTTCACGGTGACTACGTGGACGCCGCGGCCGGTGAGGGCATTGAGATAGCTGGGCAGGGTGGCGACCAGAGTTTTGCCTTCGCCGGTTTTCATCTCGGCGATCTGGCCCTCGTGCAGCACCATGCCGCCAATCAGCTGCACATCGAAGTGGCGCATGCCGAGCACTCGTTTGCCAGCTTCACGAACCACTGCAAAGGCTTCGGGCAGGATCTCGTCAAGGATCGGGCGCTGGTTATCCAAGCTGCCGGCATCGGCTAGCCGTTCTTGAAATGCTGCTGTTCTGCTGCGCAGTTCGTCGTCGGAAAGAGGCGCGATCTCCTCTTCCAACAGGTTGATGTCGGAAACGATTGGCTGGTAGCGCTTCAGCTTGCGGGCATTGGGATCACCCAGCAGGAGCTTGAGCATGGAAAGCGGCAACCGAATCAGGTGCAGCCTAATAGAGAAGCAATGTCAGAAGGCCCTTCTGGACTGGGTTCTGAATCAAGCGGATGAAGAGATTCGAACTCTCGACCCTCTCCTTGGCAAGGAGATGCTCTACCACTGAGCTACATCCGCAGGTCGACGTGGGCGTTTCCCTGACGACAAACAGACTTTGCCTTACCGAGGGACCAAAGGTCAATTGCAACAGGTTGCCACCTTGAATTTCAGCGGGAACCAGCCATCTTCTGACGCAGCTGCTTCACCCGGTCGCGCAGGTTCGCCGCTTCTTCGAAGTCAAGCTTCTTGGCCGCCTCCTTCATCTTGGCCTCCAGCTGATCGATCAATTCCGGCAACGCCTCCAGCGCCAGGCCGGCATCGGGATCGTTCTCCAGGGCCTGAGCGGCTTTGCCCACCACCTCCACCAGATCGGCATCAGGCCCGTCTTGCTTGAGCTTGCGGCTCAGCTCCAGGAAGCTGAGGATCGAGTTGCTGGCCTTCTTGCCCGCCGCGGTGGGCACAATGCCGTGCTTCTCGTTGTGGGTCTGCTGGATCGCACGGCGCCGCTCAGTTTCAGAGATGGCCTTGGCCATCGAATCGGTCATGTTGTCGGCATAGAGCAGCGCCACTCCCTCCACGTGCCGGGCGGCCCGGCCAATGGTCTGAATCAACGAGCGCTCAGCTCGCAGGAAACCCTCCTTGTCGGCATCGAGGATCGCCACCAGGCTCACCTCCGGCAAGTCCAGGCCCTCCCGCAGCAGGTTCACCCCCACCAGCACGTCGTATTCACCCAGGCGCAAATCCTGAATGATCTCGATCCGCTCGATCGAGTGGATCTCCGAGTGCAGATACCGCACCCGCACCTCGTTCTCCGCCATGTAATCGGTGAGGTCTTCCGCCATCCGCTTGGTGAGGGTGGTGACCAGCACCCGCTGGTTCTTGCTGGCCCGATCGCGGATCTCCCCCAACAAATCATCGACCTGGCCGGACGTGGGCCGCACCTCCACCACCGGATCCAGCACCCCCGTAGGACGGATCACCTGCTCAGCTACCTCACCGCCGCTCACCTCCATCTCCCAGTTGCCAGGCGTGGCTGAGACGAACACCGTTTGCCGCGCCTTCTGCCAGAACTCTTCGCCCTTGAGCGGACGGTTGTCCGCCGCGCTGGGCAAACGGAAACCGTGCTCGATCAGCACCTTCTTGCGGGCCTGATCGCCGTTGTACATCGCCTGCAATTGGGAGCAGGTGACATGGCTCTCGTCCACGATCAGCAGCCAGTCGTCGGGGAAGTAATCGATCAGGCATTCCGGCGGCGTGCCCTCCTCGCGGCCGGCCAGGTGGCGGGCGTAGTTCTCCACCCCGTTGCAGTAGCCAACCTGGCCCAGCATCTCCAGGTCGTACTTGGTGCGCTGCTCCAGCCGCTGGGCCTCCAGCAACTTGCCTTCGCCATTGAGCACATCCAGCCGATCCCGCAGTTCCTGGCGGATCTCACGGATGGCGGTATCGAGCCGATCTTTAGGCGTCACGAAGTGCTTGGCCGGGTAAATGTTCACCGCATCCATGCTCTGCAGGATCTCGCCGGTGGTGGGGTCGACGTAGCGGATCGCCTCCACCTCATCGCCGAACAGCTCAATCCGCACCAGCCGGTCTTCGTAGGCGGGGCCGATCTCCAGCACGTCCCCCTTCATCCGAAAACGGCCGCGGGCGATTTCGGTGTCGTTGCGGCTGTACTGGTTGTTCACCAGCTCCCGCAGCTGGCCGCGAATGTTGAGGGTTTCCCCCACCTCAAATTTCACCGCCGCCTTGAGGTATTCACTCGGAATCCCCAGGCCGTAAATGCAGCTAATCGAGGCCACCACGATCACATCGCGCCGCTCGAACAACGAACGCGTCGCCGAGTGGCGCAGCATGTCGATCTCTTCGTTGATCGACGCCGTCTTGGCGATGTAGGTGTCGCTGACAGGAACGTAGGCCTCCGGCTGGTAGTAGTCGTAATAGGAGATGAAGTACTCAACGGCGTTCTCGGGGAAGAACTCCCGCAGCTCGTTGCAGAGCTGGGCCGCCAAAGTTTTGTTGTGGGCCAACACCAAGGCCGGTCGGCCGGTCTGGGCGATGACGTTGGCCATCGTGAACGTCTTGCCCGTGCCCGTCGCTCCCAGCAGGGTCTGATAGCGCTCACCGCCATTGACCCCCTTCACCAGCTGCTTAATCGCCGTCGGCTGGTCACCTTTAGGGGTGTAGGGCGCCGTGAGGTCGTAGGCGGGCATGGGTGCTGTGCCAAACGGCGGCCGTCAATTATCGCCGGGGAGCAAGATGAAGTGCTGCGGCTCCCCGACCCGTGACCCCGATCCGGCTGGTTCACCATGCCCCCGGAGCCCCCGGCCTGCGCTGGCTTGGCCTTGGGCCGGATCTGCGTCCCAGCCGGGCACTGATCAAGCTGCAACGGCTGTTCGATCGCCATGCCTTCTGGGCCCGCGGTCGCAGCTTTTCCCAGCTGCGGCGGCTGCTGGCCGGAAGCGACGCCGTAGTGAGCCTCTGGCGCGGCAAGCGGCTGGTGGGCTTCGGCCGGGCCACCTCCGATGGTTTTAGCCGCGCCGTGCTCTGGGACATCGTCGTGGCCGGCGATCTGCAGGGCCATGGCCTGGGCCGCCGGGTGATCGAAGAACTGCTCCACACCCCGCCGGTGGTGGGCGTGGAGCGGGTGTATCTGATGACCACCAAAAGTGCCGGCTTCTACCAGCAACTGGGTTTCCAGGATGCAAACCCGCAACAGTTAATGGTGCTGCGGCGCTGAGACATCTGAGACCTGTCAGGCCCGGTACGATCCGGATTCGTCAGAGCAGCCGATGCCCCGGTCCGCGTCCCAGCCCCCTGACGACGCCCTGCAGGGCAATCTGTTTGGCGCTCCCGAGCCAGCAACGCCGACTGCACCCGACAGCGGACCTGAGGCGGCCAGCCACGATCTCAGCGACGACGAGCTCGGGGCCGATGCCGCCGCCCGGCCCCGAACGCGCCAGGCCAACGCCAGCGACACCAGTGCTGACAGCCCAGGGGCCAACGATCCCGAACCCAGCAGCGACGAACCGGCTTGGGCCCACCACAGCCAACTGGATCCGCAGCAGCTCACGCCGATGCTGCGCCACTACGTGGAGCTCAAGGCCGCCCATCCCGAGCGGGTGCTGCTCTACCGCCTCGGCGACTTCTTCGAGTGCTTCTTTGAAGACGCGATCGAACTCTCCCGGGTGCTCGAACTCACCCTCACGGGCAAGGAGGGCGGCAAGGCGATCGGCCGCGTACCGATGGCGGGCATCCCCCACCACGCCGCTGAGCGCTACTGCGCCGAACTGATCAAGCAGGGCTACAGCGTGGCCCTCTGCGATCAGCTGGAGACCACCCCCACTAAGGGCGCCCTGCTCAAACGGGACATCACCCGGGTGCTGACCCCCGGCACCGTGCTGGAGGAAGGCATGCTCAGCGCCCGCCGCAACAACTGGCTGGCGGCGGTGGTGGTGGAGCCGCCCCAGGGCAAGCAACCGCTGCGCTGGGGCCTGGCCAGCGCCGATGTGAGCACCGGCGAGGTGCAGGTGATGCAGCGGGAGGAGAGCAGCGCCCTGCACCAGCAATTGGCCCAGCAGGAGGCCTCCGAACTGCTCTGGGCCGCCGGCCACGACGCGGGCCGGCCGGCCTGGTGCCCAGAACGGCTGCGGCTGACGCCGATGGCCAGCACCCCCTTCAGCCCCGCCGAGGCGGAGCGCACCCTGCAGCAGCACTACCGCCTCAGCAGCCTCGATGGCCTGGGCCTGCCGGAGCATCCCCTGGCCCTGCAGGCCCTCGGCGGCCTGCTGCGCTACCTGCAGGAGACCCAGCCCCTGGAGGACGACAGCCGCATTCCCCTGGAGGTGCCGGCGATCGTGCACCGCGGCGATGCCCTGGTGCTGGATGCCCAGACCCGCCGCAACCTCGAACTCACCGCCACCCAACGCGACAACCAGCTGCAGGGGTCGTTGCTCTGGGCCATCGATCGCACCCTTACCGCCATGGGCGGCCGTTGCCTGCGCCGCTGGCTGGAAGCACCCTTGATGGACCGCGAGGCCATTCAACAGCGCCAGGATCTGGTCAGCAGCCTGGTAGGCGAACGCAGCCTGCGGCTGACGATCCGCCAGCTGCTGCGGCCGATGGGCGACCTGGAGCGGCTGGCTGGACGGGCCGGAGCCGGCCATGCCGGTGCCCGCGATCTGGTGGCCATCGCCGATGGTCTGGAGCGGTTGCCCCAACTCACGGCACGACTGGAGGCTGCCATCAGCGAGGGCCCCGACTGGTTGCAGCAGCTGCTGACCCCCGATCCGGCCCTGGCCGAACTGGCCCAGACCATTCGCCACAACTTGGTGGAGGCACCGCCCCTATCGCTCTCGGAAGGCGATCTGATCCATGACGGGGTCGACCCGCTGCTGGATGGATTGCGCAACCAGCTGGACGATCAGGACGCCTGGCTCAGCCATCAGGAGCAGCAGGAGCGCCAACGCAGTGGCATCAGCACCCTGAAGCTGCAGCACCACCGCACCTTCGGCTATTTCCTGGCGGTGAGCAAAGCCAAGGCCACAGCCGTGCCGGACCACTGGATCCGGCGCCAGACCCTGGCCAACGAGGAACGCTTCATCACCCCGGATCTCAAGGAGCGGGAGGGCCGCATCTTCCAGCTGCGGGCCCGAGCTTGCCAGCGGGAATACGAGCTGTTCTGCCAGCTGCGCGAGCAGGTGGGAGCCATGGCCGCCCCGATCCGCCAGGCGGCCCGCGCCGTTGCCGCCCTTGATGCCCTCACCGGCCTGGCCGATGTGGCCGCCAGCGGTGGCTACTGCGCCCCCAGCATCACCGACAGCCGTGGGCTGCAGCTGGAGGCCAGCCGCCATCCGGTGGTGGAGCAACGGCTGGTGGAAACCGCCTTCACCCCCAATGATGTGCAGCTCGGTGAGGGCACTGATCTGGTGGTGCTCACGGGCCCCAACGCCAGTGGCAAGAGCTGCTATTTACGCCAGATCGGCCTGATCCAGTTGATGGCTCAGATCGGCAGCTGGGTGCCGGCCCGCTCTGCCAGCGTCGGCATTGCCGATCGGATCTTCACCCGGGTGGGTGCCGTGGATGATCTGGCCGCCGGCCAGTCCACCTTCATGGTGGAGATGGCCGAAACCGCCAACATCCTTCACCACGCCACTGAGCGCTCTCTGGTGCTGCTGGATGAGATCGGGCGGGGTACCGCCACCTTCGATGGCCTCTCTATTGCCTGGGCCGTGAGCGAGCACCTGGCAGGCGATCTGGGCAGCCGCACGGTGTTCGCCACCCACTATCACGAGCTCAATAACCTGGCCTCCGAACGCGACAACGTGGCCAACTTCCAGGTGCTGGTGGAAGAAACCGGCGACGACCTGGTGTTCCTCCACCAGGTGCAGTCCGGCGGCGCCAGCCGCAGCTACGGCATCGAAGCGGCGCGGTTAGCCGGCGTTCCCAAGCCTGTCGTGCAACGGGCTCGTCAGGTGCTGGATCAGCTGGCGGCCTGAAGCATCAAGCCGAAGGCAACGCGCGCATCAGGCTGCCCATCTCAAGGGCTTCCAGGCCGTAGCTCCAACCCAGGTTGCTCTTGATGCCAGCCCGCTCCAGCGCCTGCTGCATCGTGTCGGTGGTCAACACCCCGAAGATCACGGGCACGGAGGTGTCGCGCGCCACTGCTGCAATGCCCTTGCTGGCTTCTGCGACCACCACATCGAAATGGGGGGTATCGCCACGGATCACGGCACCCAGGGTGACCAGCACCTGGTACTGACCGGAGCGGGCCATCTGCTGGGCCACGATCGGCAGTTCAAATGAACCCGGCACCCAGGCCACATCGAGCTGTGAACTGGTCTCCGACACATCCACGCCATGGCGCTTGAGGCAGTCGAGACAGCCGCTCAGCAGCTTGGCGGTGACGAGATCGTTGAAACGAGCCACGACGATGCCGACGCGCAGACCAGCTGCGTCAGAGAAACGTCCTTCGAACGTGGCCATTGGGAAGGTGCCGACTGAATCTCAGCCATCGTGGCACCCGCCGGTTGCGGCTGATAGACGAAATCAGACGACGAAGAAGCTCACACCCCAGTTGAGCAGCACCAGGGCGACCCAAACAGCACTGCCCAACAGGATCAGTCGGTTGGAACGGCCGCTGTCCTCACTGGAGGCATACAGCACCGGCACCGCAACGATCAAGGCAAAAGACGCCACCACCAGGGCCAGAACGGTCAGCGTGTTGATGAACTGCATGGAACTGGAAGTCAGGGGTCGATTTTCACACGAGAGCCGCTGCTCCCGAGAGCGAGCTGAGCACTCTTCACACCATGAAGGGGAAAAGTGCTCCGCTCAGCGGCTGATCAGGCTCAGACACGGGTCGCGACAGCGCTGCCCAAGGCGTCGCGCAGACCGCGCACCACAGCCAGCATCGCCAGCTCATCCTGGAGGCGGTTCACCGCTGAACCGACGCCCACGCCGGCGGCACCGGCGGCAATCGCCATCGGCAACGTCACCGCCGAGAGCCCCGAAGCACAAAGCACGGGCACGTCGACAGCACGGCTGATGCTGTGGGCCGCCGCCAGGGTGGGAGCAGCCTTCTCGATCAGGCCGAGGTGACCGGCGCTGAAGGGCTTGGCACTGGTGCCGCCCTCGGTCTGGATCAGATCGGCACCGGCCGCCACCAGATCGATGGCCAGCTGTTCCTGCTCATCCATCGGCAAAACGTGGGGCACCGTGACGCTCAACACAACGTTGGGCAGCAGTTGGCGGGTGCGGCGGGTGAGCTCCAGCACCTCAGCGGCATTAAAAATCCGACCTTGGGGATAAAAGGCGTCGTAATTGCCAATCTCCACCATCAATGCACCGGCCGCCACGGCCGCGGGGAACTGCTCGGGCTCCACCGACGACACACATACCGGAACTCCACCGGAGGCCTCGATCGCCAGGCGCACCAGGGCGGGGTCGCAGGCCACATCGATCAGATCAGCACCGCCACGCCCTGCTGCACGGGCAACCCGCTCCACGCTGGCGGCATCAAAATTCATCAGGCCAGCGATCACCTTGAGCGCAGAGCGCTGCTCGAGGCTGCGCTGCAGAGAAGCGGGCAGCTGCTGAAGACGGGTCATGGGGGACTGGACAGCAATGCCCCAATTCTCACACCGTGGGGGAAACGCACCCTCTTCCTTGGGCTGGACGTCCTGGCATGACCGCCTGCACCGGCGCCTGCTTCAGCAGCCGCAGCTGCTACCGCAGGAGAGCGCCCTGCTGTTGGCAGTCTCCGGCGGGCAGGACTCCATGGCCCTGCTGGCTCTGCTGCAGGATCTGGCGCCCTTGCATGGCTGGAGCCTGAGCCTTTGGCACGGCGATCACCGCTGGCACGACGGCTCCAGCCGGATCGCCGCCGAACTGAGGGCCTGGTGCCAACAGCGCCAGCTGCCCCTCCAGGTGGATCAGGCGGTGCCGGGGCAAGTGCCCAGCGAAGCCACGGCCCGGCAGTGGCGTTATGAACGGCTGGCGCAGCGGGCCCGCGAAGCAGGCGCCGATGTGGTGACCGGCCACACCGCCAGCGACCGGGCTGAAACGGTGCTGCTGCAGCTAGCCCGCGGTAGCGACCTCGCCGGGCTGGCGGCACTGCCCAGCGTCCGCCCCCTGAGTGCGGAGGGTCCCCACCTTCGCCGACCGCTGCTGCACCTGCAACGCCACGACACCCTGCAGATCTGCCAAGACCTGGCCCTGCCGATCTGGGAGGACCCGAGCAACCAATCCCCTGATTTCGCCCGCAACCGGATCCGTCAAGAGGTGCTGCCCGTCCTGGAGCAACTGCATCCGGGCTGCAGTCTGCGGATGAGCGATCTGGCCGAACGGGTGTCCCACGTGCGGGACAGTCAGACCGAACTAAGCCGGATGGCCCTGGAGCTTCTGCAAACCCCAGCCGGGCTAAACCGCCGCGGCCTGGGGGCGTTGAACCCGGCCACCCGCCGCCTGCTGCTGGCGCAATGGCTGCAGCAGCAGGGGGTGCCACCCTTGCCGGCCGCCCAATTGGAGCAGCTCAGCCAGCGCCTGAAACGCGGTGCACCCGGAGGTTCAGCCGATTGTCCGGGGGGCTGGCAGCTCAGCTGGAAGGGGGCGGAGCTGATGCTGCAGCAGCGCGAAGCAGGGCATTGACCGCCGCCGCCACCAGACCCGCGCCCCCACGACTGCCCTCCAAGCGGATCTGCGCCAGGCCGCTGGCCGCCAGATGACTCTTGCTTTCCGCCACCCCCACGAAGCCCACCGGCATGCCGATCACCAGGCTGGGGGCCGGGGCCCCAGCCGCCACCCGCTGCAACAGCACCTCCAGAGCTGTCGGTGCACTACCGATCAGCACCACTGGAGCGGGTGACGCCACCGCGAGCGTCGTCCAGGCCTGCTCCATGCCAGCGGCCGTGCGCGTCGAACCCTGCGGTGCCAGCTCTGGAGCCCACTCCAACACCGTGTGCACCGCGCTGCCGAGGGTGCGTTGGGCCATCGGGGCCACCGCTGCCGCTGCCATCGCGGTATCCGTCAGGATCGGGGCCCCCTGCCTCAGCGCCTCCACCCCCTGCTCACAGGCCCCCTCGCTGAACTGCAGCAGGGGCCCGAGCGAGAGATCACCACTGCTGTGCACCAGCCGTTCCAGCACCTGCTGTTGCAGCGGAGGCAAGCCCGTGTCGCCCAGAGCCGCATGGATCCGCCGGATGCTTTCGGTGAAGATCGGGTGGTCCTGGGCCATCCACGCCATCATCAACCCATGCCGATCCATCTGCTCTGGGGTGATGACGCCGCCGCGCGGGACCGGGCCATCGAGGCTCTGATCGGCCAGGTGGTCGACCCCAGCTGGAGCAGCCTCAACCTCAGCCGCCTGGATGGGGCAGACGCTGGTCAAGCCCTGCAGGCCCTCGAGGAGGCCCGCACCCCTCCCTTCGCCACGGGCGAACGGCTGGTGCTGCTGCAGCGCAGTCCGTTCTGCAACGGCTGTCCCAGTGAACTGGCCGACCGGTTTGAAGCCGCCCTTGAGCTCATCCCCGACACCAGCCACCTGGTGCTGGTGAACCCTGCCAAACCGGATGGTCGCCTGCGAACCACCAAAACCCTGCAGAAGCGGATCAAAACCGGGCTCGATCAGGAACAGAGCTTCCCGCTGCCAGCCGCCTGGGATGGCAATGGTCAGCGCCAATTAGTGCAACGCACTGCCGAGGCCCTGGGCCTGCAGGTCGACCCCGATGCCATCGATGCCCTGGTGGAGGCCATCGGCACCGACAGCGCCCGACTCGAATCGGAACTGCGCAAGCTTTCCCTGCGCGGCACCACCATTTCCGCTGCGCGGGTTCAGGAGCTGGTGGGGGGTCGCTCAACCAATGCTCTGGCCGTGGGCGATGCGCTGCTGGAGGGCAACCCCGGCGAGGCCATTGCCCGCTGGGATGCCCTCATCGAAGCCGGGGAACCAGCTCTGCGCATTGTGGCCACCCTCACCGGTCAGATCCGGGGTTGGCTCTGGGTGAGCCTGCTGGAACAGCAAGGGGAGCGGGATGTGGCGGTGATTGCCAAGGCCGCCGGGATCGGCAACCCCAAACGCATTTATGTAATGCGCAAGCAGCTGCAAGGTCGCCCGGCCAAACGCTTCCTCTCCCTGCTCGGGCGCCTGCTGGAGGTGGAGGCACGGCTGAAACGCGGCGCCCAGCCAGGCGATGCCTTCCGCGACGGACTGCTGGGCTGATCGCTGCCCGCCAGGTGAGAAAATCCAGCGTTGCTGAAGCCCAGACCATGGCCCTCCTGGTGCAGAAATTCGGGGGCACTTCCGTCGGCAGCGTGGAACGCATCAAGGCGGTGGCCGATCGCATCGGACGCTGCCGTGAGGAGGGGCACGACGTGGTCGTGGTGGTCTCCGCCATGGGCCACACCACCGACGAACTGACGGGTCTGGCCAACGCCATCACCTCCAGCCCCACCCAGCGGGAGATGGACATGCTGCTGGCCAGTGGTGAGCAGGTGTCGATCGCCTTGCTGGCCATGGCCCTAAACGCCCAAGGGGTCAGTGCAACGTCGATGACCGGCCCGCAGGTGGGCATCGCCACGGAATCCACCCATGGCCGAGCTCGGATTCTCGGGATTCGCACCGACCGAATCCGCAACCGCCTCGCTGCTGGCCAGGTGGTGGTGGTCGCCGGGTTCCAGGGCACCAGCACCAGCAGTGATGGCCTCAACGAAATCACCACCCTCGGACGCGGGGGCTCCGACACCTCCGCAGTGGCCCTGGCGGCAGCCTTGGGTGCCGATGCCTGCGAGATCTACACCGACGTTCCGGGTGTTCTCAGCACCGACCCGCGCAAAGTGCCGGATGCCCAGTTGATGGACACGATCAGCTGCGACGAAATGCTGGAACTCGCGAGCCTTGGGGCCTCCGTGCTGCATCCCCGAGCAGTTGAAATCGCCCGCAACTACGGCGTGAATCTTGTGGTGCGATCCAGTTGGAGCGATGCCCCAGGCACCCGGCTCACCAGCCGACCAGCCCGTCCGATCAGCACCAACGGCCTGGAGCTCGGCAGTCCCGTGGATGGGATGGAGGAAGTGGACGGACAGGCCGTGCTCGCCCTCTCCCATATCCCCGATCAGCCCGGCATTGCCGCACGACTGTTCGAAACCCTCTCCGACGGGGGAATCAATGTGGACCTGATCATTCAGGCCACCCATGAGGGCAGCAGCAATGACATCACCTTCACGGTGGCCGAGGCGGATCTCGAGCTGGCCCGCGGCATAAGCCAGAAAGTTCTGGATCAACTGGGCGGCGATCTGGCAGCAGAAGGAGGGCTGACGAAGCTCAGCATCAGCGGGGCCGGGATCATGGGGCGACCGGGCATTGCCGCCAACCTGTTCAACTGCCTGTGTCAACAGGGCATCAACCTTCGACTGATCGCCACCAGTGAAGTGAAGGTGAGCTGCGTGATCGAATCCAGTGCCGGCAGCAAAGCTGTTCAAGCGGTGCGGGACGCCTTCGACCTTGAGGAATCGCAAATCCGCATCAATCCCACCAACAACGGCCGTGGAGAACCGGAAGTGCGCGGCGTCGCCCTCGACCGCGACCAGGTGCAACTGAGTGTTCGCCACGTGCCCGATCGACCCGGCACCGCAGCGTCGCTGTGTTCAGCCCTGGCCGACAACAGCATCAGCCTGGATGCCATCGTTCAATCGGAACGACAACACAGCGACGGATCACGGGACATCACCTTCATCCTGCGCAAGGACGACCGCGCCCGTGCCGATGTAGCCCTAGCCCCCCTGCTGGCCCAGTGGCCGGGTGCCGCCCTGGAAGACGGCGAGGCCATTGCACGGGTGAGTGCCGTCGGTGCTGGGATGCCGGCAACGCCAGGAACAGCGGGGCGCATGTTCCGTGCTCTGGCGGATGCAGGCATCAACATCGGCCTGATCGCCACCAGTGAAATCAGAACCAGCTGCGTGGTGGCAGAAGAGGCTGGCGTCGAGGCCCTCCAAGTGGTGCACACCGGGTTCGGACTGGGTGGTGATGAACGTCACTCAGCCCAAGGCACCCCATCACCTCACGACGCCAGCTGAAGGTCTACAACTGGGGTACCGGAACCCCAAGCGTGGACGCCGATTTCGAGCAGCACTACCAAGCAGCGGAACGGGCCTACGGCCTCGGGGATTACCCCGAGGCTCATGACCTGGCCTCGGAGTTGTGGGATCAACTCCAAAGCGCATCAGACGAGCAAGACCAAAGCCTCGTCTTGGGATGGCGGGCTGTGGTGGCGTTGCTCCTGGGTCACATCCAGCTGCATGGACTCCAGCAACAGGAGCAAGCCGCCCTCTCTTACCAACGGGTGCTGGACAGTGAACCGGAGGCCACCCTGGCGGCCCTCGCGGAACAAGGGCTGGAGCTCTGCCGGTCGCAGAACAGCGTCAGCGCAGCAACGACGACACCTGCAACCGATGTCGTCCTCCCAGACCTGCTGAAGGATCCCTTCCTGACCTCGGATGCCGATCAAGCCAGTCCAGTACAGCCCCATGTGGTCACGGCGATGCCGTGGTTGCCCAGTGACGAGGAACCTCAGCCCACGCCCACTGCAGCTCCGGCCCCAACCCCAGAGCCTGCGGTCACCCTGGAACCAGAGATCACAACCGAGCCAGCGGATCAGCCACCGAGCGACGAGATCGAGCCCACAACCCAGGAGCCTGCAGCCAAGGATCTCCTGGAGAAATCGTGGCTCCGCAGACAACTTCAACCTGCAATCAAAAGCCCCACCGACTCGACTGAGCCGATGGGGCTAATGAACAGGATCAAAGGGGCCTTCGCCCGCTCAGCTGGCCGCTGAACGACGACGACGGGTGCGCCCTGCAGGCATCTCCGCTTCGACCGGCTGTTGAGCAGCAGCAGCTTTCTCGACAACCGGTTGGGGAGTCACTTTCTCGACCACAGCGGTTGCTGTTGCTGCCGCCGCACGGACGGGGGCCGGCGTTGGTGAGCCAGAACGGCCGTTGCCATTGCCCTGATTGGTGCGCACAGGAGCGGGTGTTCCACCACCACCGTTACGACGGCCATAGGGGGAACCACCTCCACGACCACCGCGACCGCGCGGTGCCGGACGATCATCGGGCTCAGCATCGGCGCGACCCTTGTAAACGGGCGTGCCACCAGGAGCTGGCTGCACCAGGCACAGGATCAGTGGCTCCACCTGCAGTTCACGGCGCATCCGCCGGCCGAGGCCCACCTCCACCTCACGCTGCACACCCATCCAATCCACTTCCGGTGCCTTCTCACCGGTGTTGCGGCAGAGCTGCTTCCAGCGATTTTCGAGCACCCAGGTGACTTCCCGCTCGGTCCACAAGGACATCTTGCGGGCATCCGCCGTGGTGACCACACCCCGCAGGTTCACCCGCGGCGGAGCCACCATGGCGCCATCGGTGCTGATCGCCGCCAGGATCGTCACCACGCCGTCTTCCGCCAACTGTTGGCGCTCCTTCAGAACACGGGCGTCAACGATGCCGTTGCGGGATTGGTCCAGCAGCTCAATGCCTGCCTTCACAGCATTGCCCTTGCGGAGCGAATCCGGAGTGAGCTCCACCACGTCACCGTTATCGATGATCAAGGTGTTGTCGACCGGAACCCCCATGGAGTGGCCGGTTTTGGAGTGCTGCACAAGCATCCGGTGCTCACCGTGCACCGGCACGAAGAACTTGGGCCGGGTGAGGGCCAGCATCAATTTCTGGTCTTCCTGGAAGCCATGGCCGGAGACATGAATGCCCTCGCCTTTCCCGTACACGACCTTGGCGCCCAGCATCATCAGCTTGTCGATCGTGTTGACCACGGAAATCGTGTTCCCGGGGATCGGGCTGGCTGAGAAAATGATCGTGTCGGTGGTCTTCACCCTCACCTGGGGATGTTCACCGCGGGAGATGCGGCTCAGGGCTGCCAGTGGCTCGCCCTGACTACCGGTCATCAGCAGCAGCGTTTCACGATCGGGCACATCATTGATCTGCTTGATCGGCACAAACAGCTCATCCGGCGCACGCATGTAGCCCAGTTCCCGGGCTTTGGCGATCACATTGAGCATGGAGCGGCCCAGAAGCCCCACCTTGCGGCCGTTCTTCAGGGCCAACTCCAGAATCATCGACACCCGATGGATCGAGCTGGCGAAGGTGGTCACGATGACCCGACCCTCGGCATTGGCGATGTGGCGGTCCAAGTTGGGGAACACGGAGCGCTCAGGAGGGCAAAAGCCAGGAACTTCCGAGTTGGTGGAATCACTGAACAGACACAAGACCCCCTTTTCACCGTGGTGGGCGAGCCGTGCCATGTCGAAGTTTTCACCATCGACCGGGGTGTGGTCGAACTTGAAATCACCCGTGAAGATCACGGTTCCCACCGGTGTGGAAATGGCCAGCGTGAAGCTGTCGGCCATCGAGTGGGTGTTGCGGATGAACTCCACCGAGAAGTGCTGACCCACCTTCACCACATCGCGCGGACCGACGGTCTGCAGGGTGGTGCGGTCTCTCACCCCCGCTTCGTCCATCTTCCCGGTCAGCATCGAGAGGGCCAGCCGCGGCCCATAGATCACCGGAATGTTGAAGTGCTTGAGGTGGTGAGCAATGCCACCGATGTGGTCTTCATGACCATGGGTGACGATCATGCCGCGGATCCGCTTCTGGTTCTCGCGCAGGAAGCTGGTGTCGGGCAGCACCACATTCACCCCGTGCATGCCATCGCTGGGGAAAGCCAGACCTGCATCCACCAGCATCAGGTCATCGCCGTACTCGAACACACAGGTGTTCTTGCCGATCTCATGCAGTCCACCCAGGGGGATCACCCGAAGACAAGGCTCTTGCCCCTTGCTGGATCGCGCGTTGTTGGCCATAGAAAGAGTTGAAGAAGAACGGATTGCGTAAGCCGATAAGCCGGACCGGGCTAGGTCTGACGAAGGGCGGCCATGGCGATGGAGAGGGAACGTTTCATGTCGTCAGAAAGAGGGCACAAAGGTGGACGGGGAGCACCGACAGACCAGCCATTGAGTTCGAGAGCAGCCTTGACAGGAATCGGATTGGTGGTGGCGAACAGAGCCTTAAACAGAGGAATGAGAGCGTCGTGCAGGGCGAGTGCGGAGGCACCGTCGCCATTCAGATAGGCCTCGATCATGGCGCGTATCTCGGGGCCCGCCACATGGCTGCCCACACTCACCACACCAACAGCACCCACGGCGAGCATGGGCAAGGTGAGGCCGTCATCGCCGCTGTAGATCGCCAACTGCGGACCGCAGGCCAGGCGCAGCGCCGTGACCTCTTCGGTGGTACCGCTGGCGGCCTTGAAACTCACTACATTGGGGCAGTCCATCAGCCGCGCCACCGTGGCCGGAGCGATGCTGCAGCCGGTGCGGCCGGGGATGTTGTAGAGCATCAACGGCAACTCAGGAGCCGCCTCAGCGATGGCACGGAAATGGGCCTCTAGGCCCTCTTGGGGAGGCTTGTTGTAGTAGGGCACAACCACGAGAGCACCATCGGCGCCGGCTGCCGCTGCTTGCTGGGTGGCCTCTATTGCCTCCGCTGTGGAGTTGCTGCCGGTGCCCGCCAACACCTTGGCGTCGTTGCCGACGGCGTCGCGAACGGCCTGCAGCAGTTGCAACTGCTCTTGCCAGCTAAGGGTCGGCGACTCGCCGGTGGTGCCACACACCAACAATCCATCGGAACCCTGCTCCACGAGATGGCGTGCCAACTGACCCGCCAAGGTCAGATCCACAGCACCGCTGGCATCAAAGGGGGTCACCATGGCGGTGACAACACGACCGAAGGGTGTTGGGGAGAGGGTGGCGGTACGTGTCATGACTTCTGGATCAACAGTTCAGCGATCTGAACGGCGTTGAGCGCCGCTCCCTTGCGGATTTGATCACCGCACAACCAGAGCTCCAGTGCGTTTGCATCACTGATGTCCTGACGGATCCGGCCGATCGCCACCGGATCGCGACCGGTGACGTCTGTCGGCATGGGGAAGCGGTTCGCCGCCGGGTCGTCAATCAACTCAACACCAGGGGCAGCGGCCAGTAGCTCACGTGCCTCCTCAACAGGGAAAGGAGACTCGAACTCAATGTTCACTGCTTCGGAATGGGCCCGCAGTACAGGCACCCGCACACAGGTCGCTGTGAAACGCAGATCCGGCAGACCCATGATCTTGCGGGTCTCGTTGACCATCTTCATCTCCTCCTCGCAGTAGCTGTTCGCCTGGAGCGGTGAGTTATGCAGAAAGAGATTGAAGGCCAGGGAGTAAGGCAGCACTTCACCCTTGGGGGTTCCCCCATCCAACACGGTCTGGGACAAATTTTTCAGCTCCTCCATCGCCCTGGCGCCGGCGCCACTGGCGGACTGATACGTACTCACGACAACCCTGCGCAGCGCTCGCTTCGCGGCCAGAGGGGCCAAGGCCAAGGTGAGCAGGATCGTGGTGCAATTCGGATTGGCGATCACCCCCTTGTGGGCGAAGGCCGCATCGGGATTGACCTCCGGCACCACCAGGGGAACCCCCTGCTCCATGCGAAAGGCGCTGGAGTTGTCGACCATCACCGCACCTGCAGCCGTGATCGCATCACGCCACTGCTTTGAAACGGAGCCACCGGCGGAGGCGAGCACCAAGTCAACCCCTTCGAACGACTGAGCCGACACCTCTTCCACCGTGAGAACACGGCCATTCCAGGCTTGGGTCTGACCGGCAGAGCGGGCCGACGCCAGCAGCTTCAGCTCGCCAACAGGGAAACGGCGTTCTTCAAGCAGCAGCAGCAATTCCTGGCCAACAGCACCGCTGGCACCAAGAACAGCAACATTGAGAGGACGGCTGGGAAGGGTCGAAGACAAGCGGTGGAGTGAACGATCTGAACGAAAACCCGTCGACTTTCGGAACCGACATCACTACGTAGAGAACGTGATGCCGATGGTGCGACGGGCTCAGCTTACCGATCCAGGCCCAGTTCAACCGTTGCATACAGTGCTTGGCTGCCCTTTCCCTTCCCCCATGAGCGCTGCAGCCCTGAAGGTGACCACCGAAGCCCGCCCAAGCAGCCGTCTGGCGGTGACGGTCACCGTTCCTGGGGAGCGCTGCAAAACGAGTTACGAAGACGCGATCACCAGTCTCAGCCGCAGCATCAACCTGCCGGGCTTCCGCAAGGGCAAGGTGCCGCGCACGGTGCTGGTTCAGCAGCTGGGAGGTGTGCGAATCAAAGCCACAGCGTTGGAACAGTTGATTGATGGCGCCTGGCGGGACGCCATTCAGCAGGAATCCCTGGAGCCGATCAGCCAGCCCGATCTGAGCAGTGGCTTCGATGGGCTGCTGGAAAGCTTTGAGCCCGGCAAGGAACTCACCTTCACCCTGGAAGCCGACGTCGCTCCGACGCCGAAACTGAAGAGCACGAAAGGGCTGAAGGCGGAATTCGAAACCGTCGCCTACGACGCCTCCCGTGTCGACGAGATGATCGAGGACTCCCGCAAGCAAATGGCCACGGTCGTTCCCGTGGAAGATCGTGCCGCGCAGAACGGTGACATCGCGGTGCTTGGGTTCAAAGGGACCTACAGCGATGACGGCAGCGAAATCGAGGGGGGCAGTGCCGATTCCATGGATGTCGACCTGGAAAACGGCCGGATGATCCCGGGCTTCATCGAGGGGGTCATCGGCATGAAAGTCGGCGACAACAAAACCGTGGATTGCCAATTCCCCGAGGACTATCCGAAGGAGGACGCGCGCGGACGCAAGGCCGCCTTCGAGATCGAGCTCAAGGACCTCAAGACCCGCGAACTGCCCGACCTGGATGACGCCTTCGCCAAGCAGGCCAGCGAGCAGGAAACCCTTGCAGATCTGCGCAAAGATCTCGAGCAGCGGCTCAAGGACGACGCCGAACGGCGCCAGACCAGCAACCGCCGCGATGCGCTCGTCGCCGCATTGGTCGAGCAGCTCGAAGTGGACTTACCCGAAGCCCTGATTCAGCAGGAGAGCCGCAACCTGCTGGAGCAGACGGCAGCCCAGTTCGCCCAGCAGGGCATGGATGTGAAGTCTCTGTTCACGCCAGATCTGGTGCGCAACCTGATGCAGAACTCCCGCCCAGAGGCCGAGGAACGGCTGCGCCGCAGTTTTGCCCTCACCGCCCTGGCTGAAGCGGAGGAGATCAAGCTCGACGACAAGGACGTTGACGCCAAGATCAAAGAGGTGAAAAAAGAACTCTCCAACGAGGCCAAAATCGATCCGGAACGCCTGCGGCAGGCCGTGATGGATGACCTGATGCAGGACCGTCTGATGGGTTGGCTCGAGGAGAACAGCACGCTCACCGAAAAGGCCCCGGCGGCAGATGACGGCACTCCAGCAGCCAAGAAAAAGGCTGCCGGCAAGAAGGCCCCCGCCAAAACCAAGTCCAAGGCGGACGCCAAGGACTGAGCAACGCCCATAGATTGAGCCAACTTCACCGCACACCGATCGCGTGATCGACGCCCGCAGTCACCACCCCATCCAGAACCGCTGGCGGGCCGCCATGCCCGTCTCGGCACCGGGGCCTCTACCCACGGTTGTGGAACAGTCCGGTCGCGGCGACCGGGCCTTTGACATCTATTCCCGCCTGCTGCGGGAGCGGATCATCTTCCTCGGCACCGGTGTGGATGACGCCGTCGCCGATGCTCTAGTCGCGCAGATGCTGTTCCTCGAAGCTGAGGACCCAGAGAAGGACATTCAGATCTACATCAACTCGCCGGGCGGCTCAGTCACAGCAGGACTGGCGATCTACGACACGATGCAGCAGGTGGCCCCGGACGTGGTGACCATCTGCTACGGCCTTGCCGCCAGCATGGGAGCGTTTCTCCTTTCCGGAGGCACCAAAGGCAAGCGTCTCGCCTTGCCCAATGCCCGGATCATGATCCACCAACCCCTCGGTGGCGCCCAGGGGCAGGCGGTGGACATTGAAATTCAGGCGAAGGAAATTCTGTATCTGAAGGAGACCTTGAACGGACTCATGGCCGACCACACCGGCCAGCCCCTCGACAAGATCTCAGAAGACACCGACCGCGACTACTTCCTTTCTCCAGCAGAAGCGGTTGAATACGGCCTGATCGATCGCGTGGTGGACAGTTCCGGGGACGGAGGAATCATTACGGAGAGCTGACAGAAGCGCTTCCGTTCTCGATCCTGTGTGTTCAGGGAGACGCCATCGGTTGATTCCTGTGTTGTTCTCCTGTGTGGTGCCCAGCGTTCGATGGCCAAGTTCGACGCCCATCTGAAGTGCTCGTTCTGTGGGAAATCCCAGGATCAGGTGCGCAAGCTGATCGCCGGACCCGGCGTCTACATCTGCGATGAATGCATCGATCTCTGCAACGAGATCCTCGATGAGGAGCTGGTGGATGGCCAAGGCAATCCACGTCACAGCCACGAGCAGAGCCGCAAGGCCGCACCTGCCGCGCGCAAGAGCAGTAAACCCGCCCCAACGCTGGCCTCCATTCCCCGGCCTCAGGACATCAAGAGCTTCCTGGATGAACAGGTGGTCGGCCAGGACGCCGCGAAAAAGGTGATGTCGGTGGCGGTTTACAACCATTACAAGCGCCTGGCCTGGCAAGGCGATGGCAACGGCGAAACCGAGGAGACCGCCACCCGCCTGCACAAGAGCAACATCCTGCTGATCGGACCCACCGGCTGCGGCAAAACGCTGTTGGCCCAGACCCTGGCCGAAATGCTGGATGTTCCCTTCGCCGTGGCCGATGCCACCACCCTCACCGAAGCGGGCTATGTGGGTGAGGACGTGGAAAACATCCTGCTGCGGCTACTGCAGAAGGCCGACATGGATGTGGACCAGGCCCAGCGGGGCATTATCTACATCGATGAGATCGACAAAATCGCCCGCAAGAGCGAGAACCCCTCGATCACTCGGGATGTCTCCGGCGAAGGTGTTCAACAGGCCCTGTTGAAAATGCTGGAGGGCACCGTGGCCAACGTGCCGCCCCAGGGTGGCCGCAAGCACCCCTACCAGGACTGCATCCAGATCGACACCAGCCAGATACTGTTCATCTGCGGCGGTGCCTTCGTCGGCCTCGAGGACGTGGTGCAGAAACGGATGGGCCGCAACGCCATCGGCTTCATGCCCAGCGATGGCCGCGGACGCAGTCGGGCCAATCGCGACCTGCAAGCCGCCCATGTGCTGCGTCACATGGAGCCGGATGATCTGGTGCGCTACGGCTTGATCCCGGAATTCATCGGCCGGATGCCGGTGAGTGCCGTGCTCGAACCCCTGGACGAAAGCGCCTTGCAATCGATCCTGACCGAGCCCCGCGATGCCCTGGTGAAGCAGTTCCGCACCCTGCTGAGCATGGACAACGTGCAACTCCAGTTCGCCGATGACGCCATCGAGGCGATCGCCCAAGAGGCCCACCGGCGCAAGACCGGCGCCCGAGCTCTGCGCGGCATCGTCGAAGAACTGATGCTCGATTTGATGTACGACCTCCCCTCGCAGACATCCGTGAAGGAATTCACCGTGACCCGGGCGATGGTGGAAGAACACACCGGCGGCAAGGTGCTCCCCCTGCCTGGCACGGAACAACAGAAGACCGCCTGAGCCCTTGGCTGCCGCTGACCACCTGGAGGTGCCGCGTCAGCACGGCCTGTTCAACCATCACGGCATCGACCTCGGCGACGGAACCGTCGCCCACTACCTGGAGGGGCGTGAAATCCTGCGCAGCCCGTTGGAGGAGTTCAGTCGAGGTCAACCACTGCGGGTGATCAGCCATCCCGGTGCTTCGCCGGTGGGGGTAACCCTGCGCCGGGCCATGGGGCGCCTGGGTGAACAGGATTACAACCTGCTGTTCAACAACTGCGAGCACTTCGCCACCTGGTGCAAAACCGGGCGCCATCGCAGCGGCCAGGTGGACTCGGTGCTGGAGCGGGGACGTCACTGGAGCGGTCTGATGTCTTCCGCCCTGATGCGTGGGCTGGAACTCCTGGTGCAACGGGGCCTGCTCGATGACGATGCCCGCGCGATGGCCAGGCGGGGTGTGGAGAAACTGGAACGCCTGCGCCTGTCGCTGCTGGGCAAATTGGAGGGCCTCCTGGAACGGGCAGGAGATGGGACGGACCGCCGGCTGCTGCTCACGGGTCAGAGCCTTGCGGATGAGCTGGCGGCCGTGGAAGACCTCAAACAACGAATTGATGCCCTGTTGGAACAGCGCCCCGCGCTGCCAGGCTCCGAATCCTCTGAGTAATCTCCTTTCAACGCTCGCGGCGCATGAGTTCGGCCTACCAGCCGCTGCATCACAAATACCGGCCCCAGCGCTTTGATCAGCTGGTGGGTCAGGAGGCGATCGCCGCCACCCTGGGCCACGCCCTTACCAGCAATCGGATTGCCCCGGCCTACCTGTTCAGTGGCCCCCGCGGCACCGGCAAAACCTCCAGCGCCCGCATCCTGGCCCGCTCGCTCAATTGCCTGAACAGCGACGGGCCAACGCCCGAACCCTGCGGCACCTGCGAGCTGTGCAAAACGATTGCCGCAGGCACAGCCCTGGATGTGATCGAGATCGACGCCGCCTCCAACACCGGTGTCGACAACATCCGTGAACTGATCGAACGCTCCCGTTTCGCACCGGTGCAGGCCCGCTGGAAGGTGTATGTGGTGGACGAGTGCCACATGCTCTCCACCGCAGCCTTCAACGCCCTGCTGAAAACCCTGGAGGAACCACCTCCACAGGTGGTGTTCGTGCTCGCCACCACCGATCCGCAACGGGTGCTGCCAACGATCCTCAGCCGCTGCCAACGCTTCGATTTCCGGCGGATCCCGCTCGATGCCCTCAACAAACATCTGAGCTGGATCGCCGAACAGGAAGCGATCGACATCAAACCCGAAGCCATTCACGTGGTGGCCCAGCGGTCCCAGGGAGGCCTGCGGGATGCGGAAAGCCTTCTGGACCAACTGAGCCTGCTGCCGCCACCGATCGAAGCCGCTGCGGTGTGGGATCTACTGGGCGCGGTGCCCGAACAGGAACTGCTGGAGCTGGTGGGGGCCATGAGCAGCGCCGAACCGGTGCAACTGCTGGAGGCGACCCGCAACCTGCTGGACCGGGGCCGGGATCCTGGGGCCGTGCTGCAAGGTCTGGCCGGAATGCTGCGGGATCTGGTGCTGATGGCTGCCGCTCCAGATCGGCTGGAGCTCACCAGCGTTTCGCCCCAGTTCCGCGATCAGCTACCCGCCCTCGCGAAGACCATGGGCAGAGCCCACTTGCTGCAATGGCAAGCCCAACTGCGGGGCAGCGAGCAACAACTGCGCCAAAGTGTGCAACCTCGGCTTTGGCTGGAAGTGCTGTTGCTGGGGTTGCTGGCGGAACCGGTAGCTGCTCAGCACATCACCGCAGCCCCGCCCAAAACACAACCAGCGACGACACCAGCAATCGCTGTGACTCCGATCGCAGCTCCAGTGCCAGCTCCCGCCGCCGCACCAACCCCAACCGAGGCACCGACCGCCAGTCCAAAACCGGCACCTGCGGCATCACCGGAACTGCCAACGGTCTCCAGCCCTGCGCCGTCGCCCAGCACCAACCTGCCCGAACTGTGGCAACAGATCCTTGGCAGCCTCGAACT
Source organism: Synechococcus sp. MU1625 (assembly GCF_020514205.1). Taxonomy (NCBI): domain Bacteria; kingdom Bacillati; phylum Cyanobacteriota; class Cyanophyceae; order Synechococcales; family Synechococcaceae; genus Synechococcus; species Synechococcus sp. MU1625. The sequence continues at coordinate 41,478 of NZ_VTLA01000002.1, forward strand.
GCCCTCCACCCGGATGTTGCTCTCGCAGCAAGCGCAACTGGTGCGACTGGATGCCAACCGCGCAGTTGTGCAGGTGGCTGGCAACTGGATGGGGATGGTGCAGAGCCGGGCATCACTGCTGGAACAGGCGGTGGCCACAGCTCTCGGTGGCTCGAGGCAGCTGATCCTGGAAGCCAGCAACAGCGCCATGCCACCACCGATCACAACACCGCCGATTGCGACTCCACCGATCGCAACTCCGCCGATCGCAACACCGCCAGCAGCAGTCGAGCCTCCAGCACCAACACAACCGGCACCGGCACCTGCTCCAACACAACCGTCACCAACATCAGCTCAGCCTGTTGCACCGGAACTGCCGCGCACGCAACCCGAGCCGGTGCAACCAAAGCCGGCACCTGCTCCAACGGAAACCAACCCTCAACCCAGCCCACCTTCAGGCCTGGATCGTCAGGCCCGCAATCTGGCGGACTTCTTCAATGGTCAAGTTCTCGACGTTGATGAAATCAGCTGAAGTGAAGGCGGGTGATCGGGCTCCCACCTAGGGCACGCAACAAAAAGGGGCTGCGTCAGGCCTGTACCGGATGGTCATGGCCGTGGCTGGTTTTGGCCCAAACCAAACGTTTTGGGAGCAGCGACATCCGCAACGTCACCCAGGGAATCACCACAAACCAGTGGCCCAGGTAGGCAATGGCCACCAGGAGATTCACCGGGCCCGCGGTTGGAATCGCCGGCCCCGCGCTCCCACTGCGACAACCACGCCAAAACGCCAGACCCGAAACGCTGAACGCCACCACCGACAAGGGCCAGTACACCGGAACGCTTCGGGTGATCAAAGCCGCGCAAAGGTCAGCGAAAGACACCACCGGCAGGGCGTATTGGAGCAGGAAAAACGCCATCAGGTCCCAGCGCTGGCGAACACTGAGCTGGGCCGACGTCAGCACCGGCCAGTAATCGAAGAAACGCTGCAATCCTCCTTCCGCCCAGCGTTGCCGTTGCTTCCACAAGGCCTGGAGACCGGGGACTGCCTCTTCCTGAACCGGGGGGTCCCACAGCAGTCCTACCAAAGCCCCATGGGTCAACAGGCGGAAGCTGAGATCAAGATCATCGGTCACGGTGTCTTCGTTGAAACCGCCGCTGGCCTCCAGCACCGAACGCTTGATCAACTGGCCGTTCCCCCGCAGCTCTGCCACACCTCCATTGGCCAGACGCCCCGACTGGATCACCGCATCCAGGGCCATCTCCATCGCCTGGGATCGGGTCAGCCAGTTGCGATCTGCATCAATCACGGCCTTGCGCAGCTGCACCGCTGACCAGCCACCATCGAGCGCGTAGGGCACCAGGCGCTCGAGCAGGTCCTCCTGCAATTGGGCATCCGCATCAAGCACCAGCAGCCAATCGCCACTCAGGCGATCCAAGGCGGTGTTGAGAGCACCCGACTTGCCACCACCGGCATTGCGCTGGCGATGGATGACATTGAGTCCCGGGTGCTCGGCAGCCAGGTTGTCCAGCAACTCAGGCGTGCGATCCACACTGCCGTCGTCGATCACCCAGGTGGTGAGTTGTCCGGATGGATAGCGCAGCGATGTGAGGCGTTCCACCAAACGCTGCACCACAGATTCTTCGTCCCGGGCGGCCACCACCACATCCAGGCTGGGAAGCTGCCCCGGATCCATTGCCGGGACGGCATCCGCTGCACCACGTGTCAGCTGCCCACGCATCACGGAACGCAAGCCATACCCGCCAAGCATCAGAGCAAGACTGATGGCAGGCCAGAGCGAGCGGGCAGGGTCAAGCCAATGGGGAGCTGCACCAGCGCATCCACAAGCGAACAGGAACGCGGCCGACTTCACCCGTCGGTGATCACCAGAGGTGGCGTTCGAGCTCATCCAGCTGCCCAGGTGGCAGGACTTTAAGGGGACTGCACAACTGTTGAGAGCGGGCCGTAGACAGTCCCTGGGTAGTAATGGCGCAGGATCCGCTCCACAGACCAGCCCCGCCAGGCCAAATCGATCGCACCCGCCTGCGACAAACCGGCCCCATGGCCGAAGCCACCGCCCAGCACCAGCCAGCGTTCAGCCCCCTGAGGCTCCAGCACAAACAGGGTGCTGGGAAGTGTCCGGAGGGTGCGACGGATGGCATCCAACCTGAGGGTGACCGGTGAAGCATCGCCGCTGCCGGAAATCTGCAACGCCAGCACACGGCCGCTGGCACCCCGCTCCAGAACCTGCAGCTGCAAGGGAGAAGCCAGCGGTTCTGCCGCTGCTCCGAGGGCCTGACGCAGACTCTGACCAGAGAGGGTTCGGGTCCAGCGGAAGCGGGGGTGCTGCTGGCCATAGGCCCCGGAGCGATCCGCCAGCAACGCCTGCACCGCCTGGCGCTGCTGCAGCGGCAAGGGATGACGACTGCTCCAGCCCTCATCCCCATCCGGTTTCGGACGCAGGTAGGTGGTGGGCTGCATCGCCCAGGCTTCCGGGCCGGCGGCCATGATCCCGCCATTGGTGGCGTGATACACCGCACTGATCGGTTGGTTATTCAGGCTGAGCAACTTTCCCTGGGTGGCCGCAATCGCTTCGCGCACAGCAGCTCCCGCATGGCGGGGATCGCTATAAACCTGGCACTGGGTGTCACTGCAGAGGTGATAGCCATCGATGCTGAAGCGATGGCTATTCGCCAAGGCCCAGGTGCGCGCCAAAACGGTCTGGGCCTGCAACGCTGCCATCGGTGAACCGGCTCCAATCTCATGGGGAACCACCCCCTCCAGATAACGCTCCACCGGCACTTGCTCCACCAGGGACCAACTGCCGTAGGCATCCCGTTGCAAGCGGAAGGGACCCTGAAAGCGTCCACCTGCCCAGAACAGTCCATCGGACGCCTCAATCGAAACAGGACCCTGCAACGTGCGTACCCCCTCCGGCGTTTGCAATACCGGTTCGACGGTGCTGGTGAGCGTGCCTTGCCAATCGCGCACAGCGAGACCCTCTGGAACCGGGCCCCCTTCTGGCGCCCAGACCTCCCATTCCCCGGGATGGGCGACCTCCGCTTCAACTCCCAAAGCACGCCAACGGGAGGCGACACGATCCGCCGATTCAAAGCTGGCGTAGGGGCCTGCAATCCGGCGGGCCAACGGAAACGGAGTGCCCAAGGGCACGCTTCGCCAGGTGATCGCAAAATCCGATCCGCTGCGTTGCTCCCCCGTTGCATCCCGAAGGGTGAGCGATCCTGAGAAGGCACGGAGATTCAGCGGCGCCGCTGTTGCAGCGGCACCCAGATGGTCCTCCAACGCCACCCAGAGCACCGGTTCAGGGCCCTCAATCGGCGGTGGGTCAGCGATGGAGCGGTGGGTGGGGAGCTGAATCGGTTCAACGGCAGCAGGCTCGACCGCGGCGGGTGACTGAGTTGCAACGTCTTCACGGGCCTTGCAGCCCAGACCCATACAAAGAAGCAATGTGAGCGTCAGGAACCGAATCATTCCGTGGGGGGCACGTCGGGAAGTATTGTTGTCGTTTGTGCCCGAACGAGCAGACCAATGCCCAAGCTGAAGACCCGCAAAGCTGCCGCGAAGCGGTTCAAAGCAACCGGCACTGGCAAATTTCTGCGTCGTCGCGCTTTCCGGAACCACCTGCTGGACCACAAAACCCCTAAGCAGAAGCGTCATCTGGCCACCAAGGCTGTGGTGGATCGCACCGATGAAGAGCGCGTGACCCTGATGATGCCCTACGCCTGAGCAAAGCTGCTCAGACGAGACCGTTCAACAAGACCTGATCCAACCCTTCCAACCTCATGGCCCGCGTCAAGAGAGGCAACGTCGCCCGTAAACGCCGCAACAAAATTCTGCGGCTGGCCCGTGGCTTCCGTGGTGGCAACGGAACTCTGTTCCGCACAGCAAACCAGCGGGTGATGAAAGCCCTCTGCAATGCCTATCGCGATCGTCGTCGTCGCAAGCGCGACTTCCGTCGCCTCTGGATTGCCCGTATCAACGCAGCCGCTCGGTTGAATGGCGTGAGCTATAGCCGGCTGATGGGCGGACTCAAGAAGGCGGATGTGCGCCTGAACCGCAAGATGCTGGCTCAGCTAGCGGTCGTTGACCCAGGCAGCTTCACCAACGTGGTGGCTGCAGCCAAGAGCTGATCTCCAACTGTGAACCTGCTGCCCCAGACCTACCTGCTGGGCCTGGTCGGCCTACTTGCCATCGTTGCGGTGGTGGTGGGCCGACAATTTTTTCGTGTGCGACGTGACGAAGCACGACTGATCGAACTCGAAAAATCTGACACGGCCTCATCTCGGCAGGCATCGGATCTTTATGAGCTCGGATCCGTGCAACTGCGCAAACGGCTGTACCCACAAGCGGCTGCCACCCTCAAGCAGGCACTGAAACGCCTGAGTGGTGAACCAGATGAGGCTCGCGCGCTGATTGAAAATGCTCTTGGCTTTGCTCTGGCTGCGCAAAAGGACTATTCCGGTGCCACCAAGCACTACAAGCTGGCGCTGAAGGCCAAAAAGGACTATCCCGTTGCCCTCAACAACCTGGCTTTTGCCCAGGAAAAGTTGTTGGAAGACACTGAGGCGATCTCGCTTTATGAGCAGACACTCAGTATCGAACCTGAGAACGCCACAGCGAAGAAAGGGCTGAAGAAACTCAAGCGTCGGATGAACTGAAGGGTGATTACATCACCAAAGAGGCTGAACGGGAATCTCGTCTTGGCAGCTGCTGGTCATCGCAAGACGACCGCCAACCCCGGTGCTGGGGTTGGCCACATTCACCAGGCGAGGAGCCTGCCAACCGGTGGGACTAAAACCTTGCAGGCCGAGGAAGACACCTCCGGGCTCGAGGCCAGCGATTAAGGGATCCGCCAAGGGAATGAGATCAAGCTGATCCGACTTGGCGTGCAAGTTGCCCTGAACCGGTGTGGTGACGGACCCAAAGGTCATCGTTCCCCGTATATCAACCATCTGGCCCAACGCCGTCAGTTGGGTGATGTCCAAGGTGACATCAACGGTGGAATTGCCATCAAAGGGTTCAAACGTGCCGCACCACTGGCGGGGCAACGATGCAGCCAGATCTCCAGCACGTGCCACCGGATCAAAGCTCTCCACGTCTCCCTCATCGATTTCCAGAGGAACCGCAAGCTGAATCGGATCCAGAGGCAGCTGAGGATTGGTCTCAAACGGCACCTGGCTGCCAACCGGGAGATCCATGGCAAGCAGGAACGGCATGGAAGACGATGGATGATGAGGGCACGGTAGGCCCTTTTGCTCACGCGCGTAATGGATTTGCCCTCCCCCACATCCGACCCCCTCACCATTGGCGGGCGTCAGTTCAACAGCCGTCTGTTCACGGGCACCGGCAAATATCCATCAATGGCCTTGATGAAGCAGAGCATCGAGCGATCCGGCTGCGACATGGTCACGGTGGCTGTTCGACGGGTTCAGGCTGTGGCCGCAGGCCATGAGGGCCTGATGGAAGCCATCGATTGGAACCGAATCTGGATGCTGCCCAACACCGCGGGCTGCACCGATGCGGAGGAAGCGGTGCGTGTCGCCAGGCTTGGACGGGAACTGGCCAAGCTGGCGGGTCAGGACGAGAACAGCTTCGTCAAGCTGGAGGTCATTCCCGACACCCGGCATCTTCTGCCCGATCCGATCGGCACCTTACAAGCCGCAGAACGCCTGGTGAAGGAAGGCTTCACGGTGCTGCCTTACATCAATGCGGATCCCTTGCTGGCCAAACGCCTGGAGGAGGTCGGGTGCGCCACGGTGATGCCCCTGGGCTCTCCGATCGGCTCGGGCCAGGGCCTAAACAACGCCGCAAACATCGGATTGATCATCGAAAACGCCCGTGTTCCAGTGGTGGTTGACGCAGGCATTGGCGTGCCCAGCGAAGCGGCGCAGGCCCTGGAGATGGGAGCCGATGCCGTCCTGGTCAACAGCGCTATCGCCATGGCCGGAGACCCTCCAGCGATGGCCGAGGCCATGGGTCAGGCAGTGCTCGCGGGGCGGACCGCCCACCGCTCCGGACGCTTGCCGCGGCGGGACCAGGCCTCCGCCAGCTCACCGACCACAGGCATCGTGCAGTCGGCACCATGAGATAAAGAGACGTGAAGTGAGGTGAAGCCTGCTTCACAAAGCCAGGCAATAAGCAATTGGACTCATAAGGTCCGACCAGTCGCATCAGACCCATGTCGGTCACCACGGAAGACGGCGGTCGTCTCAATGCATTCGCCAAGGAGCCACGCATGGAGGTGATGGATGTTGCCACCAGCCAGAGCCGCAACCGCAGCTCGATGATGATGCTGGTGACCGGTGGATTGCTCGTGGCCGGCATGGTGGCAGTGACCGTCGCCATCAGCTGAGACGGTCCACGCTGAAATCCCTGTAGTAGCTTGCCAGGAGTGAGCGTCACGCTCGTTCCAGAAGGAGTTTGGGGTGAAAGTTCTCGTTCTCGGCGGTGACGGCTTCTGCGGCTGGCCCTGTGCGGTGAACCTGGCGGATCAGGGCCACGAGGTTCTGATCGTCGACAACCTCAGCCGTCGCAAGATCGATATCGACCTTGAAGTTGAGTCGCTGACGCCAATCGTGAGCATCGGTGAGCGCCTTAAAGCCTGGGAAGAAACCGGCGGCAAGCCGATGCGCTTTGTCCACATGGACATCGCCCATGAGTACCAACGCCTGCTGGATCTACTGCTGGAAGAACGGCCAGATTCTGTGGTCCACTTCGCTGAACAGCGGGCCGCGCCTTACTCCATGAAGAGCAGCGCCACCAAGCGCTACACGGTTGATAACAACGTCAACGGCACCCATAACCTGCTGGCCGCCATCGTTGAAAGCGGTCAAGAAATTCATGTGGTGCACCTCGGCACCATGGGCGTCTATGGCTATGGCTCCCACCGCGGCGCCACCATCCCTGAGGGCTACCTGAAGGTGGAAGTGCCCCAGCCCGACGGCAGCCGCTTCGAGGAGGAGATCCTCCACCCGGCAAGCCCAGGCAGCGTTTATCACATGACCAAGACGCTCGATCAGCTGCTGTTCCTCTACTACAACAAAAACGACAAGGTCCGCATCACCGACCTGCACCAGGGCATCGTCTGGGGAACAAACACCGACGCCACCGACCGCGACCCGCGGCTGACCAATCGCTTCGATTACGACGGTGACTACGGCACCGTGCTTAACCGCTTCCTGATGCAAGCCGCCATCGGCTATCCGCTCACCGTTCACGGCACGGGAGGCCAGACGCGCGCTTTCATCCACATCCGCGATTCCGTGCGCTGCGTCCAGCTGGCGCTGGAGAACCCTCCGGAACATGGCGAGCGGGTGAAGATCTTCAACCAGATGACCGAAAGCCATCAGGTGGGCGAATTGGCCAACAAGGTGGCTGCTCTCACTGGTGCTCAGGTGAACAACCTGCCCAACCCCCGCAACGAGGCTGTGGAGAACGATCTGATCGTTGACAACCGCTGTTTCATCGAGCTGGGCCTCAACCCCACCACCCTCGACGACGGTTTGCTGAAGGAAGTGGTGGAGATCGCAACCCGCTACGCCGACCGTTGCGACCGCAACCGCATCCTCTGCACATCCGCCTGGACCAAAACTCAAGCCCAGGCCATCGGCTCCGCATCCTGAACAAGCTTCATCCTTGAAAGTCGCCTTCTTCACCGAAACCTTCCTGCCGAAGGTCGATGGCATCGTCACCCGTCTCACCAAAACGGTGAAGCATCTGGTGGAAGCCGGCGATGAGGTGGTGGTCTTCTGCCCGGAAGGTTGTCCGGATGAGTACATGGGAGCGCGGCTGATCGGCGTTCCGGCGATGCCGCTTCCTCTCTATCCCGAACTCAAACTGGCGTTACCTCGCCCAGCGGTTTCGGAAGCGATCGATGAATTTCAACCCGATCTGATCCATGTGGTGAACCCAGCAGTGCTGGGCCTCGGTGGCATCTGGCTCGCCAAGAACAAAAACATTCCCCTGGTCGCCAGTTATCACACCCACCTGCCCAAATATCTGGAGTATTACGGCTTGGGGATGCTGGAGCCGCTCCTGTGGGAAATGCTCAAGGCCGCCCACAACCAAGCCCTGCTGAACCTATGCACCTCCACCGCGATGGTGAAGGAACTGAGTGACAAGGGCATTCAGCACACCGATCTCTGGCAACGGGGCGTGGACACGGAGCTGTTCCGTCCCGAACTGCGCAGTTCGGGACTGCGCCAACGGCTTCTGGGTGGCCATGACGATCGCGGTGCCCTGCTGCTCTATGTGGGCCGCTTGTCAGCGGAAAAGCAGATCGAACGGATCCGACCGGTGCTGGAAGCCCTTCCCGAAGCACGCCTCGCCCTGGTTGGGGATGGTCCCCACCGCCAGCAACTCGAAAAACACTTCGAAGGAACCGCCACCACCTTCGTCGGTTACCTCGCCGGGGAAGAACTGGCCGGGGCCTACGCCAGCGGCGATGCGTTTCTGTTCCCCTCCAGCACGGAGACATTGGGCCTGGTGCTGCTGGAAGCCATGGCCGCCGGTTGTCCCGTGGTCGGCGCCAACCGTGGCGGAATCCCCGACATCATTACCGACGGCGTCAACGGCTGCCTGTATGAGCCCGACGGTGCGGATGGCGGCGCGGCCAGTCTGATCGAAGCCACCCGTCGCCTGCTGGGGAACGATCTGGAACGCCAGGCCCTGCGCAATGCAGCCCGTGAAGAAGCGGAGCGCTGGGGCTGGGCTGGTGCCACCGAGCAACTGCGGACTTACTACCGCAGTGTGCTGTCAACAGCCCAACTCACCGCTGCCTAACGCTGACGGGTCCTCTCCCACTCAGCCAGCACCTTCTTGGCCATCGGCAGGGCGTGAACGGATCCACCGCCAGGGGTGTTCTGGGCAAAGGCCACCACCACAATCTTGCCGTCCGGATAGGGGGCAAAGCAGCCGAACCAGGCGTGATCAGGGCCTCCAGTGCTGTCCTCGGCCGTTCCAGTTTTGCCGGCCGCCGGAGGAATGCCAGGACCATTGAGGCCGGCACCGGTTCCGGCCTCCACCACTTTGCGCAACCCCTCACGGATCGTCTGCAACGTGGACGGATGAATCGCCACCTTGGAGCGATGCTCGGGGCTCATCCAGTCGATGTCACCGGCCGCAAGGTGCGGTGTCACGAGCCAGCCGCCGTTAGCGAACACGGCGTAAGCACGAGCCAGTTGCAGGGGTGTGATCTGCACCACTGACTGACCGATGGAAGCGCTGGCCATGTCTTCAGGGATCCAGGGGCTGGTGCCGGGATCAGTCCAGCCGCGGCCTCGAGCCGCCCAGTCTTCATCCCCAACCAGCCCAACGCTCTCTTCCCAACCGATCTCAATGCCGGTCTTCTGCTGAAAGCCGAGCTGATCAGCCGCTTGTTTCAGGGCCTTGGAGCCAACCCCAACCCCTACTTGATAGAAGAAGGTGTTGCTGGAAAAGCGCAGGGCATCGGCATACCCGATGTGGCCGAACCCAGCGCCGTTGTGATCGGGGAAGCAGTGGCCGCCGTAGGTGATGCAGGCCGTGGTGTGCAACTTGGTGTCGGCCGGGAATTTGCCGGACTCCATACCGGCCATCGCCGTCACCGGCTTCCAGGTGCTGCCGGGGTCATAGGGATTCATGGCCCTGGAGAGCAACGGTTTCTTCGGATTGGAGAAGAGGGCGTCGTACTCCTTCTGGGTGGTGATCAGCTTGGAGAAAAAGTTCGGATCAAAACTGGGACGACTAGCCAGGGCCAGCACTGCACCCGTCGCGGCCTCAAGCGCCACCACAGCGCCACCGGGCTTATCCGCCAGAGCCTGCTCCGCCACGCGCTGCAGATCCAGGTCGAGGGTGAGCACCAGATCCTCTCCCGCTTCGGAGGGTCGATCGCCCAGGTTGCGCTGCACCTCTCCCATGGCATTCACCTCCAACATCTGACCGCCCCACTTGCCACGCAGATGGCTCTCGTAGGCCGCTTCAACTCCGGTGCGACCAATGCGGTCGCGGATCTTGTAGTCCTTCTCCGCCAAGATCTCGAATTCGTTTTCCGTGATCGGCTGGGTGTAACCGAGGGCGTGGGCTGCCAGGGTTCCATGGGGATAGGCCCGCAGGATGTCGACATCCACCTGGGCGCCCCGCAGTCCCAAGGCCTGTTCCTGGAACCGCAGCACCTGTTCCGGCTTGAGATCCAGGGCCAGAGTGGTGCGGTAACCATCCCGATCCAGACCCTTCTGACGGCGCTGATCCAGCAGATCAGGCTTCAAATTAAGCAAACGTGCCAGGCGATCACGCAGATCAGGCCAGTCGGCATCGCTGACTAGACGCGGCTCGAGATACAGGGAATAGGTGAGCTTGCTTGTGGCCAGCACCCGCCCTTTGCGATCGAGCAAGCGACCGCGGATGGGCGAGCGGGGCACGAGACGGATCCGGTTTTCATCCGCCAATTCGCGGAAGCGCGACCCCTCCAGCAGCTGCATCCACACCAAGCGACCGACCATGGCGCTGCAGAACAGCAGCACCAGCGTCAGCAGCACGAGGGGTTGCTGACGCAGACCGGTCTGCCGCTGCTGTGCGGAACGGGTCATCCCTGCTGCGCTGGCAAGCGACGGCGCAACTCCTCAAGACGCTCTTCAATCCGCCGCAGGGTCGGCATCAAGTCGTCGGGGTCATCCTGGCGTTCATTGACCGTTTCCGGTTCATCGACGGAAACCGAGACAGGCATCACCGGGTTGCCCAGCCCGGGGCTCACAGCATCCAGCTGCTCTCGAACATCACGCGCCACGGGCTCACCCTCCTGGCGCAGCTCGGCGATGGGGTCCTCCGACCCCGCAGTGAACACCTCCACCACCTTGCCGGGGCCGCCCTGCCGGGCCCGTTCCAGCACGGCCAGCCCCACGGGAAGCACGTCTTGCATCAGCGACAGACGCAACTGGTCGAGCGGGTTTTCGGAGCTGGAATCAGCGGCCATGGGGCCAGATCAACGGACCCCAGTCTGTCCCGAAGGAAGGGCCAATGTCGGACAAGCGGAACGGTTCGCCGCCAGAGACCAGCCCAACACCCCACTCAGCACCATCAGCATCACCAGAGGCACCAGTGCTTTCTGGGTGGTGTCCAGCAGGATCCACTCGCGCCAGGCGCGCCAGAAGCGGCTTCGCTCAAAGCGCCGATGCTCTCGGGTCTGATCCCGCTGACGCCGCCGGATCGCCTTATCCACCCAGCGCTCGAAGGCCCGCTTCTTGGTGATCGTCATCTTGCGTTCCACTTCGAGCATCTGCCCGGAACCCAGCTCGGGATGGAAGGTGCTGATCAACTCCAGACTCTTGAGGAACATCTCAACGGCGCCATCGTGGACATCGATGCCGTGATCATCCAGCTGACCCCAGTCGAGTTCGGGGTAAAAACGGCTGCGGTTGGTCGTGATTTGATCCTCGGTCAGCTGACCGGGTTCCCGCAGCCAGCGATCGGTGTTGCTGTCGAACCGCCGCCAATAGAGAAACGGGTTCAAATAAATCGTGCGGCCACCCAGCTGAATGCTGTCCTGCTGCAAGCGGCGCTGCAGCTGAACGTCCTGCTGTTGTGTCGCCGTCATGTCCCAAAGGCCGGTGGCCCAAGGTATCGGCGATGCAGGGCCGTCGCCAGCCGTGGATCAACCTGTTGACGGAGAGGATCTCGCCCCGGCATGGGGCAACACCTTGCCGCGGATCCGGTAACCACGACGCCGCAGAAAACGGCAAAGGTCAGCCTGCTCCGAGGGCACGCTGATGTTGAAGGCGAAGAAGTTGCTGCGTCCGGCGAAATAACGCTTCAGGTCGAGATCATGGCGCTGCCAAGCCTCTTCCCAGTGCTGGCGCAAGTCCTCCAGCGTCAAGGAGGGATCGTCGAAGGCCCGACGCATCCGATCCAAGTAGTCAATGGCGTACATGCCCTTGCGGTGGTTCATGCGGGAGTCCACCCAGCGGCTCACATCACGCGTGTTGTAAATGAAGCAGGAGCCTGGGTACTGCAAGTCCAACAGAGGGAACAGACGGTAGGCGTAGAACTCACCACAGAGCTCCATATCGGTGTACCCGCAGTAGCCATCCACGCCATCCAGCAGAGGCTTGGAAAAGGTGAAATTGGCCTGGATCCGACGGGCCAGGCGCCCCTTGTCGTAGTGGATCGAGCTGTAGCCGTTCTGCCGCAAAAGCTTGTGGAACGACCGCGTGCCGCACTTGTTGTGACCAATCAAAAAAATGCGACCCGGCTTGGGCCGCAACCAATCCCACGCCATCACTCCCACTCAATCGTGCCGGGGGGCTTGCTGGTGATGTCGAGCACCACCCGGTTCACCCCCTTCACCTCATTCACGATCCGATTAGAGATGGTCTCCATCAGGTCGTAGGGAAGACGCGACCAATCGGCGGTCATGCCGTCTTCGCTGGAGACACAGCGCAGAACGATGGGCCAGGCATAGGTGCGTTTGTCGCCCATCACCCCGACAGACCGCACCGGCAGCAGTACCGCAAAGGCCTGCCAGATGTCGTGATAGAGACCAGCTTCCTTAATTTCCTCGCGCACGATCAGATCCGCATCACGCAGACAATTGAGCTTCTCGTCGGTGACTTCACCGAGGATGCGAATCGCCAGTCCAGGGCCAGGGAAAGGATGGCGGCGCACGATCTCTTCAGGCAGGCCGAGGCTGCGCCCCACCTTGCGCACTTCATCTTTGAAAAGTTTGCGCAAAGGCTCCACCAACTTGAACCGAAGATCCTTGGGAAGACCGCCCACGTTGTGATGGCTCTTGATCTTCACGGCCACCCGCTCGCCAGTCTTGGGATCGACGTTGGTGCCTGCGCTTTCAATCACATCGGGATACAGCGTTCCCTGGGCCAGGTAATCAAAGGGTCCGAGCCGCTTGCTCTCCTCTTCGAAGACCCGGATGAACTCGGTGCCGATGATTTTGCGTTTCTCCTCTGGATCGGTGATGCCGTTGAGCTTGCTGATGAACCGCTGTCGAGCATTGATGTACTCCACATGGATATTGAACTTGCGGTCGAAAAAGTCCATCAGAAATTCCGGCTCGCCTTTGCGCATGAATCCCTGATCGATGAACATGCAAGTGAGCTGATCACCGATCGCCTTCTTGAGCAGAAAGGCGAGGGTTGATGAATCGACCCCACCGGAGAGCGCCAACAGCACGCGCTTATCGCCCACCTGCTCCCGCACCAGGCCAACGGCCTCATCGATGAAGGCCGCCGTGGTCCAATCCGGATCACAGCCGCAAACGTGATAAACAAAATTGCGGATCAGGGCCATGCCGCAGGTGGAATGCACCACCTCGGGGTGGAATTGCACCCCATAGAGCTTGCGTTGCAAATGCGCCACCGCCGCTTCAGGGGTGTTGGCCGTGTGCGCCAAACGCACAAACCCCTCTGGAAGGGCTTTCACCGAGTCGCCATGACTCATCCACATCGTCGATCCGTTGTCGACATTGGTGAGCAGATCCGTCGGGTCATCCACCTCAAGGGGCGCCTTCCCATATTCAGCCTTGCCCGTGGCGGCCTCCACAACGCCACCGAGCTGCTGCACCATCAGCTGCATCCCATAGCAAACCCCCATCACAGGAATGCCCAGATCCCAGATGCCGGGATCACAGAGCGGCGCGTGTTCCGCATAAACGGAACTGGGGCCACCGCTGAGGATGATCCCCTTCGGTTGCATCCGGCGCAGTTCCTCCGCCGAGGTGCTGTAGCCCAACACCACCGAGAACACTTCGGTCTCGCGCACGCGCCGGGCAATCAACTCCGAATACTGGGAGCCGAAATCAAGGATGACGATGGCCGGCTGACGCTGACCGTCGGACGAGGGCTGGGACATCGATCCTGATAAGTACCGCTCTTAGACGAGCGTCAATCCCTCAGCGTAAAGAAGCGCTTCTCCCCCTCCGGTCCCCACCAGCGCAGGGTCCGGCTCCGGTCGAACAGAGCAGCACCGATCCGCATTGACCAGTCGCCGTAGCGAGCGACATAGGACTGACTGCGCCGCTCCACCATCGCGGCCAGATGCTGCCCGAGCGCTCTGGATTGATCAGCACCCAGAGCCTGGAAGGCCTCCTCAACGGAGGCGGCACCACGCAGTTGCAACAACTGGTCTGCAGACAGGCCGATATCCAGCCCCAGCGACACCAACACTTCCAGACGGCCATCCGCCAGATGGTGATGGGTGTGAAAGATGCCGCCAGCCAACTTGATCAACTTGCCGTGGTAACCGAGCAGCAGCAGATCGCGAACACCGGCTTCCGCCGCGGCCACCAGCACCGGTCCCAGCCAGTTCCCCACCTTGAGCAAGGGCCCCAGACCCCGCTGGCGGGCGAGGTCCAAGCCGTTCTCACCAATCACCAACACGATGCGTCCCTGAAAGGACGGATCCGAAGCGAGCGTCCCCAGATCAGCAAGCACCTGCTGCAGCTGATCCGGAGCCGCGCTGCGCTGCACCTCCGCTTGTGTGCCGATCAACGCCAAGCCATCCACCACCCCAAACGCGGCATTGCTGGTGCGTTGGGCCAGGGCACGACCCAGCGGAAGAATCGGCTGCACCACTAGGCCCCGACCGGGCGGCAACAGGGGCAGCAGATTCCGCTCCAACAGCTCACGGGCGAAGCCTGACAAACAAGCCTCTCCCGCAGGACCGACGCGGCCAACACCTTCTCCTGCCTGCAGATCAAGCATCGGCTGAGATGCGCTGATCCAGGCCACCCGCACCCAGATCTCAAGATCCCGCGTCAGATCCAGACCAGGCCCAGGATCACAGCGGCTGATCCCCAAGGCTTGATCAGTCGCCAAGGGAGCCGCAGAGCAGACAGGCACCTGCAGCGACGGTTGATCTGGCCCCTGGCACAACTGCTGTTCCGGATCAAACGCCTCGCCAAGCAACACCTTCAGGGCTGCCTTGGCCGCCCCCGCCACCCACACCGGCAAGGTCAATCCTGGGCTGGAGGGGGCGATGGGACTGGACAAGCTGTTTTCTAGAGTCGCCGATTGGCATCCCCCGCGCCATGCAGGACAAGCTCACCCTGATGATTCCGGGCCCCACGCCGGTGCCGGAAACGGTGCTGAAGGCCATGGGTCGACACCCCATTGGCCACCGCAGCGGGGAATTCCAGGCCATCGTGCGGCGCACGACTGAACAGCTGAAGTGGCTGCATCAGACCACCAGCGATGTGCTGGTGATCACCGGCAGTGGAACAGCTGCCATGGAAGCGGGAATCATCAACACCCTCAGCCGCGGAGACAAGGTGCTCTGCGGCGACAACGGCAAGTTCGGGGAACGCTGGGTCAAGGTGGCCCGCGCCTACGGACTGGACATGGAGGTGATCAAAGCGGAATGGGGCCAGCCCCTCGACCCAGAGGCCTTCCGCTCGGCTTTGGAAGCCGACAGCGCCAAAGCGATCAAGGCCGTGATCCTCACCCACTCGGAAACCTCAACGGGGGTGATCAACGATCTGGAGAGCATTGCCCGTCACGTGAAGGCGCACGGCACGGCCCTGACCCTGGCGGACTGCGTCACCAGCCTCGGTGCCACCAACGTCCCCATGGACGACTGGGGGCTGGATGTGGTGGCCTCAGGCGCGCAGAAGGGTTACATGCTCCCGCCTGGCCTGAGTTTTGTGGCCATGAGCGCACGGGCCTGGGAGGCCTACGAGCGCTCCAATCTGCCCAAGTTCTATCTGGACCTGGGCCCCTACCGGAAAACAGCGGCGCAAGACAGCAACCCCTTCACCCCCGCGGTGAATCTCTATTTCGGCCTGGAAGCAGCCCTGGAGATCATGCAGAAGGAGGGGCTGGAGGCGATCTTTGCCCGGCACGCCCGCCATCGCGCCGCCGCCCAAGCCGGCATGAAGGCAATGGGCCTGCCCCTCTTTGCTGCTGAGGGTTGCGGCAGCCCGGCCATCACCGCGGTGGCCCCCGAAGGCATTGACGCCGAACAGTTGCGCAAAGCCGTGAAGGAAAAATTCGACATTCTTTTGGCTGGTGGTCAAGACCACCTGAAAGGGAAGGTGTTCCGAATCGGGCATCTCGGCTATGTCTGCGACAGGGATGTGCTAACCGCCGTCGCTGCGATTGAAGCCACCCTTCAATCGCTGGGGCTGCACAAAGGCAGCATGGGTGCAGGTGTCGCTGCAGCTTCTACTGCGCTTGGCTAGAACACAGGTGGCGAGAGCGATCTCGCCTCATTGCGGATGTAATTCAGTGGTAGAATGTCAGCTTCCCAAGCTGAACGTCGCCGGTTCGAATCCGGTCATCCGCTTCAACGAATTCCAAGTGAATCTCAAGAACGAGGCTTGATTAATTGAAGGACTTGTGGTCCAGCGCATCCAGCACGACGTTCGTGGCCCAAAGCTTGCAGAATGAAAGAACCCGCTTCATTCATTCGGCCATCTTCAGCGCACTCTCGTGCTTTGACGAACAAAGCTTGAGCCGCTGATTCGTGATTTTGACGTTGTTGAGTCGTCTCGGAATGTTTTGTTTTTGTGAGTGTCAGGGTCAACGTTCGAGTTCCCTTATCAACAAAATATTAGCTCTGATTGATATTCAGACCATTCCATCGTCGATCAGCATCATTGCCGACTAACAGCCACTGGTGCCGTTGGCCTCAGAGTCAAGTACCAGGTTCTTCAGCGTTGCCCCCAAGATCGGCAATCCGATCGCGAAGTTGACGACAGCGGACTTGATCGCCGCGCGCTTCAGCAAGAGCCAGAGCAAATTCCAGCTTCTCGAGCTGATGGCCACCTTCAACGAAGCCTGACCGGGTCCAAATGGTCATGCCGTGCAAGGTGCGAGAAGCGCAAGCATTGGAGGCAGGGATGGTGATGGCCATAGTTGCCTTTCTTTTTATTTTGGCACCGGGTGCCACCCCTATGCGACATCGCGGGTCACATCTGAGCCATCCTCATGACCCCAGGAGTCGTTCTGGAATGCCTCCTCCGGCATGGAGGCTTCCGCCACAGGAGCGGTGCTGTCCAACAGCTCACGCGTTTCACGCAACAGGGCTTCCACACCCTCCAGGGTGGAAATCTCTTCGTCAGGGACAGCATTCAGCTCCTTCTGCTGCTGGCGCAGCTGAAGCTCAAGCGCTTCCTGACGCTGTTCCAATTTCACCAAACGCTGCGACAAGGCAGTGATGGTTTGAGCGAGATCTTCCGCTGTGCGGGTGATCCGAAAGGACACGGAGGACGTCATCTTCGAAACCTGGCGGTTGCGCTGATAACAACACAGGAGCGCCGCTGTCTCAAGATCAAGCAGACATGACGCGATCGAGACCGATGCCACCATTGGCAACGCTGGCGCTGTATTTACTGGCTGGAACCGCCATCGGACTGCTGGCTCTACTCAGCGGCATTCCCGCTGCACCCCTGGCGGGAGCCCTGCTGGGTGCTGGCATCGTCAGCATGAGCGGTCAACTGGAGACAGCGACCTGGCCAACGGGAACGCGCACGGTTCTTGAGATCGGCATCGGCACCGTGATCGGTACTGGCCTGACGCGGGCATCCCTGAGTCAACTGCAACTCCTGTGGAAACCAGCGGTTCTGATCACCCTGGCGCTGGTGCTGACGGGAATCGTGGTGGGACTCTGGACCAGCCGCTTGCTTGGCATTGATCCAATCGTGGCCTTGCTCGGAGCAGCGCCGGGGGGCATCAGTGGCATGAGCCTTGTCGGTGCGGAATTCGGCGTCGGTGCCGCGGTGGCCGCCCTCCACGCTGTTCGGCTAATCACAGTGCTGCTGGTGCTGCCCTTAGTGGTGCGACTGATCGTGCCCTCGACAACAGGAGGCTGATCGATACCTTGAGGCAACTCACAACCGTTGTCATGGCTCCCATCAGGTCATCGCTGGTTCTGTGCACCGCGGCCCTGATCGGTGCGTTTGGCAGCGTCAGCCCCGCCTTGCAAGCAGCAGAAGCCACAGACGAGAAGGGCGCCAAGATTTATTGCTACATGCGTTCCAGCGGCAACGACCACAAGGTCAGCTGGAATGCCGCCTATGCCTTGATCAAGCGCCAGGGCAGCAGCGTGTTCAAGACATCTCCAGAGCACGCCTCGGTCATGATTACGGAAGCCGTCGTCAAGGACCCCGGCAATTTCCCCGACTGTGGCCAGTTCCTTGGTGATCTGTTCGGCGGGAACACACAACCAGCCACCGCCGCCACCCTTGGAAACTCCTCATCAGTCGCCGAAAGCGCCGACGACACCACGCGCTACAGCTACTGATCCCTCAGTGGTTCTGGTTCTGACTCTGCTATCTGGAGTGCTGCTTGGTGGATGCCAAGCAAAACAACCATCGAAGCCTGTTAATGCCCCCACACCACTGGTGACCAGTTGCCTGGGAGACTTCCAGATGGATGACCTGAAACTGATGGTCGAACGCTGCGATGAGGCCATCGTCCAGACGCCAGATCAAGCCGATTTGCATCGGGACCGCGCGCTTGTCTTCACTCTGCTTGGCGATCAAGCCAGAGCTTGCAATGACGTCGACGTGGCGCTGTCGCTGCTCAACCGCTCCAGTCAGCCAGTCGATCCGATGTTGCTGCACGAACTCCAGGTGCGTCAGACCACCTGCAAACAGTCACGCACCATGGCTGGGAGTGATTGACGTTGCAGCGTCAACCGGCGAGGCCCCAACAACACCTCAATCCGTTCCGCCTTGCTGGCCAGCAAACCATCCACCAGCTGATCCGCTGCGCCGAGCTGTAGCCAATGGCAGGTGAGGCCATCCCCCATGCCGAGACGATGACAGCGGTCTTCCGCTTGTTCGAGGTCGCCTGGCGTCCAGGGGCGTTCCAACAACACCACATGTCGGGCACGGTGCAGGGTGAAGCCAAGGGCACCGGTGCCGAAGGTGGCCAGCAAGCAATCGTTTTGACCCTGCTGAAACCGATCCACACTCACCTGGCGTTCGGCAGGCCGTTGGCGACCGGTCAACAACTCCCCCCCGATGGTTTGCTGCAACAGCTGCAACGGGGCCACAAAGCCACTGAACAGCACCACCGCCTCCCCTTGCCGACGCAATGACTCCACCAGGTGCTGGGCCGCCGGCAATTTGAATTCCGCTGCGATCTGGCGCATGGAGGTGAGCAAAGCCAGGGGCTCGGCATCCCGTCGAACCTCCCCGAGACGGGCTCGACGCCGGTAATCATCCAGCACCAGACCGACACGATGATCAAAGCCCGTGCGCTCACCCTCCGACAGATCCACAGGGTGAAGACGTCGCTGCTTGGGAGGCAGGTCCACGACCTGCTGCTTGCGGCGATGCAAGATCAGCGGGCGACTCAGACGCCGCAGCTCCTCCAATTGACTAGCACCGGACGCCTGCCAGCGTTTCCCGGATCGACTCTCCCTCCAGTGACCCTGGCAATAACGCTCCTCGAACCGTCGCTGATCCCGCGCAATCGGATGGTCCATGGCAGCGAGCAAGGGATACAACTGGGAAGGGCGACCGTTCTTCATCGGCGTTCCCGTGAGCATCCAGATCGCCCGCAGACGGGGATGACGCGCTAGACGCAGCAAAGCAGCCGTGCGCTGCGCCTGAAGAGACTGGGCGTAATGGGCTTCATCCACCACCAAGAGCGTTCCCGCCGGCGGCAGGTTGTCGGGAAGCCGGGCCCAACTCACCAACTCAAGACCAACCCCAAGGGCCTCTGATTCCCGGCGCCAGTGGGGATGCAGCCCGACGGGAGCCACCACAAGCAAGCGCACCTCGGCACAGCGCATCAAGGCGCGGGCCGCCAGAAGGGCTGTGAGAGTTTTTCCCAGACCCATTTCATCCGCCAGAACGGCACCGCGACGGGCCAGGAGCCAACGGGCTCCGGAGCGTTGATGGCGCAGGGGGCGACGACCATCCTGAAGGGCTTCGTCGAGATCCGCTGAAGCCACCAACGTCCGGTGCGGTGGCAGGGGTGGCAGGGGGTGCTGACACCAGTCGAGCCACTCCTGCAGTGCGGAGGTAATGGGAAAACGCCGTCCCAAGGCCTGTTGAAGCGCATCGGCAGACGCCAAGGGGAAATCCCAGCCATGGCCTGGACCGTTCCATCGCCCCCGGGGCTTGATCCGACGCAACTGAGACTGGGTCACCGCATCGAACGGACTGATCACGCGGATCAGACCTGCTGGAGAGAGATCCAGATAACACGTCGATGTGGGTTTTGGCGGCACCAACAGGCCCCCACAAACAATCACTTTAGTGAACTCAGATCGGCGTGCAAGCCTTGAAATCAAGATTCACATCACAGGCGAAGAAACCTTCGAAAGTGCAGCGCTCGACACATTGACTGGCTTTTCGTTCACGGCAGAATCACGACAACCGATGCATTCGGATGCATAACAGGGACGCGGTTTTTCTCGACGAACTCTGTCCCAAATTGCGCGTCCGAAGATGGCGACAGTCGCTTCACACTTTTACCGGTAAAAGTTGCATTTATTGCGGCAAACCTTCTGAATCAATTGATCACATTCATCCACGAGCCAAGGGTGGATTGAGTGTCACCGAAAACTGTGTACCTGCCTGCTTGTCCTGCAATGGACGCAAGTCTGACGCAGATGTTTTCGACTGGTACCGGCGACAACGCTTCTATGACCCACGCCGCGCCATGGCGATTCGCGCCTGGATGGATGGCGACCTCAGGCTGGCCCTGCGCCTGCTCCAATGGGCCCAACCGGATCAGCCTGTCAGCGAGCCTGACGATCTCCCCATCGCTGCCCAAGCCGCCTGAGGCTCACCAGACACGGCAGACATCAGAGGAGTGATGCCGCTCGCAGATGGAGGCCTGAACACTCGGGTCTTCAGGGGCCAGAGCCACCGCACTGGCAAGAAGGGCTGCCGTCAGGATGGCCCGGAGGACAATGCCCCTGGAGCGCGAGCGATGCAAGGACGACGACGTCACAACAGTACATTTGATCTAATACAGGTGTACTGATGCTGGCCGATCTTGTCAAGCAATCGCAACCACTGGCAGCTGACGCCAAGCTGCTGGTGCTTGGCGGTGGGTACAGCGGACGTTGTCTGGCCCAGCTCGCCCGCTCCATGGGGACGCAGGTGCTCTGCACCCGCCGCTCGCTCGACTCCGAAGAGGCTGATTTGCTCTTCGACAGCAACGGTCAGGAGCATCTCGACCCCGCTGCCTTGGAGGGCGTCACCCATCTGCTGTGCACCATCCCACCGGATCGCGAAGGAAACGATCCGGTGTTGTCCAAACTGCTTGCAACGCTGAGGAGCCTGCCACTGCGATGGGCGGGGTATCTCTCCACCACAGGGGTCTACGGCGATCGCCAGGGTGGCTGGGTGTCGGAGGAGGACGCTCCAGCTCCAGCGCTGGACCGCAGCATCCGCCGCCTGAATTGCGAAGCCGCCTGGCAGCGCTCCGGTCTACCGATCCAGATTCTGCGGCTGCCGGGCATCTACGGCCCGGGCCGGTCGGTTCTCAACGGATTGCAGCAAGCACGCGCGCGCTTGATCGAAAAGCCCGGACAAGTGTTCTGCCGCATCCATGTGGAAGACATCGCAGGGGCTTGCTGGCATCTGATGCATCGCGCCGAGCAGGGACCTCTGCCAACCCTGGCTGGGACCGTGGTGAATGTGGTGGATGACCTACCCGCCGCCACATCCGATCTCCTAAGGCATGCCGCCTCACTGTTGGACTGTGAGTTGCCACCGCTGGAGCAGTTCGATCAGATCGTGGACAGCATGAGCCCGATGGCGCAGTCATTCTGGAGCGAGAACCGCCGCGTCAGCAATCACAGGCTCTGCCAAAAACTCGGTTATCCGTTGTTGCATCCGAACTACCGCGTTGGGCTGCAGGATTGCCTGAATCAGGACACACTCAATCCGTCTGACCTGCGTTCTCCCCCTCAATCAGCCAACGGTTGAAATCGAAGCCCTCGCCTTCCTCAGGCAGGGAAAGCCCCACATCCTCAAGAAAACGAGAGAGATGCAGTTCGATCCAGCCATTGCTCAGGCCAGAGGCCAATCCCACCAACAGACACCCCAGCAGCAGCAAGCGCAGCACAGCGATGGGCCCCCACGATTCCACGAACCCTAGGCATGAGCTGGTGATCGCTCTCGGCGATCCCGCGGGCATCGGCATGGAAGTAGTGCTCAAGGCCCTCGCGTCACCTGAGGTCCCCCAAGAGCTCCAACCACTATTGGTCGGTTGCAGACGCAGTCTGATCCGAACCCATGCGCGATTGATAGAGCAATCGAGCCGACCCCTCGCCGACCCCACAACGCTCAGGATCGACGACCAACCTTTGGTGGACATCGTCCATCCCGGACAACCCACCACCAGCGGAGCCGATGCGGGGTTTCGCTGGCTGACCCGCGCCGTCGAACTGCTGCAGGAACGGGGGTCCCGCGCCCTGGTCACCGCCCCCATCGCCAAACACCTCTGGCATGCGGCCGGCCATCGCTATCCCGGGCAGACCGAACGGCTGGCTGAGTTGGCTGGACGCCAACGCTCCTCGATGCTGTTCACCGCCGTCTCTCCAACCAGCGGCTGGCGCCTGAACACCCTGCTGGCCACCACCCACATCCCCCTCAGCCAAATTCCTCAGGCGCTGACACCAGACCTTGTTCACCACAAACTGAATGTGCTGCACGGCTTCTGTCGACGCTTCACGACAACACCACATCTGCGCATTGCCGGGCTGAATCCCCATGCCGGCGAAGCAGGTCAGCTGGGCCACGAAGAAGCCGACTGGCTAACGCCACTGCTGGATCAATGGCGAGCCGAGCATCCTCAAGTGGACCTAGAGGGTCCAGTGCCTCCCGACACCTGCTGGATCAGTGCAGCTCACGCCTGGCAAACCCCGAACCAACCTGGACCTGACGGCATCCTGGCTCTGTATCACGACCAGGGACTCATTCCAGTGAAGCTGCTGGCTTTCGATGCAGCGGTGAACACCACCTTGGAATTGCCCTTCCTGCGCACCTCTCCCGACCATGGCACCGCCTTCGACATCGCAGCCGAAGGAGTCGCGAGCCCTGACAGCACCATCGCAGCGATCAGGGCCGCCTGGGATCTGAGCTGAACTCAGACCGGCTTGACCCGCATCAGAACCTGCCCGAATTCAACAGGGGTGCCGTTGTCGACCAGGATCTCGACAACTTCACCGCCGACCTCCGACTCCAGCTCGTTCATCAGCTTCATCGCTTCAAGGATGCAAACGGCCTGACCGACGTTGATGCGAGTTCCCACTTCGACGAAGGGAGGCTCTCCTGGTGCGGGCGCTCGGTAGAAGGTGCCCACCATGGGGGCCGTCACCTCGAGCAGGTCACTCCGAGTTGCGGTGGACGCAGGCGGCGCGGACGCAGGCTCTGCTGAGGCAGCAACGGGCGCCGCTGCCGCGACGGGAGCGGGCATCACCGGTGCCATCACGGTTTGGGCTGGCAGGTTGCGACGAATTTCCAGACGGAAATCATCGCCCTCCAACCGGAATTCCTGGATGTCGCTCTCCCCGAGCGCCTCCAGCAGGCGGTGCAGTTGTTCGTGATCCAGCTGCATGGTCATCCGTTTTCGCGGCCGAGGTAACTGTCGTTGCGGGTGTCCACTTTGATCTTTTCTCCCACAGAAAGAAAGAGCGGAACCATCACTTGAGCACCCGTCTCAAGGATGGCGGGCTTGGTGCCACCTGTGGCTGTATCGCCTTTGACCCCAGGATCAGTTTCTTTGATCTCAAGGACAACGGAGTTGGGGAGTTCAACCTCGAGGGGGGTGTCGTTCCAGGACACCACGTTCACCTCCATGCCCTCCTTGAGATATTTACGGCTTTCCCCGATCTGATTGGCACTGAGGCGGGTCTCCTCATAGGTAGACATGTCCATGAAGACGTAGTCCTCACCTTCCATATAGGTGTGCTGAAGGGACGATTTCTCCAACATCGCCTGGGGAAGCATTTCCCCAGCGCGGAAGGTTTTCTCCACCACGTTGCCGGACTTCACCGCCTTGAGCTTCGTGCGCACAAAGGCAGATCCCTTGCCGGGCTTGACGTGCAAGAACTCGACCACGCGCCAGACGGCCCCATCGATTTCAATCGTGGTGCCGGTGCGGAAGTCGTTACTGGAGATCATTCCCACCGAACGGTTCATCGGACTATACGGCTGTGCCAAAGTCGCGTCAGCACTGGGGTTCCCCCTTGGTCCATCAGCGTTTGAACGCCGTCCTTGCTGCCCTGATCAGCTTCGCGCTGATCAGCATTGCTGCCCCTGCCTGCTGGGCCTCCTTGCCCCAGGGCAATGCCGTGAAAGACCCTGCCGCAATTCTCCGGGACGCGCTTCCGTTCGATCAGGACGACATTCGTGAACTGCAGCATCGACTGGAACTCACCAGTGACGATCTGCGGGCCAAACGCTGGTCGGCCCTCGGCAAGACGGTGTCCCGCAGTGAAGCGCTGCTCAACACCCGTCGCGACACCATCCTGAGCGCGGTCCCGGACGCCAAGCGCGGCAAAGCCGAAACACTTTTTCAGAGTGTGGATCAGGGTCTGGAAGACCTGAAAGAGAAGGTCAAAGCCACCGATAAACCGGGCTTCATCGCCGATCGACGCCAAACGCTGCGCTTCATCGGTGATGTAGAGGCATTGCTCGTGCCCGACGGGTTTGAACGGGACATCCCCGCAGAATTCGATGCCCTGCCGCGGCTGCAAGGGAGGGCCACCCTCAGCGTGAGCACCACCCAAGGCGAGCTGACCACCGTGGTGGATGGCTTCAACGCCCCTCTCACGGCAGGTGCTTTCGTCGATCTCGCCCTCAAGGGCTTCTACGACGGACTGCCCTTCATCCGGGCCGAAGATTTCTACGTGCTCCAGAGTGGTGATCCGGAAGGAACGGAGATCGGCTACGTCGATCCGAAGACAAAGCAGGAACGGCATGTGCCCCTGGAGATCCGGGTGCCCGGCGAAGACGACACGATCTACAACGAAACCTTTGAGGACGTGGGCCTGTTCAAGGCGACGCCGACCCTCCCGTTCGCGACCCTGGGCACCCTTGGCTGGGCCCATTCAGACCAGGCCCTCGACGACGGATCCTCGCAGTTCTTCATGTTTCTCTACGAGGCGGAGCTCACCCCTGCTGGTCTGAACCTCGTGGATGGCCGTAATGCAGCCTTTGGCTATGTGGTGGATGGATTCGATGTTCTCGAGGAATTGGGCACCGATGACACGATCACTTCCGTGAAGGTGATCGAGGGAGCGGAGCAGCTCAAAGCCCACGCATGAGCCCAACCCTGGCGGAGCTGAGTGAGGCGGAGCTGCTCAGGCGGCTGGCACGCTTCGCTCCGCCCGATCAGCTCAGTGACGACACGGCGGCCCTGGCCTCCGACGCCAGGCCCCTGTTGATCAACACGGACGTTCTTGTGGACGGCATCCATTTCAGTGATGCAACCACGAGCGCAATGGACGTTGGTTGGCGCGCCGTTGCCGCCAATCTGTCCGACCTGGCAGCAAGTGGTGCCGTCGAAGTCGAGGGAATCACGGTGGCTCTTGTTGCCCCAGGTCTCACCCGCTGGGACTGGGTGGACGGGGTGTACGAGGGCATCAGTGCCGCATTGGAGCAGTACGGCGGCATCCTGCTGGGCGGTGACTGCTCTAAGGGGGAGCAAAGGCTGCTCTCGATCACAGCCCTCGGCCGTCTCGGACCACTGCGCCTCCATCGCAACGCTGCCCGCCCCGGTGATGTGCTCGTCAGCAGTGGTCCCCATGGTCTGAGCCGGCTGGGCCTCGCCCTGCTGCAAAACGACCCCAGCGTCCGTGACATCGCTCTGACAGCGACCTTGCAGGACACAGCGATCGCTAGACACCGGCGACCGGCACCTCGGCTGGACGACGTCCACCAGCTGCTGGCCTGCAAACCGCAGCATCTGCCCTGGCGGGCCGGGGGCACCGACAGCAGCGATGGACTTCTGTCAGCCGTCGCAGGACTCTGCAGCAGCAGCGGCTGTGGGGCACTCCTCTGGAACGATCGGCTGCCGATGGCCGAAGGCTGGCCTGAGGGGCCTCAATGGACGGATTGGTGCCTCTCCGGAGGGGAGGATTTTGAGCTGGTGCTGAGCCTTCCCGAGGCCTGGGCCAACGTCTGGGAGCAATGCATCCCCAACAGCCGACGCTTCGGCCAGATCAATGAAGAAGCGGGCATCATCCGCTGGGCCCACAACCATGAGCGCGTGGACGCAGGCGGATTTGATCACTTCAGCCAGCCCTGACTGACCTGCCCTAAGCGGAGGCACCTGAACAAAAAAAATCCCCCCCTGGCGGGAGGGATGAAAAAAGCGATCAGCTGACGATCACTTCCAGTTCTTGGCGACCACCTCGGCGAGGTCAACAACACGCTGGCTGTAGCCCCACTCGTTGTCGTACCAGGCCAGGATCTTCACCGCCTTGTCACCCATGGCATAGGTGAGGTCGGCATCGAAGATGGTGGACTCGTTGGTGCCGGCGTAGTCGGTGGAGACCAGGGGCAGGTCGCTGTACTTGATGATCCCCTTCATGCCGTTCTCAGAAGCCTCCTTCATCACGGCTTTCACTTGCTCAACGGAAGCTCCCTTCGATGTTCCAAAGGTGAGGTCAACAGCCGACACGTTCGGGGTGGGAACGCGCATGGCGAAGCCGGTGAGCCTGCCCTTCACTTCGGGATAAACCAGGGCGACAGCCTTGGCAGCACCCGTTGTGGTGGGAACCATATTCAGGGCAGCAGCACGGGCACGGCGTAAGTCGCGGTGGCTGTTGTCGAGAATTCGCTGGTCACCGGTGTAGCTGTGAATGGTGGTCATCAGACCCCACTCCATGCCGAAGTTCTGATCGAGAACTTTGACGATCGGAGCCAGGCAGTTGGTGGTGCAGCTGGCGTTGCTGAGAATGTCCCAGTCTTCGTGGCGGTACTGGTCGTCGTTAACGCCCACCACGAAGGTGCCGACGCCGTCACCCTTGCCAGGAGCGGTGAGGATCACCTTTTTGGCACCAGCCTGGATGTGCATGCTGGCCTTCTCATCGGTGTTGAACACACCGGTGGACTCGATCACCAGGTCAACGCCCCACTCTTTCCAGGGGCAGTTGAGGGGATTGCGGTCAGCGAAGAACTTGATCTCCTTGCCGTTGACGAACATCGAGGTGTCCGTGGTCTTGATGTCCACGGAAGGGTCCAGACGCCCAAGGATGGAGTCGTAGGTCAGCAGGTGAGCGCTGGTGGCAGGGTCGGAGGTGGAGTTCATTCCCACGATTTCCAGGCCGGTATCAGCGCCACGGCTGATCCAACCCCGCAGAACATTGCGACCGATCCGGCCGAATCCATTGATCGCAACGCGCAGGGTCATGGAAGAAGCGGCAAAGCCGCGCAGGGGTTTTGGCCGCAGATCATACAGAAATCGGCAGAAATACCTTGTTTTGCATCGATTGAATCGGCTCGATCCGTCCCTCAGATCGGCAGACAAGCGGCGACAACTGGCCTATCTTTCCCCAGATCGAAACCCTCAGTTGCCGCGCCTGCTCGACCGTCAGACACCAGTCCACTTCATCGGTGTCGGCGGAATTGGCATGTCGGCCTTAGCCCGGATCCTGGTCGACCGCGGTCATCCAGTCAGCGGCTCAGACCCGCGAGATAACGCAACAACACAACAACTGAAAACCCTTGGGGTG
Organism: Synechococcus sp. MU1625; assembly: GCF_020514205.1. Taxonomy (NCBI): domain Bacteria; kingdom Bacillati; phylum Cyanobacteriota; class Cyanophyceae; order Synechococcales; family Synechococcaceae; genus Synechococcus; species Synechococcus sp. MU1625. The sequence goes on from NZ_VTLA01000002.1 coordinate 69,109, forward strand.
AAGGTTTTCAGCCAGCAGGACGAGGCCTGCATTGACGCCGTCACGGGTTCGACGATCGCTTGTTCCCCTGTGGTGGTGATCAGTACAGCCATCCCCGACTGCAATCCTGAGCTCCAACGTGCCCGTCAGATCGGCCTTGAGATCTGGCATCGCTCCGATCTTCTGGCGGCTCTGATCGAGCAGCAACCCTCGATCGCTGTGGCCGGCAGCCACGGCAAGACCACCACCAGCACGTTGATCACCACCTTGCTGCTGGAAGCCGATCAAGACCCGACCGCTGTCATTGGTGGCATCGTTCCCCGTCTGGGCAGCAATGGCCACGCCGGCCAGGGGAAACTGCTTGTGGCTGAGGCGGATGAATCCGACGGATCCTTGGTGAAGTTCAGCCCAAGCCTGGGCGTGATCACCAACTTGGAGCTGGATCACACCGATCACTACACCAGTATCGACGACCTGATTTCAACCCTGCAACGCTTCGCGAACGGTTGCGATCGCGTGCTGGCCAATCACGACTGTCCGATCCTGCAAGAACACTTCCAGCCGACCGCCTGGTGGTCCAATCAAAGCGCTGAATCCGTTGACTTCGCCGCCCTGCCTCTGAGCCTTGAGGGAGATCGCTGCGTGGCGCGTTTCTACGAATCAGGCCGCCCCATCGGCGACTTCACCCTGCCGATGGCCGGGCTGCACAACCTGAGCAATGCAACAGGCGCCCTGGCGGCCTGCCGCATGGAGGGACTCCCCTTCGATCAGTTGGTGAAGGGACTCGCTGGCCTGAAAGCACCCGGCCGCCGATTTGATCTTCGGGGCACCTGGAAGGGGCGTCACATCGTTGACGACTACGCCCACCACCCCAGTGAAGTGAAGGCAACCCTGGAGATGGCTCGCCTGATGGTGAGCAGTGGTCGCAGTCCGCTTCCCACAGCACCTCAGCGCGTGCTGGCGGTGTTCCAGCCCCATCGCTACAGCCGCACCCAGCAGTTCCTCGATGGGTTTGCCCAGGCACTGCAGAACTGTGATCTGCTCCTGCTGGCCCCCGTCTACTCGGCAGGGGAGCAACCCCTGCAAGGCATTTGCAGCAACGCCCTGGCGGATCGGATCCGCAACATGAAGCCTGATCTACAAATCGCCGTCGCGGACAACCTCGATGAACTCACCGACCTGGTCATGCAGCACAGCCGCGAACAGGATCTCGTCCTGGCGATGGGTGCTGGCGATGTGAATGGACTGTGGTCAAGGCTGACGTCATGAGCCAATGCGATGCCCGCCTGCCCCAGGCCGAAGTCAGCCTTGCGGAGTTCACCACCTGGCGGGTGGGAGGAGCCGCCGAATGGCTTGCGGAACCCGTCAGCCTTGACGAAACCCAGGCCTGGATCCAATGGGCCATGCAACAGGGCATGCCCTGCCGCATCATCGGTGCTGGGTCGAATCTGCTGATTGACGATGACGGCCTACCAGGGCTCTCGCTCTGTCTTCGCAAACTTCAGGGGCTGCAACTCGATGAAACCGATGGCACCGTTGAGGTGCTCGCCGGTGAACCGATCCCATCGCTGGCGCGACGGGCTGCTCGCGCTGGACTGCACGGCCTCGAATGGTCGGTTGGCATCCCAGGCACCGCAGGCGGTGCTGCTGTCATGAATGCAGGAGCCCAGGGGGGCTGTACCGCGGAGTGGTTGGAATCGGTGCGGGTCATGCCCCTGGATGGGGGCGACTGCTTTGAGCTTCGGAGCGATCAATTGGACTTCGCCTACCGCCACAGCCGTCTCCAAGACAACGACCTTGTTGTGTTGTCAGCACGGTTCCGCCTTGAACCAGGTCACGATCCGAACGAACTGAAACGCGTGACCAGCGCGAACCTCAGCCATCGCACCACCACGCAGCCCTATCAACAGCCCAGCTGCGGCAGCGTTTTCCGCAATCCCGAACCTCTCAAGGCCGGACGGCTGATCGAAGAGCAGGGGCTGAAGGGAACACGCATCGGCGGCGCAGAAATCTCAACCATGCACGCCAATTTCATCGTCAATACAGGCCACGCCCAGGCGGATGACATCGCCCGGCTGATCCAGCTGGTGCAGGACCGTGTCGAAGCCCAGTATGGAATCCGTCTTCACCCCGAAGTGAAACGCCTGGGATTCGCTTCCGCGACTTAACCTTCCGACTCCCACAGGATCGCCATGGCAGGGTTCGGACTCCCAAATTTCGGTCAACTCACCGAAGCCTTCAAGAAGGCCCAGGAGATTCAGCAGAACGCTCAGGCTCTGCAGGACGAACTGGACGGGATGGAGATCGAAGGCCAGAGCAACGATGGGCGCGCCAGTGTCTGGCTATCGGGCAACCAACAACCACTGCGGGTTCGGCTGGACCCGGCCCTGCTGCAGGAGGGTCAACAGGCGAGCGAAGCGGCGACCCTGGAAGCCCTGCAAGCGGCCTATGAGCAATCCACCGCCACGATGAAGGGCCGGATGGAGGAACTGACCGGTGGCCTAAACCTCAACCTCCCCGGGATGGGCGGCTGAGGCTGTTCTGCTCAATCAACGCAGCCTTGTAGAGGGGATAGCGCTCCCAATCGCTGGAGACGCCGCAGCCGGGCTCGCCGCGATGCAAGCAATCGCGAAACCTGCAGGGCCAGGGATCCAGTTGCTGCCGGAGCTCCGGAAAAAGGATCGCCAGTTCCTGCGGATCATCCGGCAGATCAGGACGGTTGAAGCCGGGGGTATCGGCCACCCTTGCGCTTGGCCCCAGAGGAAACAGCTCCACATGGCGGGTGGTGTGGCGACCGCGCTGCAAGCGTCCAGACACCGCAGCCGTACGAAGTTGAAGATCAGGACGCAGATGGTTGAGCAGGCTGCTTTTGCCCACCCCGGAGGGCCCACAGAGCACCGAGAGCTCTGCGGCAGCCAAGCGTTGCCGTAGGGCATCCATGCCCATTCCGGAGGTACTGCAGAGCGCCAGAGGGTCATACCCCCACCCCTTCAAACGGATCACGAGCCGCTCAAGAGCTGCGGCTGAAATGAGGTCTGTCTTGGTGAGCAGAAGGATCACATCCAGCCCCGTGCGTTCCGCCGTCAACAGGAAGCGACTGGCCTGATCAGGGTCAAAACTTGGCTGCTCCACAGCCAACACCACAGCCACCAACGAGACATTGGCCACCGGTGGCCGTGACAGAAAGCTATGGCGTGGCTCCACGTCGGCCACAACAGCGCGGGCCTGGCCCGGGTCAATCGCTTCGACGCAAACCCGATCACCCACATAGACCGCTTCCCCCCGATGGGTCAATCGGGTGCGGCGCGTGCAGAGCAGTCGCCCTGGGCATCCGGCAGGGGCGACGTCTAGCTCGACTTCCAGATAATTGGCCTGAAGCGCCACCACCATCCCCGAAGCCACGGAGCTGCTGGCGTCAACCACCACAGATCACCTCGATGGTGACTGCATCTGGCGTTTGATCAACGCACTGGACACGATGACCAGCATCCCTTAACCCCGGCAGAACCATGGCCTCCGGCTCGCCCCTGTCGAGACAGACCTCAAGGCAGTCACCGGAGCTCATCTGCTCGAGGGTGAGCTTGCAGCGAATGAAATTCACTGGACAGGGCGTTCCCCGCAAATCCAGGGAACGCCTGCTCATCCCTTCTGACCAAACAAGCGAGCAAATAACCCACTGTTGTGGTGATGGTGCTGCTTGCCGCGGGCGGAATGGTGACCCGCCAGCTGTTCCAGAAGTTCCCGCTCCGTATCGCTGAGCCGCTTCGGCAGATCGACGGTGACCGTCACGCGCTGGTCACCCCGCGCCACCGGATTGCCAAGTTTGGGAATGCCGTGATTCGGCAGGGTGAGCACGGTGCCGGGCTGCGTGCCGGCAGGGATGTTCAGCTCCTTGGTGCCATCCACGGTTTCCACCTCGATCGTGTCGCCGAGAATCGCCTGGAGGTAGCTGACCTTCACCTCCGAAAAGATGTTCAAACCATCCCGCTGGAGGCGTGGATGATTGCGGACGGTCAGGAAGACGTAAAGGTCACCGGACGGGCCTCCCCGGGGTCCCGCATTGCCTTCGCCCGAGACCCGAAGTCGTGTTCCGGTGTCCACCCCGGCAGGAATGTTGATCCGCAGCTTCTTGCGCACCTGTTTGACACCTTGGCCACCACAGGATCCGCAAGGATCCGCAATCACCTGGCCCGTCCCACCACAGGTGGGACATTCGGCGACCTGGGTAAAGCTGCCGAAGGGGGTCCGAGTGGCACGGCGCACCTGCCCGACACCACCGCAGGTTCCGCAGGTGGTGGGTCCACTACCCGCCTTGGCACCGCTGCCGCCGCAGGTGTCGCAGGTCTCCAGATGCGGGATCTTGATCTCCTGCTCTTGGCCGAAAACCGCCTGCTCGAAATCGATCGTTAGGTCGTAGCGAAGATCATCGCCCTGCTGGGGACCCTGACGCCGCGGCCGACCACCACCGGCTCCGCCGGGTCCACCGAATCCCTGGAAAAACGTCTCGAACAGATCAGCGAACCCGCCCATGTCCCCCATGTCCGGGGCGCCAGCCGCACCACCAAGACCGGCTTCACCGAACTGGTCGTAACGGGCACGGGTCTGCGGATCACTCAGCACTTCGTAGGCACGACCAATGTCCTTGAAGCGGTCCTCAGCACCGGGATCTTTATTGATATCGGGGTGGTACTGACGCGCCATGCGGCGATAAGCCTGCTTGAGGCTGTCAGGATCCACATCCCGACTGACGCCGAGCAGGTCATAGAAGTCGGCCATCAGGCCTCCTCCGCCGTCTGATCCGGTGCGGCCTCAACCGGCGCTGCATTGGACGGTCCGGGACCCATCGACACCTTCACCATCGCGTGGCGCAGCACACGTCCATCGCGGTGGTAACCGCGCTGGAGCTCTTCACACACCACATCCTCAGCGAACTCGCTGCTTTCTTCTCGCAACACGGCCTCATGCAGGTTCGGGTCGAACTCCTGGCCGACCACCTCCATCCGTGCCACGCCCTGCTGCTTCAGCACATCCACCAGTTGCTTGTACAGACCCTGGTAACTGCGGTGCAGAGCCTGAGCTTCCTCACCTTCAGGATTGAGCTGCTGACGGGCCCGCTCAAAGTTGTCGACGACCGGAAGAATTTCGGTGAGGGTCGAACAGACCAGCTGCTGACGCATGTCGTCCTGATCGCGGCTCTGTCGCTTGCGGAAGTTGTCGAAGTCCGCCGCAATGCGCACATATTGGCCATTGAGCGTCTCGTGCTCCTGCTTCAGCGTGGTCAACTCCTGCTCGAGTTGCTGCATCCGATCCGCCGGATCAACAGCTGCGGGTGCCTGATCGGAGGTTGCCTCTGACGCATCCGGAGTTGACTCCGGGGTGGCTGGAACAGCACCGGACTCAACGGTCTGATCCTGCTCTGGGGTGGAGGCGTCGCCGCTCATGCTGACCGCTCAGGGATTGCTGTCTAGACATGTTGAAGGGCAACGCTCACCTCCCACAAGCTGCGGAAGCCCGCACCTCGGCCGCAACCCATGACTTTGACGCTGCCAACCCCTGATGCCGGCGACACGGCGCGGCAGCGGTTCGCGCTTGAACTGTTGCTGCAGCAGCCTGTTCCGGGGCCGGACCAGTTGCTGGCAAGCCGCAGCCTGCTGGATAACGCCTTACCGGATGTGCAGGCGGATCAATGGCGCGTGCTCCAGGCCATGCCGATCGCAATCAATGCTGACAACCTCGACATTGCGATTCCCAGCCAGTGGCGAGACCAGGAATGGCAACACCTGATCGATCAGCTGCCGGAACAACACCGCACAATCCGCCTGCACCCAGCCATCGAAGCGGATCTGCTGGAAGCTCTGCACACGGAAACGACTGAAACGGAGGACCCAGCGCTGACCGAGCCGATGCAGCCCATCGCAGGAGAACCAAGCAGCGCTGAAACACAAAACGACCCAGCCACTCAGCCGGTAGAAGAGATCCGCACACTTGCTGCATCAGAAGCCGACACCAAGCTCGACGCTGGTGCTGAATCCTTTCTGCAGGACTTCAGCCCCGAGGGGGTGCTGGAAAGCGACGAGGACGACGACGCCCAATTGGCCCGCGACGCCACTGACCTGGAGACCAGCCTCAAGGATGCGGAAGCCTCGCCCGTGGTGACGCTGGTGGACCGGATCCTGCTGCAGGCCATGGCAGTCAAGGCCAGCGACATCCATGTGGAGCCGCAACAAAGAGGGCTGCGACTGCGGTTCCGCCAGGACGGTGTGCTCCAGCAGTACGTCGAACCGCTCCCGAGTCGGCTCATTCCCGCAGTGACATCCCGCTTCAAGATCCTGGCGGATCTGGACATTGCCGAGCGTCGTCAAGCCCAGGACGGCCGCATCCGCCGCAAGTACCGCGACAAGGTCATTGATTTCCGCGTCAACACCCTGCCCAGTCGCTTCGGTGAAAAGGTCTGTTTGCGCCTGCTGGACAGCGGTGCAACACAGCTGGGCTTGGACAAACTCATCAGTGATCCCGACGCCTTGGCACTGGTGAGGGATCTGGGCTCCAAGCCCTTCGGAATGATCCTGGTCACCGGGCCAACAGGATCCGGCAAGTCCACCACGCTTTATTCACTTCTGGCCGAGCGCAACGATCCCGGCATCAACATCTCCACGGTGGAAGACCCGATCGAATACACCCTGCCAGGCATCACCCAATGCCAGGTGAACCGTGAGAAGGGCTTCGATTTCGCCACTGCACTGCGGGCCTTCATGCGCCAGGACCCGGACGTTCTGCTGGTGGGAGAAACCCGTGATCTGGAAACAGCCAAAACCGCTATTGAGGCAGCACTCACCGGTCACCTAGTGCTCAGCACCCTGCATGCCAACGATGCACCGAGCACCATTGCGCGACTGGACGAAATGGGCGTAGAGCCGTTCATGGTGTCGGCCTCTCTCATCGGGATCGTCTCCCAGCGTTTGCTGAGACGGGTCTGCCCCCACTGCCGCGAGCCCTACCGGCCGGAGGAAGGGGAACTGGGCCGCTTCGGACTGATGGCGAGCCGAGAAGCGGATGTCACCTTTTACCGGGCCCACCATCACAGTCCCAACGAACCGGTCTGCTCCCACTGCCAGGGAAGCGGCTACAAGGGTCGTGTCGGCATCTATGAGGTGCTGCGCATCCAGGACGACATGGCCACTGCCATCTCCAAAGGCGCCAGCACCGATGTGATCCGACAGCTGGCCCTTGAATCGGGCATGGTGACCCTGCTGGGCTACAGCCTTGAACTGGTGCGACGGGGCGAGACCACCCTCGAAGAAGTGGGTCGGATGGTGTTGACGGATTCCGGACTGGAATCCGAGCGCAGGGCCCGCGCCCTCAGCACAATGACCTGTGAAGGATGCGGTGCCGGTCTACAGGAAGGCTGGCTCGAGTGTCCCTATTGCCTAACACCACGCCACTGAGGAGCCGGTCATGGATCTGATGATCGAAGACCTGATGGAACAACTGGTGAAGGGCGGTGGAAGCGATCTTCACCTCGCCACCGGCCAGCCGCCCTATGGCCGCTTCAGCGGCGAGCTTCGGCCGATGACGGATCGGCCGCTAGCCGAGGAGGACTGCAACAAGCTGATCTTCTCGATGCTCAACAACAGCCAGCGCAAAACGCTGGAACAAACCTGGGAACTGGACTGCGCCTACGGCCTGAAGGGCGTTGCACGCTTCCGCGTCAACGTATACCGACAGAAAGGCAGCTATGCGGCCTGCCTTCGAGCCCTCGGCAGCAAGATTCCCAGCGTTGAATTGCTGAACCTGCCACCAGTGGTGCTGGAAACCAGCGCGCGGCCCCGGGGGCTTGTGCTGGTGACCGGTCCCACCGGATCCGGAAAGACCACCACCCTGGCGGCACTGCTTGATCACATCAACCACACCCGCAGCGAACACATCCTCACGATCGAAGACCCGATCGAATTCGTGTACCAGAGCGATAAGAGCCTGGTGCACCAACGCCAGCTGAACGAAGACACGCGAAGCTTTGCCAACGCCTTGCGCGCCGCCCTGCGGGAAGACCCAGACGTGATCCTGGTGGGTGAGATGCGGGATCTGGAGACCATTCAACTGGCCGTGAGTGCTGCTGAAACCGGACATCTCGTCTTCGGAACCCTTCACACCAGCTCCGCGGCCCAGACCGTGGACCGGATGGTCGACGTCTTCCCACCAGAACAACAGACGCAGATCCGTGTGCAGCTCTCGGGCAGCTTGGTGGCTGTGTTTTCCCAGACCCTTTGCCGGCGTCAAAACCCGGCAGAAGGACAGTTTGGTCGGGTGATGGCGCAGGAAATCCTGATCAACACACCCGCCACAGCCAACCTGATCCGCGAGGGGAAAACGGCACAGCTGTACTCACAGATTCAGACCGGCGGAGAACAGGGCATGCAGACCCTTGAAAAGGCCTTGGCCAACCTGGTGCTCAATGGAGATGTATCCCGTGCCGAAGCGATGGGCAAAGCCAGCAAACCGGGCGAATTGCAGCGATTGATCGGTGACATCTGATCCCAAGAAATAAGCATCGATGGCCGCCTTCATTGCCTCCTATGCCGGTCCGACCGGACAACCCCGAACGGTGACGATCAAGGCAGCTGACCTTGCTGAAGCCAAAAAACTGCTGCGGCGTCGGGGCATTCGCGCTGAAGAACTGCGGCCCGTCAGCCCCGGAAACACCCAAGGCACGAAACAAGACGAAGCAACGGGCGGCGGTCTCAGTTCTTTTGACCTCAATCGCCTGCTTGAGAAAGCGCCAGGGGTGAAGGAGAAGGCCGTGTTCGCCAGCAAACTGGCCGCCCTGGTCGATGCAGGCGTCCCGATCGTGCGCAGCCTCGATCTGATGGCCACACAGCAAAAACTGCCGATGTTCAAACGCGCGCTCAACAAAGTGAGCCTCGACGTCAATGAGGGCATTGCGCTGGCAACAGCCCTGCGTCAGTGGCCGAAGGTGTTTGACCAGCTCACCATTGCCATGGTGGAAGCCGGGGAAGCAGGTGGTGTGCTGGATGAAGCCCTTAAGCGACTAGCCAAATTGCTCGAGGACAACGCCAAACTTCAGAACCAGATTAAGGGAGCACTCGGCTATCCCGTGGCAGTGCTGGTGATCGCCATCCTGGTGTTCCTCGGCATGACCATCTTTCTGATCCCGACCTTTGCGGGGATCTTCGAAGACTTGGGCGCCGAGCTGCCGGCCTTCACCCAACTGCTCGTTGATCTGAGCGCACTGCTGCGCTCTTCCGTCGCGCTTTATGCCGTAGGGGTGATCCTGCTGGCGATCTGGCTATTGGGCCGGTTTTACGCCACCCACAACGGCCGTCGGACGATCGATCGCCTGGTGCTGAAACTGCCACTCTTCGGTGAACTGATTCTGATGACGGCGACAGCTCAGTTCTGTCGGATCTTCAGCTCACTGACCCGAGCAGGTGTGCCAATTCTGATGTCGATGGAGATCTCGAGCGAAACCGCCGGCAACTCGATCATTTCCGACGCGATCCTGGCGTCGCGGAGCATGGTGCAGGAAGGGGTGCTTTTAAGCAATGCCCTCATCCGCCAAAAAGTGCTTCCGGATATGGCGCTGAACATGCTGGCCATCGGCGAGGAGACCGGTGAGATGGACAAGATGCTCAGCAAGGTGGCGGACTTCTACGAAGACGAAGTCGGAGCCATGGTCAAGGCGCTCACCTCAATGCTCGAGCCCGCAATGATTGTGGTGGTCGGCGGCATCGTGGGTTCCATCCTGCTGGCGATGTACCTGCCGATGTTCACCGTGTTTGATCAGATTCAGTGAGCGCGACGCCCATCGCCTGGCCCGCCAGCCAACCGCCGCTCCAGCAGGCCTGAAAGTTGAAACCGCCGGTCACCCCGTCCACATCCAGCAGTTCACCAGCTAGGTAAAGACCGGGGCACCGGCGGCTCTCCATCGTGGCCAGGTTGACGTCCCCCAAAGCGACACCTCCGGCGGTGACGAACTCCTCCCCGAATGGCCCACGCCCCTGGATCGACAAACTCTGCGCGCAGAGGATCTCCACCAGTTGACGCTCCGCCTTGATCGGCAGATCGGCCCAACGGCGATCAGCCTCCACCCCAGCGATAGCCAAAAAGGCGTGCCACAACCGCCGCGGCAGATGCTCGAACGGCTTCGCTGCTGAAAGGGTTCGCCGGGCCTGCTCCTGCCGCCACTGCTGCAGCCGCTGCTCCACCCCTTGACAGCCCAACCCAGCACTCCAATCCAGCTTCAGCTCCCCCTTGTAACGGCTCTGATGCAAAGCCCTGGCGGCAAAGGCTGAGAGGCGCAGCGTGGCCGGACCACTCAGACCACGGTGGGTGATCAACACCCGCCCGGTCTGGCGGAAACGCTCGGTGCCCAGCTTCAGATCAAGACCCACATCATCGATGGCAATGCCACTGCAGGCCGTCAGGGCCGGCGCCTGCAGCGTGAGGCTGAACAGCGATGGCACCGGTGGCACCACCTGGTGGCCGAGGGCCTCCGCCAGTTTTCGACCACTGGGATGCCCCCCCGTAGCCAGCATCAAACAGCGTGCATGCATAGGCTCCAGGCCGCGGCCCTCGAGCACAAAGCCACCCTCGGAGTGAACGCGCACCTGCTGGACCATCGCCTTGGTTCGCAGCTGAACACCCGATGCCCGAGCCGCCTTTTGCAGGCACTGAATCACCGCCTCGGAACGGTTCTGCTGCGGGAACATCCGTCCATCGGGTTCCTCCACCAGCGTGAGCCCATGCTCGTCAAACCAAGCGATCGCATCCCCGCAAGCGAAGCGACTGAAGGGCCCCCGCAAGGGTCGACTGCCTCGGGGGTAATGGATGGCCAGTTCACGGGGGTCCCAGCAGGCATGAGTCACATTGCAGCGACCGCCCCCGCTAATGCGAACCTTCTGGAGCGGCTCAGGGGTGCCTTCCAGCACCAACACCCGCTGAACCCCTTGCTCGGCAGCCGTGATCGCTGCCATGTATCCGGCAGGTCCACCGCCAACGACGATCAGATCAAGCGGGCTGGAAGCGGAGGGCGACACCGTTGTTGCAATAGCGCTTGCCAGTAGGTCGAGGTCCGTCATTGAACACGTGGCCCTGGTGCCCACCGCAGCGGCTGCAGTGGTATTCCGTGCGCGGCAGGATCAATTTGAAATCTACTTTCGTGGCGATGGCACCATCCAGGGGCTGCCAGAAGCTGGGCCAGCCGGTGCCGCTGTCGAACTTCGCCTCAGAGGAAAAGAGGGCAAGATCACAACCGGCGCAGTGATAGGTCCCCGTCCTCTTCTCGTTGTTCAGGGGACTGGTGAAGGGCCGTTCCGTTCCCTCATTGCGAAGCACGTCATAGGCCTGGGGAGATAAGCGCTCACGCCACTGGTCTGCATCGAGATCCCATGACGAATCGCCAGCTTTGGACGCTGCCAGCACGGCCTGAGGTCTCCAGAGACTGCCAAAAACACCTGCAATCGCCGCCAACAGCAGCGATCGCCGGGACAGAACGGCAGCACTCAAGCTCATCGATGCAGACGCAGGAAACTTGAGCGGTTCTAATGGATTGATGACCGTCGCCGGATCCACCGCTGCCTACCGCTTCAGTGTGGCGCCGATGCTGGATTGCACCGACCGCCACTTCCGGGTGCTGATGCGGCAGATCAGCCGCAGAGCTCTGCTCTACAGCGAAATGGTCGTGGCCCAGGCGCTGCATCACAGCAAGCGACGCAACAAGCTGCTGGATTTCGATCCTGTTGAACATCCGATCGCACTGCAGGTCGGTGGCGACGATCCAGCCCTGCTGGCCGAAGCCGCACGACTGGCTCAGGACTGGGGCTACGACGAGATCAACCTCAATGTGGGCTGTCCCAGTCAAAAAGTGCAAGCCGGCAATTTCGGAGCCTGTCTAATGGCGGAACCGGATCTGGTCGCCCGCTGCGTGGAAGCCATGGTGGACGCGGGGGGACTCCCTGTGACCGTGAAGCATCGGATCGGCATTGACGACCTCGACAGCGACGCGTTGCTGACGAACTTTGTGGATCGTGTGGCGCTGGCAGGGGCCAGCCGCTTCGCTGTTCATGCGCGTAAGGCCTGGCTGGAGGGCCTGGATCCCAAGCAGAACCGAACGATTCCTGCGCTCAGGCATGACCGCGTGCATGCCCTAAAGCAGCGCCGACCCGATCTGGTGATTGAACTCAATGGGGGGCTGGAGTCACCTGAAGACTGCCTTTTGGCGCTGGAAGGGTGCGATGGCGCCATGGTGGGGCGGGCCGCTTACAGCCATCCCCTGCGCTGGACCAGCGTCGATGCCTTGATCTTCGGAGAAGAGGAACGCCAGATCCTGGCGTCAGACGTCGTGGACGGCCTGCTTCCCCATGCGGCCGCTCATCTGGAGAGAGGAGGACGTTTATGGGACCTTTGCCGTCACCTTGTGCAGCTCGTGGAAGGCGTCCGTGGTGCCCGGCACTGGCGCCGGGAGCTGGGAGAGAAAGCCCAGCGACCCGGAGCCGACCTCAGTGTCCTGGTCCATGCCGGGCAACAGCTCAAGGACGCAGGACTCTGATCAACGACTGGCGTCAGCCCTGAGCTCCGCCGTAACCGGAATAGTCATCACCACCACTGGAGGATCCACGGCGACGACGGCTGCGGCCTTCGTCATAGGCATTGCCTTCTCCACTGTTGTCGCGGGCTCCATAGCTGCGATCTTCCCAGCCGCGAGCTCCGGAGGGGCGATCACCGCCACCACCGCCACGACGGGGAGCACTGCCCCGGGGTTCAGCTTTGTTGATCCGCAGAGGACGGCCCATCAGTTCTGCACCCTGAAGACCTTCAATCGCTGCGTCTTCGGTGGACTCATCCGCCATCTCGATGAACGCAAAACCACGCTTGCGGCCTGTATCCCGCTCGAGCGGCAACGCACAGTTAGACACTTCACCGAACTGGGCAAACAGTTCAATCACATCTTCCTGCTCAGCGCGGAAGGGAAGGTTGCCGACAAAAATGCTCACGTTTTGCGTGGACCGGGTACGAAACAGTGGACCGAAGAGGCCTGGAATATTGCCATCGGGCCATGACTCCGGAACGAAGTGACATACCTCTGGCTAATTAAGCGTAGACCCGTTTATGGGGGAGAGTCATCCCACCGCTTGACTTCCGTTGTAACGCTGTAACCAGCGCTGAAGCTGTTGATCAACACGCTCAAATCCCGTTCCCCCTTCACTGCGACGAGCAGCCACAACCGCCCGGGGAGCCAGGGCGTCATGCAGATCCGCCTCAAAGGCTGGATGGAGTTCCTTCCAGGCACTCAGATCAAGGTCCCGCAACAAACAACCCTGCTCGAGACAGCGCCGAACGACAGCGCCAACCAATTGATAGGCCTCGCGAAATGGAACACCACGAGCCACCAGATAGTCGGCCACATCGGTTGCATTGGAGAAATCCTGCTCCACCGCTTCATTGAGGCGCTCGACTCTGAAATCAAGACCTTCCTCAAACAAAATCGCCATCGCCTCAACACAATCACGTGTTGTGCGGAAGGCATCAAACAGCGCCTCCTTGTCTTCCTGAAAATCCTTGTTGTAGGCCAGCGGAAGACCCTTGATCATGGTCAACAACCCCTGGAGATGCCCGAAGACCCGTCCGGTCTTGCCCCGAACCAGCTCAGGCACATCGGGATTCTTCTTCTGGGGCATGAGGCTGCTGCCCGTGGCACAGCGGTCGCTGAGCCTCACGAAGCCAAATTCCTCGGACGCCCAGGCGATCACCTCTTCCGCCAGACGGCTCAGATGCACCATCACCAGGGACGCAGCAGCAGAGAACTCAACGCAGAAATCACGGTCGCTGACGGCATCAAGGCTGTTGGCATAAACCGCTGAAAAACCAAGCTCATTCGCCGTGCGCTGGCGATCAATCGGCACCGGTGTACCCGCCAGTGCAGCAGCCCCAAGCGGGCAGATGTTCACGCGTTTCCGCACATCCTGAAGACGCTCACGGTCGCGCTCCAACATCTCGACGTAGGCGAGGAGGTGATGGGCGAGACAGAGCGGTTGCGCCCGCTGCAGATGGGTGTACCCGGGGATCATCGTGCGGCGATGACGATCCGCCTGGGTCAGCAGCGCACCCTGCAACCGCTGCAGATCCTGATCCAGACCATCCAGCCGTCGCCGCAGCCAGAGCCGTAAATCGGTACCGACCTGATCGTTGCGGCTGCGTCCGGTGTGCAGCTTCTTGCCCACTGGACCCAGCAGAGCAATGAGGCGACGTTCCACAGCGAAGTGAACATCCTCATCCGCCAAACCGGGCTGAAAACTGCCGGACGCCGCCTCAGCACGAACTGTCTCAAGGCCCTCCACCAGTTGCTCAGCTTCCGCCTCGGTGATCACTCCTGCGCCAGCCAACATCCGGGCATGCGCGATCGATCCATCCAGATCCTCCTGAAGCAACGTGAGGTCAAAACCGATGGAGGCATTGAACGCCTCGATGAAGGGATGCAAACCCTGCTCAAAACGATCGCTCCAGGTCCCTGCAGCACCACCGGTCACCCCACCAGCCATCAGTTCATCCGTCAATTTCCTCAGCTTGTCAGGCGATTGACCGTCCCTGCACACTCGGCAACGTGACCGCTTCCGGAACCTTCAGCACCACAAGGGAAGCGTCATCCTCCAGCTGGCGATCCGAACCCACAAATCGATCCAAGCGTTCAAACAGGCTTTCAAGAATCCCCTGCGCCCCCTGACCACTGCGACATGCCGTTTCAAGGGCACGAATCAGCCGCGCCTCATCAAAACGATCTCCGGTGATCCCCGGTGCTTCCGTCACGCCATCGGTGTAATAGAGCAACACGTCTCCCGGTTCGAGCCGAACCTCACCAAGGGCAAACTCAGCCTCAGGCTGAAGACCGATCAGCAACCCTGCGGCATCTAGCCGCATGATCACCCGTCGTTCAGCACGCCAGAGCAAGGGAGGGTTATGGGCCGCGTTGGCATAGCGCAACCGCAACGTGCGCGGATCCAGATCGGAATAAAACAGCGTCACAAACCGGTGGGATTGCGCGAGGTCCTCTTGAGCCAACTGGTTGAGGTCATGAAGAATCCGGTCCGGCGGCAGCCCACTGAGAACCTCAGCACGCAGCATCCCGCGCAACATCGTCATCAGCAGCCCGGCAGGAACGCCTTTGCCCATGACATCTCCCATCACCAGCGCCCAGCGACCCCGCTCTCGACGACGGCCGATCAGTTCCGGACGGGTGGGAATGAAGTCGTAGTAATCACCGCCCACCTGAAAAGCAGGCCGGCACCGCGCAGCCAAGTCGACGCCCTCGATCACGGGGCACCGATCCGGCAACAACTGGGCCTGAATCTCTGCTCCGATGCTGAGTTGTCGGTCGACCCGCTCATGACGGCGGGCATCCTGCAGCATCTGATCGTTTTCGATCGCAACACCAGCGAGATCCGCCACCAACTGGACATGCCGACGATGCACCTCGGTCCAGACCAATGAACCGTTGCGGGCATAGACGTAAAGGCGGCCCCGCGACCGACCACGGGCCGTCACAGACGTGGCAAACAGACCCGCTTTGGGAATGCAGCGTTGGACCAGACGATCAAGCGCCAGCACCTGCTGGTCGTCGCTGCCAAACCCTGCTGCAGTCCCAGGTTCAAAAGCGGCCAGCCGCCGCAACAGATCCTGTGAAGGATCCACCGGAATGCCCTGCAACTGATCACGCCAGAGGCGACCATCCGTCTGAAACGGAACCAGCAGGGCACCCTCAACCCCCACCAGACGCGAGGCCACGACAGGCACAAGCTCAAGAAACCGTTGGAGATTGGTGAAGCTGCGCAGAGCAAACCCCAAGGAAACCAACAGGTCCTGGTTGCGGCGCTGTTCTTTGCTGAGGCTGTCAAAAAGCTGACGCAACGAGTCGATCGCCTGGGGCGAAGGATTCCCGGTCCGCTGCGAGGGCCTGGGATGACGTCCGGGCGGCTTGCTGCTCAACCTCGCACCACCGTGATCCGCAAGGTAGCAACGCTTCAGCGTCCAGCCAGCAGTGCCTCAATGAATTCAAAACTGTTGAAGGGGCGCAAATCGCGAATCCCCTCACCAGCGCCAATAAAACGAATCGGCAAGCCAGCCTCAGACGACACCGCTAGAGCCACGCCGCCACGGGCTGTGCCGTCCAGTTTCGTGATCACAACGCCAGTGAGCCCGGCCGCCTCAGCAAAGGCCATGGCCTGACGAAGCCCGTTCTGACCCTGGCTTGCATCAAGAACCAGCAACGATTCGACCTTCGCCTCCGGCGCCAAACGGTCGATGATCTTCCTGACTTTTTGGAGTTCCTCCATCAGGTTGTGCTTGGTCTGCAGCCGTCCGGCCGTGTCCACCAGCAGCAAATCCGACCCCCGCGAACGGGCCGCACCGATGGCATCGAACACAACAGCAGCTGGATCCGCATTGCTGCTGGGGTTTGACACCACCGGGACATCGCTGCGCTCGCCCCAGATCTCAACTTGCTGGACAGCAGCAGCACGGAAGGTATCTGCCGCCGCGATTAAAGCCGAATAACCGCTGCGAACTGCGAGGTTGGCCAATTTCCCAAGGGTCGTTGTCTTGCCAACGCCATTCACCCCCACCATCAACCAGATGTTGAGGCGATCCCGTTCCGGCGCCAGAAGGGGAACACCACTGGCCTGGATCGGCGCATCCAACAGGCCACGCAGCTGTTCCTTGAGAAAGCAAATCCCTTCTTGAGGGTCAACCACCTCCTGATTCATCCGCTGCCGCAAGGCATCCAGCACCTGATCGGTGGCCTGGACGCCAGCATCAGCCCTCAACAACAAGGTTTCGAGATCGTCGAGAACCTCAGGGGTCAGCGGATCGTCACCAAGGTTCTCGAGAAGACCGGTCACAAAACCCTGACGGGTCTTCTCGAGGCCGCGGCGAAGCCGGCCCAACCAATCAATTTCCTCGAGGGAAACCTGATCAACACGACGCCCTTGGGCCGCAAGGACCTCAGCCGACCAGGTGAAATCCTGATCAAAGTCACCCAGCCGTGGCTCGTCCGAGTCGACGGTGGGCTCGGGCGCTGGAGCCGGAGTGGGTGCAGGGGGAGCCTCGAAGGCTCTGTTGTCCAGATCCTGCTGACGCTGCTGGCGTTGAGCCGCGGCTTGCTCCAGCAACGACAGCCCTTGTGCTGGGGTTGGGGACGGCGTCTGGGTTGGTGGCTGACTCGGTAGCGGGGACGGAGTCGGTAGGGATACCGTTGCCGGTGCCGGGGTTGGTTCGGGACTCGGCTCAGGAGTGGGCTCGGGAACAGCTTCAGCTGGACGCGTCGCGGACTGCTGCTGTGCCTTCAAGCGGGCGTAAGCCTCACGGGCCCAAGCCAGGGCCTCGTCTTCCTCCTCGGTGACTTCAGGAGCTGGGGTCGGCTCTGGTTGGGTGACAGCAACTTCAGAAGAAACCGACGTGGGCTCCGGGGTGGGCTCCTGGGCAGGAGCCGGCTCCGATGTAGGCGCCGGGGTGGGCGTCGGCTCTGGCTTCGGAGACTCCTCAGCCTGTCGTTCGAACCAGTTGAACACCATCAGGCTGATGCTTTGGATTGAGCGTCATGAAACCGGCGCAAGACACCGTTAATCATCCGGCGACCCTGCTCATCGCTGTAACGGTTGGCCAGTTCAACCGCTTCGTTAAACGCCACCGGGGCTGGAGTTCGCAGGCTTTCAAGATCAACAACAGCCAACCGGAGGATGTCGCGGTCAATCCGCGGAAGACGCGTCAGTCTCCAGCCCTCCATCACCTGATCCAGCCGTGTGTCGATGCCCTCGCGCTGGGTCAGCACCTTCTGAACCCGCTCCATGGCACCACGGCGAATCTGCTCCTGGTCCCCGAGCAACAACAGCCGAGGCAACTCAAGGCTGGCGGACAATCCGTTCAGCACCTGTTCAGCCGCACTCAAGGATGAGCGCAGATGGGTGCGCACAGCGTCATGGGTTCCGGTTTCGCCCTGCTGCAACTCGCTGTCCAGCAATGACTGCTGCGCCTGCTCCAGCTCTGCAGCACTGGCATCGAGCGATTCCCGCCAATGCTGGGTGAGGGTGTCGAGGGCCTGATCAAGGATGGAATCAAGGGCCAAATCAGCCACTGAGGCTGACTTCTGTTCCGGCACCTGACCGAGCACGAGCAGAGCTAGCTCGCGTGAAAGAGATCGTGTCGCCATGACTCAGCTGGAAGGAGATGCAGAAGCCCGCAACTGGGCCATGAGGCTGGAGAAACTTCGATTCACGGGTGCTTCCCGATCATCGGGGTTGACGATGCCAGCAGAAATGATCGTTCGGAAGGCCTCTTCAACACTGATCTCAAGCTCCCGGACGGACCCCGCAGGAACAAGGGTGTACCAACCGGTGGTTGGATTCGGAGCGGTGGGAATGAACACACTTAAAAGAGGCTCCTTCAGATCGGACTGCAGCGAGGGACCCACCTCACCGGTCACAAAACCGACGCTGAATAACCCCTCTCTTGGGTACTCCACCAGAACAACTCGACGGAACCGGGTGGAGTTGTCGCGAAGAAAGGTCTCCAGTAACTGCTTCAGGGTTTTGTAAACCGAGCCAGCGAGGGGGATCCGGCTCAGGGTGCCCTCACCGAACTCCAACAGCCAGCGGCCAACGATATTTCGGGCCATTAATCCGATCAGGAGGATGCCCATCAGAGGCACCGTGAGACCGAGAGCCAGATTGATCAGATCCTGAAGCAGTGGGTTCAGGGTGATGAAGGGATTGAACTGCTTCGGGATCGAGGTCAAGAACGCCAGAACGAAGCGACTGACGATTGTTGACAACCAGATCGTGGTCGCGAGTGGGATCACCACGAGCAACCCTGCGATCAGGTCGTTCTTCAGATCCTGCCGAAGCCTTGCGGACAGCGGCAGATCAGGTCTGGGATTGGACTGGACCAAGGAGCCTCTGCGCCCAGCTTTGAATGAAGTCTGACCAACCTAACCAGCGGTCAGAGCACTGCCGTGAAAGCAAGGAGCACAAAAGCGACGGCGAGGGCCACAGCATTGATGGTTCCGCCAATGAACCTCTGCCTGGATTCGCGTGTCTGGCCGGCCTCAACGGTCTTGAGTTGCTTCTCCATCTGTGCGATCTGATCGTCAACCATCGTTTCGGCAGCCCGCAACTTGTCCTCATCGGAGGCATCCGCAGCGAGTTGACCAGCCTGGGCCAGCTGCTCACCCAGGGACGTCACCTGCGCTTCATCGGCGCGGAAGGCCCGAGCATCCTTGAGGGCTTCGCGGCCCTGCTCAAGATTGCGCAAACGGGCAACGTCACCTGCTCCACCATCCATCGACATGGGAACGGCAATCACCATGCCGAGAGCTAAGAGTGCTGAACAAACGGCGACCAGCAGGCGCAGAGGACTGCGCTGCTGCTGAGGGTGATCCAACCGGGACCCAATCAGGCAGATCAGCAAACCGGCAAAACCCAGAGGAGCCAGGGCCACCAGGGGGCCGGTGACCTGCGGGCGGGGAGCATCCGCGCTCCAGTCGACGCCCACCAAAACAGCCACCATCTGCAACACGAGGATCACCACAAGGGTCAAGCCGAGCCACCGCAGCAATGGTGCAAATCGTCCTGTCTGGGTGCCGGTCACAAAGAAGATGCTTAATAGCGCCCAACACTAAGGTCGATGCAAGGGCATGTCACCGATCAACAGACGCGGTTAAGTCAGGCCCTGAAGCGCCGCGCCGCCGAGGAGGGCTTCAATCCTGTTGGGATTGCCAGGATCCCGGGAAGTCCACGGCTGCAGCTGCGTACGGAAGCCCTGCAGCGTTGGTTGGACCATGGGCATCAGGCCGACATGGCCTGGATGGCGGCCCCCCGACGTCGAGATCCAACACTTTTGTTGGAAGGACTCACCAGCGTGCTTGCCGTCGGCCTCAACTATTACGTCAACGACCAACCCTCCCCCGGATCCCTCAAGGTCGCCCGCTATGGCTGGGGACGGGACTACCACCGTGTTGTTGATCAACGGCTCCGAAGGATTGGTCGTTGGCTATCGGAACAGCGGCCCGAATGTGGCTGGCGAGCCTGTGTGGACGCTGCACCGCTGCTGGACAAGGCCTGGGCCGAGGAAGCCGGGCTGGGCTGGATCGGCAAACACAGCAATCTGATTCACCCCCAACGGGGCTCGTGGATGGTGATCGGCCATCTCCTGACCACGGAGCCCCTGGACGCCGACCCACCAGCGCGAAGCCTCTGTGGACGCTGCACCGCCTGCATGGATGCCTGCCCGACGGATGCGATCCGTGAACCTTTTGTGGTAGATGCAAGGCGCTGCCTGGCCTTTCACACAATCGAAAACCGAGCGGAGGCTCTACCGGAGAGCATTCGCGCTGCCCTTGGGCCATGGGTGGCGGGGTGTGACATCTGCCAAGACGTCTGCCCCTGGAACCATCGGACATTGCCCCACAGCAACGATCCCGATGTGCAGCCGCGCCCGTGGCTGCTGAACCTGCACCGGAACGACGTCCAGCACTGGGATGACAAGGTCTGGGACCAGAACCTGCGAGGGTCGGCATTGCGGCGGATTAAACCCTGGATGTGGCGCCGCAATGCCGCTGCAGCACAACCGGATCCCACACCTACGCTTTAGCCACTCCAACAACGAACCAGTGCTGCGTCGAATTCGCTTCAGTCGAACGCTGGCGGCTGCACTGATGGTCCTCGGCGGTTGGTTCGGCGCGCCGGCAGCCAACGCCCTCATTCCCTACGTCTATCTGCCCACAGAAGAGGAGCTCAAAGGTTCATCGATCGGCATCGGACGGACTGCTGCTCAGTTGCTGCAGCTAGGACAGGCCAAAGATGCGGCTCGACTCGCGGCTCTGGCGGTGCGGCTCAATCCGAATGACGAACGGTTCTGGTCGATCCTGGCGGAGGCGCAACTCCGCAACAACGACCTCAAGGATGCGAGCCGGTCTCTGGCCCGCGCCAAGGAACTGAATCCCGAGAAAGCTGGCCTCTGGTTTGCCGAAGCAGCGATCGCCCTGCGGGCAGAGCGACCGGATGACGCTGTGCCTTTGATTGCCCGCGGACTTCAGTTGGATCCGAAGAATGCTGCGGCCTATTTCGACCTCGGCAACGCCAGGATCATGCAGAACGAACTGCCACTGGCACTGGAGTCGTTCGAAAAAGCCACGGCACTGAAACCGGCGTTCTGGGAAGCCCTGAACAACCAAGCACTGGTTCTCTATGAGCTAGGCCAGCATCAAGAAGCCGTGCGTCGCTGGCGCCGGGTGTTGAAGCTGGAGGCCAATGCAGAACCCATGCTGGCTCTGGCCGCAGCTCTGCACCAACAAGGTGAGCAGACAGAAGCGATCCAGCTGGCATCAACAGCACTGGCCCAAAACCCCAACTACGTCTTGCCATTGCACCAAGCGGAACAGCTCTGGGGTCGTCGCATCCGTGAAGCGACGGCACAATTGCTCGGTGAGCCGGAGCTCACCAACATTGTTGAACGGGCCCAAGCCAACGCAACGTGGAAGAAAAGCCAGTGATCATCTGTAGGCTGAGCGCCTTCCGGTCGGAGATCGACAGACCGAATGGCTGAGGAGCGCGTTCAACCGATCGCTCTGCATCAGGAGATGCAGCGCTCCTACCTCGAATACGCGATGAGCGTGATCGTGGGTCGGGCGTTGCCCGATGCCCGCGATGGTCTCAAGCCCGTCCAACGACGCATCCTCTACGCGATGCAGGAACTGGGGCTCACCCCAGACCGTCCTTACCGCAAATGCGCGAGGGTCGTTGGTGACGTGCTGGGCAAGTACCACCCCCACGGTGATCAGGCGGTTTATGACGCCCTGGTGCGGCTTGTTCAGACCTTCTCCAGCCGTCACCCACTGCTTGACGGCCACGGCAATTTCGGCTCGGTGGACGACGACCCACCGGCGGCGATGCGGTACACCGAAACCCGCCTGGCGCCCATCTCCCACCAGGCGATGCTTGAGGAGATCGGTGAAGACACGGTTGATTTTGCGCCGAACTTCGATGGATCCCAACAGGAACCCACCGTTCTGCCTGCCCAGCTCCCCTTCCTGCTGCTGAACGGCTGCTCTGGCATCGCCGTCGGCATGGCCACCAGCATCCCGCCACACAATCTGGGAGAAGTGGTGGATGGTCTGATCGCCCTGGTCCGGAAGCCGGAAGTAAGTGACGAGAAACTTCTGGAATTGATCCCAGGGCCGGACTTTCCAACCGGCGGTGAAGTGCTGATCAGCTCGGGGCTACAGGACACCTATTTGCGTGGACGCGGCAGTATCCCGATGCGAGGCGTCGCCCACACCGAAGAGGTGCAACCCGGCAAAGGGCGCCACAAGCGCAATGCCGTTGTCGTCACGGAATTGCCATACCAGCTCAGCAAGGCCGGCTGGATTGAAAAGCTGGCCGAGTCCGTCAACGACGGAAAGATCGGTGGAATCGCCGATATCCGTGACGAAAGCGACCGGGAAGGCATGCGCGTTGTGGTGGAACTGCGCCGTGATGCGGATCCAGACAAGGTTTTGAAGGATCTGCAACGACGAACGGCTCTGCAGAGCAACTTCGGAGCCATCCTGCTGGCCCTCGTTGATGGACAACCCCAGCAGCTTTCCTTACGCCAACTGCTGCAGACCTTTCTCGATTTCAGGGAACTGACCCTGATTCGACGCACCAGTCATGCGCTCCGCAAGACAGAAGACAGGCTTGAGGTCGTAGAAGGACTGATCACGGCCCTGAACAATCTTCAGGCCGTGATCGCCATGATTCAAGAGGCCAATGACGCTGCATCGGCCCGCGCGAGCTTGATGGTGCGGCTCGACCTCAGCGAACGACAGGCCGATGCGGTGTTGGCCATGCCCCTCAGGCGCCTGACGGGACTCGAGCAGGAAAGCCTGCGACAGGAGCTGGATGAACTGCGGGCGGAACGTCAACGCCTCAAGTTGCTGCTCGACAACCGGGATCAATTGCTTGACGCGATGGTGACGGAACTCAAGGAGTTGAAGAAGCGCTTCAACACCCCCCGTCGAACCCGACTCGTGGAAGGTGGCGATGCACTGATGGCCGAACGGGCAGCCAGCCAACGGCCGAATACAGAACTCCTGCGTCAGCAGGCCCTATCCGCACTGCCTGGGGATGGTCGGGTGCTGATCCAAGCCGATGGACAAGTAAAAATCGTCACCCCTCAGGTGCTGGGCCGCCTCCATCTCAATGATCCTTGCCCAATTGGCGACGCACCGTCTCCGGCACAGGTGATCCTGCCGATCGAACCCCCACCGCGACTTCTAGCGGTGAGTGCCAGCGGCCGCATTGCCCAGGTTCGTTGGGAATTTGCCGGACAACAGCCTGGTCAGATCGGGCGTTTCCTGCCCACCGGCCTCGATGGAGACCGCATCGTCTCCCTTCTGTCGCTGCCCCACCAAAACACAGATGATCACAGTCTGGGCTTACTCAGCAGCGATGGTCGCTTCAAACGAATTCCTCTGAGCGAGGTCGTGGACCTTTCCGGTCGAGCCACAAGCGTTCTCAAATTGAAGGAAGGCGTCGAGCTCAACACCGCTGTGATCTGCCGCGACCAGGGAACACTGGTTCTGATCAGCGACATCGGTCGGCTCTTGCGTCTGCGGGTCACCGAGGACTCCCTTCCATTGATGGGTCGATTGGCACAGGGACCCATGACCATGCGATTGCTGCCAGGGGAACAGATCATCGGAGCTGTCTGCGCAGAACAGACACCACTCATGCTGATCAGCCAACAAGGGTTGATCAGCCGTGTCGATTGCTCAGGCCTGCGATACAACCAACGCGGGGATCTCGGCAGCATGGCCGTTGAGATTGACACCCAATCTGATCGTCTTGTCGGGATCAGCGATCAAACCGGACTCGTGGGAGTGCGGACAAGCAAAGAGCGTCACGGGCGCATGGATCCGGACGACATCAACATCACACAACCAGGAGAAAGATTAAGCCAAAAAACTTCTCTTCAGAATGGTGAAACAATCGTTGAAGTGATCAACACAATTCAACTGAACAGCTGATCATTAGGAGCTGCAATTCTGCTCCAACCACCTGAAATACTCTTCATCAATACCACCAGTTACATAATGCCCATCAAAACAAGACATCTCTAGATCCTTGATGTCGGTATTTTCGACAATACTTTCCAGCAAATTCTCAACGGTCTGATAAACAACATGATCAGCACCAAGAACATCTGAAATGTCATCAATTGTTCGACCATGGGCAAGGAGTTCCGCCCTGGTCGGCATATTGATTCCATAAACATTGGGATAGCGGACAGGGGGAGCCGCTGATGTAAATGTCACCTTATTGGCACCGGCACTACGCGCCATCTGAACAATTTCGCGGGAGGTAGTACCGCGGACAATAGAATCATCGACAATTAACACATTCTTGCCGGCAAATTCAGTACCAAGGGCATTTAGTTTCTGACGTACTGATTTTTTTCGTTCCGCCTGACCCGGCATAATGAAGGTTCGACCGACATAGCGGTTCTTATAAAAACCTTCGCGATAGTCAAGACCCAATTGCTTGGCGACCTGCATCGCAGAAGGCCTCGCTGAATCCGGAATAGGCATCACAACATCGATATCTCCAGCCGGTAATGTTTCAGAAATCGTTTTAGCAAGACGATCACCCATCCTTAAACGCGACTCATAGACTGAAATACCATTCATTAGAGAATCAGGCCGTGCCAGATAGACGTACTCAAAAGCACAAGGAATCAACCGAGGAGAATCTGCACACTGACGCTGGTGCAAGTTGGCGTTGACGTCGATAAATACGGCCTCACCAGGATCAACATCGCGAACGATCTCGTAGCCACTGTTCTCAATCACCAACGACTCACTGGCGACAATCCACTCCTCCTGACCCTGGTCGGATAAACGCCTACCCAAAATTAGAGGACGAATTCCATAGGGATCACGGAACGCCAGCATTCCATGACCCGCAATGAGAGCAATGGCTGCATAGGAGCCCTGAACGCGGTGATGCAGAGATGCCACCGCATCAAACAACTGATCCGGCGTGAGATCTCGTCCCGTGAGCTGAGATTGAACCTCGGTAGCCAACACATTGAGCAACATCTCCGTATCGCTCGTCGAATTTGTATGACGACGATCAATCCTGAATAGATCCTGCTCGAGCTGAAGAGTGTTGGTGAGATTACCGTTGTGAACAAAGGTGATGCCATAGGGAGCATTCACATAAAAGGGCTGAACTTCCTCCTCAGAAGCAGCAGCACCACGGGTTGCATAGCGAACATGACCGATACCAGCATTGCCCAAAAGCTTTCGCATGTCTCGGGTGCGAAACGCTTCACGCACACGTCCCTTTTGTTTGTGCACATGGAAGGTGTGATTGTCCATCGTGACAATCCCAGCCGAATCCTGCCCACGGTGCTGAAGCAGAAGCAGATTGTCGTAGATCTGTTGGTTGACTGAGTCAACACAGAACATGCCGATAATGCCGCACATGATGAATCCGTAGACAGAGAGAAAAGGAAGAGAATCGGCCGTCAGGAAACGCCTGACTCAATCACTCCGAATGAATCCGTCGGGGCAACGCATCACGGAAGACAGCTGCGCACCGTTCAACCTCAAGATCGAGCTGAACTGCAGATTCAGATCGGATCACCACGCGAGGCTCCGCTGTGACGCTGCCAAGCGAGGTGACAGAGAGTCCTGCACGGGCTCCGATCAACTGCTCCCAGCCAGGGAGGCAGGCTGCGTTCACAGACACAATGACGCGACTGCCGCCTTCAGCGAAAAGCACCCGATCCAAACGCGCTGAACCTGTCGTCAACGTCACATTGATGCCGAGATCAGAAGCGATGCAAGATTCAACCAAAGCCACAGCGAGACCACCATCACTGCAGTCATGGGCGGAGGCCAGCAGACCCTGAGCGATGGCCTCACGAACCAGACACCCCACTGCGGCTTCGACAACGAGATCGGGCTGGGGCGGACGTCCTGCCAGAGAGCCAAGGCTCTGCTGCTGATAAGCACTGCCCGACAAACCAAGGCTGGGATCTGCAACATCATCCGGCGGAACGCCGATGAGAAAGAGTGAATCGCCGGGCTGCTGCCAAGCCAAACCAGTCACACGACCGATGTCGTCCACACAACCAACCATGCCGATCACCGGCGTGGGATGAATCGGCTGCATCGTGCCGTCATCCTGTTTGGTCTCGTTGTACAAGGAGACATTCCCGCCGGTAACGGGGGTATTAAGGGCGCGGCAGGCGTCGGAAATCCCCCGACAGGCCATGGCCAACTGCCAAAACCCCTTCGGCGTTTCCGGTGAAGGGAAATTAAGGTTGTCGGTGACCGCCAGGGGATCAGCTCCCACACAACTGAGGTTGCGTGCTGCTTCAGCGACGGCCGCCTGCGCACCACGTTCGGGGTCAAGAGCGACCCAACGGTTGGGGCAGTCCACCGTGGCGGCAACACCACGGTTGGACGCAGCCATCGATCCGTCACCCTGCTGAGGTCTCAGCCGCACCACAGCGGCATCGGCTGCGCCGGATGACACCACTGTGTTGGCCAACACCTGCTGGTCGTACTGACGGTGAACCCAGTGCTTGCTCGCGATGGTGGGATCGTCCAAGAGCTGAAGCAGAGCTGCAGCTGCATCGCTCAGCTCAGGAAGCTCCTGCTCGGTCCAGCTCCAGAGGGCCTGAAGATCCGCCGGGGGCTCCTGCAACAGAGCATGTTTTTCGATCGGGGTGTCATCGGCAAGAGCTGTGGCGGGCACCTCAGCAGCAACAGCACCGTGATGCAACACCCGCACAATCGGCTCCTGGAGCACCATGCCCACAACCGCCGCCTGCAATCCCCAGCGACGGAACCGCTGCATCAACGCCTCCTCCCGCCCGGCCTTGACCACAAACAACATCCGTTCCTGGGATTCCGACAACAGAAACTCGTAAGCCGTCATCCCGGTTTCACGGGCCGGAACACGGTCGAGATCCAGCTCCACCCCCAGACCCCCTTTGGCGGCCATTTCCGAACAGCTGCAGGTGAGCCCAGCAGCACCCATGTCCTGCGCTGCCACCACATCACCACTGGCAAAGGCCTCAAGACAAGCTTCGATCAGCCCTTTCTCCAGAAACGGATCACCCACTTGAACGGCGGGGCGATCATCCAAGGAATCGGCACTCAGCTCAGCACTGGCAAAGCTGGCTCCGCCCATGCCATCCCGGCCGGTGGTGCTGCCCACATAAACCACGGGATTGCCAACGCCGATCGCTCCGGATTTGACGATCTCCTCAGTCTCCATCAAACCGAGTGCCATGGCATTCACCAGGGGATTGCCGGAATAGGAGGGATCAAAGGCCACCTCACCCCCCACCGTCGGCACGCCAACGCAATTGCCGTAGTGGGCAATGCCAGCCACCACACCTTCCATCAGGCCAACATTGGCGGAGTCTTCAAGGGGACCAAAGCGCAGGGCATTCAGCAGCGCGATCGGACGCGCGCCCATCGTGAAGATGTCACGCAGGATCCCGCCCACCCCTGTTGCCGCCCCCTGAAAGGGTTCAACGGCGGAGGGGTGGTTATGACTTTCGATCTTGAAGGCCAACCGGTGGCCTCCACCGAGATCGACCACGCCGGCATTTTCTCCAGGTCCTACCAAAATGCGCGGTCCCTCAGTGGGGAAACCACTCAGCAAGGGCCGGGAATTGCGATAGCAGCAATGTTCGGACCACATCACACCGAACATGCCCAACTCAGCTCGGTTCGGCTCGCGACCGAGCCGCCGACAGATCTCATCCCAGTCACTGGGCTTAAGCCCTTCCTGCTTCAGGGCTGCAGCTATGTCGTACGCAGGGGAGGAAACCACGAATCGCGGAGCACCTCCCCCCAGTGTTGCCGACCGACCGTCAGACCCAGGGGTCTTCGTCCTGTCGGCGGCGGGGGGACGGAGTTTCCTCCCAGCTGTCGTCGTCCCAGACCTCAGATTCACGCTCAGAAACGGCCTCTGATTCAACGTCCCCTAGCGAAGAGCGGATGGGCTCTGGCCGCAGATCATCCATTGGCGAGTCCTCCAACCAACCCTCCAGGCGATCGCCGGCCCGGTCACCCATGACGCGCAACTGGTCCCGCCAACGTTGGGTGCGTTGGAGCAGGTCCTGACGGACACTGGCGCGGGCCATCGGCAAATCATCCAATCCCATCAGGGCGGTTTGAATCTGGCCCGGTTGCTGGTCAAGGATGCGATCCGGAGCCAAACGCCAGCGGGAACTGCCTGGAAGTCGCGGGTCGCTGCGGGCGATCAAATAGTGAAGAATCGCGCCGTCCGCTGGTCGGAAATCAAGATCAACAACGCTGCCGATGCGCTCACCATCACGATCCAGCAAGTTTGCCTCCATCAACGTCGGCAAGCGTTCCAGCATCACCTGATCGGTGACCGCCGGTTCGCCGCGCACAAACACCTGCTGATCCGTAAAACCACAACATTGGTTCAAACGCCACACATCGCGAGACATACGCAGAGCTGACGGTCGGCTGACCCAACCCAGCAACCGATGCACAGGCGGATGCATCCAGGCCATTACCCCAGGTCCGTGATCCAAGCCCAGATCACAACGGACGGTATGACTCAGAAGATCACTGAGGAGAAGCTGATCCGGAAGAGACACATCAGGAACGAATCTGAACGGGCATTACCAGATACGTGAAAGCTTCAGACGTTTCATCGGAACGAAGCACAGCCGGCGTGGTGGGTGCATTGCAGTGCAGAACAATCCGATCAGAGCCCATGGCCTTGAGACCATCCAGCAAATAGCGAACATTGAAAGCAATCTGCATGGCATCACCATCAAGGCTGGCTGGTAGTGACTCGGAGCCGCTGCCCACATCCTGTGCATCAGCACTGATCAACACAACACCCTCCTCAGGCTGACTGCTGAATTTCACGACGTTGTTGTGTTGATCAGCAAGAACAGCAATGCGTTCCAGAGCAGCAATCAATGAACGACGATCCATCCCGAACGTGCGGGTGAATCCATCGGGAATCAACTGGCCGTAATTGGGATACGTGCCCTCGAGCGTGCGACTGGTGACCATCTGGTCGGCAGCGAGAAACACCACTTGGCCACGATCACAAAACAAACTGACGGGTTCATCGGAACGCCAGGACGCCATCAAACGCTCGACCTCTCGAAGAGAACGTGCGGGGAGGGTCACCGCGAAACCCTGTTCATCAACGGCATCAGCGATGGCCGCATCCTGCAGAGCGTCGTCAACATTGAGTACAGCAAGGCGGTGTCCATCGGTGGCAGCAGCTTCTAGAGCCCGCTGGTTGAACTTCAAATGAACACCGGTGAGCAGTTGCTTCGCTTCATCGCCGCTGCTCGCGAACAGGGTGCCCTTGAGCGCCTGCACCAACCGTTCAGGCTGAAGTTTGAGCGTCATGCCGCTCTCCACCATCGGGAGATCGGGGTAGTCATCAGCACTCATACCGCGCATCTGATAGCTGCCACTAAGGCTGGTGAGCTGAACCTGCTCGCCGGCATCTTCTACCGCGAGAGTGACCGGAGAATCGCTGGATAAACGGGAGACAATCTCTCCCAGCAATCGGGCCGGAAGCGTGATCGCTCCACTGGTTTCCACACTGGCGGCGAGAGAGGTCTGAATCCCCAGACTCAGATCGAACCCCGTCAGGCTGAGGCGATTGCTTCCAGCATCGGCCGTAAGCAACACATTGGCCAGAACCGGGTGGGTTGGCCGGGTTGCCACCGCACGGCTCACCAATTGCAAGGCGCTATTCAGTTCGGACTGTGAACAGACCACCTTCATCGTCCTGAAGACCTGAGTGCGCTGAGGTGCCCCACCGTTTCACAGGCTGAGGTGAAGTGCAATGGCCAACGCAATGGGATTCTCTTTTCGGCTGTTTTCTTCTTATGGATTTAAAAAAATAAAAATAAAACAGTCGTAGTAGGGCCTGGGGAAAAGGGGGAAAGCTGCTTGAAAGTCAGTGGTCAAGAGAGTTCTGCTTCACCAATGCTTGAGGAGAATTTTTTACGGAATGGGGAGTGCAGACCTGTTTTCCACGTCTTCACAGCAGGTGGAAAACCATCCACTTGGCCGGAGGAGTTGTTTTCACCTGTTTTCCACAGCGTGTGCATTCGGTTTTTGGTTGTTTTCTGCAGCCGCTTTGTCGGCTGGTTTTGTCCAATGGCCATGAAAAAGCCCCCGTTGGGGGGCTGGAGGAAGTCGATGGAATGCCGTTTTAGAAGCCCATGACATTGGCAACGGTGTCGAGATCGGGATTGAGGTCGGTGTGGAAGGCGGCGTCGTTGTTGCTGATGGCGCAGTCGGGATCCTTGAGGCCGTTGCCGGTCAGAACGCAGACCACCGTTGAGCCAGCTGGTACTTCATCCTTGCGTTTGAGCAGGCCTGCCACAGATGCAGCACTGGCGGGTTCGCAGAAGATTCCCTCCTGACCGCCCAAGAGTTTGTAAGCCGCGATGATTTCCGCATCGGTGACATCCAGGAACGCTCCTTTGCTGGCTTCGCGTGCTGCCAGGGCCTTGGCTCGGTTGACCGGGTTGCCGATGCGGATGGCTGTGGCGATGGTTTCGGGGTCCGTCACCGTCGTGTTGTTCACCAGAGGAGCTGATCCGCTGGCCTGGAAGCCCATCATCCGGGGCAGGTTCCGGCTCCGGCCCGCCTGCTGATATTCCTGAAAACCCATCCAATAGGCGGTGATATTTCCCGCGTTGCCCATGGGAATGCAAAGCCAGTCGGGTGCGTCTCCGAGGGCATCCACGATTTCGAAAGCAGCCGTCTTTTGGCCCTGAAGCCGGTAGGGGTTCACCGAGTTCACCAGGGTGACCGGATACTTCTCCGCCGCTTCCCGAACGATGTCCAGGGCACGATCGAAGTTGCCGCGGATCGCTAAGACCTCAGCGCCATACACCAGAGCTTGAGCCAGTTTTCCCTGGGCGACATAGCCATCCGGGATCAACACGAAGGCCCGCATTCCTCCCCGCCGGGCATAGGCCGCTGCTGCTGCACTGGTGTTGCCTGTGCTTGCACAGATCACCGCTTCACAACCGGCTTCCTTGGCTTTGCTGATCGCCATGGTCATGCCCCGGTCCTTGAAGGACCCTGTGGGATTCAGGCCGTCGTATTTCACGAACACTTTCACCCCCTTGCCGATCTGTTCCGCAATCGATGGCACGGGAATCAGAGGAGTGGCTCCCTCCCGAAGGGTGATCACCGGGGTTGCATCGGTGACGGGAAGCCAGCTGCGATAGGCCTCAATCAGTCCAGGCCAGTCCTGCATCACAGGGGTGGCAGTGAAACGCCGACGGAGGTTCTGAAACAGGGACACCGGCTGGGATGGGGGGATTTCCGGAATCTAGGCGGCGTCCGTTCAGGAATTGGTCAGGGTTGCGCGTCCTTCAGTCCGTCCAAGGGGGAGTCGGAGAAAAACTGCACCAGGCCGGCAATCGATTCCGCTTTCTCAATCACCCCAAACAAAGCTGGCAGGTTCACCGCCATAACGGCATTGGGATACCCCTTCAGAAAGCTCACAGCGGTGAGGCCTTCCTCGCTTTGCAATCCACTGATTACCCCTGCTCGGATCGCCGGAACACTCACCTCGGGTTCCGGTGTGTAGATGGGGTAGATGATGCGTGAAGCACGGCGCAGGATGGCTTCACCGATCCGTGTATTGATTAAACGGCTGGTCAGCACTAGCGGAAGTTCGAGGCTCTGATTGAGCATCCGCGATACCTCCTGAGGGTTCTGCCCGGACAGTTCAAGCAGATCGCCCAGCAGGCCGATGGCTTCACCGGTCTCGGCCAGGTGTTCAAATTCCTTGACGGGAATCGAGCGGCGGAAGGCACCACTGACGAGGGCTACATCCGTGGCGGCATGCAGAGGTTGCATGACGCTGCTCCAACCGATTCCAAGTCCTGCCGCCACAGCCAGCAGTGACGAACGGGTGAAGGGCTTGAGAAGCATCACGCTGACGGTGTTCTCAGGAACTTAGGCAGGAACTCCAGCGGCGACCCGTACCAGGCGGACAACTCCTCGTTCGGCCAGCCCTTGAGCCACCTGGAATCCCATACGGCGGGTGTCCGGCTCATTCAGAACTCTGGGCATCCGTCGCAGCAGAAGTTCCGGTTTGAACCCCGGCAATGACTGCAACACCTGAATCAATTCTCGTACTGGCTCCAGTTGCATCAGTGGATCCGAGAGCCCTGGAGGCGTCTGGGCGATGGCGGAGGGTTGCAGTCGTTTGGGTAGACGTCGACCCAGGCGCTGCATCGTGGACCACCCCAGAGCGTCCAGTCTCTCCACGGCGGCGGTCACCAATTGATCCCGAAGCAGTCCCGCCTTGGGAGAGAACAGGAAGTCGAGCAGTTGGTCGAGTAGCGCTTCCAGGTCCAGTTGGGCCTGACTTGCAGCGCTAGACACAAGATTTTCCAGACGGGTCCAGCGGAAGGCATCTCCGTCGAACAGCATCTCCTTGAGGCTCTGACGTAATTGGGGATCTGGGTCTTCCATCAGCCGACGCGCGAAGTAGGGATACGCCGCACCGAGAATCTTGAAGTTTGGATCCACACTCAGAGCGATGCCCTCGAGGGTGACCAGTGACCGAATGATTAGGGCGTAATAGGGCGGTACCCGGAACGGGAATTTGTACATCACACCGGACATGTCATCGGTGACCGCTTTGAAATCCATGCGGTTGACGCCAGCTTCCAACGCTTGGCTGAAGACCTTCTCAAAGGCCGGAACAATCGGTTCCAGGTTCACGTCTTCCGCCAGGAAACCAAGGGTGACGAAGTCTTTGGAGAGCTTCCCGAAGTTGCGGTTCACCAGATGAACAACCGCTTGAATCAAGCCCGTGCGGGACTCGCGGCTGACCTCGCTCATCATCCCGAAGTCGAGATAACAGAGGCGTCCGTCCTTGAGGGCCAGGAGATTGCCGGGGTGGGGGTCGGCATGGAAGAAGCCATGCTCCAGCAACTGTTGAAGGCTGCAATTCACGCCCACCTCCACCATGTCGTCTGGATCGACGCCGAGTTCCCGAACGGCATCCAGATTGGTGAGTTTGACGCCGTCGATCCATTCCATCGTCAGCACGCGGCGGCTGGTGGCGCTGCGGTAGATCGTCGGAACAGCGATTCGAGGGTTGTGCTGATGCAGCTCAGCGAAGGTCTCAGCGTTCGAGGCCTCGTTGAGATAGTCCATTTCTTCGAACACCCGTCGCCCCAGTTCGTCGATCAAGGCGACGAGGTCGCTGCGGATCAGTCCGATGTTGCTGTTCAGCCAGGCTGCGATGTTGCGCACGATGTACAGATCCAGGGTGATCTGTTCGCGCAGGCCGGGGCGCTGCACTTTCACCGCCACCCTGGCGCCACCTTTGAGGGTTCCCTTGTGCACCTGTCCCAGGGAGGCGGCGGAAATCGGATCCCGGTCGAGCTGCTCGAAAATGTCATCCACCGGTGCCCCCAGGTCGTCTTCGATGCAGGCCATGGCCAGGCCGCTGTCGAAGCCAGGCAGTTGGTCCTGCAACTGGGCCAGTTCTTCCAGCAGCAGTGGCGGGACGATGTCCGGTCGTGTGGACAGAGCTTGGCCAGCCTTGATGAAGGCGGGGCCGAGATCCACCAGCAGCTCAGCGCACTCGCGGGCTCGATTCCGGGCCCGTTGCTCGTCTTTTAGTAACTGGAAGATCCAGTCGAAGGCGACGCCAAGAAGCAATAAGCCGATGGGTACCAGGGTTTGCCAGAGTCGTCGGATCAGCCGCTGGGGATGGCCGGCATAGATACGTGTGATGGCGGCGGGGTCGTATTCGAGCAACCCCGCGGCTTCGATGAAATCCCCGAGCTCTTGCGCCATCAATAAAAGGGATGTGCGACCCCCCTTCTAAACGACCCAGGCCGCCGCTACGGTCGGCATCACCACAGGGCTGGATGTGCTCACCGGTCTGCTGCTGCAGAACATCGCTCTGATCGAGAGTCTTGAACTGGAGTTCAGCTCCGGCTTCACGGTGCTTACGGGTGAGACCGGAGCAGGGAAGTCGATTCTTCTTGATGCCCTCGATGCGGTTCTCGGTGGAGCCCAGGGGGCCAGTGGTATTCGTCTGCTGCGCAGTGGTTCTGATCGAGCCAGGATTGAGGCTGCATTTCAACTCAGCCCATCCCTTGAACAGTGGCTGGTTGCGGCGGAGTTTGACCCTGAAGAGGATCTCCTAATTAGCCGTGAGTGGAAACGGCAAGACGGTGATCGCTTCTCCAGTCGCTGCCGTCTGAACGGCAGCACTGTGAACCGTCAGCAGTTGCTTGAGCTCAGACCACTGCTGATTGATCTCACCGTTCAAGGCCAGACCCAGTTGTTGTCACGCGCTGGGCAACAACGTCTTTGGTTGGACCGTCTCGGTGGCTCCCCGTTGGCGGCGACCAAACAGCAAGTGGCTGATGCCTGGAGCAAATGGCGCCTGGCTGCTGATGCTCTGATGGCCCTCGAGCAGGAGCAGCAGCGTTCCGAACAGGAGCGGGCTGAACAGGAGGAGCAGCTGGAGCAGCTGCAGGCTGCCGATCTGGAAGACCCCGACGAACAGGAGCGGCTTGAACAGGATCAGGACCGCCTTGTTCATGGCGTGAGGCTGCTGGAGGGGCTAGCCGTGCTGTTTGGGCGTCTCCGCGATGGTGCGGATCAGGGGCCTTCTCTGCAGGATCATTTCGCGGTGTGCATCCAGGAGCTGCAGGCCATGGCCCAGCTGGATGGTTCCCTTGAGTCCCTGCGGGATCAGGCTCTGGATCTCGAGGCTGGTGTGGATGCTTTGTTGCGTTCCCTCGATCAGTACGGTCTTGCACTCGAGAGCGATCCAGACCATCTCGAGCGGATCCAAGACCGCCTGTCGGTTTTAAAACGCCTGCAGCGCCGCTATGGCCTTGATCTGGCCGGTTTGATTCAGCGTCGAGATGACCTGTTTCATCGTCTGGGTGCTGAGGGATTCGCGGCGGATCTCGCTCGCCTGCACCAGGACGAGAACGACCGACGCCAGACGCGTGATCAGGCCAATGCGGCGTTGCATCGCGAGCGTTCCAAGGCGGCGGCTGCTCTGGAGGCCTCGTTGCTGGACTTGTTGCCTCCCATGGGGCTGGCCAACGTGCGTTTCAAGGTGGATCTCACCCTCTGTGATCCCGCTGAGCATGGTGCGGATGCTGTGCAGTTCCTGTTTTCTGCCAATCCAGGCCAGCCGATGGCACCGTTGACGGAGGTGGCGTCTGGGGGTGAGATGTCCCGTTTTCTGCTGGCGCTCAAGACCACTCTTGCCGCTGTGGATGGGTCCAGCACGCTGCTGTTCGATGAGATTGATGCCGGCGTCAGTGGACGCGTCAGTGGAGCGATGGCGAATCTCCTTCAGACTCTGGCCCGTCAGCGTCAGGTGTTTTGCGTCACCCACCAACCGCTTGTGGCAGCGGTTGCTGATCATCATTTCCGGGTCAGCAAGCATGTGGAGGACGGCGTGACCCATTCGCGAGTGTCCCGACTGCGGGACACCCAGGAACGTCGCCAGGAGCTGGCTGATCTCGCTGGTGGCGATCAGGCCGATGCCTATGCAGCCAGCCTGCTGGACCAGCGAACAGCTTGAAGGCTTCGGTTCTTCCTAAGCTTTTGGGCCTTCCAACGGGTCCTGATGGCGCGAGCTGCTGCCAAGATCACTGACTCAGCTGACCCGCTGGCGAATCAGGATGACGTGATTCGGGTGAGGGGTGCTCGACAGCACAACCTCAAGAACGTCGACGTCACGATCCCCCGCAACAAGTTGGTGGTCTTCACCGGGGTGAGTGGCAGCGGTAAGAGTTCGCTGGCGTTCGACACGATCTTTGCGGAAGGGCAGCGCCGCTATGTCGAAAGTCTGTCGGCTTACGCCCGGCAGTTCCTAGGCCAGGTGGACAAGCCCGATGTGGATGCCATCGAAGGGTTGTCCCCCGCGATCTCCATTGATCAGAAATCCACCAGTCACAACCCGCGCTCCACGGTGGGCACCGTTACGGAGATTCAGGACTACCTCCGTTTGCTGTTCGGCCGGGCTGGCGAACCCCATTGCCCCAAATGCGGTCGCTCGATTAAGCCGCAGAGCATCGACGAGATGGTCGATCAGATTCTTTTGTTGCCGGAGGGAACCCGGTATCAGTTGCTGGCGCCGGTGGTGCGTGGCAAAAAGGGCACCCACACCAAGCTGATCAGTGGCCTGGCGGCTGAGGGTTTTGCTCGGGTGCGCATCAACGGTGAGGTGCGCGAACTAGCCGACAACATTGAACTCGACAAGAACCACAGCCACAACATCGAGGTGGTGGTGGATCGCCTTGTGGCCCGTGAGGGGGTGCAGGAACGGCTGACCGATTCGTTGCGCACGGCTCTCAAACGTGGCGATGGTTTGGCGCTTGTGGAGGTCGTGCCCAAGAAAGGTGAGGAGCTTCCCGACGGCGTTGAACGGGAGCGGCTCTACTCCGAGAACTTCGCCTGCCCCGTACACGGCGCTGTGATGGAGGAACTATCGCCGCGACTGTTTTCGTTCAACAGCCCTTACGGCGCCTGTGAGGCTTGCCATGGCATCGGCCATCTGCGCAAATTCACAGTGGACCGGGTGATTCCGGATCCCAGTCAGCCCGTTTATTCCGCCGTTGCCCCTTGGGCAGAGAAAGACAACAGCTATTACTTTTCACTGTTGTTCTCGGTTGGTGAAGCCTTCGGCTTTGAGATCAAGACCCCATGGAATGAGCTCACGGATGAACAGCGGGATGTGCTGCTCAACGGAAGCCGTGAACCGATTTTGATTCAGGCCGATAGCCGGTATCGCAAGGGCAAAGGGGGATACACCCGCCCTTTCGAAGGCATTCTTCCGATTCTCGAGCGGCAGCTTCGCGATGCCAGCGGTGAAGCCCAACGGCAGAAGTTGGAGAAGTATCTCGAGCTCGTACCTTGCGAAGCCTGTGGCGGTCAGCGGCTCCGACCGGAAGCCCTGGCTGTGACGGTTGGTCCCTATCGGATTCCAGAACTCACTGCTGTCAGCGTCGGTCAGACCCTGGAACGGATCGAAAAATTGATGGGCGTTGGTGCCTATGAGGGTTCAGAGCCTTTATTGAGTCCCCGTCAGATTCAGATCGGTGATCTGGTGCTCAGGGAAATCCGTCTGCGCTTGAAGTTTCTGCTGGATGTCGGTCTGGATTACCTCAGCTTGGATCGTCCGGCGATGACGCTCTCTGGCGGAGAGGCCCAGCGCATTCGGTTGGCCACTCAGATCGGCGCTGGTCTCACAGGGGTGCTTTACGTGCTCGATGAGCCGAGCATCGGTCTGCACCAGCGGGACAACGATCGTCTCCTGAACACTCTCGTGAGGCTCAGGGATCTTGGAAACACCCTGGTGGTGGTGGAACACGATGAAGACACCATCCGTGCTGCAGATCACGTGGTGGATATCGGTCCCGGTGCCGGCGTCCATGGTGGCCACATCGTGGCCGAGGGAAGTTTTGATGACTTGGTTGCGAGCAGCGAATCCCTCACCGGTGCCTATCTGAGCGGCCGCCGTTCCATTCCCACGCCGGCCGAACGCCGCGAGAGCGGTTCACGTTCCCTCAAGCTGATCGATTGCAATCGCAATAACCTCAAGAACGTTTCGGTTGAGTTTCCACTGGGACGGCTGGTGTCCGTCACCGGTGTAAGCGGCAGCGGCAAGAGCACCCTGGTGAATGAGCTTTTGCATCCGGCTCTGGAAAACGGCCTGGGTTTCAAAGTCCCCTTTCCGCAGGGTGTTGGGGAGCTGCGGGGTCTGAAGTCGATCGACAAGGTGATCGTGATCGATCAGAGCCCGATTGGACGGACGCCCCGATCCAATCCGGCCACCTATACCGGTGCTTTTGATCCGATCCGGCAGGTGTTCGCTGCCACGGTGGAGGCGAAGGCCCGTGGTTACCAGGTGGGGCAATTCAGTTTCAACGTGAAGGGCGGCCGCTGTGAGGCCTGCCGCGGTCAGGGCGTGAATGTGATTGAAATGAACTTCCTGCCGGACGTCTACGTTCAGTGCGATGTCTGCAAGGGCGCTCGGTTCAACCGCGAAACCCTGCAGGTCAAATACAAGGGTTACACCATTGCTGATGTGCTCCAGATGACGGTGGAGCAGGCCGCTGAGGTGTTTGATGCGATTCCTCAGGCGGCAGATCGGTTACGCACGCTGGTGGATGTGGGCTTGGGCTACGTCAAACTTGGCCAGCCGGCGCCAACTCTTTCGGGGGGTGAAGCCCAGCGGGTGAAGCTGGCAACGGAACTGTCACGGCGGGCCACCGGCAAGACCCTCTATCTGATTGATGAGCCCACCACCGGCCTCAGCTTTTATGACGTTCACAAGCTGATGGATGTGATGCAGCGGTTGGTGGACAAGGGCAATTCAATCATCTGCATTGAGCACAATCTCGATGTGATCCGTTGCAGTGATTGGGTTATCGATCTTGGCCCTGAAGGGGGTGACAAGGGTGGCGAGATTCTGGTTACGGGGACTCCAGAGGAGGTTGCCCAGCACCCCACCAGTCACACAGGGCGCTACCTCAGCAGGGTTTTGGAGCAGCATCCACCAGAACTACCCGTTCCCCTGGCGGCTTGATGGCTCGACTTCGGACACACCTGGCGGCCCTGGGTGTCGGCATCTCTCTGGCCTTGACCGGGGGTCCAGCCTCAGCATTGGAGAGGCTGGTGTTGCGACTGCCGTTCCTGGAAACGGAGATCACGATCAACTTCGATGATGGCGAGTCCGCTGAACAATTGATCCAGTCCAGTCCGGATCTGCAGGATCTTGAACTGGCCAGTGGTGGCAAGTTGTTGCCGCTGTTGCGCCAGGTGTTCCTCACGCCACTGCCCTTGGAAACCAAGGCGTTGCTGGCGGGATCGACCGGTCAGCCGCTTCTGGAGCAGGCCCTCCATGCGGCGACGCAGGTGGTGGCTCTTGAAGGAGTTGAGCCGGATGTGAGCGGGCGCATGCTGACCGAGGCCCTGATTCGTGCTGAACGCCGGGGGCAACCCAACATCCTTGGTTTTTTGCGGGAGTTGCCGGGAGAACAGGCATCGATCGATCTATCGCGCCTCGCTGAGGTGGCCAACCGGCTTAAAACCAATCTTGAGGAGGGGGTTGCTTTGGCCCGTTCCGTTGAGCCCGCATCCTTGACGGCTGCTCTGCGGGGGCCACTGCGGCCCAGTTGGTCCCGTGAGGTTCTTCAGGTGCCCGTGCCCCACCGCCCGAAACCTCTGCGGGTTCTGACGCTTCAGCCTGCAGCGCCTGGGAATGGTCGCTTGGTCGTGATTTCCCACGGGCTCTGGGACGATCCGGAATCCTTTGAAGGTTGGGGCGAGGTGTTGGCTGCCCATGGCTACACCGTGTTGCTGCCAGATCACCCCGGCAGCGATCTCAATCAGCAGAAGGCGATGCTCGCTGGTGATGCGCCGCCACCGGGGCCTGAAGAATTGCGTCTTCGGCCCCTTGATGTGTCTGCTTTGTTGGATGCCATCAGTGCAGGGCGTTTTCGGCAGGGTGCCAACTTGAACACCGATGCCGTAGCGGTGGTGGGTCACTCTTGGGGAGCCACCACCACGCTCCAGTTGGCCGGTGGTGTTCCTGTTGATTACAGACTCAAAGCCCGTTGCAACGACCTCAAGGATCCGGAGCGAAACATCAGCTGGGTGCTCCAATGCAGTTGGCTGTCGGGGGTTAACCAAGCCGCTGTTGCCGATTCAAGGGTCAAGGCTGTTGTGGCCGTCAGTCCGCCCTTGCACTTGTTGTTCGACGGCAGTCGCTTGGAGAGCCTTCCGGCTAAGTTGCTGCTGATCAGCGGCACCCGCGATTGGGTGGTGCCTTCGGGTTCAGAAGCCATCGCTCCGATGCGTGAGAACAAGGCCGTGCAGTTCGGTCACCGCTTGGTGTTGGTGCAGGGTGCCGACCACTTCAGCCTTCGTAGTTTTCAAGGTGAGCCGTCCCCCGCACAGGTTGGGCCGGCCATCCTGGGCTGGATCAATGAGCAGCTTGAGGTGGATGGCGCGGTCACCTTCTCTGCGGGTGGTTGGGGTGACGAGCAGGGAAGTCTTGTTGATGTAAGCGACCGCCTCTGACATTGCCGGGTTGTTACATACAGCAGTCGGCATGAGTCCAGTTTCTTGAGCTCAGATCACCTGCGAGAGATAGAGAGTCGGCTTTTTTTAGCTGTTTGATTTGCGTGCCTTCTAAGGTTTTTTTCATTTTTTAGCTCTTCTTCCGCCTCTAAAGAAAAACCAACGGCACTGAATCTGTGTTCCGTTGTTGTTTGTGAGGTGAGCGAATGGGGATCCGGTTGTTGCATCTGCATCTTCACGGTCTGTTTCGTTCCCATGAGCTCGAACTCGGACGGGATGCTGATACCGGTGGCCAGACGCTCTATGTCCTCGAGCTTGCGCGCAGCCTGGCGCAGCGGGCCGAGGTTGAGCAGGTTGATGTGGTGACGCGGTTGATTCAGGACCGTCGTTTTGATCTCGACTACAGCAAACGGGAGGAGGTCATTTGTCCGGGTGCCCGCATCCTGCGTTTCCCATTCGGACCGAAGCGGTATTTGCGGAAGGAGCTTCTTTGGCCCCATCTCGAGGAGCTGGCTGATCAACTGGTGGAACATCTGAGCCAGCCTGGCCAGAGGGTGGACTGGATTCATGCCCACTACGCCGATGCCGGCTTGGTGGGTGCTCTGGTCAGTCAGCGGCTGGGCATTCCGCTGGTGTTCACCGGGCACTCTCTCGGCCGGGAGAAACAGCGTCGCCTCCTGGCCGGTGGTCTTGATCGCTCTCAGATTGAGCAGACCTATGCCATCAGCCGTCGCATCGATGCCGAAGAGCGCGCTCTGGCGCAAGCCGATCTGGTGATCACCAGCACCCGTCAGGAAGCTGATCAGCAGTACTCGCGCTACGGCCACTTTCAGGCGGCTCAGGCGGAGGTGGTCCCCCCCGGGGTCGATGCCACACGGTTCCATCCCCACGGTTCGTCGCAGGAATGCTCTGCTGTGGAAAGCCTGTTGCAGCCTTTCCTGAGGGAGCCAGATCGCGCACCCCTGCTCGCGATTTCCCGTGCGGTTCGTCGCAAAAACATTCCTGCGCTTGTGGAGGCCTACGGCCAGTCAC
Organism: Synechococcus sp. MU1625; assembly: GCF_020514205.1. Classification (NCBI taxonomy): domain Bacteria; kingdom Bacillati; phylum Cyanobacteriota; class Cyanophyceae; order Synechococcales; family Synechococcaceae; genus Synechococcus; species Synechococcus sp. MU1625. The sequence goes on from NZ_VTLA01000002.1 coordinate 110,297, forward strand.
CGGTGCTGCGGCAGCGTCACAACCTCGTGCTTGTGCTGGGCTGTCGGGATGACCCGCGTCAGCTCGAGAAGCAGCAGCGCGATGTGCTTCAGCAGGTGTTCGATCTGGTGGATCGCTTTGACCTCTATGGCCAGGTGGCTTATCCCAAACAACACAGTCGTGCCCAGATTCCCGCCCTGTATCGCTGGGCTGCCCGTCGTGGCGGGTTGTTTGTGAACCCGGCTTTGACGGAACCCTTCGGACTCACCCTGCTGGAGGCCGCGGCCTGTGGTTTGCCGATGGTGGCGACCGACGATGGGGGGCCACGGGATATCCAACACCGTTGCGACAACGGTCTTTTGGCAGACGTCACCGATCCTGGGGCACTTCAGGAAGCCCTGGAACTCGCCGGCAGTGATGCACCCCGTTGGCGACGTTGGAGTGACAACGGGGTGGAGGCGATCAGTCGCCACTTCAGTTGGGATGCCCATGTCTGCCAATACCTCGCCCTGATGCAGCAAAGGATTCGTGCGTCACCTGTTCGAGCGTTGTCGGTGGTGCGGCGGCCCAGTCCTGTCTCCAGGCTCCTGGCGCTGGATCTCGACAGCAGTTTGGAGTTGCCGGAGGAAAGCTCCCTTGCACATCTGCGCGATCGGCTTCAAGCCGAACCCTTTTCCGCCTCGACAGGGTTGGTCATCCTTACGGGTCGCTCCCTGGCTCAGGCACGTCAGCGCTACCACGAGTTGCACCTTCCCGATCCCAAGGCCTGGATCTGCCGGGCTGGAACCGAGATCCACCATGGTTTGGATCGCGCAGCGGACCCCGTTTGGGCGCAGCGGATCAGTGAGGCCTGGGATCGCGATGCTGTTCTTGCAGCGATGGGTCACCTGCAGGAACACATTCAGCTTCAGGACCTTGATCATCAAAGTCGTTTCAAGGTCAGCTACTTGTTGCGTGCCTCCAACCGTGGGTTGATCGGGTTGGCCCGTCAGCGCTTGCGGCGCCATGCTTTGCAGGCTGAACCTCAGCTCCGCTGCCACTGGTTCTTGGATGTTCTGCCGCAGCGCGCCTCCCGCAGCGAGGCCATTCGCTTCCTGGCTCACTCTTGGGGGCTCCCCCTGGAGCGGGTTCTGGTGGTGGCCAGTCAACAGGGGGATGGAGAGTTGCTGGATGGTTTACCCGCCACGGTCGTGCCTGCGGATCACGATCCTTGTTTGTTGGGTCAACGGTCTCAGCAGCGGGTTTATGTGTCGAAACGCCCCAGTGTTGGAGCGGTGCTGGATGGCTTAACCCACTACCGGTTTTCAGGCAGCCGTTGATCCCGGGATCACGGTCATACAGGCGGCTGCCCTGTCGGCCTTGGCTTGTGCTTCCTTCCAATCTCCTCCCTTTGCCAGGGCCACACCCATCCGCCGACCTGGGCGGGCCGTGGGCTTGCCGAACAGCAGCAATTGGGTGTCAGCTTCCGTCAACGCTTGTTCGACCCCTTCAAAAGCGACGGAGTCCAGATGAGTTTCGGCCAAGATCACACGGCTGGCAGCGGCATCAGCTGCAGTGATCTCGGGGATCGGCAGGCCAAGAACGGCACGCAGGTGCAGTTCGAATTCGCTCAGGTTTTGGCTGATCAATGTGACCAGGCCGGTGTCGTGGGGGCGGGGAGACAGTTCCGAAAAGATCACCTCATCACCACAGAGGAAAAATTCCACACCGAAGAGACCTGCACCGCCGAGGTTGTCGGTCACCGTCCTGGCCATGGCTTGGGCCTGATTCAGTTGCTGTTCCGTCAGTTGGGCGGGCTGCCAGCTGCACTGATAGTCCCCTCCTTCCTGTTCGTGGCCGATCGGTGCACAGAACAGGGTTTCGCCGTTGCGCTGGCGAATGGTGAGCAGGGTGATTTCCAGATCGAAGCTGAGAAATTCCTCAACAATCACTTGGTCTGAGGTGCCGCGGGCGCCGGCCATGGCGATATCCCAGGCTTTGGGCAGATCGTCCGCACAGGCCACCACGCTCTGCCCTTTGCCCGAGGAACTCATCACCGGTTTCACCACGACGGGCCAGCCCAGAGGTTTCGCCACCTCTGTGAGTTCCTCAGCATTGGAGGCATAGGCGAATCGGGCCGTGCGGAGACCGAGTTCACCTGCTGCCAGGTCGCGGATGCGGTCTCGGTTCATGGTGACGGCCGTCGCACGGGCCGTTGGAATCACGGTGATTCCCTCCTGTTCCAGTTCCGCTAACGCATGAACTGCGAGCGCTTCGATCTCCGGGATCACCACATCGGGCTGGTGGCGCCTGACCACTTCGAGCAAGCCATCGGCATCGGTCATCGGCAGCACTTCCGCCATGTCAGCCACTTGCATTGCTGGAGCACCTGCATAGCGATCACAGGCGATCACCCGGCAGCCCAGTCGCTGGGCAGCGATGGCCACTTCTTTGCCCAGTTCCCCACTGCCCAGCAGCATCACGGTGCGAGGAAACGACGGCATGGTGATCTTTGAATGGCTGGCCGCATCATCAATCAACGCAAGTCCTGAGACTTTCCGCAGCCTGGGAGTGCAGGGCTCGATGTGCCGCTACGTCAAGGATGAGTTCTTGATGGAGTCCAGTGCTTCGGGCGACATTGTTGGCGGTTCTCGCTGGGGGATGTCTTCAGCTCGGGGCGGCAAGAGCCAGGCCTGCTGATCCCATTCCACCGGTTGCTCCCTGGCTGAGTGATGCAGAGGCGCTGGCTTTGCTGCCGGCTGCAGTCCGCTCGCGTTCCAACAAGCAACTTGTGTTGGATCGCTCAAGCCGTCAGCTGATCCTGCTGGAGCAGGGCCAGCTTCGTCTGCGTGTGCCTGCCGCTGTTGGCACGCAAGGTTGGGAAACCCCTGTTGGGGAGCATCGGGTGCTTTTCAAGACGGTGGATCCCGTTTGGAGGCATCCAGGCACCGGTGTTTTGGTTCCCCCCGGAGGTCGAAACCCCCTGGGATCGCGCTGGATTGCCTTTCATCAGGACTGCTCCAATCCCGGTGGTTGGGATGGCGAGAAAATGGTGCAGGTTCGAGGCTGCTCCCACGTCGGCTTGCACGGCACTCCCCATCGTTGGACCGTCGGACGGGCTGTGTCGCATGGATGTGTTCGCCTTTATGACGAACACATCCGCAGGGTGTTTGAGCTTGTGGAGGTGGGGACTCCCGTGGTGGTTTTGCCTTGATGCCCTTGTTTTGATGCCCAGTGCATCAAAAAAGCCCTGGGTCGTCCCAGGGCTTGTTCGACGTCTTTTGTCGTTATGCCGTCAGATCACCAGAGTCCCTGAACGGGAGCAGCTGGAGCGGGCTCAGGGGCCTTGGCGGTGTAGGCCTGGATGCAGGCCGGAGTGTTCATGTACCAGCTGAGCAGAGAGGTGTCCTTGTGGAAATCACCTTTCACGTCGGCATTGCAGACCTTCATGGCACCTTGCAGGCGCTGATCGGTCGGCAGCTTGGCCATCATTCCGTAGCTGGAGAGCTTGCCATCTTCAGCATCGAGAATGATGGCGCTGCGAACGGCCTGCAGATCGTTCTGCTGGCTGTAGTACGGGTGATAGTTGCCGTTCAGGCTTGCTTTCAGGAAGGCCTCGCCCTCATCTGAATAGAGGAATTCAGTGACGTCAGCAACGTCGACGTCGTACTGCTTCTCCAGACCCACTTCGAGTTCTTCACGGGTCCAACCGGACAGATTGCTCAGATCTTGAGGAACGGGATTGGAGACCTGCTGTTTGCCACCGATGGGCAACAGAACGTTGGAGCGAACGAAACCGTTGGTGACGGTCCGGGCGGTTTGTTTGGGGGCGGCGAAGCCAGGCAGTCCAGCGGCGGCGACCATCAGGCCGGCACCAGTGAACAGAAGTGCTCTGCGCATGAGCTGCGTTTGATTTGCACTTCGAACCGTCGCGAGACCGCCGGCGGAGTGGCCCGGAAGCACAGGGTTTTTTTCCTTTTAAGAGAGCGTTAAGGAAAAACGGGAATCCTGTCTTTTCTCTGACGGAAGGGACAGTGTCTTAAGGTTCTCTTCCAATTCTCATTTTGATTGTTTGCTGGGTCTGTTTGCCGCGTTGCTTGTACCGATGTCGGGTGTGGTGACCCAAGGCGTCGAACCAGACCACCCAGCGTTGGATATCGCCTGCCGTGTTGGTCGTCCTGTGCGCGCGGCACATGATGGTGTTGGTCGGAGTCGCTGGACATCCACCCACGGATGGACGTTCCATCTTGCGGGCGATGGGATTAAGACCCGCTACAGCCATCTCAATGTTGGTGCCCCCGCAGGTTCCTATGACCGCGGTCAGATCATTGGTCTTTGTGGGAATACGGGTCGCTGGTCAACCGGACCTCACCTTCACTTTGAAGCGGAACCGCTGCATTTCCTCGACGCGCTTGAAAGTCCCAGTGCTGATCAGCTGAAATCGATGGAACAGACGCCTCAGTGGCGTCAGCGTTCGGTGGAAGCCAGCCGCTGAGGGCTCAGTTCGAATCGGCGTTGTTGCTCTGACGACGCACTTCTCCGATCAACCACACGCCCATGAATCCAAGCGACGACACACCGAAATAGATCAGCACCCAACGCAGAACCCGATCAGGATCAGCCGCTGCGCTGGCGAGTAGCTCAGCGGTTTTGTCAAGCAGGTTTTCCATCAGTTCTGAAGATCGGGGATCAGCGTGAGTTGGCGGACCGGCGATTCTTCGCTGACGAATCCCCAGGCTTCAAACACCGTGGGATCGGGATGGGTGATGCGCTGCTCTGTTCCATGCCGTTCCAGATGGAATCCTTCGCTGGACATGCGCCGCATCAAACTGGCTGACTCCTGAAAGCGGGCAGCCATCGCTTCGAGGCTCGAACAGTCAGCTGTGAGACCGGATTCACGCCAGGTGAAATAAGTCATCCTGCCTCGATGCCTCGAAAGGGTGACTTTAAGGGATGTGAGCCGAAGAAAGCTTTCGTGCTGGATGTAGAAATCTCCTCAGTTCAGGATTTTTAGTTCACGCCTCCTTCTGTTTGGTGGGCTGTGTTGTGGTCATCTTCTAATCTTTAAAATGCCACTTATTTTTGCTGGTTGATGATCAATTTTCGAAAAAGATATTGACTTTGTGTGTTACGAATTCAAGTTCGACTCAGTGACGATCTGAACGGCTTCATCATTGAGATCGTTCCAAAACGGATGTTTCTCAGGATTTGATCGAAGATCAACGCTTAGGGATGCAGCACCAGCCCCAGAAGTACAAGACCTGCTGTGACAAGCCAGAACGCAGTCACCACGCTGCGCTCATCGGTGCCTCCCAGCTCAAAATGGTGATGAAGTGGCGCCATGCGGAACACGCGTCGGCCTTGTCCATCAGGTCCTTTCGTGGCCTTGAACACCCAAACCTGGATGATCACGGAGAGGGATTCAGCCACGAAGACGCCTCCCATCACCAGCAGTGGCCAAAGACTGTTGGACAACAGGGCGACACCACTCAGGGCTGCCCCCATCGCGAGGGATCCGGTGTCGCCCATGAAGGCTCGAGCCGGGTTTCGGTTGTGCACAAGAAATCCCAGCCACGCCCCTGCCATGGTCATGCAAAATCCAGCTAGGGCGGGATCTCCACTGTCCCCTCGCAGCATTAGCTGAAGCGCCAGACCCGTAAACACCAGAGCTCCACAGCCGCTGGCTAGACCATCCAGGCCATCGGTGAGGTTGGTGGCATTGCTCTCCGCCAGAACAACAAACAGCCCCAAAGGCCAGATCAGGATCCCCAGCGGAAGTTCAAGGCCCAAAGGCAAGGCAATGCTGCTGCTGATCCAGCCCTGCCAGGCTGCGACGACCAGAAAGACAAGGGCCGCAAGGGCCTGCAGCAGCAATTTCCCTCGCGCTGTCAGACCTGTGTTCGTGTGTTTGGTGAGGCTGCTCCAGTCATCGACGCCGCCGATCAGCATGAATGCCAACGTCAGCGAAGCCAGGCTGAGCAGTTGTTGCGATGCCACGGGGTCCCGCGTGATCAGGCTGCCGAGAATGACTCCGACGGGAACCACGAGCAGACCCCCCATCGTTGGCGTTCCCGCTTTGCTCCGATGGGATTCCGGTCCCTCCTCGCGGATGAACTGCCCCATCTTCAAGCGACGCAGAAGCGGAATGCCTAAAGCTGCCGTAGCGGTTGCGCAGACCGTTGAAATCAACAGAGGCAGGCTCAGCTGCGCATTGGGGATCCATTTGTCGGCTGCAAAGCTGGTCGCCAAGACCACCAGCATGAGCAAGCTGGCACTAATCGAGCCGTTCTCCCACCAAGGACGATGGATCGAATCCGTGGATTGCAAAGCAGCACTGGACTGGTCGCTGGGACCCTAGATGAGTCGCTCAGTGACGACCAGTCAGTGGTTGGGGGACATCAGTCCTCCCACTGCTCTTCATTTTGCTCGTCATCTTTGTTGTAATCCTCTTTTTCACCCATGAGCGCCGAGAGTTCTTCCTCTTCGACAGTGCTCACTTCGGGGGAACCGGATTCTTCGTCGGCGACGAGACGGCCGCTGGTTTCCAGCCAGGACAGGAGATCGGGCTCCTCTCGCAGGGGCAGCACGGGTGCTGGGTCACGGCGCCCGTAGCGGGTGAGGGACGGGTTGACGCTGTCCAGGGCGTTTAAATCAACCAGATCGCTCATGCAGGGACGGACACAGGCCAATCAACCAAGATAGACCACGTGCTGTTTTCGAGCTCCAGCTGAATAAACCTGCGCTTCTGATTGTCTTGTGGGGTCTGGCTCTGATGATCAGTGCTGGCTTGCACTGGTGGGGTCTGCAGCGGCCTGAACCGTTGCAGACCTCCTGGATCCTTGCGCTGCTCCTGGTCTTTGCTCCGGCTGCGGGGTTGGCTGCATGGCTGCTTGTGACCTCACCTCAGGATGCGGCCGGCGAGACGAGAGAATCAGAGGAGTGTGATCAGGAGACCCATTGATGGGCCGCGCCAAGAAGGTGGTACTCGCCTATTCCGGGGGAGTGGATACCAGTGTCTGCATCCCGTACCTCAAGCAGGAATGGGGCGTGGAGGATGTGATCACATTTGCTGCAGATCTCGGCCAGGGCGATGAGCTGGAACCGATTCGTCAGAAAGCGCTCGATGCCGGTGCCAGTCAGTCGTTGGTGGGAGATCTGATCGAGTCGTTCATCAAGGATTTCGCTTTTCCGGCGATTCGTGCCAATGCCCTGTACGAAGGCCGTTACCCCCTCTCCACCGCTCTGGCCAGGCCTCTGATCGCCAAGCGCCTTGTCGAGGTGGCCCGGGAAGTGGGTGCTGATGCTGTCGCCCATGGCTGTACAGGCAAAGGCAACGACCAGGTGCGTTTTGATGTGGCCATCGCAGCGCTGGCGCCTGATCTCAAGGTCCTCACCCCCGCCCGTGAGTGGGGCATGAGCCGTGAGGAGACCATTGCTTACGGCGAACGCTTTGGGATGCCCGCCCCCGTGAGCAAGAAATCGCCCTACTCAATTGATCTGAATCTGCTCGGCCGCAGCATCGAGGCTGGACCTCTGGAAGATCCGATGGTGGCTCCGCCGGAAGAGGTCTTCGCGATGACCCGATCGGTGGAGGCTGCTCCCGATGCCTCAGAAGAGATCGAGATTGCTTTTGAAGCCGGCAATCCTGTTGCGATCAATGGGCAGCGTCTGGATCCTGTGGCGTTGATCCGTGAAGCCAACCGTTTGGCGGGAACCCACGGCATTGGTCGTCTCGACATGATCGAGAACCGTGTGGTGGGAATCAAATCCCGGGAGATCTATGAAACGCCTGGGCTGTTGCTTCTGATCCAGGCCCACCAGGAACTGGAAAGCCTGACCCTGGCCGCCGATGTTCTGCGTAGCAAGCGGCAATTGGAGATGCAGTGGGCTGACCTCGTTTACCAAGGTCTTTGGTATGGCCCCCTCAAGGATGCTCTTGACGGCTTCATGGATCGCACCCAGACCACCGTCAATGGTGTCGTTCGTCTCCGGCTCCACAAGGGAACAGCCACGGTCACCGGTCGCGGCTCAGCGGACAGCAGTCTTTATGTTCCCGAGATGGCGTCCTACGGCAGTGAGGATCAGTTCGATCACCGTGCTGCGGAGGGTTTCATTTACGTCTGGGGTCTGCCAACCCGGCTCTGGTCAGCATCCCACCGTCGTTCAGGCTGAACGCTGCTGCCTCTGCAGGAACTTGGGGAGCCTCAGGCCCGGAAAGCGCACGACGTTATCTGGTTCTGAGGTTCCAGGGAGAGCTGCCTGCTGGGGGCGCTCGATCTGTTCTTGATCAACCTGTTCAGCCAGTAGTTGATACCGCTCCATCAACGGCTCAAGTCGCTGTTGGAATCGACGCTCAAAAACGTCGGGCAGTTCTGCAAGAAGGTCTTCGTAAGCCTTGATCTCGGCTTCGAGCTCTGTGATTCTTTTCTTCAACAACCGAACAACCTCAACGTCGCCATGACGTTCGTTCCAAGCGGGTTCTGTTGAATGACGCTGATCAGGTTGTGAATCCATGGGCGGACGCTATCGCCCACCCATGGATCACACAATGCTGATCAGTCAGCTGATGCAGCTGCAGCTGTAGCTGTTTCGGCTTGCTGTTGCTGAGCGGCTTCGCTACCGGGCATCACCCGAGGTGCGGGAAGGGGACCTTCCTGCTTCACGGTCAGGTAGCGGATCACGTCCTCACTGAGGCGCATGGCCTTCTCGAGAACAGCAACGTGCTGGCCATCACCGTTATGGCTCAGCTGCACGTAGATGCCTTCCTTGTGCTTGGCAATCGGATAGGCCAGGCGGCGCTTGCCGCGCATCTGGTTGTCCAGCACATCAGCACCGGCTTCCACGAGCATGTCGCGGTACTTGGTGACATGGCTTTCGACCTCCTCTTCCGGAATGTCCGGACGGAGGATGTACATGGTTTCGTAGTACGGATCGTGCGTCATGGGCAGCTCCAACGGGGCTTCAGGCTCACCGGAGTGAGCGACGGATCCAACACCTTATCCCCTGGTGTGCCCCTACACCTTCAGTAGAGCTGCATGCGCACGGCTTGGCTGATGCCTGGCAGATCCGGTTCACGCCCTCGCCAGCACTCCACAAGAGCGAACACCAGAATGGCCAGCACCGCGATCACGATCGTGCTGGACAGGGTGCTCAGCAGCAAGCTGCCTCCAGCAATCGGTTGGAGCACGATTCCAAAGGCAAAGCTCAGAACAACGATCACGATGTCTGTGAGCAAGGCCTGCAGAGTGTTGAATCGCAGGAAGTAGGGAACGGCTGGATTCCGAACCACCGCCAGAAAAAGCACGAAGAACAGCAGCAGGCCACCAAAAGGGACCCCCCGATTCAGTTGGATCAGAGGCACTGCTGGAACGATCAGCAGTCTGAGCAAAGGGATCTGGTTAAACACACCGTCAGCCCCGAGGCCAAAGGGAATGGCGTCACTCCAGGGGAGCAGGTACACCAGCGGTGCGAGTAGCCGCTGCCAGAGGGGAATCTGCACGGTGGGGCTAGGACTTACTGCGACGTTAGGTCGCAAGAGCAGTCTCGGCGGCGCTTCGCATCGCCTCGGTTGGAACGTCATGGCGTCCACTCCAAAGCCGCAGCGATGCAGCGCCCTGCTGCACCAGCATCTCGAGGCCATCGATGCAGCGATGGCCGCGGCGTTGCCCAGCAGTGAGCCAGCTGGTGGGCCTTGGTGTGTAAATGAGGTCGTACAAAACCGCCTTTGGGCTCAGCCCTGACCAGAGTTCCGCACCCAGGGGCATTGCTTTGGGGTCACCGTGCTGTGCCATTCCCACCGGGGTCGTGTTCACCACGAGAGCTGCTTGGGCGACGGCTTCTTTGAGCTGAGGCGCGTTCTCGAGGCAGGCCGTTAAAGGGGCATTGTCTTGTTGCAGATCGGTGTTGAAGGCCTGCAAGGCTTCGCTTCGTCGTCCCACCACGGTGATTGTGTTCAGCTTCAGGCTTTGCAGGCCGGCGACCACCGCACGGGCCGATCCGCCGCAGCCGATCACCACAGCATCGCGTCCGGCCCAGTCTTCGTTGGCACCAAGTGGTGCCAGAAAGCCCTCCACGTCGGTGTTGGTGCCGTACCAGCCACCGTCGACCCCTGGGAACAGGGTGTTGACGGCACCAAGTCGCCGCGCCAGAGGGCTCAGCTCATCACAGAGTTCAGCGATGGCCTGCTTGTGCGGGATGGTGACGTTGAGGCCCTGGCAGCCAACGGCCCTGAGACCCTGCAACACCAAATCAAGGCTCTCGGTTTCGCAAGGAAGGGCCAGGTAGCGCCAGTTGAGCCCCATTGATTCGAGGGCTGCGTTGTGCATCACCGGCGAAAGCGAGTGGCGCACTGGATTGCCGAGCAGGCCCAAAAGGCTGGTGCCGCCGTTGATCATTGCCAGGGCCGGATCGCTCCACCAGCCTGCCTGTTCGGGAACCACACCTCGCCTGTCACCGGGTCTGATGTGGAGGATGAGCCCATTCAAATCACCATCTCAGGAGGTGGGCAACGATGGGAAAGGTTGTCGGCATTGACCTTGGCACCACGAACAGCTGTGTTTCCGTGATGGAGGGCGGCAAGCCCACCGTGATCGCAAACGCCGAGGGCTTCCGCACGACGCCCTCCGTGGTTGCTTACACCAAGAACCAGGATCAGTTGGTGGGTCAGATCGCTAAACGTCAGGCGGTGATGAACCCGGACAACACGTTTTATTCCGTCAAGCGCTTCATTGGCCGTCGTGTCGATGAGGTGAACGAGGAATCGAAGGAGGTGAGCTACGGCGTTGAGAAGGCCGGCTCCAACGTGAAGGTGAAGTGCCCGGTTCTCGAAAAGCAATTCGCGCCTGAGGAGGTCTCAGCGCAGGTGTTGCGCAAGCTGTCTGAGGATGCCGGAAAGTATCTCGGTGAAACCGTCACCCAGGCGGTGATCACGGTTCCCGCCTACTTCAACGATTCCCAGCGCCAGGCCACCAAGGATGCCGGCAAGATCGCTGGCCTTGAGGTGCTGCGCATCATCAACGAGCCCACCGCTGCGGCTCTGGCCTATGGCCTCGACAAGAAGAGCAATGAGCGCATCTTGGTCTTCGACCTCGGCGGCGGCACCTTCGACGTTTCCGTTCTGGAAGTCGGCGACGGCGTGTTCGAGGTGCTCTCCACCGCCGGAGACACCCACCTCGGCGGCGACGATTTTGACAAGGTGATCGTGGATCACCTGGCCGAGACCTTCAAATCCAACGAAGGCATTGATCTTCGTCAGGACAAGCAGGCTCTTCAGCGTCTGACCGAGGCCGCTGAAAAGGCCAAGGTTGAGCTGTCCAATGCCACTCAGAGCGAGATCAACCTGCCGTTCATCACGGCAACGCCCGAGGGTCCGAAGCACCTAGATCTCACCTTGACCCGCGCCAAGTTCGAGGAACTGGCCTCCAAGCTGATTGATCGTTGTGCCATGCCCGTGGAGCAGGCGCTCAAGGACGCCAAGCTCTCTTCCGGTGAGCTGGACGAGATCGTGATGGTGGGTGGTTCCACCCGCATCCCGGCGGTGCTGGAACTGGTCAAGCGCATCACCGGTAAAGATCCCAACCAGACGGTGAACCCCGACGAGGTGGTGGCTGTTGGAGCTGCCATCCAGGGCGGTGTTCTGGCCGGAGAGGTGAAGGACATCCTTCTTCTCGACGTCACGCCCCTCTCTCTGGGTGTGGAGACCCTCGGCGGTGTGATGACCAAGATGATCACCCGCAACACCACCGTTCCCACCAAGAAGACAGAGACCTACTCCACGGCTGTGGATGGTCAGACCAACGTGGAGATTCACGTGCTCCAGGGCGAGCGCGAGATGGCATCCGACAACAAGTCGCTCGGAACCTTCCGTCTTGATGGCATTCCTCCGGCACCCCGTGGCGTGCCTCAGATCGAGGTGACCTTCGATATCGATGCCAACGGCATCCTCAGCGTCACCGCTAAGGACAAGGGCAGCGGCAAGGAGCAGTCCATCTCGATCACCGGTGCCTCGACCCTGTCGGATAACGAAGTCGACAAGATGGTGAAGGACGCCGAGGCCAATGCCAGCGCTGACAAGGAGAAGCGCGAGAAAATCGACCTTAAGAACCAGGCCGAAACCCTCGTTTATCAAGCTGAAAAGCAGATGGGCGAACTGGGCGACAAAGTCGATGCTGACGCCAAGGCAAAGCTGGAGGAGAAGCGCCTCAAGCTCAAGGAAGCCACCGAGAAAGACGACTACGACGCGATGAAGACCCTGCTGGAGGAATTGCAGCAGGAGCTCTACACCGTTGGTGCTTCCGTCTATCAGCAGGAGGGTGCTGCAGCGGGCGGCGGAGCTCCTGGTGCTGATGCCGGTGCTGGTGCCGGTGCTAACGCCGGTGGTGGTGACGCCAGCGACGACGTTATCGACGCGGAGTTCACTGAGACCAAGTGATCGGTTGATCCATCGACGCGTTAGGGCCCCGCGGGGCCCTTTTTTCATGGCTGCTCGAGTGCAGCGGCAACCCACTCCGCTGTGGCAGGTGCGAGCAGCACGCCATTGCGGTAATGCCCGCTGGCAAGAATCAGTCCAGGCTCCAGCTCCTCCAGCAGCGGTGCAGGGCGATCCACGGGTCGGGCTCGCAGGCCGCTCCAGTGGCTCACCACAGTGGCAGTGCGCAGCCATGCAGGTGCCCGTTCATTCAGGCTGCGCATCAAGATCAGAGGGTCTGCCGAAGCGCAATCACCCGGTTCCACGGTGGCCCCAAGCAGCAAGCGCCCGGGTGATGTGGGAATCAGGTTGAAGCCCTGATCCACCAGCACTGAGGGCCAGTGGGTCCAGCTCGTTGGCCCCGTCGTTAGCTGGAGTGACAGAGCCTGGCCCAACACCGGCGTCATCGCTCGGGCGTGGCCCAGGGGTTCCAGCAGAGCATCCGTGGTCAGTGCTGTGGACAGCACAACGACGTCATTGATTGTGCTCTCACCGTCGGCTCGATGCACACTCCACTGGTTGTTGTTGCGCTCCAGGTGGACCACTGCCTCGGCATTCAGATCCACGCTTTGCCCTGCCAGCGCCTGTCGCAGGGCCAGTTGAAGCAGCAGTGGATCCACCCGCCCGTCGTGGCGCGAGTGGAGGCCACCGTGGCTGGCCGTCGGCCAGACCTCTGCCAGGTCGGCGTTGGTGACCATCTGCAGGCCCAGGTCGACGCGTTGGGCGGCCAGCGACGCCATTCGCTCAGCCGTTCGTTCGTCCTCCGGGATTTGCAGCAGGCCCAAATGGAGCTTGAGATCAGGTTGGTGGACCTGCAGCGTTTCGATCCACTGCGGCCAGAGCTCCATGCTCCGGCGGCGCAGCCTCCAGCCCCGTCCGCTGCTGCGGCGAAACACATGACCCATCAACACCCCTAGGGATGCCGATGTTCCACTGAGATCGTTTGCCGATCCCTGGCGCTGAACGGGCGCGTTCAGACGTGGGTCGTAAACAGAAACATCGTGACCTCTCTTGGCCAGATGCCAGGCGGTGCCGAGGCCGATGGCCCCAGCACCAATCACTCCAACGGAGCGGGTCAGCTGAAGGCCTCAGCAGGGATCAGATCGCTGTAGGCATCAAATCCTGCAGCAACGGCGCTGTAGGACTTCTGCAGGCGGCTGAAGTCCTGCAGGCGTGCCGCTTCATCCAGATCAGCCAGAGCTTCTTTCAAGGAGCGGGCCACCTTGGTGGCCTCCTTACGCTCGCTCTTGTCGAGGCGCTGATTGATGTAGAGCATTTCACGGCTCACTTCCTGCATGGGGCCATGCAGAAGGTTGCGGGTGAAGACCCAATCCTTTTCGCTCACCAGCCGGGCCAGATCAGGCAGACGGGATTTTGCGTCTTCAAATGCTGCGGCCTGGCGGCGGATCACGCCCAGATCATCAGGATTGATGCCGGCAGCATCGACAGAAGCCGGGGCCATCAGACCCATGCTCAACGCGACGCAGAGGCAGAACGCAGCCAGGCGTCTCAGAGCCTTCAGCATGGTGATCAAAAAATTTTCTGCGACTTTAACCAGCCCCTCTTGCACGGGAGAATTTGTTTTTCAAAGGTTGTTGTGAGTGACGCCACGGTCATCCTCCAGATGATCTGTCCCGACCGCCCGGGCTTGGTCAGCGAATTAGCGGGTTGGGTGGCAGCCAATGGCGGCAGCATTCGCCATGCCGATCACCACACCGACGCCGGAGCGGGGTTGTTTCTCAGCCGGATCGAATGGCAGCTCAAGGGTTTCGGCATTCCCCGGGATGCCCTTCCCGAGGCAGCTCAGGCCTTAGGAGAGCGGCTTGGTGGTGAGGCACAGCTCCACTTCTCAGACGCCTTTCCCCGCGTGGCGATCTTTGCCAGCAAGCAGAGCCATTGTTTGCAGGATCTGCTTTGGCGTGTCCAAAGCGGAGAGCTGCCGATGCAGGTTCCCTTGGTCATCGCCAATCATCCGGATCTGGAACCCCTGTGTGCATCGTTCGAGATTCCTTTTATTTATGTGCCTGTCAGAAAGGATTCCAAGGCCGAAGCGGAGCACCGAATCTTGCAGCTGCTTGAGGAGAACGCCGTTGAACTTGCGGTGCTGGCCAAATACATGCAGGTTCTTAGTTCGGAGTTTCTCGAGCGATTTCCACAGGTCATCAACATTCACCATTCCTTCCTTCCAGCGTTCAAGGGCGCGCAGCCTTATCACCGGGCCTGGGACCGTGGGGTCAAGCTCATCGGCGCCACAGCGCATTACGTCACCGAGAATCTGGATGATGGTCCGATCATTGAGCAAACCACGGTTCCCGTCAGCCATCGGGATGAGGTGGAGGATCTGATCCGCAAGGGCCGTGACACCGAACGCCTTGCTCTGGCGCGGGCCCTTCGCTTGCATCTGCGCCGTCAGGTGATGGTTTACCGAGGACGCACCGCCGTTTTTGCATGACATCTCATCGCGGCGGTCAGGCGTTCCAGCTCGGCCTTTTTCTGCTTCCCTCCAGTGCTCTGCTCTCGGGCATCTGTCTCTTCGTGGCTTGTGTCAGCGGAAGTCGGGGCAGGGAATGTCCTGTTTGGCAGGACCGCTGGACGCAACCGTTTCTTGTCGCTTCCCTGTTGATGCTGGTGGGGTCCCTGGTGGCCGAAACAGGATCCCTTGCCTGGGCTGGGTTGGCCAATTGGTTGCCATTTTTCTGGGCTTTCTGGGCCTTTCGGCCCCATCTCGCCAGCGAACGGCAGCGCCGCCAGGCGGCTTGGATGTTGCTGGCCGGAACCTTGCCGGTGCTGCTGACCGGCCTGGGGCAAATGTTTCTGGGTTGGCAGGGTCCCTGGCAACTTGGAGGCGGCGCCATCATCTGGTTCGTTGCCCCAGGTGGCCAGCCGCAAGGGCGGCTTTCGGCCCTGTTTGATTACGCCAACATTGCGGGAGCCTGGCTCGGGGTGGTTTGGCCTTTGATGCTGGCGGCTGTGCTGCGACCGGATGGGTGGAGGCGGCGTGGTGCGGCTTTGTTGCTCACGCTTTCGACGGTTGTTGCTGTTTTGCTCACCCAGTCGCGCAATGCCATGGGAGCACTGGCCTTGGCGATTCCCTTCGTTCTGGGACCGATTCAGTGGTTCTGGTTGCTCCCCCTCCTGTTGTTGTTGGCCTCTCCGTTGTTCTTGGTGGTGCTGCCCGGTGTCCCCCCTGGATGGCGTCAACTGGGCATGTCTGTGGTGCCGGAGCCGATTCTCGATCGGCTTCTGGAGCGGGGAGGGCCCACCGCCTGGAAACACACCCGTCTGGGCCAGTGGGGGTATGCCTTGGAGTTGGTTGCGGCCCGTCCCTGGCTTGGCTGGGGGGCAGCCGCGTTCAGCGTGCTTTATCCGATTTATGCGGCCAAGCGATGGCATGGCCATTCCCACAATCTCCCGCTGGAGTTGGCGATCAGCCACGGCCTTCCGGTGATGCTGTTGATTGTCGGAACGGTGCTCCTGTTGCTGGTTGTGGCGCTGCGAAAGGGGATCCTGCAAAAAGCACCGATGGAACGGGCCTGGTGGACCGCCACGCTGGTGTTGGTGGCGATGCATGCCACCGACCTGCCGTTTTTTGACAGTCGCCTCAACATTCTCGGCTGGACGCTGTTGGCGGGTTTGGCTGCCTTTAACCAGGAGGTTGCGCAGACTCCTACTCCTGATCCAAGGCCTGATCGTGATGGTCCCGCAGCGTCGTCGGAGCTAGGGGCCCCCTGAGGTGGGTCCAGGGCAGGATCCGTGAGGCCTCCCATGGTTCGTGGATCACGGCACTCCATTGCGGCGGCGGCGGCAGGGCTGGCCCTGGCATCGGTTGGAGCTCACCGTTGAGAGCAGCCCTGTAGGTCTTTTTCCAGCCGCCCATGCTGTTGCGGTCTTCGCCAACGGCCGCGATCACCGGGGCCAGGCGACGGTCGCTGCGGGAGAGCAGGGCCTGAATCACGCTCCATCCATAGCTTTCCGGTCGGAACTCGATTCCCTTCGGTTTCAACCTTTTGGCCAGGCGTTTGAGGCGCTTCTCAGCTTCCGGTCTTACCCCTTGCCACTGGAAGGGGGTCTGGGCTTTGGGCACAAAGGTGCTCACCCCCAGGGTGAAGCGCAGTCCGGCGGTTCCTTTTTTGAGAGCCAGCAGGAGATCTGCCGTTGCTTCGACGTCGTCATCCGATTCCGTCGGCAAGCCCACCATCCCGTAGAGCTTGAGGCTCGAGAGGCCGCCTTGTTTGGCATGGCGGGCCGCCCCATGGATGGCCTCCGTGGTGAGTTTCTTGTTCACCACCTCGCGCATCCGTTCACTGCCGCTTTCGATGGCGATGGTCAGGGAGCGGCTGCCCCGTTTGGCCAGGATTCGACCCAAATCCGGGGTCACGGTGGCTGCTCTCACCGAGCTAACGCTGACGCGGGTGTCATCGAAACGGTCCTGATCCAGCCAGTGGAGGAGGTCGGCGAATTGGGGATGCTGGGTGACGGAAGCACCCAACAGGCCAAGGCGTTTGGTGGCTTGCAGGCCTTTCTCCACGGCTGGGATCAGACCGTCATCCAACGACGGCGTCCGGAACGGAAGGGTCAGGTAGCTGGCCAGACAGAACCTGCAAAGTTCAGGGCAACTGCGCACCACCTCCACCATGTGGATGTCGGGCCAAGCGGCCTCAGGGGTGACCACCGTTGAGTGACTGAGGGTGTTGCCTCGCCAGGTCTGCTTTTCGACGAGGGCTGGAACCGCTGGATCGATCGGTTCGATGCCGATCAGCTCGCCGTCTGGGTCGTATTGCGGGGCATATAGCGACGGCACGTATACCCCTGGAACCTGAGCCAGGTGTCGGAGTCGTTCCGCCCGCGATGCCTGCCGGCAGCTCTGCAGAGCGTCGATGAAGGCGGGCAGCAGAAGTTCGCCGTCTCCGAGCAGCACGGCATCAAAGAACGGTGCAAGGGGTTCGGGGTTGGCCGTGAGCACCGGTCCGCCGCCGAACACAATGGGGTCCTCATCTCCCCTCTCCAGGGCCCAGATCGGAATCCGCTGGTTCTGCAGTAGCTCCGGCAGCACAGGGCCGTCTAGTTCCCAGCTCAGGGAGAGCCCGAACAGATCGCAATGGCGGGGCAGGGGATCGTGCTGGTCCGTGAACAGTCGCCGAACATCCACATCACTGCGCTGCGCCAACGTGGCCCAGACGATCTGATAACCCAGGCTTGTGATCCCCACGGAATAGGAGCTGGGAAAGGCCAACACGGCCTGCAGGGCTCCGGGCTCCGGTAAGGCCGGCTCAAACAGCAGTGTTTCCTGGTTCAGAGTGGATCTCCTGAAGGGCCTTTGGCTGGTGTGGGGGCTTTAAACGGTCGGCGGTGACGGTTCAAGCGCAGTTGCATGCGGTCTTCGGAGGCCAGCTCCATACCCATCTGGCGCTCGTAGATGGAATCCGGATTGAACAACCGGGCCACCAGGAAACTGGTGAGGCAGGCCACCAGGATGGGCTTGAGGATGAGCAGATCCTTGGTGAGCGCAAACGCCAGGAACATGGCTGATATCGGGGTTCGCGAACAGCCGGCAACGAAGGCACCCATGCCAGCGAACACGTAAGTGGTGGGAACGTGGCCGGTGAGGGCCTCAACGCCAATGCCGCCGGCCAAACCAATGGCTCCTCCCAGCGTCAGCATCGGCATGAACAGTCCCCCCGGTGCTCCTGAGCCCGCCGCTAGACCGGTACTGAAGAACAGCACCACAAAGCTGGCGAGGGCCAGGCTGATGTCGGCCTTGCCGGCTCCGATCAGGTGCTTCAGCTCGCTGGGGTTGTGGAAGGCGTCGGGCAGGGCCGCATAGACGCAGCCCAACACGAGTCCGCTCAGGGTCATGCGCAGAATCAGCCGGTCACCGAACCAACGGTTGCCCTGCCGCTGCATGGTGAGCACGTAGCGGGTGTACAGCTCCGCCAGCACGCCGATCACCACGCCGAGAGCGATCAGGTAAAGCAGATCGACAGGCAGGAAGCGCACCAGGGGGGTGTATTCCCGCTCCAGTTGAAAACCGATGGTGCTGTTCAACCCACTGCCCCCAGGGTCGAGACCGAGGAAGCCGAGCACATCCGCCAGGGTGTCGGCCGAGAAGGTGGTGATGATTACCAGCAACAGGACCACGGGCCTAGCGGAGTGGAGCAGCTCCTCGATGGCGTAGATGAATCCGCCGATGGGAGCGCTGAACACGGCGGCAATGCCTGCTCCGCCGCCTGCAGCGACAATCACTCGCCGAAAGGCCACCGGTGCCCGCAGCCAGCGGGACATCTGCCAGGCAACGGAGCCGCCCATCTGCACAGCTGGGCCTTCTGGGCCTAGAGGGAAGCCTGAGCCGATGGCAATGATGCCGGCCACGAGCTTCACCAGGCCCACCCGAAGCCCCATCGGCACCGACCTGTGGCGCAGGAAACCCATGATGTGGGTGATCCCCGCTCCGCCAGCTGCTGGAGACAGGTTGGTGATCAGCCAGGCGGAGACCATGCCCCCGATGGCGCCGAGGGCGGGGAGCACCACCCAGGCAGGAAATTCATCGAGCAGATCGAGCCGCCAGTCGCGCAGCAGGTTGATACCGCTGGTAAACAGCAGGCCGGTGATGGCTGCTCCGAGTCCAGTGAGCGCCAGAGCCAGGACCACCACCAGCCAGCGGCGCTCCAACAACCTCCTGATGCTCCGGCTGGAGCCCAGGAGGTGGCGTCGTTGTTTGGGTTCGCTCAGGGCTGGCACAGATGAGGTGATTAGGGATCAGGCCTGAGCCAGAACAGTTGCTTCATCGTCAGCACTGACCACACGCCCCTGGTCTTCAAAACCGCTGATCTGATCGAAGTTCAGATAGCGGTAGAGCTCGTCGGAGAGGGGATCGATTTTCTCGGCCGCGATGCTGCTGTACTCCTCCGGCGTGGGGATTCGACCCAGCTGGGCGCAGACGGCGGCCAGTTCAGCGCTTCCCAGGTACACCTGAGCACCTTTGCCCAGGCGATTGTTGAAGTTGCGGGTGCTGGTGGAGAACACGGTGGTGTTGTCCTCCACGCGGGCCTGGTTGCCCATGCAAAGGGAGCAGCCCGGCATCTCCATGCGGGACCCTGCGGCCTCGAAGGTGGTGTAGTAGCCCTCGGCTTTCAGGGTTTCCTCGTCCATTCGAGTCGGGGGGCAGACCCAGAGGCGCGCCGTGTTCTGACCGGCGCCTTCCAGCACTTTCGCCGCGGCTCGGTAATGACCGATGTTGGTCATGCAGGAGCCGATGAAAACCTCCTGTACCGGGTCACCGGCCACCTCGCTGAGCAACTTCACGTTGTCGGGGTCATTGGGGCAGGCCACCACGGGTTCGGTGAGCTCGTTCAGATTGATTTCCAGTACTTCGGCGTACTCAGCGTCAGGGTCGGCGCTCATCAGCTGCGGGTTGGCCAGCCAGGCCTCCATCTCCTTGATCCGGCGGGCCAGGGTGCGGGCATCGCTGTAGCCGCGGGCGATCATGTTCTTAAGCAGCGCCACATTGCTGCGCAGGTATTCGCTCACCGTGCCTTCTGAGAGCTTGATGGTGCAGCCGGCGCAGGAGCGCTCGGCGCTGGCATCGGTGAGTTCGAAGGCTTGCTCCAGCTTCAAGTCGGGGAGACCTTCGATCTCCATGATCCGGCCATTGAACAGGTTTTTCTTGTTGGCCTTTTCAACGGTGAGTAGCCCCCGCTGAATGGCCACCCAGGGGATGGCATTCACCACATCCCGGAGGGTGACGCCGGGTTGCAATGACCCGCTGAAGCGCACCAGCACGGATTCCGGCATGTCCAGCGGCATGGCGCCGATGGCGGCCGCAAAGGCCACAACCCCGGAGCCTCCTGGGAAGGAAATGCCGAGGGGGAAGCGGGTGTGGCTGTCGCCGCCGGTGCCGACGGTGTCGGGGAGGAGCATCCGGTTCAGCCAGCTGTGGATGATGCCGTCACCCGGTCGCAGAGCCACGCCACCGCGTTGGGCGAAGAAGTCGGGCAAGTCCTTTTGGGTCTGCAGATCCACCGGCTTCGGATAGGCGGCGGTGTGGCAGAAGCTCTGCATCACTAGGTCGGAGGAAAAGCCCAGGCAGGCCAGTTCCTTCATTTCGTCCCGTGTCATCGGGCCGGTGGTGTCTTGGGAGCCGACGGTGGTCATCAGTGGCTCGCAGCTGGTGCCGGGTCGGACGCCGGCGAGGCCGCAGGCTTTGCCCACCATTTTCTGAGCCAGGGTGAAGCCCTTGCCTGTGTCCGCCGGTGCCGAGGGGCGGATGAACAGTTCCGAAGGGCTGAGGCCAAGCTTGGTGCGTATCTTGTCGGTGAGGGCGCGACCGATCATCAGGGGGATGCGACCGCCGGCCCGCACCTCGTCGCTAATCGTGGTGGGCTTGAGCTCGAACCGACTCACCACGGTGCCGTCGCGTTCGATCGTGCCGGCATTGGGTCGGATCGTGATGACATCACCGGTGTTCAGTTCACTGACATCGCATTCGATCGGTAGGGCGCCGGAGTCCTCGGCGGTGTTGAAGAAGATCGGGGCGATCTTGCCGCCAAGAATCACGCCACCGGCCCGTTTGTTGGGCACATGGGGAATGTCATTGCCGGTGTGCCACAGCACCGAGTTGATGGCGCTCTTGCGGGAGCTTCCTGTTCCCACCACGTCACCGACGTAAGCCACGGGATGGCCCTTGTCTTTCAGGGTCGCGATCGTTTTCAGACCCTCTGGATCTCGGGTTTCGAGCATCGCCAGGGCATGGAGAGGGATGTCCGGCCGGGTGGTGGCGTGGGTGGCCGGCGAGAGATCGTCTGTGTTGGTTTCTCCCTCGACCTTGAACACCGTGACGGTGATGCTGTCGGCCAGTTCCGGCTTGCAGGTGAACCACTCGGCTGCGGCCCAGCTGTCCACAACCTGTTGGGCAAAGCGGTTGTCTGCCGCCAGATCCATCACTTCGTTGAACGCGTCGTAAACAAGCAGCGTTCGGCTGAGTCCCTCTGCAGCACAGCCGGCCAGTGCAGCGTCAGGGTTCTTCAGCAGCTCGATCAGGGCGGCCACGTTGTATCCGCCCACCATCGTCCCCAGCAGGCGCGTGGCTTCCAGCGGTGACACCAGAGGACTGGTGGCTTCTCCTTGGGCCACGGCGCTGAGCCATGTGGCCTTCACGTAAGCGGCTTCATCCACACCCGGGGGGATCCGGTCGCTGAGCAGGTGCATCAGGAACGCTTCTTCGCCGGCAGGAGGGTTCTGCAGCAGTTCGGTCAGTCCCTGGGTCTGCTCGGCATTGAGCGGAAGAGCGGGAACGCCCTGGGCTTCCCGGGCGGCGGCCAGCTCGCGGTAAGCGCTCAGCATGGAGATCTCTGTTCAGGGACGAACACCATTCTTCCGGACCGTGTCTGTTGACAGTGAGCGGGGTGCGTAGCCTTGGTCGGACTCTCGCGTCCACTCATGGCCACCACCTCCGATTTGCATGTGGTGGAGACACGTCCCCTTGTTGCCCCTGCGGTGTTGCATCAGGAGCTGCCCATTGATGTGGCGGCACTCGAGACCGTGGCGTCCGCCCGCCAGCGCATCCAGGACATTCTCAGCGGTCGTGACGACCGCTTGCTGGTGGTGGTGGGTCCCTGCTCCGTGCACGATGTCAAAGCAGCCCGTGAGTATGCCCAGCGTTTGGCACCCATCCGTGAGCGCCTGAAGGATCAGTTGGATGTGGTGATGCGGGTGTACTTCGAGAAGCCCCGGACCACGGTCGGTTGGAAGGGGTTGATCAACGATCCCCATCTCGATGACTCCTATGACATCAACACGGGTCTGCGTCGGGCCAGGGGATTGCTGCTCGATCTCGCCCGTGAGGGAATGCCTGCTGCAACGGAACTGCTCGATCCAGTGGTTCCGCAGTACATCGCTGATCTGATCAGCTGGACTGCGATCGGTGCAAGGACGACGGAGAGTCAGACCCACCGTGAAATGGCGTCAGGTCTGTCGATGCCGATCGGCTACAAAAACAGCACGAACGGCAGCGCCATCATCGCGATCAATGCCATGCAGGCTGCCTCGAAGCCGCATCATTTTCTCGGCATCAATCGTGAGGGTCATGCCTCGATCGTCAGCACCACGGGCAACCCCTATGGACATCTCGTGCTGCGCGGAGGCAGCCGAGGCAGCAACTACCACCTTGAGGCTGTGCAGGAGGCTGCGGCCGAGTTGAGCCAGGCCGGTCTGCAGGATCGTCTGATGGTGGATTGCAGCCATGCCAACAGCAACAAAGATTTCCGGCGGCAGGCGGAGGTGCTGGCCAGCGTTGCCGAGCAGTTGCGGGGTGGGTCCAATCACGTGATGGGCGTCATGATTGAGAGCCATTTGGTGGAAGGCAATCAGAAGCTCACCGCCGACTTGTCGCAGCTGACCTACGGCCAGAGCGTCACGGATGCCTGCATCAGCCTCGAGACCACCGAAGCGCTGCTGGATGATCTGGCCGCGGCCGTTGCCAGTCGCAAACAGACGGTCACTGCTTGAGATCAGACCACCAGTCGACTCCACAGAACGCCAACGCTGAGGGGAACGCTGAGGTTGTCGAGTCCGCGCCAGCTGAGCTGTTCCAGGCCGGTTGCGATGGCCACCATGCTGAAGGCTGCTGGCAGGGGCAGGTCAGCTCCCGACCATCGGGCGAGTCCGATCAGCACCAGGCCCGTGACACCTGCCATGGTCATGGTGCCAACGGTTGACTTGGTCTGACCGAAGAGCTCCCATTTCGGTGAGTCGACGCCCCTGCCGATCAACCCTGCTAACCCATCTCCCAGTGCCATTACGAGAACCCCTGCGGAAACGGCATCGGCTCGGGTTGGCCAGAACAGCAGAAGCAGCGTTGTGATCGCTATTCCGTAGGCGATTGTGCCGTAGCTGTTGCGATTGATATCCTCAACGGCGGGGATGAAGCGCCATTGGTGGTTGATCGCCGTAGCAAGAGTGATCACCATCGCAACTGGGATGGCGACAACGAAAGGAATCTGAAAGACCCAGGCCATCGGAACCACGGCTCCGGTTCCGATGTGCACAATTTTTCGACTGAGTTCCCGTTGGTTCGGATGAAGGCGACGACACAACACGGCTCCCGCTGTCACCATCGCCATCCAGCAGAGGATGGCGATGGGTCCGGTGATGGAAAGCAAGTTGCTTATGCGGCTTGTTGGTGGTTTGTCATGGCCCGCAGCTTGAGAATCGCCTTGGCTTCCAGCTGTCGGACGCGCTCGCGAGACACATTGATCTGACGACCGATCTCCGCAAGGGTCAGAGGCTCTTCACCGCCAAGACCGAACCGCAACTTCAGAATCTTTTGCTCGCGCTCGTTCAGTTGAGACAGCCAGCCACCGAGATGTTCTTTCTGGATACTGCGATCCATCCCTTCCATCGGCTCTTCACCATTGGGATCCGGGATCAGTTCGCCAAGGGTGCTGCGATCTTCCTCGCCACGGGCATGGGCATCCAGCGATGCACAGGGTGCGCTCTGGGACATCAGATCTTCCAGTTCCCTGGGTTCGATTCCCATGGCACTCGCCAACTCAAGCCGATTTGGTTGACGACCGAAGCGGTGGGATAGTTCTCGGGAGATGCGACGCATCTTCGAGAGTTTTTCGCTGATGTGGATCGGCAGGCGAATGGTTCGGGCGCTGTTGTCGATGGCCCGCGTCATGCCCTGGCGAATCCACCAGTAGGCATAGGTGGAGAATTTGTAGCCCATGGCGGGGTCGAACTTGTCGACCGCTCGCTCCAAGCCAATGGCACCTTCCTGAACCAGGTCGAGAAGTTCAAGACCTTGGTTCTGGTATTTCTTGGCCACACTCACCACGAGGCGGAGGTTGGCTGCCATCATCCGATCGCGGGCCCGTTTGCCCATGCGGATCTTGTGCCGATGCCGAGAGGTCAGCTCCTCCTCAGGCAACTCCTGAAGTTGTTTCATTGCTTGCACATGATGTGCAAGTTCGATTTCTTCGGCTGCCGTCAGCAACGGAATACGTCCGATGCTGCTCAAGTAAAAACCGATGGAGTCGGTGGCGAGCCGCCCTCCTTGTCGCGAAGATGGTCGACGTCCAGTGGACGGCAACGCAGGTTCCTTCCGGGACGACTGATGTGTCGTGCCGGAAGATTCCAGAGGGATCCCCATCACCCTGGTCTCCTGAATGAATTTGGGCTGAACTTAGCACCGAGCAACAGCGATGACTGTTTCGAATCGGAAGAATTTCCGGATCTAAATCTTTTCGTTCTCGAAGCAACTGTTGCGGGCGTGATCGTGGCTGCTTCAAGTTTGTTTTTGAAGTGATGTTGTATCGGACATCACAGACGCAGCGCTCTTGAAAAAACCAAAGAATTACAAGGATTGGATGCCCTTGCTCCATTCCTTGACCAATTGAATCTGGGAATTGCGTTCTGGGGCCTCATTCGTTGGTTTGCGCTGTGTAAATGTGCCGTCGCTCTGCATGTCCCAGGCGCCTTGGTTGTCATTCAGGTAAAGCTGCAGCAGGCGTTCCAGTTTCTGGCGATGTTCTGGATCTTCGATTGGTGTGACCGCTTCAATCCGGCGGTCCAGGTTGCGGCTCATCCAGTCGGCACTGCCGATATAAACCTCTGGAGAGCCACCGTTGGCAAACCAAAAGATCCTCGAATGTTCCAGGAATTGGCCGATGATGCTGATCACCCGAATGTTTTCGCTCAACCCCTGGCGGTTTGGATACAGGCTGCACATGCCGCGAATGATCAATTCGATCTTCACTCCGGCTTGGGACGCTTCATAAAGAAGCGAAATGATGCTGGGATCGACCAGGGAATTCATTTTGGCTTGGATCATGGCCTGTCTGCCTTGTTGGGCATGCTCAATCTCTCGGCGTATCAACAGCTCCATACCTTTTCGCAACGTGACTGGGGCCACGAGCAAGCGACGGAAGCTTTGCTGCTTCGAAAAACCGGTGAGGTAATTGAACAGTTCAACCAGGTCTTGTCCCAGCTCTTGGTTGGCTGTGAGCAGGCCTAGATCGGTGTAAAGCTTCGAAGTCTTGGAGTTGTAGTTGCCAGTGCCGATGTGCACATAACTCTGCAGCTTCTCTTTCTCCTTACGAACCACCAGAACGATCTTGGTGTGCGTTTTGAGCCCTAGCACGCCGTAGACAACGTGAACCCCTGATTGCTCCAGGTGCCGGGCCCATTGAATGTTGTTGTCTTCGTCAAATCGCGCTTTCAATTCCACCAGTGCCATCACCTGCTTGCCGTTTTCAGCAGCGCGGATCAGGGCAGCGATGATCGGAGAGTCTTTGGAGGTGCGGTAGAGCGTCATCTTGATGCCCATCACCTGGGGATCGTCCGCTGCCTGATTGATGAACTCTTCGACCGTTGTGGAGAAGAGCTCGTAGGGATGATGCAGAAGGATGTCTTGACGACGAATCACCGAGAAGATCGATTCGAATTCATCCGCTTTGATCGCGCCCTCTTCAACTAGGTGCTGCTGACTGCGTGCAAGCACAGCCGGTGTTTGGCCTCCCTGGGTACGACTTTTGAGTTTCGGCAGTGATAGCCCGGTCAGCCCGAAGAGGTCGTCCAGGCCCAGGGGTCCATCGATGACGTAAAGGTCTTCCTCTTCCACGCTCAGTCCGGTCATCAGCATCTCCACAACGTCTCTGGGCATCTCGTTGGGAACTTCGAGGCGCACCACCTCACCGCCCATCCGTCGTTTCCGCAGCCCTTGTTCCAGGGCCAGCATCAGGTCATCGGCTTCCAGATCCCTCAGTTCCAGATCCGCATCCCGCGTCACGCGGAAGAAGTAGTGACCTTCGATCGTCATGCCGGGAAACAGCACCTCAAGGTTGAAGGCGATCACCTGCTCGAGAGCAATGGCGGTGTGAACTGGTTTGTCCTCAGTTCCGCTCAGTTCTGAGGGGATGGCGATGAAACGAGCAAGATTCTTCTGCGGAACTTTGACGCGTGCAAATTGACGTTGCCCTGTTTCCGGGTCAACAACCACGGCGGCGACGTTCAGGCTCAGATTGCTGACAAAAGGGAATGGATGGGCTGGGTCTACAGCCAGGGGCGTCAGCACCGGAAATACCGACGTCTGGAAGGTGTTGTCAACCCAGGTGCGCTGGTCTTCGTTGAGTTGCTTGTAATCGAGCAGTTCAACGTTGTGTTCCAGCAGCTTTGGCTTTAGGTGTTGGCGGTAGTGCACCTGTTGCTGCTTCAGCAGGGGAATGAGTTGCTCTCGGATCGCAAGCAGCTGCTCCAGGGGTGACTTGCCATCCTCACTCGGTTTGCTGACGCCGGCCTCCACCTGTGACTTCAAGGAAGCCACGCGAACCATGAAGAATTCGTCGAGGTTGTTGCTGAAAATGGCGCTGAACTTCGCTTGATCCAGCAAGGGTGTGCGCGGATCAAGGGCCTGGGCTAACACCCTTTCGTTGAAGGCGATCCAGCTCAGCTCCCGGTTGATGTAGTGCTCCGGGGCTAGGGCTGCTGCGCACATGGGCTGAACGTCTTGGCGTTCGTGTCGTTAGCCAAAAGGTAGCAATCAGGATTCGCTTGTTCGTGTATCGGAGATGTCTGGAAGAGGGCTTCCGGCGACCAGCCCGATCACAAGCACCAGAACGGTTGCCGCTGCTGCAAAGGGACTCACAGGACCGAGCAGGTCGTAGCTCAACCCTGCTAGAGGGGGTCCGAGAAAGCTTCCCAAACTTTGCAGGGCCTGAAGGCTGCCCAAGGCGCTGCCTTGCCCCTCCCGGCCTAGGCGTCTGGACACCAGGCTGCGCAGGCTTGGTGTGACCAGGCCTGTGCCCAGAGCAAGGATTCCGACGGCGGTAAAAATCGCGCCGGCTCGGTCTGATGAGCCGACGCTGGGGATCAGCAGGCATCCAATGATCACCAGACCCAGGCCGAGCAAGGTCAGACGCCATTCACCGAACCGCTTGACCAGGGGACCGATCAGCCCTCCCTGGACCAAGGTGGCGACCACCCCCACCACCAGGAATGCGGTGGTGGCCAGCTCAGGGCCCCAGCCGAAGCGCTGCTTGAAATAGAGCACCAGGATGGCTGTGAATCCGTTGAAGGCCAGGAAGAAGAGGAAAAATGCAGCGCAGAGTCGACCCACGCTGGGGTTCATCAGCACTTGGCTCAGCCGTGCAAACGGATTCAGGTCGCGTTTTCTGGGAAGGCTTTTGCGGGAGTCCTGGGGATGGGTCTCCGGCAGCAGATTGAGCACGACCAAGAGGTTGAGTGCAGCGAATCCTGTGGCGACCCAAACGGGAAGTGACACCGCCACCCGGGCCAGTTGTCCGCCAACGAAGGGGCCAAGGATGAAACCCAAGCCAAAGGCCACGCCGATTAATCCGAAGGCACGGGCTCGTTTGTCGGGAGGCGTGATGTCGGCAAGCACTGCGCTGGCCGTTGCAGCCGTACCGCCGCTGATGCCGTCAATGATCCGCGCTGCGAACAGCATCAGCAAGGGCAGAAGGCTTTGGCTGGGCCAAGGCAGGGAAACGGTTACTGCAAACAGTCCGAGTCCAAGAACGGAGCCTGCGACGCAGATGCTGATCACGGGTCGGCGCCCGTAACGATCACTCAGCGCTCCGATCAACGGGGTCACCAGGAATTGAGCGAGTGCATAGCTCCCCGCCAGTAGGCCCAGGGTTCGTCCATCTGGGGCGAACTGGGCCAGGAGAAATGGCAACAGCGGAAAAACAATGCTTTCGCTGAGCCTGTCGTTGAGCAGCGTGAGAAATGCGCTGAGCAGTGTGGGAATCCGGGGACGCTGCAAGCTTGTCGCCACGCAGGAGAGACTCACATTCCCACAGGCGGTTGCCATGGCTTTGCGTCCGATTGCTCCGGAGGATCAATCGCTTTTGCGGGAGATCTATGCCGACGCGATTGAATCGCAGGCCCCTCTTCTCTATTCAGAGGAACAAGTCAGAGCCTGGGCAGCCCTGGCCTGGTTGCCCGGTGTGCTGGATGCGACGTTCCGGGATGGCTCGGGTTGGCTGACCACGGACGGTTCAGCTTTTGCGATCCGTCATCCCGAAGACCGTCTGTCGCTGCTCTACTGCCGCGGTCGGGCATCGCGGCGCGGCCATGGCAGTGCTCTTCTGAACCAGATTGAGGCTGATGCTTGGGCGTCCGGCGTCCTGCAATTGCGAACGGAGGCCAGTCAGCTCAGCCGATCGTTGCTGCAGCGTCGTGGCTGGGTGGTGGAGTCGCCGGAAACAATCCTGATCGGAGGCGTGCCGTTTGAGCGCTATCGGATGGTCAAGCTGCTTCGCCAAGCGCACAGCTGATCCAGCCTGGCTTGGGCCTGGCCCGTCTGCATGACGGATTCCGCCCGTTGAATGCCCAGTTCCAGGGATTCACTGCAGCCGGAGAACCATAAATAGGCGCCGGCATTCCAGCGCAGGGCATCGCAGAGAGGGCCTTTGTTCTGCAGGGCGTCCCGCGCCTGCTCGGCCCAGGTGCTTTCGTCAGCCCATTCCACGTCGGCGTCATGACAACCATGGTCGCGGGGATGCAGGATCAACCGCTCTGCTTCACCGTTCCGCACCCGTGCCGTGATGCAGGCACGGCCGATGGGCAGGTCGGTTCCTCCTTCCAAACCCTTCACGGTGAGGACATCGGTCTCGCCGCCTTGCTTGAGGGCTTCCCAGGCGCGGGCCTCGGTTGGCGGATGCACAAAGCCACTGACGAGAAGGTGGTCGCCTTGATGGGGAGTCCAGAGCAATTCCAGGCTGGCGACCGGGGGACGCTTGCCCAGTTCTTCGCGGTAACCGATCAGTGTTTCCGCGATGGGGAAGTGATCCGGTTGATGGATCAGGGCGAAGCCGTTTTGCTGGAACCCGTCTGCAACGGCGCTGATCGGCAGGCCTGAGAGGTCGAGATTGAGAAGGCGGAACAGATCAACAGCGGTGACGCCGTATTTGATCGGCATCCGGTCACCGCCCTGCAGAACCACCGGCTGGTCACAGGCCAGAAGCACCAATGTGGTGAGCGGGTAAATCGGTGCTGTCCGCGTGCGTCCGTCGTAGGGCATGCCGAAACACAGCGGTGCTCGACTGCCGGCCATCGACTGCAGCACCGGCCCATGGGTTCGGTAGGTGTCGAGCATCCCCGTGAGTTCTTGGGGTTCGGGCCGTCGGATGCGATGGGCAATCAGAAAGGCGCCGATTTGTGCGGGCGTCGCTGCGCCCTGCAACATCAGCTCCATGGCATCAGCCGCTTCCTCGCGACTCATGCCCTTGCTGGTGTGTTCACCGCTTCCCACCTTGCGCAGGTGCTGTTTGAAGCGGTCGCGGCCGGAGAGAACTCCGCTCATCTCAAAGTTCCGGCCTAAAGATTTGGTCAGTCTTCAGGAGCGACTGACCCGGCAGGGGTAGCAATTGCTACGAAAGCTCAGGGCCCGCCTAGACGGGATAGCCCCTCGAAGCTGCCATGACGTGGATGCTCCGGGTGGTGGCGGCCATCGGCGTAATAGAGCCGTTCCAGCATCAGTTGGGGTGCTGTGGTTGCTGGAAGGAATTGCCCCTGAAGCAGGGTTGCCATGGATTGGAAAAATTGGCTCATCGAAATTCTTCTTTGAATTCAATTTCACTCGCACCACGAGCCTGTTGGCTGTGCCGATTGCTTCAAAACAGGCTGTTGTTTTGTAGTTGATGCTTCATTGTTAAGTCAGTGTTTGCGCAACAGTTTCTGAGCTGCTGAGACGTTCCGGTTCGGGACGCTGTTTTTTAGGCGGCCATAACAATTTTTCGTTTAATCATGACTGTTTCAGCTGTTCCTTCGACCCCGTCGTTGTCAGCTCCTTCTCAGGAGACCGTCACGGCCAGCTTGATGGCTGCCAAGAAAGCCAAGGGAATGAGCTTTGCCGATCTGGAAGCGGCCATGGGCCTTGATGAGGTCTGGATTGCTTCATTGTTCTACGGTCAAGCCACGGCTTCCAAGGAAGAGGCTGACAAGCTGGCTGCGCTTCTCTCCCTTGATCCGGCCATCACTGCGGCTTTGCAGGAGTTCCCCACCAAGGGAAGTCTTGATCCTGTGATCCCCACCGATCCCTTGATCTATCGCTTCTACGAGATCATGCAGGTCTATGGAATGCCTCTTAAGGATGTCATCCAGGAGCATTTTGGTGATGGCATCATGAGCGCGATCGATTTCACCCTCGATGTCGACAAAGTGGAAGATCCCAAAGGTGATCGGGTTAAAATCACCATGTGTGGCAAGTTTCTGCCATACAAAAAGTGGTGAACAACCAGTTGTCTTGATTAAAGACATCAAGGCCCCGCAACAGCGGGGCTTTTTTATTGGCGAAACTGTTGGCTCAGCTGGGTGCTTGCCATCTTCCTTCGAGTGTCGTCATTTAGTTCTTCGCTCAGTTCCAGCAGACAGCGCTGACTAGCAGGTGTGGCGATGCAACCCAGCGCGCGAAATGCTGCCTCTGCAACAGGGAGGGAACCGTTGCGACACAGTTCTGCCAGCTTTTCGCTGATCAACACGCCATCGCGGCGTTGCAGAACCCGAATGGCAGCCACAACGACTGGATCGCGAAAATCAGTCAAGACTTCTTGGCAGAACTGCAGCAGTTCGCCGTCGTCGAGGCAGTGGGACCGGAAGCTGAGCAGTTGCAGACCGGCGAGGCGGTGCAGTTGGCCTGGGTGATGCAGGCAATTCACTACAACTGACTCTGGAACGTCTGCTCCCCAGCAGGCCAGAGCCTGAACCACCATCAGGTTGGTGTCCTCGTTGTCCGAGGTTTGCTCGAGTTGAACCAACAACCAATCGCGGGCTTCGCTCTGGTGGCACAGCCCTGCTGCCATGACCAAATCAGGCAGAACCCCATGGTTGGCGAGGAGTTCTTGGATGACGGGCCAGCCCCGCTCGGCCTGCATTCCCAGTTTTTCGCAGAGGGCTCGCCGCAGATCAACAGAAAGGCTGGGGGAGTAGACCTCCCCCAGCCAAGCGGGCTCCAAAGGAGCGCGTCGTGATCGGGCGAGCCGTTCCCAGAGAACGGCTTCGTCGTTCATGGATGGATCAGCGGGCACCCAGTTCAGCAGCGAGCTCACGCTCCAGCTTTTCATCGTGCTCGGTCGGCAGCACGTTCTCCATATGTGTGCGGTGGGTGCTGTAGAAGAGCATGCCGATGAACACCATGCCGCCCACGATGTTGCCCAGGGTGACCGGCAGGAAGTTCCAGAAGATCACCTTGGTGAAGGGGACACCTGAACCAAGGATTGGCCCAGCGGTGTGCAGGAACTGGTTCACCACGATGTGCTCCATGCCCATCGATTGGAAGGCCGTGATCGGAAGCCAGCAGGCCAGGATTTTGCCGGGAACGCTCTTGCTCACCAGAGCCATGGTTACGCCAAGGCAGACCAGCCAGTTGGCCACCAGTCCGCGCAGGAAGGCGAGGAAAAAGCCCATGCTTCCCAGGGCCTCGTACTTCTTCTCAACGTTGATTTGATTGAGAGCCATGATCTTCTGGGCCACGGCATCCCAGATCGGCGGGCCGACATTGTCAGCAGCGCCATCCATGGTGCCGCTGGTGAGGCTGATCGCCATGATCACTGCCACTACTGCGGTGCCGATCCAGTTACCGATCCAGACCCAGACCCAATTGCGGAAGGTGGCGCCCCAGGTGCTTTTGCCAGCCCAGGTGGCCATCGGCAGCAGCGCAAA
Source organism: Synechococcus sp. MU1625 (assembly GCF_020514205.1). Classification (NCBI taxonomy): domain Bacteria; kingdom Bacillati; phylum Cyanobacteriota; class Cyanophyceae; order Synechococcales; family Synechococcaceae; genus Synechococcus; species Synechococcus sp. MU1625. The sequence continues at coordinate 142,398 of NZ_VTLA01000002.1, forward strand.
GTTACCGGTGACCAGCTCCATGCCGAACAGCACGATGCTGGCGAAGCCGAAGGGGAACAGCAGTGAGCCGACGAAGGGCGCTTTCACGGTGATGCCCACGGTCAGGGCCAGGATCACCGCCAGGCCAAGGATGGCTCCGGAGTAAAAGCCGCGGATCAGCAGGTTCTTCACGCTGACCGTTGATTTTTTGCCGCCGGCGGCAATCATGCCGTCGACAAGCTCATTAGGTAGGACGTAGTCCATCGGTTGAGATTGAGAGTTGGACGAAGTTTTGATGTCAGCCGCTGATGCGGTTCATCAGGCGGGAGAACAGATCAGGGCTGCCGCCCTGACGGTTGATGGCGGCTCCGTCGCGACCACTGGCGCTAAGCCAGTTGACGAAACGAGAGAACACGTCGTTGCGGTTGGCCATGACGGTGAGGGGGAAGTGGTCGTTGCGTTGGAGCCGTGACTTCAAAAGGAAGCGTCACGGCGACGACAGCGATCAGGCCTTCGGGGTGGCCCCGAATTTGTCGATCAACACCTCTTTCAGCGCTGCCTTGATCTCATCCGCGGGGATGGCCTTGCGGTGGATTTCGCCGATGCTTGGGTTGGCGCCTTGGGAACCGCCGATCGTCATCGTGTAGCCCTCACCCATGACTCCCTCACTGTTTTTTGCCTTGGTGCCGGTGAGGCCGATGGCACCCATGTAGGCCTGTCCACAAGTGTTGGGGCAGCCGGTCCAATGGATTTTCAGCTCGTCGGGAAGATTGAGTTCCTGGTCGAGTTCCTTGGCCGCTTCAAGGGCTTGGTCTTTGGTGTTGGTCAGGGCAAAGCCGCAGTAAGTGTTGCCGGTGCAGGACACCGTTCCAGCAGAGATGTGACCGGGTTCCAGCGGGAAGCGCTGCACCAGGGCATCGGCCTTTAAGGCTTCCCGCTTGTCGTTGGCCAGTCCCACGAGAATGACGTTCTGATCTTCTGTGAGACGCACTTCGCCGCTGCCGTAGTTGAGGCTGGCGGTGGCCAAATCCTGAAGATCCTGGGCGGTCAGGCGGCCGACGGGAACATGGAGACCGGCGTAGGACAGGCCCTCCTGTTTCTGGGGATGGAATCCGTAGTGGGAGCGGGGCGTGGTGTTGAACACGGAGCCAGGATCCGGTGTCAGCAGACCGAAGAGTTCTTCAACTTGGCTGCGGAACACGTCGTGGCCCACCTGATCGAGATAAAGGCGGAAGCGGCCTTTGGGGCGCTTGTCCCGCTCACCGTTGTCGCGCCAGAGCCGAATCACGGCGTCGGTCATCTTGCAGATTTCGTCAGGCCTCACCCAGGCATTCAGAGGAATGGCATAGGCATTCATCTGCGATGACAGAACACCGCCGATCCACACACCAAAACCCATCACCCCATCTCGTTCCACGGGGTGAAAGACGATGTCGTTGTGGAGCAGGAAGTTGTCCTTGGCACCGGCAACGGCTGTGTTCCATTTGCGGGGCAAGTTGGAGTACTCGGGATTGCCCTGGCAGTTGTTGGTGAGGAAGTTCTGCAGCTCGGTGGTGTACGGCCGCGTGTCGACGATCTCGTTGGGATCGATGCCGGCGATCGGGTTGCCAGTGACGTTGCGGGGGTTGTCGAAGCCGGATTGAATCGTGCTTAGACCTGCTTCCGTTAGTCGTTTAAGAATCTCTGGCAGGTCGCCCAGCAGCACACCACGCAACTGCAGGTTCTGCCGCGTGGTGATGTCGCAACTGCCGTTTTCGCCGTAGCGCTCGACGATCGAACCAACCACACGCAGTTGATCTGCGGTCAGTACTCCATTGGGCACACGCAGGCGGAGCATGAACTTGCCTGGCGTTTTCGGACGCCAGAACATGCCGTACCACTTCAAACGCAGTTGAAGGTCGGTCTCATCCACCTGCTCCCAGCCGAGTTCGGCGAATTTCTCAATCTCGCTACCGACCAACAGGCCATCCTTGGCCGCCTTGTTCTGCTCGATCTTGTTGAGCTTCTTGCCATCCAGGTAAGGCCTGGAGGGAGAGCTAGTAGTCATAAGTCGATTGAAAAGTGGGCGGATTGATTGCTCAAAGACGAGGCGCGAATCAATCGAGATGGCCCGAAGACCGGCAACGCTTCAAAACGAAGGGAGCGTTGGGTTGATTGAATAAACACTGTGATGGCAACCCTGGTCCGTAACAAAGAGAACACTTTTGGTGTTGATCGATGACAGGGCTCTGATTTGGCCGATTTGTAATGCCGGCTACATCTGGTGGTTGCCGCGAGGCCGTAAAAGGCAACCTGATTAAGCCTCAGTATTGGCGTCCAATTTCGCCAACCATCCGCACTGCTCCGGCCCGGAGCATTTGCCAAACGCGCTTCATCGCAGCGAAGTCTTGGTCCAATTCGGACGGCCCAGCCGCGCGATCGAGTCTTCTGTCGTAGCGGGCGTCCCTGGGGTCGTATCCCCTGCAGTAGCGATCGTTTCGGGCGTCGTATCGCTCGATTCGTCCGTCCAGAGACTCGCGGTAGGAGCGGCTGTCCAATGGAGCACGATCAAAATTACGGCGGGGCGCCATGACTTCCTCAACGTTCAGAACAACCCGATGACATCAGCCGGCAGGGTCATCGATCCGTGGCCATTGCTACGGAATGACGCTTCCGACGCGAGAAGGCGTGGTCTGCACCTCGTGGTGCACGGCCGCAGTGGTGGTGCTGTTCCCGACTGTTTGGCATCCCTGCCGCCTCTTCTGGCTCAGCGGCGATCGGCGCCGGTACAGCTCGAGGTGCTGACAGCTGAACAGGCCGTTTCGCCTCCTCTCCAACCCGCTTGGATCGTTCCTTTGCTGTTGCTGCCTGGAGCTCACGCCCGAACGGACGTGCCGGCAATTCGGGACAGGCTTCATGGAGTTGGGGCCAGTGTGCGTTTGCTGCCCTTTCTCGGTGCATGGACCTCCTGGTGGGACGCTGTGCTGTCAGCGCTTCCTCTGCCTGAACGCCGTGATGCCGTGCTGGTGCACCATCCACTCCGTCCAGGTGTGGCGGATCGGTTTCTCACGATGCTTTCGTCTCGATTGGCGTTGCCGTTGGTTTCCTTCGATGCCTGGCCGGAGTTCCAGCAGCGCCATCCCCGCGCCCGGCCACTCCCGTTGGCTCTAGCTCCGAATCGCATGACGGAGGCGTTAAGCGAAGCTGGTGGATTGCCTCCTCTGCTGGAGCATCCCCGCACCCGTCAGGCCTTGATCGATCTGCTTGTTTCTCTGCCGTGAGCATCGCTGAACAATCCGGAACCGTTTATCTGGTGGGAGCCGGTCCTGGCGATCCCGAGTTGCTCACGCTGAAGGCGCATCGGCTGCTTCGTGAGTGCGATGCCCTGGTGTACGACTCGCTGGTGCCCGAGGAAGTGCTGGATCTTGTCCCTGATGCCTGCGAACGCCGTTTTGTCGGCAAGCGTCGTGGGCATCATTCAGTGCCGCAACCGAGCACCAACGCCGTGCTCGTGGAAATGGCCCAGAAACACAGCACGGTGGTGCGGTTGAAGGGGGGTGATCCCTTTCTGTTTGGTCGTGGAGGTGAAGAAGCGGCTTACTTGGCGGAAAGGAACATCTCTGTTCAGGTGGTCCCGGGCGTGACGGCCGGCATCGCTGCCCCTGCTTATGCCGGAATTCCCGTCACGCACAGGCGGGCGGGGTCATCGGTGACCTTCGTCACCGGTCATGAGGAAATCGACAAGCGCCGTCCCTCTGTGGATTGGCGTGCCTTGGCCGCTGCCAGTGACGGCTTGGTGATTTACATGGGATTGCACAATCTGCCCAGAATCGCGGAGGAACTGATGGCGGGTGGTTTGGCTTCGACAACTCCCGTGGCGGTGATCCAGCAGGGCACGGTGGCGGGGCAGCGTTGCCTCAAAGCAACCTTGGTTGACGTTGCCGATCAATGCCGAGCGCAAGCTTTCAAGTCACCCTCGATCGTTGTGGTTGGTGAGGTGATTGACCAGCAGGTTGAGGCCTGCATGCCCACACCGGCAGCGGTCACGATGCCGATTCCGTTCTGACAATCCACGCTCTATTCCTTCAAGCGAGCTCGGAGCTGGGCCAGGTTGCACGGCCGGGTGTTGGCATCGAGCTGAGCACGGATGAGCCGGTCCCAAGCCGTGGTCACCGCATCCAGAGAACCCGGCAGCACAAACACAAAGGTGCCGTTGGCCACGCCGGCAAGGCAGCGGCTTTGCAGGGTGCTGGTGCCGATGCTCTCGAAGGAGAGCACGCGAAACAGTTCCCCGAATCCTTCGATTGTTTTGTCCAGCAGAGGTGCCACGGCTTCGGGGGTGCCATCGCGGCCGGTCAGACCGGTACCCCCACTCGTGATCACCACATCAACCGCGGGATCGGCGATCCAGCGGCTCAGTTCACTGCGGATTTGATAGCGATCATCGGGGCAGAGTCTTCGCTCGTGAAGCCGATGGTCGGCGGCTTCAAGGCTGCGCAGCAGCTGATCTCCGCTGCTGTCGTCCGCCAGGGTGCGTGTGTCGGAGATGGTGAGCAGGGCGATGGACAGGCCCATGGCACAGCGGCGGAGCCTTCGGACGCTAGAACCGCTCCAGCTGCCATGGACGCGGTGCTGAAGGTGCTGTTGTTCGCCTCCCTCCGAGAACGTGCCGGTTGGGCGGAGCGTTCCCTTCCGTTGACGCCAGGGGTATCAACGGCCCGTGAGGTTTGGAACCAGTTGGATCTTGGCCCGCTCCAGGGCATCAGCATTGCGGTCAATCAGGAGTTGGTCGGTGCGAATCAGCGGTTGCAGGCCGGTGATGAGCTGGCCTTTCTTCCACCGTTCACGGGGGGTTGAAGCATGACCAGTTGTTCTGTGGAGGTGTGCCCGGATCCCTTTGATCCTTGGCAGCAGCTCGCGAACTGGAGTGGGGATGCCGCGGCCGCGGCGATCTTCATTGGTCGGGTGCGTCCCACCACCATGGATGGCCGGCCTCTGCAGGCGCTTGAGCTGGAGCACTTCCCCGGCCTTTGCGAACGTCAGATCACGGCCATGGCACAGCGTTTGCAGCAGGAGCACCGGGTGGGACCGATTTTGGTGCTGCATCGGGTGGGGAGGCTTGCCCCTGGGGACCCGATTGTGCTGGTGGCGGTCCAGGCGGATCGGCGCGGCGCGGCGCAGCGCTGCTCTGCTGCGTTGTTGGAGCAACTCAAGCATCAGGCCCCGTTCTGGAAGCGGGAGTGGTGCAGCGGTCAGGGAACCTGGCTGGCGGCAAATACGCCGCTCTGATCAACGCTTGGGTGCTGCAGTTGGTAGCCCAGCTGTTTGAGCCGGGTGTTGCGGATCCGTCGGCCCGCTGAACTCGGATCGTCTTGTCCAAGCCAGTGCACCGGTGCCAGCCCTTGGCGTCGCAGGCTTTGCTCCACGAGATCCCGCAGCAGGATCGGTTCGTCGTTGACCACATTCACCACGCCGGCCCATTCACCATCCACTGCTGCTTCCAGTGCACCGGCGGCATCAGCTACATGCAGCCAGTTGCTGTAAGAGCCTCCGCTGCCGGGGCGTTCCAGGCCGGCGAGTCCGCGCAAACGTCGATCCAGATCGCGGCCGGGGCCGTACAGCGCTCCGAGGCGCAGGATGCAAACGCGCCGGTCGCCGATGCTGTTGAGCAGTTGCTCGCTTTCCAGCAGAACATCGCCATGGCCGCGGCCCGGGTCGGGCGGCGTTTGCTCATCCACCCAGTCACCCTGGGCATCGCCGTACACCGAGCAACTGCTCGTGTAGAGAATCTGTCGAAGATTCGGCAGTTGTGGCAACAGCGACTTCAGGCAGCGGAAGCTGTCGACGAAGGTGTGGCGGTAGCCGTCGGCATCCACCTGGCGATCTCCCTTGGGACCGAGGCAGAACACGGCGCTGCTGCTCTGCTGCAGTGCGTCCAGCAATTGGGCAGGGTTGGTGGCATCGCACACCCTCACCCGATCCGCCAAGGAGCTGAGGTGCTCCAGCCGTTCGCTGCTGGTGGTGGTCAGCGTCAGCCTTAGCTGTGGCCGTCTCAGTTGCAGCCGCTCCGCCAGGGCAAGCCCCACATACCCGCAGCCAACGATCGTGAGGTCCATGGCGGGGGATGGCTGTTGCAGCGACCCTAAGGAGATCGACCGTTCCATGCCGTCACGGAGATGACTGATCAATGGACCCTCAACCGTCGCAATTTCGCCGGCCACTGGCAGGGCTGTGGCCACTGGTTTGAACGCGACGGCGCCGATCGGCTGGACCTACAGCATCCATCCCGCCGGATTGACCCCACCACATACGCGATTTCCTTTTCCGATGATGACCACGGGGTCTGGGATGGGTCGGGGCTGGCGTTTGCTCCCGGTGGCCATGCCACCTATCCCATCAGCCGAGCCAAATACAACGCCGGTGGCGGTTGCTGGCAGTTTCCCGGGGCGGGGGGCCAGTCCAGCCTGGGGTTGGATGCCGATCGTCCGCGCTTCGGCCACGAGATCAACCTGTTTTGCGGTCGCTCCCGCTCGATGCTGGTGCTGCTCTGGGAACCGCGGAACGGCCGTTGGCGCTTGCAGCGCGTTGGGGCGGTGGGCTTTCGTTGTCGTCTGAGCCCCGATCCCGAACCCGAGCGTCCCGCATGCGGGACACCCGAGGGTCTGCTGGATTTGGTGAAGGGATGGAGCGGTGAGCGGCAGACGCTCCGACCTCAGCTGGGGGTGAACGCCGAGGCCAAGGACGCTGCTCCCGTGGTGTTTGATACGCACCAATTTCTCCACAATGACTGCTCAGCCGTGATGCCCGATGGCTTGGTGTTCTCGGTGCCTAGTGAAATTCCAGCGGAGCCTTTCAGCCTGGAGATCGCTGGACGTCTCGGCGCTGAGTTGTTTCAGCAGGTCAGCATCCATTTCGATGCATCGGGCCAGCTCTTGGCCTGGGAGCGCCGATGCTTTCGCCCAGCGACGGTTCAGAAGATTCGCTGACGGATCACCTGGGCCCAGAGGCGCGTACCGCTTTGCAACGAGCCGGCCTCCGCCGGTAGTTCCAACAAAAGATCGGCCCGTTGCAGGGAGCCGATTCGGGAGGAGGCCTGCGAGCCATCCACCCGTGCCAGCAGGGCTCCTGCGGCGTTGGTGTCGAGGCGGGCTCGGGCCAGTTCCGGCCGTCCCGGTCGGCGGCTTAAAGGGTCTGCGAGTTCCACCATCACCCGGGGGAACAGCTCCGGTTCGATCTGCCCCTCCAGGGCCTGCAGGGCGGGCCAGAGCAGTTGCAGGGCGGTGACCGCCGCCGCCACGGGATTGCCCGGTAGTCCGAAAAACGGCACCCCCTCACCGATGCTTCCAAAGGCGAAGGGGCGACCCGGGCGAAGGAACAGTTTCCAGAAGTCCACGGCACCCAGCTCCGCCACCAGCGGTCGGATCCAGTCGGTATCGCCGGCGGAGACGCCTCCGGTACTTACCACCACGTCGCAGTCATTGGCCAGATCAAGCAGGGCCTGCCGCAGCGTGTTGGGTTGATCGGCCACCACCCGTCGCTGGGTCACCGACTGCCCGAGGGCCTGGAGCATCGTCTCCAGAAGCGTGCCGTTGCTCTCCCAGATGGCACCGGGGTGCCGCGCTGTTCCGGGTGGCACCAGTTCGTCCCCGCTGATCAGCAGCCCGATGCGGGGTTGCGGCACAACGGCCAATTCGGCGATGCCGCAGCCGGCGAGGCGTGCGAGATCGGCGGACCCCAGTCGCTGTCCAGCGGCCAGCAGCAGGTCCCCTGGCCGGCATTCCTCGTCTTTCGGGCGAATCCAGGGACGATCCGACGTTTCTTGCGCCAGCTGGAGGGTGTTGCCGTCCACTGTGATGAGCTCCTGGGGCAGCACCCAGCCGGCACCGTCCGGCAGTGGAGCTCCGGTGAGGATCCGAATCGCATCGCCGTTGGCCAGGCTTCCGTTGAAGGGTTGGCCTGCGGCGGAGCGCCCTTTCAGCTTCCAGGTCTCTCCGAGCTTGGGCTGGTGGCTCTGCCCCAAGGCATAGCCATCCATAATTGAGGCCGGAAACCCCGGAACGGCCGCGCTGGCCAGCACAGCTGCTGCGCTCACGCGGCCCAGGGCGTCCTGGAGGGGCACCGTGCTGCTGGCCGTGATCGGCTCGATTGCCGCCAGAACCCGTCGGCGTGCCTCCTCCAGGGGTAGACCTTCGCGTCCGTACGGCTCAGCGCTTCCAAACACCATTGCGCCCCCCTTCTTTGAAATGAAGCTGGATGGCCTCGATTGTCATGGCTGGATCGACCGCCTTGAGCATGTCGTAAAGGGTCAGCAGCCCCACGGAAACGGCTGTCATTGCTTCCATTTCCACCCCGGTTTGGCCCGTTGTCCGGCAACGGCAGTGGACGACGAGGCCAGGCAGGGATTCGTCCGCGTCGATCGACACATCCATGCCACTGAGCGGTAGGGGGTGGCACAGGGGAATCAATTCCCAAGTGCGTTTTGCGGCCTGGATGGCAGCCACCCGGGCGACCGCCAGAAGATCCCCTTTGGGTGTCTCTCCCCGCTGGATCATGGTCAGGGTTGCGGGCGCCATACGAATGGCTCCACTGGCATGGGCTTCGCGCTTGCTGGCAGGACGGTCCCCCACGTCCACCATGTGAACTTCGCCTTGTTGGTTCAGATGACTTAGCTCTTCCGTCATTTGATCAAGGTCACAACACCGGTAGTGAGTTCGAAATAACCCACTACCAGTTTCAGGGCACCGCTGCTTTTCGCTTCGGCCAAGGCCGAGCTGCGTTGGATCAGCGTGGATGCTGTGGCAAGGGCATTGCGTCTGACGGCCTCCGCCAGATTGCTGCTGCCGCTAATGGTCTCCTCGATGGGTTGGATCAGCCGTTCCAGCGAAGGGGTCAAAGGCTTGTCGTCCATCGCCGCCGTGACAGCTCCGCAGCCGCTATGCCCCATCACCATCACCAGCGGCGTTTTGAGAACGCTGACGCTGTACTCCACCGAGGCAATCGCTTCGTCAAAAGCACTGTTGCCGGCGTTGCGGATCACGAACAGGTCGCCAGGGGTGGTGTCGAACACCCAGCTCGGTGACACCCGTGAATCAGAGCAGGTGAGCACAGTCGCCCAGGGACGTTGGCTTGTGGCCAAAGCTCTGGGGGAATTGAAGCAGCGTGGGTCAGGATCGGTCGTCCGCAGCGTTGCCCTGTTCTCCTGAAGCGCCAGGCGCCACGCATCTGCAAAACGGCGGTTCCCCGCCATCAGGGCCTGAAGTGGATCGTCGGGAACGCAGAACCGATCTTCGGCAGCATCAACAGGCCGCGCTTGTATTAGGGCGGCCAAGGCCAGACCGCCCGTTCGCAGGAGGAAGTGACGGCGTTGGATCCCCATGCCGCCAGCTTATTTAGGCCGTGTGATCAGCGCTCGCCGAAGGGGGCCCAGAGCGTGGCCTCGGAGCCGACCACGGGTTCCACGGCGGGCTTGCTGGCAGCAGCCGGTTGAGCACTCACATTCGCGCTCATGGAGGAGACATCCGCTTCGCCCAAGGGAGCCCAGAGAGCGGCAGGACCGGCGATCACCGGCTCGACGCCAGTAGCGCCAGCCTGTACGGAGGCCGTCTGGCTGCGCACCAGTTGCACGGCGAGGGAACCAACGATGAACGCACCCAGGAAGCCGGCTGCCAGGGTGATGGGGCTGCGGCCGGAAGTGGACGAGATGCTGCTGGTCACGGCAGAAACTCTCAGAACAGAGCTTCAGTATGGAAAGAATTGGTGTGAACGACTACTGAATGGGCTGAATTGTGTAGCGGAATTAACAGTTCCTATGGGATCAAAGTCCTGCATTGGATGTTGCTGGAGAGCTTCAGCCGTGACCCATCCGTGGGACATTCCCAGCAACATTCCGAGGGAGAGGGCGAAGCGCACAGGCCAAGATTTGTATCAACGTAAACATCTCTGTTTCCGCGGTCTTCTGTTGTCATCATTGACACCAATCAAGGCTTTGGTTGATGTCCAGCCGTTGCGATTCTGCCAGCCATTGCTTTGCTTTTGAGCAGGATTTCATCGGCAACTGGCGCTGCATACCGCTGTGTGTGCGTCGGAAACTTGATCTCTGTGGGGTGAAGTTAAAGCTCAATCACTGGTTGCAACTCTCCAGGGATCAACGTCAAACCCTGGTGGATTGGCCGGATAGGGCCGACGCCCTCGAGCAGCTTCGCCAGCATCTGCGCGATTGCACGAGCACCATGGCCGATGGCATGGCGAAGGATCTTCCACCGGTCAGCGGCGCCCCCTGGCAACAGTTGGCCGAGCTGCCCGCTGCGGTACAGGAGGCGGCCACGGCGCGAGGTGTGTTGCTGACCCTGGAGAAATGGGCTCAGCTCAGTGAGCTGGATCGCTTTGCGTTGTGCAAGTTGGCCCGGCCGGGGCACGATCACCACAACCTTGAAGCAGCCTTCAGCGAAGTGCTGGTGTGAGTAGCCGGCGCAGTGCCTCCAGCTTTCCTTTTTGCTGCTCGACGGGCTTCACCACCGAGACGGCCGGAGCCACGATCACCGCGCAGGCCTTGAGTTCCGGCTGCTTCGATACCGGGCAGGCCTCGTCATGCATCAGGGTGTTGGCCTCGCAGGCCTTCTCCTGGGTGAATCCCCAGTGCATTGGCAGAAAGACCGATCCACGCCGAATGCGATCGGTGACCTTCACGGTCGCGGTGAGGTGACCGCGGCGCGAGCTGATCGCTGCCAGTTCGCCGTTGCGCAGTTTTAGATCCTGAGCGTCACCGGGGTGAATCTCCAGCAGCGGCTCGGGATGCTGTTTCATCAGCCGTTCCACCTTCCCTGTGCGGGTCATGGTGTGCCACTGCCCCAGATAGCGGCCCACCGTCAGCACCAGGGGGTAGGTCTCGCAGGGGGGTTCCGCCAGCCCGAGCGGTTGATCGGTGCTGAAGCGGGCGCGTTTGTTCGGGGTGGGGAACTGATGGTCTTCGTAGAGGCGTTTCGCTGCTGCGCTGGGGCTGCTGCCGTGGGGGTACGGCCACTGCTGTGGACCGTCCTGTTCAAGCAGCGCATGGCTCAGGCCACTCACGTCACAGAGGCGCCCTCGGGTCAGTTCGGTGAATTCGGCGTAAACCTCAGCCGCTGAATCGAAGCTGAATTGTTCGGTGTAGCCCAAGCGGCGTCCCACGTCAGCGAAGACCTCCCAGTCGGGCCGGCTTTCGCCGAAGCGGCGTCGATAGGCCGGGCAATAGGTCACCCGTCGTTCGGAATTGGTCATGGCACCGGCCTTCTCACTCCACTGGGCTGCGGGTAAAAGCAGGTGGGCGTAATGGGACGTTTCAGAGTCGGCATAGGCCTCGCTCACCACCACCAGCGGGCACTTGTTCATGGCTGACTTCACCCGGTCGAGATCCGGGAGGCTGACCAGGGGGTTGGTGGCGGCCACCCACCACAGATCCAGCGCGCCCTGTTCCATTGCTTCGATCTGCTGCCAGGCCGCTAATCCAGGCTTGGCGTTGATCCTTCCTTCTGGCAGCCGCCAGGCCTGTTCCACTGCGGCACGGTGCTCCGCGTTGGCCACCAAGCGGTAGCCCGGCAGCAGATGCGCCAAGCCTCCAGCCTCACGCCCGCCCATGGCATTTGGTTGGCCGGTGAGGGAAAACGGGCCCGCTCCTTCCTTGCCGATCTGGCCGGTGAGCAGATGCAGATTGATCAACCCCTGCACCACTGCTGTTCCTTCCCGGCGTTGGTTCACCCCCATTGACCAGAGGCTGAGCACCTTTTCGCGCCGGTGGAACAGAGCGGCCACTTCCCGCAGGCGTTTTTCGGGGATGTTGCAGAACAGGGCAACCCGTCTCGGTGTCCAGCGGGCGGCGACGTCAAAAAAGGCGTCGTAATTCTCGGTGTGGTCGTCGATGAAAGCTGGGTCCTGGCCGTTCTCGCGGAGGACCAGGTGGGCAATGCCGTGAAGCAGGGCCAGGTCGCTGCCTGGTGCAATCGGCAAGTGAATATCGGCGGCTTTGGCCGTGTCGGTGCGGCGTGGATCCACCACCACGATGGTGACGCTGCCAGGGTTTTTTCGTTTCCGCTTCAGAAGACGCTGGAACAGCACCGGGTGGCACTCGGCGGTGTTGGTGCCGATCAGAAACGCCACTGAGCAGTGGTCGAGATCCTCGTAGCTGCAGGGGGGGCCATCGGAGCCCAGGCTGCGGGTGTAGCCCGCCACTGCTGAGCTCATGCACAGCCGCGAGTTGGCATCAAAATTGTTGGTGCCGAGTGCGCCTTTCAGCAGTTTCTGGGCCAGGTAGTAGTCCTCGGTGTGGAACTGGCCGGAGCCGTACATGGCGATGCCATCGGCATTGCCGCGCTGGGTCACGCTTGCCTGAATCTGTCCGGTGATTTTGTCGAGGGCCTCGTCCCAGCTGATCGGTGCGAAGTCGTCCTCGAGCGTTTCGCGGAATAGGGGTTGGCGCATTCGTCCTTTGGCCAGGGTTTCGCCAACCGTGGCGCCCTTGATGCAGACCTGACCAAGACTGGAGGGATGCTCGCGGTCGCCGCGGGCGGTCCACATTGGATTGCCTTCACCATCCCGCTTCACGGCTTGACCCTTCACAGCAGGTGGGAGCAGCTCCAGGCCACAGCCCACGCCGCAGTAGGGGCACTGGCTGCGCACGCTGCGGGGGGAGTTGACCATGCAGGAACCAAAAAAGAACAAAACCCGGAGCGGAAGCTCCGGGTCGTTGCGCAGCAATGCGTTGCTGCTGAGGCTGATGGATCAGGCCGTTTCGCCTTCGTGCAGCTCTGCGAAGGAGCCCTTGGGCTCCTTGAGGAAGAAGAAGCAGAAGAAGGCCACGACCAAACCTGCGACGCCCAGGATCTGGAAGAAGGCGCTGTTGGAGGCAGCAATCACCTCGGGGGTGGGTTCGCCGCCGCCGCCCATCCACATCGGCAGGAGGCTGAAGATGGTCAGGTAGGTCACAGCACCAACGTTGCCGTAGGCACCGACCAGACCGGCCACCTGACCGGTGACGCGACGCTTGACCAGGGGCACCAGCGCGAAGGTGGCGCCTTCACCGGACTGCACGAAGAAGGAGGCGAGCATGGTGATCACCACGGCAACGGCGATGCCGGTGGTGCCGGTGAAGGTGCCCGGCTTGATCATGCTCATCACCAGGTAGCCCACGCCGAGACCGGCGGTGAGGAAGCCCATGGTGTTCTTGCGGCTGCCGACGCGGTCGGAGATCAGACCACCGGCAGGGCGGGCCACCAGGTTCACGAAAGCGAAGCAGGAGGCCAGGATTCCGGCGGTGGCCTTCGGCAGATCGAAGGTGGTTTCAAAGAAGGTGGGCAGCATCGAAACCACGGCCAGTTCGGAACCGAAGTTCACGATGTACGTGAGCTCGAGGATCGCCACCTGGCGGAACTCATAGCGGTCTTCTTTGGGATAAACCTTGTTGCCAAGAATCAGATCGCGGTTGGTGCGGATGATTCCCCAGGTTTGGAAGGCAAACCAGACGGCGACGGCACCGAGGGCCAGCGGATAGGTGCTTGCGGTGAGGAAGCCCACCTTGCCGAGACGCCAGCAGAGCACGCAGAGGATGGCTGCGAAGGGCACGTTCATGCCGAGCAGGCCCCAGAAGTCGCGCATGGAGGTGACTTCCAGGCCTGCGGTCTTTTCAGGCCGCTGGTAGGTCTTGCCGGGGGGTGTGTCCGTGACGTTGAAGAAGTAGAAGAAGCCGTAGGCAGCCGAAACGATGCCGGTGAGGGCGATCGCACCGCGCCAGTTCAGAACAGCACCGGTCGGCAGTTCGAAACCACCGGAGAAGGAGAGGAAGCCGGCGAGGGCCACCATCGTGAGGGCGGAGAAGGCGGAGCCGAAGTTGCCCCAGCCGCCGTAGATCCCTTCCGCGAGGCCGATTTCCTTAGGAGGGAACCACTCGGCCACCATTCGGATGCCGATCACGAAGCCGGCGCCCACGATGGAGAGCAGCAGACGTGCCACCACCAGTTGGTTGAAGTCCTGAGCGGACGCAAACAGCAGGCAGGGAAAGGCTGAGAAGACCAGGATCGAGGAATAGGTGATCCGGGGTCCGAATTTGTCCAGAAGCATGCCAATCAGCACGCGAGCCGGGATGGTGAGGGCCACATTGCAGATGGCCACGGTGCGGATCTGACCAACGGTCAATCCGAGGTCCGCTTTCACAGTGGTGGCCAGAGGGGCCAAGTTGAACCAGACCACGAAGGTCAGGAAGAAGGCGATCCAGGTCAGGTGAAGGGTTCGATACCTGCCCTGGAACGACCAGAGGTCGCCAAGCATTGAGAAGAAGAAGTGAAACCTCGGGCGTCAAAACGAAGGGTGCCCGGGGATGGCAAAACGGTCGAAAAGAAGATCCGTTTAACTCGCGCAGTTAATCAATTCGTCGGGCCACTCTTTGGTCAGATTGGTTACCAATTTCTGTTTTTGTGTTCCCCTGCAAACATCAATGGAGCTGATTGATTGGATCAGGTGTTCTTGTGCCTGGATGATTTGGTAGCGGTTGCAACTTTGTTGGGTTGTTGGACTTCGCTGGTGCAGATTGTTGATCAGAGATGTGAACCAAGGCTTGCGGGTTTGTTTGCTCAGTGGCGGTAGCAGCCGTCGCATGGGGCGTGACAAAGCGCTGTTGCCCCATCCATCCGGTGGTGTTTGGCTCACCGCGTTGGTCGACCAGCTGCTGCCCTTGGGGTATCCGGTGCAGGTGTTGAGTCGCCATCGCGAGCATGCAGAGGTGCTGGGGCTCCGACCCGGATGTTCCATGCTGTTGGAGCCCCCTCCTTGGAATGGCCCCCTGCAGGCGCTTGCCAGGGTGCTGCCGCTTCCGCCCGGGGAGGCGTTGCTGGTGCTTCCGGTGGACATGCCGCGCTTGCGGACGGCTGTATTTCTTCAGCTCATCGCGGCCTGGAACCGTGCTCCTGAGCAAGCAGCGGTGGCCCATGACGGTATGCGGCTGCAGCCGTTGTTGGCGGTGATTCCTTCAGGCTCCCCCTTTCGCTCCTGTCTCGATCAGCAATTGCAACGTGGAGAGTTGCGCTGGATGGACTGGTTGATGCGTGTTCCTCATCAGTCGGTGCAGTTGCCTGCAGAGGCTCTGCTGAATGCCAATTGCTCAGCAGATCTGTCAGCGTTGGAAGGATGAGCACCTCGCTGCCGCTCGCAGATCGTTTCAACCGGCCCCTCGGAGTACTGCGGCTGTCGCTGACGGCCCGCTGCAATCTCGCTTGTCCGTACTGCCGTCCGGATGTGGATGATCCCCCTGGCTTGCTCACGCTTGAGCAGCAGATGCGCGTTATTCGTGTCGCCTCGCGCCTTGGAACCCAAACGCTACGGCTCACGGGTGGAGAGCCGTTGTTGAGCCGTCGGTTGTTGCCCTTGCTTGAGGCAGTGGCGCAGGCCCGGAGGCGTCGCTCAGATCCCATAGCAGGTCTTGAAGTGGTGGCGCTGACCAGCAATGGGGTTTTGCTTTCGGAACCGATGGCTCGGTCGCTGCGCGCAGCAGGGTTGAATCGCATCACCATCAGCTTGGATGCAGCAGAAGGGGAGGCAGCAGCGCGCATGGCTGGTCTCCAGGGTGGCGCTGTCGCCGGTGAACGGTTGGTGCGCAAGGTGCAGGACGGCATTTCGGCGGCTCGTGCCGCTGGTTTTGACCCCTCGGCCGGTGAACTCAAGCTCAACGCTGTGATCCAACGGGGGATGAATGATGATCAACTTCTTCCCTTGGCCGGTTTGGCGCGGCAGCAGGGGGTGGAGCTGCGCTTGATTGAGTTCATGGATGTGGGCAACCGCAACCAGTGGAGGCTGGACCAGGTGCTGCCGGCGGCGCAGATGGTGGAGCGCATTCACGCCCGTTGGCCCCTCGAACCCCTGGGGCGCCCCAGGGGTGGCACGGCCCAGCGTTGGAACTATTGCGATGGTGCCGGATCCATCGGTGTGATCGCCTCCATCAGTGAGCCGTTCTGTGGAGATTGCAACCGGTTGCGTGTCACCGCCGATGGGCAGGCGTTCACCTGTTTGTTCTCTGCTCATGGCATGGATCTCAAGCCTGTGCTCTCGTCGGAGCCTTGCCTCGAGCAGGCCATACGCGATCTTTGGCAGCGGCGCCAAGACCGCTACAGCGAGGAGCGTGATCCAGAGGCCGGTGCGTCAACGCATGCGGAGATGGCGTATCTGGGGGGCTGAACCGTTGTGATCGTCACCGTTTTTGAGTGAGGCTCCCGGTACAACAAGTCAGCTGAAGGATCTTCAAGGATCCATTGAGATGTTCGAACTGCTGGCCTACGAGCGCTTTCGCGACACCCCATCGGTTCGTTTTTTCGACGTGACTGTGGACACCTCCAACGCGCGTGACTTGGTGATTCACAGCGGTCCTGCGGTGTCGCCACCCAACGACCCTGAGAGTGGAGCCTGGCAGTTTTATTTGCATCCCCATCAGGAAGACAATTTGCTGGCGGCGAGTGGCGGGAGAACCTTCTTTTTGGTGAATCTGGCCTGGGAGCAGCCGTTTCACATCGTTCGGCTGGAAAGTGGTGGTGACATCCTTCGCATTCCCCCCGGCACCTTCCACCGCTCGATTTCCGATCCCGACGGCTCCGTCGTTCTGAACCAGGCGGTCCGTGAGGAGGGCGTCTCTCTTGTGCGGGAATTTCGGGTCTACAACAGCGCCGAGATCCCGGCCTTGATGGCTGCAACCCATAGCTCTGCTCGGAAGCCCCAGTTGCATGGGGTGGAACCTCTGCTTCAGGCGGCCTGAACGAGGTTGTGTTGTGAGTTCTCTGTTCCGGAGGCTTCGTCGTTGATCTGAATCTGCCAATTCAGCTCACTCGCTGTTCCTGGGGGGCCGCTGAAGCTGCCGCTCACGGCCGCGGTGAGTTCCGGTTTGGAGGAGGTGGCTAGCACCACATAGCGCTCGGTGACCTCCTTGCCGGCACTGGGGTCAAAGCCTCTCCAGCCCGCTCCAGGTAGGTAGACCTCCGCCCAGGCATGGAGGTCGTACTCGTTCGGGGGAGGTTGCTGCAGTTGATATCCGCTCACGAATCGGGCCGGAAGACCCACCACGCGGCAGCAGGCCACCATCAGCATGGCCAGATCTCGGCAAGAGCCGATTCGCTCGCGCAGGGTTCGGCCCGCTGGCCAGGCCGGCCCCACATGGCGTTGGGTGTATTTCACCCGCTCTTGAATCAGTTCAATGAGTTGATTCAGAAAGGCCAGGGTCTGTTGGTTGCTGCCCATCAGCGCTTCCTGAGTGAGGTCGATGGCTGCGGGTTCGTGCTGGCCATTGGGCAACCAGCCTTCTAAGGCGCCCTGCAGATCACTGTTGAGTTGGCCTCGCGGGTAGGGCAGTGGTGGTTCGAGTCCGTTGAAGCAGCTCTGCAGCGGTGGTGCCGGCCGGGTTTCCACCAGACTGCGGGCCTCAAAGACGAGTTGCTCGGTGCTGCCAAGAAAGTGGAGCCGTTGGATTTCGTCGCCGCTGGCGGCCACCAGTTCCCGACGTTGCTCAGGTTCAGGCAGCACGCTGAGGTGATGGTCCAGCAGGGTCTGGAACCCCTGTCCCCTGGGTTTCAGACAGAGGCGATGCTCCCCCAGAACGACCGTGGCCTCATACCGATACGTCAGGCGGTGAACGATGAGAGCGCGCATGCTGGATCGGTGGGAGTGGAACGGAGGTCGGCGCTGGTGAAGTAGCGGGTCTGGATCAGGATGTGGAGTTGATTGAGGTCCTGTTGAAGCCGGTCAATCGCTTCATGCAGACCGGATTCGATCAGGTTGTCGATCCTCACGTAGCTCCAGCGGGCCAAGAGCTGGCCGCGTAAGCAGTCGAGATCATCTGGCGTGTCTTGGCTCGGGTGCTGCTGGATCTGTTGCAAGGTGTCGCTGATGCCCTGGAGGCAGTAGCGCACCGACCGAGGAAAGAATGGATCCAGCAGCAAAAAGCGGGCCACCGATGCGGGGCTGATCGCTTGTTGGACGCTCTGGCGGTACATCTGATACGCGCCCGCCGTGCGCAGCAGGGTGATCCACTGCAGTTCATCCAGCACCCCGCCGACCTCCTCGGTGGACGGCAGCAGCAGGAAGTATTTGACGTCGAGGATGCGGGAGGTTTTGTCAGCGCGTTCGATCAGACGTCCCAGCTGGCTGAACAGCCAGCTCAGATCGCGGCTCAGTGTGGTGTCGGTGATCCCGTACACAAGCTGGCAGCCGCGGCGGATGATCTGCAGTTGCTCCTGCACGGGTTCCCGCCAGATGTCTTCGTCGTCTTGCAGGCTCCAGTGCAGATCATTGATCTGCTCCCACATTTCCGTGGTGATCACATCCCTGATCTGCCTTGCATTTTCCCGAGCCATCGCAATGCAGCTCACGATGCTGTTGGGATTGCTGCGGTCCAGCAGTAGGAAGCGCACCACTTGTTTGGGAGTGGCATCGGGATAGGCCACGTCGAAGCTGTTCCGATCCCCTGTCACCTCCACCAACGGCAACCATGGTTCTGCGCTCCCCGGAGGACAGTCCAGAGCCATCGCTTCACTTACTTCCAGAAAACGCGAGATGTTTTCGGCGCGTTCCAGATAACGGTTGATCCAGTAGAGCGAATCGGCAACGCGACTCAACACGGCACAGCCTCCTTTGGCTGCGGTGCCGACATCCGTTGGTCGTCGACGATCCAGGTGTCCTTACAGCCGCCCCCTTGGGATGAATTCACCACCAGTGAGCCCCGCTTGAGGGCCACCCGCGTCAGCCCCCCTGGGCTCACCCAGCTGTTTGAGCCGCGCAGCACATAGGGGCGCAGATCCACGTGGCAGGGATACAGCTCACCGTCACTGAGGGATGGCACGGTGGAGAGCTGCAGTGTGGGCTGCGCGATGAAGTTGCGGGGATTCGCACGGATCTTGGTGTCGAAGTCAGCCAGTTCCGATCGGCTGGCCTGGGGGCCGATCAGCATTCCGTAGCCCCCGGCTTCCGCCACCGATTTCACCACCAGTTGCTCGAGGTGGTCGAGCACATAGCGCTGATCGTCGGGCCGGGCACAGAGATAGGTGGGAACGTTCTCGATGATCGGCTCCTCATCGAGGTAGTAGCGGATCATTGCCGGCACATGGGCGTAGATCAGCTTGTCGTCGGCGACGCCGGTGCCGGGGGCATTGGCGATGGCGACCCGTCCTTGCCTAAGCACGTCGATCAGGCCCGGCACCCCCAGCATCGAGTCCTGCCGGAACACGGTGGGATCGAGAAAATCGTCGTCGATACGGCGGTAGATCACATCCACGGGCTTGAGCCCGTTGGTGCTGCGCATCCACACCCGGCCGTCTTCGCAGACCAGGTCCCGTCCCTCAACCAGTGCAATGCCCATCTGCTGGGCCAGATAGCTGTGCTCGAAATAGGCGCTGTTGAACACCCCGGGCGTCAGGATTGCCACGCGAGGGCTTTCACTCCAGGGCGCCAGGTCCTGAAGGGTGCGCAGCAGATGGGAGGGATAGGCGTCGATCGGTTGAACGGCACGGCCCTCGAACAGGCCAGGGAACAACCGTTTCATCACCCGACGATTCTCGAGGAAGTAGGCCACCCCTGACGGGCAGCGCAGGTTGTCTTCCAGGACACGCCAGGTGCCATTGCCGTCGCGGATCAGGTCGAGTCCGGAGATGTGGCACCAGCGGTTGAGGGGCAGGCTGATGCCCTGCATCTGAGGTCGCCAGCCGGAGGAACTTTCCACGTCTTCCCGCGGGATCACACCGTCGTTGAGGATCTGCTGCGGGCCGTAGATGTCGGCGAGGAAGCAGTCGATGGCTTCCAGGCGTTGCAGCAGTCCCCGCTCCAGGTTGATCCAGTCGCTGCGGCCGATCAGTCGGGGCAAGGGATCGAAAGGAAGAATCCGTTCACTGCCCTTGAGGCCGGAATCGTTCAGGCGGAACGTGGCACCGAGGCGACGCAGCAGCTGGCTGGCGGAGGCATGACTGCGGTTGAGCTCGGGCAATCCCATCTGCCCCAGCGATGCAAGCAGGGTGGCCAGATCGTCGCGAGGCCTCGCCGTGTCACTACAGAAATATTCGTCGAAGCCGACCGTGGGTTTGTAGTCGGTGAACATTCCGATGGTCTGGGCACATTTCATCCAAGGCGTCGCCCCAACCCCCTCGGGTTGTAGTTGCTACACATTCCGCAATTTCAGGTGACAGGGCGCTGATCGCTTGATGTTTGCGTATCCGAAGGCACCTGAATCGAGGGCGAAGGGCCAGGCGGGGAAGACTCTTTTGCTTATCTGTTTCTGGAGTTCAAAGGGTCTTCGCTTTGGATGAATTGCTCTGGGCGCGACTGATCTTTGCCCTCGGTGCCGTTGTTACTGCGGCGACGGTGGTGATGATTCTGCGCGGACATCTTTATTGGAACCGCAGGGGGTCGACGGATGTCCGTTGACTCGGTTCCCTTCCTCCAGCCCGGGATCGCCTGGGCGCTGGTGGTGTTGTTCTCCGTTCTCTGGGTTGCCCTCGGGATTGCTTGGGGTCGGCGCGGTCAAGGCAATGCCGATGACTACATGCTGGCGGGGCGCAACATCGGGCTGGCCCTGAGCACCGCCACGTTGATGGCCTCCTGGGTCACCGGCAACACCACGTTGCTTGCCCCTGAATTCGGCTACAAGACCGGGCTTTGGGGCATGTTCAGCTATGCCCTGGCAGGGCTTGGACTGATCCTGTTTGCTCCCCTGGCTTCTCGGATCAAGCAGCTGATGCCCAACGGACGCACCAGCGGCGATTTCATTCGGTTGCGTTACGGGCGCCTGGCGTGGTGGGTGTTCATGGTGATCACCGCTATTTACACCCTGGGTTTTTTGATGACCCAGGCGATGGGTGCCGGACTGCTGCTGCAGGCCCTTTCAGGCTTCGATTACCACGTGGGGATGGTGGTGGTGATTGGTGTCGCCACGCTCTACACCCTGTTCGGTGGGATGCGGGCCGTGATCGGCACCGATTTCATCCAGTCGCTCTTGATCATGGTGCTGTTGGCGGTGGTGGCGGTGCTCGCTTTCCGGCAATTCCCGATGCCCGAGGTGCATGCCTCGTTGCTTGCCCGGCATCCCGATCGGCTCGATCTGCTGTTGCCTGCTGGTTTGTTGATCGCGTGGAATTCCGCCCTCTTCTCGATGGGCGAGGTGTTTCACAACAACATCTGGTGGTCTCGGGTCTTCGCTAGCCGTCGCTCGGTGGTGATGACCTCCTTTGTGTTGGGGGGGGTCGCCTGGATGAGCGTGCCGATGGTGACGGGCTCCATCGGGCTGGTGGCCTTGGCGCGTGAGTTGCCTCTCGAGCAGGTGAACATGGTGTTCCCAGTGATGGCAGCTGATCTGCTCGGCGCCGGCGGCGCTGCTCTGGTGTTTGTGGTGGTGTTTGCGTCGCTCACCTCCACCCTGGATTCGCTGTTGGCATCCACCGCCGATCTTCTGGCGGAGGATGTGTACTTCCGCCTGTTGCGGCCCCAAGCCAGTGACCTGCAGCTCAAGCAGGCTGCGCGGCTGATGGTGGTGGGGTTGGCGGTCGTCACGTTGGCGCTGTCCTGGCCGCGGCTTGATTCTTTGGCGTCGGTGCTGTTCTTCACCGGTGCCCTGGTGGCCTCCACGGTCTGGCCAGTGGCCTGCGGCCTGTACTGGCGCACGGCCAATCGCACGGCTGCCATTGCGGCCATGCTCGCCGGCAGCGTTGTTGGCCTGCTCGCTTATGTGCTGATAGCGCCTTACTGCGCCGCTGTGTTTTCGGCGGCCGTATCAGCAGTCGTGATGCTGATCGGCAGTCGCACGTGGCCGGAACGGTTTGACTTCACTTTGTTGCAGGAGGAGGGATGATCCAAAGTCTTTTTTTGATGGCCAGCCTTGTTGGACTCTCCGGCTTTCAGTTTCTGCTGGTGGCCAGTCAGCTTGCCTTGGTGCTGTCTGTGTTCGTGTTGCTACTGATTTGGTGGGTTGAGTGGCGGAACGGTCGTGTGTGGTGACGGCTGCAGGTATTAGTAACCAGCTGAACATTTTTTCCGGATCTTTGCTTAAGAAGCTGTTTCTTCGTGGACGAAGGGGTGTTGTCGTTGTTACCGGTAAAAGATGTAGTTCTTGGCCTTAGCACTCGGTTTGGCAAACAGAGTGTTGATCCGATTTAGCTATGGCACAGGCAAATTCAGCAGTAGTTGAAGCGTCTTCGGTACAGATTCGGTTTCAGCCGATGGGTCCCGATGTCTATGGCCAGAACCAACCCCAGGAGCTGCTGGCTGCGATTGCCGAGGACGGAGAACCGTTGCTGGATCTGGTGAATCAGCATGTGGTGTCGATCCAACCGTTTCGACCCGAGGCCTTGTTGCAGGTGTTTCGGCTGGCGGCGAAATTCGAGAGCAATCCAGATCGGTATTGCCGTCACAACACGCCCCTGACCGGCAAGATTCTGATTAACGCGTTTTACGAGCCGAGCACGCGCACCCGTCTCTCTTTTGACAGTGCCTGGCATCGTCTTGGTGGCAGCTCGATCAACATCACCGACAGAGCTACCACCGGGATTGCCAAGGGCGAGTCCCTTGAAGATGTCGCCCACATGTTCAACAACTACGGCGATTGCGTGGTGCTACGGGACAGCGATCCCGGTGCTGTTTATGCGATGACGTCAACCCTGCGGATTCCCATCATCAATGCCGGCAACGGCATTGATGAACATCCGACGCAGGCGATGGCGGATCTGTACACGATCTTCAAGTGGCGGCCCAAGCTCGCTGAAGTTGAGGTGGCTGCGGCTGATCGGATTCGCATCGGAATCGTCGGGATTCCATCGCGGATGCGAACGGTTCGCTCACTGCTGAGGATCCTGGCCAAATTCCCGCAGACCGTGGATGAGGTGGTGGTGATTCATGCTCCCGGGCTGGAGTCGGATCTGCAGTTGTTCGACCCTGGGCAGTTGGAGGAGCTCGAGGCTTGCGGCATGAAGGTGCGCTGCAGCACCGATCTACAGGCTGAAGTGCCCGATCTGGATGTCATTTACATCAACGCCATCGCCTGGGTTGGCGATACCTATGAAGTGCACGGGAGAGGATTTCGCCTCACCCGCGACATGCCGTTCAAGCCTGAAGCGATCGTGCTCCATCCCTTGGCGCGGGGAGCGGAACTGAGCACCTGCCTTGATGACACACCCCACAACTGGTATTTCAGCCAGGCCAGGGGAGCTGTGTTCCTGCGGATGGCACTGCTCACCTGCATGGTGAACCGGGCCGAACGCGTCATGGATGTCGTCTGAGCGAGCGTTATGTGCGGAATCGGAGGTGTTTTCAACGCAGACCGTCGTCAGACGGTGGACCGCCAGCTGCTGGTCAACATGGCAGCGATCCAGGCCCATCGTGGGCCCGATGGCTTTGGCGTGGAGGTGCTTGATCAGGCTGGTGTTGGTTTCTGCCATGCCCGCCTCTCGATCATCGATCTGAACGAGTCACGTGGCCGTCAGCCCTTTCTCACCGATGACGGTGAGGTGCTGATGGCGCATAACGGTGAGTTTTACGACTTTCAACGCATCAGGGCTGACCTCACCGCCCAGGGGGTGCGCTTCAGCAGCAAGAGCGATTCCGAGATCCTGCTCCGGCTTTATCAGCGCCAGGGCTTGGAGGCGACCTTGCCTCTATTGCGCGGGGAATTTGCCTTTGCGTTGTTTGATCGCGCGGAGGATTGCCTTTACCTGGTGCGGGATCGCTTCGGCATCAAACCGCAGTACTGGGTGATGACGCCTGAGGGTCTGGTGTTTGGTTCCGAGTTGAAGGTGCTGTTCGCGCATCCAGCGGTTGAGCGACGCTTCACGTCGGAGGGTCTGTTCCACCAGTTGATGCAGACCATGGTTCCTGGCACCACTGCCTTTGCTGGAGTGCAACAGGTGAAGCCCGGCCATGTGCTGAAGGTGCAACGTGCGAATGGGCGGCTGGAGGTGTCGGAGTCGACCTACTGGGATGTCGACTTTCCGCGTCAGGATCAGCGCGATCGTCGCCTCACGGAGGCCGACCACATCGCTGCAGTTCGTGCGTCTTTGCTGGAGGCCGTCGAGCTGCGCATGGTGGCCGACGTGCCTGTGGGCTGTTATCTCTCCGGTGGCATCGACAGTTGTTCGATTCTCGGTTTGGCGTCAGCTGTCAGCCAGGCACCGGTGAAGGCGTTCACGATCGGATTCGATGACGCCCGTTACGACGAGTCGCCGATTGCTCAGGAGATGGCCGAGGCCACGGGGGCTGAGCAGGATCTGATGCGTCTCTCCGGTCAGGAGCTCTATGGCCATATGGAGCGCACCATCTGGCATGCGGAGCGAACGATCTACAACACCTTGGCGGTGGCGAAGTTCTTGATGAGTCGCCATGTCAACAACGTTGACTACAAGGTCGTGATGACCGGTGAAGGGTCAGACGAGTTGTTCGGCGGTTATCCCGCCTTTCGCCGCGACATGTTCCTCCACGGTCTGGATGACTTGCCTCAGGAGGAGCGCGCCAGCTGGGAAACCTTGCTTCAGCAGTCCAATGCCCTGGTGCAGGGAGCGATGCTCGCTGAAAACCAGGTGGACGATCCCGACCTCGATGCGGTGGTTGGCTTTACCCCCAGTTGCCTGCAGCCGTGGCTGGCCTGTGCGCCCTTGGTGCCGGAGCTTCTGGCGGAGTCTCATGCTGCAGCCCTGCAGGATTACTCCCCGGGTAAAGCGATTGCTGAGCAATTGGATGCGGATCAACTTGAAGGGCGCCATGCCCTGGACAAGGCCCAGTACGTCTGGATCAAGACCATGTTGGAGGGCCAGATCTTGACTTGGGGCGGTGACCGGGTCGACATGGCCAATTCCATGGAGGCCCGACCGGCCTTCCTGGATCACCATCTGGCCGCTGTTGCCGTGCAAGTGCCTCCCGAACTGCGGATTAAGGGGAAAACCGAGAAATACGTGTTGCGGGAAGCCATGGCGGGTTTGTTGCCGGAGGTGTTGTATCGGCGTGAGAAGTTCGCCTTCATGGCGCCGCCAGCCCATACGGAGCCCGAGAAGTGGGAGCAGATGAAGCAACTCGCCGATGACTACCTCAGTGATGAGGCGATCGATGCCGCTGGTTTATTGAGCAAGGCTGGCGTTAGCGCCTTGTTTGCACGTCATGCGGACCCTGCCACCACCGATGCGGAGCGTGTGCAGATGGATGCCGTGATCAATCATCTGCTGGGTGTGCAGATGTTGCACCGGATGTTTGTGGCAGAGGACGTGCCAGCCCTGGCCCGTCGGGAGGCCGATCGCCTGGGGTGGCGGGTGCTGATGCCCGTTTGAATTCTTTGATCAGCGTTAAATCGTTGCGCTAGCTACAAGCCAATCGGCCGATTCAGGTCAAGGTGTCTTTCCCTTTGAACTGCAGGTCACGGCATTGCCAGGGCTCATCTCGGCGTTTCCGACTACCCCTGCATCGAGGGTCGTGCCAGCCAAAATTGCGGCGCGACCAAACCACAATCGTTTGATTGGCACGATTGAGCAGCTTGCCAGGATTGGCGCGAAGTCGGATGGCAGCGTTTGTCGACGCGGGTTTTCAGCGGAAGACGTCCAGGGCCGTGAGTTGCTGGCCAGTTGGATGAAGCAGTTGGGCATGCAGGTGCGTGTGGATGCCGCTGGCAATTTGATCGGGCGTCTTGAAGGCCTCGAGCCACACCGTCCTGCTTTGGTGACCGGCTCACACCTCGACACCGTGCCCACCGGTGGACGTTTTGATGGTGCCCTGGGTGTTCTTGCAGGTCTGGAAGCCTGCCGCGCTCTTCAAGACCAGGGCATGAGGCTGCGGCACGGCATTGAGTTGATCGCCTTTGCCGATGAGGAGTCGACCATGGTGGGTTGCAAAGGCTTGGCGGGGACGGCTTCCGATAACCCGGAGAGTTACGTCACCAGCAACGGCCAGGCGATTCAAGAGAATCTGGCGCGAATCGGGGGGCATTGGCCTTCGCTGGCGTCGGCCCGACGCTCCGATGAGGCCTATGCCGCTTTTCTTGAGTTGCATGTTGAACAGGGCGGCGTTCTCGAGCAACGCGGGGATGCCATTGGTGTTGTTGAGGGTGTTGTTGGTCAGCGTCGGTTCAGCATCAACGTGCAGGGACAGGCCAATCACGCCGGCACCACACCGATGGGTCTGCGACAGGACGCCCTCGTGGCGGCGTCGCGCATTGTTCTTGCCGTCGAGGCGATGGCATCCCGCCATCCAGGAGATCCTGTGGCGACCGTGGGTCGACTGGAGGTTTGGCCCAATGCCGCCAATGTCGTCCCCGGCGCTGTCGCCCTGACGGTCGACCTGAGGGATGTTGATCCGACTGTTCTCGATCAATTGGTGGAGGAGTTGATGCAGCAGGTCGAAAGCATTGGTGCTGAAACGGGCTGCCCGATTTCGGTGGACCCACAGTTCAGTGTTGATCCCACCCCTGCTGATGCTGTGGTGATGGCCACGATTGCTGAGGCCTCGGCCGCTCTCGGCCTGTCTCACAGCCATCTCCCCAGTCGAGCCAGCCACGATGCGCAGGAGGTTGGTCGCCGTTGGCCGATGGGCATGATTTTTGTTCCCAGTCGGGGCGGTTTGAGTCACTCAGCTGCGGAGTTCACCAGCGACGAACAGTGCTGGGCGGGCACTTCGGTGCTTTTGGAAACGCTGCTGCGGCTCGACCGCCAGCTGCCGTGACCTTTTCGATCCTGGCCCGTGATCCCAGCAACGGCCGCTTTGGCGTTGCAGTTGCCACCTGTCATCTGGCCGTTGGATCCACCGTGCCCCACATCCGCGCCGGAGTTGGCGCTGTGGCGACCCAGGCCCACACCAATCCCTATCTGGGGATCTGTGGCCTTGAACGCTTGGAGCAGAGTGCGGATGCGGAGAGTGTTTTGGCCAGCCTTCTGGCGGATGATCAGCATCGTGATCGGCGTCAGTTTCATCTGATCGACCTGGATGGTCGAACGGCCTGTTGGACGGGGCAGGATTGCGGGGCTTGGGCTGGGCACCGCCATCGGCGTGACCTGTCTGTCGCCGGCAATTGTTTGGTCGACGACGGTGTTGTGGAGGCGATGGAGCAGGCGTATCTCACCAGCGATCCCAGCTGGAAACTTGGTCGACGCCTTATGGCTGCCCTGCAGGCGGGGGAGGCTGCTGGAGGCGATCACCGCTCCGATTTCTGCACCTCAGCAGCGGTGCAGGTGAGTGGTGAAGCTGCCTTTCCGCTGTTGGACCTACGGGTTGATTTCCATGAGCGTGCGGTGGAACAGTTGATGGAGGTTTACGAACGCAGCCAGGCACTTTGGGCCCAGGAATGGAGGGATGAACTCTCAGAGTTGCCCATGCTCAACCGGTTGGTGGCTTAGTGATTCGCGTTGGTTTGTGCCATTAAAAAAAGCCCATCAACACTGGGTGTCGAGGGCTTTTTGCAAAACTCTGAATGGCTCAACTGGGGACTGTGGCTTCCCACTCCACATTCAAACCAGCTTGACGCGCATCATTGACGAGGTCGTCGATGCAATCCATTCCAAATGCAGCCTGGCCAGACAGCAAGGCATCCCATTCGCTGGCTGGGAAGTGGGTTTGCAGCCAGAACACGCCGTGCACGCTGGAGGGATTCACCTGCACAAGGCCTTTGTCGAGGCGGGAAGTGATGAGATCCAACGTCGTTGCTGAGGCTGGATCTATTACGCCCTAATCCTCGGAACTGGAATGTTCGAGTTGCTACAGATTGAGAAGTTGGCCTAGCGCGTGTAGCCCACCCCGCGGTACACGAGCTGCACCGGAGTGCGGTGGCTGTTGATCTGGCGGGATTGGTACACGTTGCGGCGGTAGACCAGCTGCACACCGGGCCTGCCCTCAGTGGCGTTCTTTTGCTGGTACTGATGCCCGCGATAGAGAAGGGTGGTCATTGGAAGGTCCTCGAAGCAAGCTCAGGTCCCCGTTCCATGGCCTGAGGCGAACTGCGCTTCGCGTGGCGCGAAGTGAACGATCGGTAGCTGTTGCTACAAAACTATTGAAGCGTTTTCGGTCGTTGTGTTGATGTTCGGTTCGATACTTGATCTGAAAAGTTTTTGCTTTTGTTTATTTTTATCCGTAGAAATTAGTTGGCCTTGCTGATGTGAATCACCTGGTCTTGCAGCACTCCTGCAGCTGATCGAGCGCAGTATTGAAAAAGTGTCGACCTTGCTCCTGCAGCTTGTCTCCAAGCCAGCGCCACTCCCGCATCAGGCGTTCGGGCCCTTCAGGCCCAAGGGCGCTCATTACATAGGTGTGGTCGTTGGCGATCCAGCATTGCAGTGCGTCTCTGTTGATCTCGAGGTGGCATTGCAGGCCAATGGCGTGATCGCCGATTCGAAACACCTGTTCCGCACAGTGCAGCGAGGAACCAAGAAGGGTTGCATCGCCCGGCAGGTGGATGCGATCGCCATGCCAATGCAGCACCAAGCTGCTGCTCGGTTGTCCCTGCAGTAAGGCCTCATCGCTCCGTTCAGCAACCCAGTGGATTGCCCCCAGTCCCAGTTCCTTGAGCTGCTGTGGTGGCGCTCCAACCTGCAGGGGTTCCACGGATCCGCCAGCAGCGACAGCCAAGAGCTGCGCCCCCAGGCAGATGCCCAGCACCGGTCGACGCTGCTGGTGCCAGGCCGTCAACCAGTTCAGCTCGGCTTGGAGCCAGTGCAGGTCCGGATGATGTTGCTCGTTCACCCCCATTGGTCCCCCCAGCACCAGCGCGATGCTGTTCGGGCATTCACTTGGGTGCGGCAGGCGGTCGCCTCGGTCGGGCCGCAGGGTCTGGAGGGCCATTCCCCGTTCCCGTGCCAGTTGTCCCACCAGTTCGGGCCCTTCGTGGTCAACGTGTTGGATCACCAGCAGGGTGGTGGTCAAAGCAGCAGATAGCGCTGGGCGAGGGGCAGCACTTCGGCGGGCTCGCAGGTGAGCAGTTCACCGTCGGCGAACACCTCATAGGTCTGCGGGTCCACGCTCACCTTCGGCAGGGCGGAATTGAGTTTGAGAGCGCTTTTGCCCACGCTGCGGGTGTCCTTCACCGCCATGCAGGTGCGCTCCAGACCCAGTTGACTTTGGATATCAGCATCCATGGCGGCTGCGCTCACGAAGGTGAGGCAGCTGGGAGCCAAGGCTTTGCCGAAGGCGCCGAACATGGGCCTGCCGTGCACGGGCCCGGGGGTGGGAATGGAGGCGTTGGCATCGCCCATCTGGGCCCACACGATCGAACCGCCCTTGATCACCAGTTCCGGGCGAATGCCGAAGAAGCCCGGCTTCCAGAGCACGAGATCGGCGAGCTTGCCGGTTTCGATCGAGCCCACCTCGCTGCTGATGCCATGGGCAAGAGCGGGGTTGATTGTCACCTTGGCGATGTAGCGCTTCAGCCGATGGTTGTCGTTGCGGTTGGAGTCTTCCGGGAGCGCACCGCGCTGCACCTTCATCTTGTGGGCGGTCTGGAAGGTGCGGGTGATCACTTCGCCCACGCGCCCCATGGCCTGGGAGTCGCTGGCGATGATCGAGAAGGCACCGAGGTCGTGAAGGATGTCTTCGGCGGCGATCGTTTCGCGGCGAATCCGCGATTCGGCAAAAGCCACGTCCTCGGGGATTTTGGGGTCGAGGTGGTGGCACACCATCAGCATGTCGAGGTGCTCCTCAAGCGTGTTGCGGGTATAGGGCCGGGTGGGATTCGTGCTGCTCGGCAGCACATTTGCTTCGCCGCAGATCTTGATGATGTCTGGGGCATGGCCGCCGCCGGCACCTTCGGTGTGGAAGGTGTGGATCGTGCGTCCCTTGATGGCGGCAATCGTGTCTTCCACGAAGCCGGCTTCGTTCAGGGTGTCGGTGTGGATGCACACCTGCACATCCATCCGGTCGGCCACCGACAGACAGGCATCGATGGTGGCCGGCGTGGTGCCCCAGTCTTCATGCAGCTTCAGGCCGCAGGCACCGGCGCGCACCTGTTCCTCCAGGGCTTCAGGGGTGCTGGCGTTCCCCTTGCCAAAGAAGCCCAGGTTTACCGGCAAGCCTTCGGCGGCCTGGAGCATTCGCCCGATGTGAAACGCCCCAGGGGTGCAGGTGGTGGCGTTGGTGCCGGTGGCTGGTCCGGTGCCGCCGCCCATCAGGGTGGTGACGCCACTGGCCAGAGCAGTTTCGATCTGCTGGGGGCAGATGAAGTGGATGTGGGTGTCGATGCCACCGGCCGTGAGGATGTGACCTTCCCCAGCGATCGCCTCGGTGCCGGGGCCCACCACGATCGTGACCCCTTCCTGGGTGTCGGGGTTGCCGGCTTTGCCGATGCCCACGATCCGGCCGTCTTTTAGTCCGACATCGGCTTTGACGATGCCCCACCAATCGAGGATCAGAGCATTGGTGATGACGGTGTCGACGGCACCCGCGGCTCGAGGTGTCTGGGACTGGCCCATGCCATCGCGAATCACCTTGCCGCCGCCGAATTTCACCTCGTCGCCGTACACGGTGAAATCCTTCTCGACTTCGAGGATCAGCTCGGTGTCCGCAAGGCGAACCCGGTCGCCAGTGGTGGGTCCGTAGGTCTCGGCGTAGGCCTGGCGGGAGATGCGGTAGGGCATGGGTCAGGCGTCGAGGGATCCGTTGATCTGGCCGTTGAAGCCGATGACGCGTCGGGCACCGGCAAAGGGAATGAGGTTCACGTCGCGGCTGTCGCCAGGTTCAAAACGGATGGCGGTGCCGGCAGGGATGTCGAGACGATGACCGCGGGCTGCGGCCCGGTCGAACTGCAGGGCGGCGTTGGCTTCGGCGAAATGGAAGTGGGAGCCCACTTGCACCGGTCGATCGCCACTGTTGGAGACGCTCATCGTGGTGACGGGTCGTCCCGCATTCAGCTCAAGTTCACCCGGTTCGGGAAGCAGTTCGCCGGGAATGAGAGGTGCCATGGGTTCTGCCTCAGCGAATTGGGTCGTGCAGGGTGACGAGCTTCGTGCCATCGGGGAAGACGGCTTCGATCTGCACCTCGTGCACGAGCTCGGGCACGCCGTCCATCACCTGGTCCTGACGCAGCCAGGTGGTGCCCTCCTGCATCAGCTCCGCCACGTTCTTGCCGTCACGGGCACCTTCAAGCACCAGAAAACTGAGCCAGGCCACCGATTCGGGGTGGTTGAGCTTCAGGCCGCGGTTCAATCGTCGTTCCGCAAGCAGTGCCGCGGTCACGATCAGGAGTTTGTCCTTTTCCTGGGGACTGAGATGCATAGCGAAGCTCGGTCTTCTTCAGTGTGTCTCCGCTGCGGTCTCCAAAGGGTTCATGGTGGACGTTTGTCGGCGTAGAGGCTGTTCCTGCAGGGGCCAGACCCTGGGGATGCGTGGCTTTGTCAGTCCCCGGAGTGTTCGCGTGCGCTCCCAGATCCGACTGAACCAGAAGCGGGCATCACGGCTGGAGTTGCCGGAATAGCGGGCGATCAGCCCTTGCCCGAGGGCCCCGCAGCGCATCGTGCCCGTCAGCCCCTCACGGTCGGCCCGCGCTCCGTCCAGCAGCGTTGCGGTTGTTTCGGCGCCCATGGCCATGGGTGCGGCCCAGATCAGCGTGCCGAACACAGGGGCGCCTCCTAACCCGTGCGGGCTGTCCAGGCTGGCTCCGCCCAGTTCCACGCGATCAGCCAACTCCCATGTCGAGCCGGTTGAAGTGATGCGCTGAATCGTGAGGCTCGACCGCCATCGCCCCTGCTGCAGGGTTTCACCAGCGGCGGTTCGACCCAGGCGCACGATTTCTGCACTAATAAAGGAGGCATCCATTGGCAGGGTCACCGTCAGGTGCTGCTCGAACAAGGCATCGGCGTACAGCACCAATTCCTGCGGCAGCCATTCGAGATCACTGCCGCTGGCCAGCGAGCAGCACACGTGCTGTTGAGCAGAGCAGCCCTCAGGCTGCAAGCGGCTGCGGCCGATGGACCCGTAAACCTTCTGCGCTGCCACACTGGTGATCAGGCTGCGGCTGCTGGCTTCAAGCTTGATGTCGAGGCTGAGTTGATCGCCGCCCACCAGGCCTCCAGCTGTGTGCAGAATCGGCAGCTCGCAGCGTCCGTCATCACCGCGTTCACTGCGAAGCAACTTGAACGGAGCCGTGCAGCCCCCCTGGTGTCGGGTGCTGCCGTTGGCTGCACGAAACTGCAGGTCGCAGCGGCCGTGCCAAGGATCGAGACGTTGCATGGCTTCACGCTCCGCTGCCATCGCCTTCATCTCTGTAGCAACGCACACCAAAGTGCTGCTGATGTCTGGGCAGGCTTTCTCTGTGGAACTGGAAAGGAGATGGTGGTGACAGATGCAGTGGTGGTGTTGGAGCAGCGCCTGCAGAACAGCAGTGCCATGGCAACCCTGCACTTGCCGTTAACGGCTAAAGAGCGCACGGTATTGCGCGGTCGCCGCACCACCTCCTGCGGTCGCCTTGTTCTTCTTCAGTTGCCCCGTATGGGATCCCTGCAGCCTGGTGATCTGCTGGGGGATCAGTCCGGGTCGACCGTGGTGGAGGTGACGGCAGCGCCGGAAGCGCTGCTGCGGGTGCAGGGTTCGCATCCCCTTGAGCTGTTGCAGGCGGCTTATCACCTGGGCAATCGCCACGTTGCTCTTGAGCTGCATGAGCAGGAGCTGTTGCTGCCGGAGGATTCCGTGTTGGCCACGATGCTGGAAGGGCGTGGCTTGACGGTCAGTCGCTGCCTTCAGCCGTTTGCTCCCGAGGGTGGCGCCTATGGGGGGCATCAGCACGGATGACATCCCTGGCGTTGTTGCAACTGGTTAGCCCGGCCTTGCCCGTTGGTGCCTTCAGCTACTCGGAAGGTCTCGAGGTGCTGATTCAGGCTGGCTCCATCGCTGACGTGCAGGCCGTTCAGGCTTGGTTGGAGGCCGAATTGCAACGGGGTGCTGTGCGACTGGAGGCCGCTGCCTTGCGGCCCCTGGCAGAGGCCCTGGTGGAGTGGTCAACCCAGGCGGATGGCGCGGCCAAAGCGCGCCTGATCGATCTGGACGGTTGGCTGTTGGCCACCCGTGAAGCAGCAGAGCTTCGAGCGCAACAGCGTCAGATGGGAATGTCGCTGGTGCAGTTGATGTCTGACATGGGACAGGACCTGCCCGAACCCGTGCCCCTGAGCTGGCCAGCGGCCTGGGCTTGGGCTGCCGTGGGCTTGTCTGTTCCAGCGTGCGACATGGTGGAGGGATATCTCTACGGCTGGGTTGCCAATCAGCTCAGTGCGGCGGTGCGCCTCTTGCCGTTGGGTCCGTCTCGAGCGCAGGTGCTGCAACAGCGGCTGCTACCGATGATTGCCTCGCAAGCGCAGCAGCTTCAGGCTGCCGATCCGCAGCAGCTCTGGAGCGGCGGTGTCGGTGCGGGCATGGCGCAGCTTGCCCATGCTGAGCTGTATTCACGCCTGTTTCGAAGCTGATGAGCAGCAAACTGCGCCTGGGGGTGGCTGGTCCTGTGGGATCCGGCAAGACCGCACTGGTGGAGGCGCTCTGTCGCCGCTTGCGCGACGACCTGCAGCTCGCGGTGGTCACCAATGACATCTACACCCAGGAGGATGCCCAGTTCCTCACCCGTGCCGGTGCCCTGGATCCAGAGCGGATCCGCGGGGTGGAGACAGGCGGTTGTCCTCATACAGCGATCCGCGAAGACTGCTCGATCAACAGAGCAGCGGTGGCAGAGCTGGAAGCCCAATTTCCTGACCTGGATCTTGTTCTTGTTGAGAGTGGCGGCGACAACCTGGCGGCGAGCTTCAGCCCTGAGTTGGTGGATCTCTGCATTTACGTGATCGACGTTGCGGCTGGCGACAAGATCCCCCGCAAGGGAGGGCCAGGCATCACGCGGTCTGATCTTTTGGTGATCAACAAGATTGATTTGGCACCGCAGGTCGGTGCCGACCTTGCGGTGATGGAACAGGACACCCGGCGGAT
This sequence comes from Synechococcus sp. MU1625, assembly GCF_020514205.1. Lineage (NCBI taxonomy): Bacteria > Bacillati > Cyanobacteriota > Cyanophyceae > Synechococcales > Synechococcaceae > Synechococcus > Synechococcus sp. MU1625. Next base: position 176,253 of record NZ_VTLA01000002.1, read on the forward strand.
GCGCGGAGATAGGCCGTGGTGTTTCACCAACCTCCATAACGGTCAGGGATTGGAGAAGGTGGTGGACTTCTTGTTGCAACAGCTACCGAACTAATTGTCAAAAACCTTGGAATCGGCAAATAGTGCGAATGGATACATTTCTCTGGTTGTTGCCCTCAATACCTTCTGAGAACGCCCCTAGGCGGTCTTTGTTTCTTCGCGTGTCTTTCGGGAAATGATTAGTTCACTTTCAAAGCGAGTCCTTGCTGGCTTTGCTGCAACAGCTGTTGGCGTCACCATGACGGCCTGCGGTGGCGGCGGTGATTCTTCCGGTGGCGATTTCGACGGCGAAATCAAGGTGGGCATCCTCCACTCCCTGAGTGGAACCATGGCGATCTCCGAAACCACCCTCAAAGAGGTTGAGGAGATGGCCATCAAGGAGATCAATGACGCAGGCGGCGTCAAAATCGACGACAAGTCTTACAAGATCACCTACGTCTCTGAAGACGGTGCTTCTGATTGGCCCACCTTCGCTGAGAAATCTCAGAAGCTGATCGACGCCGACAAGGTTGCCGTGGTGTTCGGTGGCTGGACCTCAGCCAGCCGTAAGGCCATGCTTCCCGTGTACGAAGCCAAAGATCACTTCCTCTTCTACCCCATTCAGTACGAGGGTCAGGAGTGTTCGAAGAACATCTTCTACACAGGTGCTGTTCCCAACCAGCAGGCTGAGCCTGCTGTTGATTGGTTGTTCGACACCTTTGCTGACAAGTACGGCAAGAAGGTCTATCTCGTCGGATCTGACTACGTCTATCCGCGTACCGCAAACACCATCATCAAAGAGCAGGTCAAGAGCCTGGGTGGTGAAACGGTTGGAGAGGACTATATCCCCCTGGGTAACACTGAAGTTGCTCCGATCATCGCCAAGATCAAGAAGGAGTTCCCTGATGGCGGCATCATCATCAACACCCTGAACGGTGACTCCAACGTTGCTCTGTTCAAGCAGTTCAAGGCAGCTGGCATCACTCCGGACAAGTATCCGATCATGTCGTTCTCCATCGCGGAAGAAGAGATTCGCCAGATCGGCCCTGACTACGTCGGCGGCACCTATGCGGCTTGGAACTATTTCATGTCGCTTGGAACTGAAGCTTCCAACACCTTCAATGAAGCTTTCATTGAGATGTATGGCGACGATCGGGTGACCAACGACCCGATGGAATCTGCTTACAACATGGTCTACCTCTGGAAGGCTGCTGTTGAGAAGGCTGGTACCTATGAGGATTTGGATGCCGTTCGCGATGCCATGATCGGCATCAAGATGGATGCACCTCAGGGTCCCATCGAGATGTATCCCAACCACCACATCTCTCAGACCGTTCGCATCGGTGAAGCCAAGGATGATGGCCAGTTTGAAATCCTCTGGGATAGCAAAACTCCCGTTGCTCCGATCACCTGGAACCAGTACGTTCCTGAGACCAAGGGCTTTGCATGCGACTGGACTCTGGATCGTCCGGATGCTGGTAAGTTCAAGATGTGATTCTTGATTCAGAAATCTAATCCTGGGTGGATCAGACTTAGTTTGATCCACCTTTTTTATTATCCGATGAAATCATGGAGCTAGTTTTTTCGCAGATTCTTGATGGCTTAAGTATCGGTTCGGTGCTTCTGCTCGCGGCGACTGGCTTGGCAATCGTCTTTGGATTGATGGGTGTGATTAATCTCGCCCATGGTGAATTCATGATGCTTGGTGCCTATGTCACCTTTGTGGTTCAAAACATGTTTCGCCCACTTGGGGGAACTCTTTTTGAGCTGTATTACCTCGTTGCGCTTGTCGCCTCTTTTGTTGTGACCGCTCTGGTGGGTGTTCTGCTGGAACGCACATTGATTCGGCGGTTGTATGGGAGGCCTCTTGAAACCCTCCTAGCCACCTGGGGTGTAAGCCTGATTCTGATTCAGTTTGTCCGCAGCGTTTCCCTCGCCATGATGCTGGGAATTGGTGTGACGGCATTGCTGGGCTGGTTGGCCAAACGATTTATGCCTGTTTCTTTGAAAGAAGCATCCTATTCAAGTTATCTGGGTGGGGCTCTCTGGGGTGTTGCTGGTGTGCTTGGCATCCTTTCGATCAATATTTTCGCTTCGTTTGGTCGCTTCTTTTCAAACCCCTGGTTTGGACCGCGCAATATTGACGTCACTGCTCCAAAATGGTTGCAAGGAAGTTGGGGCTCCCTTGGTGGGATCGAGTTGCCAGGAATCAGGATATTCATCATTGTCTTGTCGGCACTTCTGCTCGCAGCTGTTGCTTGGTTCCTAACAAAAAGTGTCTGGGGTGTCCGAATTCGCTCGGTAACTCAGAACCGTGAAATGAGTAACTGTCTTGGAATACCTACCGATAGTGTTGACAGCATCACCTTTGGCATTGGATCGGGTCTTGCTGGGGTAGCTGGCTGTGCCATCACCTTGCTTGGCTCTGTTGGACCCAACCTTGGGGCCTCCTACATCGTCTCCTGCTTCATGGTGATTGTTCTTGGAGGTGTCGGGAACCTTGTTGGAACGGTGATTGCTTCGATGATGCTCGGCATCATTCAATCGATTATTGGCTCTGGTTCGTTGTTGATTGCATTCCCAGATATGCCATCTGGTTTGAGGGCTGTGACCGAGTTTTTCGCAACGACGAGTATGTCGTTGGTGCTTGTTTTTATTTTTATTATTGCCTTCCTTCAGTTCAAGCCAACAGGCATGTTCCCTCAAAAGGGACGCTCAGTTGATGCTTAATGACTTTGCATTATTTCAATGAAACTTTTTAAGCGCCTGATCCCCTGGATCCTCCTGGTTTTTGCCTTTTTTATCTTGCCTGCCATGGCAGATAGCGAGTTGTTTGGCTTTTCTCAGTTTCGACTGAACCTGTTTGGTCGTTACTTTTCACTCGCGTTTGTTGCTCTCGGAATTGACCTCATTTGGGGTTATACAGGCTTGCTGAGTCTGGGCCAGGGAATCTTCTTCTCCCTCGGGGGGTATGCCATTGCGATGCACTTGTTGCTGGTCACCAAAAATGACTTCACAACAGGAGCGAACGGATTGCCCAAGTTTTTCGAGAACTATGGTGTCGATCAGTTGCCCTTTTTCTGGGAACCGTTCTGGTCGTTCCCTGTTTCGATCTTCGCCATCTTTATTGTCCCTTCCGTTGTGGCGGGATTGGTCGGTTACCTGATCTTCAGGAACCGAATCAAGGGTGTGTATTTCTCAATCATCACTCAGGCGTCCTTGATGGTTTTCTACCATTTCTTTAATGGTCAGCAAAAACTTGTCAATGGAACTAATGGTTTGAAGACCAGTACGACAGAAATTTTCGGGTTGGTTGCCGGCTCAGATGATGCCCAGGTGTTGTTTTACCGCATCACTTTGATTCTCCTTCCTTTTGCGTATTTACTCTGTAAATATCTGACCTCTGGTCGTTTTGGTGACTCTCTCATCGCGATTCGTGATGATGAGCCGCGTTTGCGTTTCTCAGGATTCAATCCAACCCCCTTCAAGGTGATTGTCTTTGTTGTGGCTGGTGCCTTAGCGGGTATTTCTGGTGCCCTTTACACCGTCCAGTCGGGCATTGTCTCTCCTCAATTTATGTCGATTTCGATGTCGATTGAGATGGTGATTTGGGTCGCTGTTGGTGGTCGCGGCACGCTGGTGGGTCCGATTATCGGTGCTGTTGTTGTCAACTACCTGAGGAGTTTGGTCAGTGAAGCACTCCCGGAGGCTTGGCTGTTTGTGCAAGGTGCACTGTTTATCTTTGTTGTTGTCCTGATGCCTGATGGCATCTATGGATGGTTTACCAAAGGTGGATTCCGTACCATGCTCGCTGCTTTCGGTCTTGCCAAGAAATCTGCGACTTATCCAAAGATCGACCTTGACGAATCTGCTCAAAGTGAGTCTGCATCTGCCTAAATGTTTTCACTCTGATTTCTTGAAGGTTCTCCATGTCTCAAACTATTCTTGATCTAGACGACGTCAGCGTCAGTTTTGACGGCTTTTATGCTCTCACTGACCTTTCTTTTTCGCTGCGTCCGGGTGAGCTGCGCTCGATTATCGGCCCTAACGGAGCCGGAAAAACCACATTCCTGGATGTGATTACCGGAAAAGTCCGTCCCACCAAAGGGGATGTGATGTTGCGCGGTCGCAGCATTGTTGGCCTCTCCGAGCAAAAGATCTCTCGTCTGGGTGTTGGTCGTAAGTTCCAAACACCTCGCGTCTTTGAGAATCTGACGGTTCAGCGCAACCTCGAACTGACCGCGTCACCCAAAAAGAATCCGTTGTCGTTGTTGACGGAATCATTGAATGACACCGTCAAGGACGAAGTCTTCAAAATCATGGAGTATGTGGGCTTGGCTCCTTACGCCAAGTGGCAGGCGGGTTCGTTGTCCCATGGTCAGAAGCAGTGGCTCGCCATCTCGATGTTGGTGGCTCAGTCTCCAGACATCATTCTCCTGGATGAGCCTGTTGCCGGTTTGACGGATGAGGAAACCTCCAAAACTGCCGATTTGATCAAATCTCTTGCTGGTGAGCACACCGTTGTGGTGATCGAGCACGATATGGAGTTCATTCGCGACCTGGGAGCCCCTGTCACCGTGCTTCATCAAGGCCGGAAATTGACGGAGGGAACCATGGATGAGGTGAAGACTGATCCCCGTGTGATTGAGGTTTATCTCGGTGAATCTGATGATCACTAAATCTTCTTTGAACTAGATGTCATGCCGACTGCAATCCTTGAATCATCTACCATGCATCCAACTTCTTCTGACTTGATTCTCAAGGCATCAGGTGTCAATGTTTACTACGGTGAAAGTCACATCCTTAGGGATGTCGATCTGCAAATTCCCAAGGGAGAAATGGTTTGCCTGATCGGTCGCAATGGTGTGGGTAAAACCACATTTCTGAAAACATTGATTGGTCTGCTTCAGCAGAAAAGTGGCTCGATTGAATACGAGTCAAACCAGCTTTTGAAGCAACCTCCGTATCGCCGTGCTCGTCATGGCATTGGTTATGTGTCTCAGGGCCGCGACATTATTCCTCGCCTAACAGTTCGTGAGAACCTGATGCTTGGTATGGAGGCTCTACCTGGCGGAATGGGCAAAAATCGCCATATCGATCCCTTCATCTACGAACTCTTCCCAATTCTTGAAGAGTTTCTGAATCGGCGTGGTGGCGACTTGAGTGGTGGTCAACAACAGCAGTTGGCTATCGCTCGTGCATTGCTCGGTAAGCCCAAGCTACTTTTGCTGGATGAACCAACCGAGGGTATTCAGCCATCAATTATTCTCGATATAGAACGCGCTGTTCAGAGAATTATCAAGGAAACTGGAATCAGCGTCTTGCTTGTTGAGCAACACCTGCACTTTGTTCGACAATCTAATTTCTACTACGCTATGCAGCGTGGCGGAATTGTCTCAAGCGGGCCGACTACATCCTTGTCTGAGGCAGTGATTCAAGAGTTCTTGACTGTTTAACTTTCCACTAAAAAGCCCCGGTAACAATTGTTGCCGGGGCTTTTTTATGGGTTGTCGATTCAGCAGCCGCGATTCAGCATCCAAGGCCGGGTGGTGCTTTCCTGCAGCCTTGGTTTGGTGGAAGGTTCCCGTACTTTTTTAGTAACGAGTTCAGGTTCCCTCCGTTCAGTTTTCAAGCGCAACCCACCGGTAAGCATCATTGGCGGATTGAATAATCGCTTCCCGTGACTTCCACATTCCGGACACTCCGTGCTGGTGTCGCGATCTGAGATCGACCTCCACACTTCATAGGTCGGGCATTGGTTGGTCGAGCAGGCGAATTCGTAAACGGGCATTGTTTCGAGGAAATCAAAAAGAAGGAGTCAACCATCTGATTAACTCCTTCGTTGTTGAGCTTTGAGGTGTTTTATTTACCTCAGCAAGGAAGAATATCCTTGTCAAAAATGGAGGTTGGCAAGGCAAGTGTGCAGCATGCATTGGGGATGTCCACAATGCCGCTGATCCTGCCTTCGACAGGTGCACAACTCAAGAGCAAGTAAGCCTGTTCGCCGGTGTAACCGAATTTCTTCAGGTACTCAATGGCATTCAGACAAGCGCGACGGTACGCAATATGCACATCCATGTAGTACTGCTTGCCTTCGAATTCATCAACAGAAATTCCCTCGAAGACGAGGTAGTCGCTGTAATGAGGCTCAACGGGGCTGGTCTTGAACATGGGATTGACCATTCCGTATTTGGCCATGCCACCTTTGATCAGATCAACATGCAGGTCGAGATAGCCCGACATCTCGATGGCACCGCAGAAGGAGATTTCACCATCACCTTGGGAGAAGTGGATGTCACCCATTGAAAGTTTCGCCCCTTCCACATACACGGGGAAATAGATTCGTGTGCCTTTGGTGAGGTTTTTGATGTCGCAGTTGCCGCCATGTTCTCTGGGTGGAACGGTGCGTGCTGCTTCATTGGCGATTCGATCGAAATCACCCGCCTCCACATTGCCCAGGATGGCACTGTTGGGGTTGGGTAGAGCTGCCAGCACAGGCTCACTGCCGGAGAGGCCTGCGCCGTAGGTCCGGCGATCCGGTGCGGTATTGACCAGTTCCGTTTCCCTGCGGTTCCACTCGTTAAGTAGTTCCATGGAAGGAGCGCAGCCGATCAAGCCAGGGTGCGTGATGCCTGCGAAGCGCACACCGGGAATGTGTCGTGATGAGGTGTACACACCTTCAAGATCCCAGATGGCTTTTGCTGCTTTGGGGAAATGATCGGTGAGGAAGCCGCCGCCATTCTCTTTGGCGAAAATTCCTGTGAAACCCCATTCATCACCCTGTAGGGCTCCCACCTCAAGGATGTCCACGACCAGGATGTCTCCTGGTTGGGCACCGTTAACCCAGATTGGCCCACTCAAGACGTGAACAACTTCCAGGTTGACGTCAGCAATATCTTGCGGGTCGTCGTTGTCCTTGATTTGTCCATCGGTCCAGTCTTTGCACTCGATGCGGAAGACGTCGCCTGGATTGACAGAGGCAACTGCAGGAATGTCGGGATGCCACCTGTTGTGACCAGGCATCTCCTGCTGGTCCATGGGCTTGGTGAGATCCACTTTGAACAGGGTCTCGGGCATGAAAAGGCACTATCAACCAACCACATTCAAATCAGCCAAGAATTGCTGAGATGTTGTGGTTGATACTTATTGTCTTGAATGGTTTTTCGGTTTAAATATATTGGTATTAGATGACACTAAAATTTGATCGTGCTTTTGATATTTACCGGAGCTGGCGTTGGACAGCTCCGGGCGCAAGCCTGCCTATAACGTGACTGACTCAGCTGGTTTGGCAGTTGTTGTTCCGTTCTTCGGCATGGGTCCCAGCTTCACGCCTTCGGGGTAGTACTTCCATCCGTCTCGGACTCGAATGCTGCTATCCCAAGGGAGTTTGTATTCGCCTTTAGCCAGGTCTTCGACCCAGGTGAGGTAGTTTTCTTTTTCCCCCCCCGGTTTGCCCACATAGGCACGACATCCCAGATTGAAGATATTGTTTTCGAGGGCCCAGTTTTCTCTTGCCTTGTCAACCAGGCGTGGGAATAGTTCTGCTGTAACGATTTCCCAGGGGTTGCGATGGCCTTGCTGGATGACGTTGCCGTCGTAGTTGCAGACTGTTCCTTCGCCGAAGTAGTAGAACACACCGTCGTAACCAGCAAGGTTCACCGAAATGGTGTACATCAGGTTTTGCCAGGCATTGGTTCGGTTCGTCCAAATCCACTGGTCATTCACTTGGGTTGAATAACCCGAGATGCGGATGTAGACATTCGCACCTTTGTAAGCAGCTTCCCTTGCAAGTTCTGGGAACATGCCGTCATGGCAGATGCAGACAGCAAGCTTGGAACCTTTAGGGCCATCACACACAGGCATGCCGTAGTTGCCTGGAGACCATGGCTCGATGGGGACCCAGGGTTGCAGTTTGCGGTAGTGCAGCGCTATTTCGCCATCTGAATTAATGATGATGGCTGTATTGAAGGGTGGTTTGCTTGGGTCATCGTTGACCTCCATTAAGGAAAATACACCCCAAACATCGTTGTCTTTGCAGGCTTGTTTGAAGCGGCCGATTTCTGGTGAGTCGATGGTCAGCAGCATCTCGTCGTAGGTCCAGATCGCTGTGTTGAGCCCCTGAGTTGAGTACTCCGGCATCACGATCAAGTCTGCCTCTGGATAGCCGGCCTTGGTTGATGCAACTGCTTTACAGATCTGATCAACTTGGGTCTGAATGTCTTCCGGTCCTTTGATCACAGGGACCGGATACTGAATCATTGCGACGAGCAGAGATTCGTCCCAGGAGCTGACGCTACCGGTGCTTGCCATAAAGGAGGAATGGGAATCATTCTCACTATGTCTTCGGAGTTTTTGATCAGTTGTATCTCTTGCTGCAGCTTTCAGCCTTTTGGCCGTAAAGAGTTGCGATTGATACCGTTTAAGTGCTCAGTTGTCGCGGAAGTCTTCTTTGCGGCAAGCATTCTCGGCGAGGCGTTGTGCCCAGGTGGGAGCCTCTTCTCTCCCTTTGTTTTGTGTCGTCCCGTTGAAGTAAATCAAGAGTTGCCAGTCGGTGTCTCCACCTTCCGAGCCGGGGGTTTCGTCTTCTTCAAGCCAGCGACCGTAGATGTTGTCGTACTCGGGCCAGTTCGGCAGGTTCGGCATGCTGCAAACGGCGTTGACCTCCGCGGACCTCTCTTCCATCTCAGGACTGCTGATCGAAACCCCGCCATCGAACAGTCCGTTGGGTGATCCGGGCCGAAATGCCTTGCTGAGCTTGATGGTTGTGTCGCCTTTGATCACCAGAACATCGCCAGGCTGGGCTTCGTGAAGTCGTGTCTCCTTTCGTGCAGGTGTGCTGCAGCCTTGACAGGCCATGGCAACTGTTGTGGTGAGCAGGATCAGCTGCGCTGAGATGACTTGTTTTGGCATGACGCTGCAACGCCCCCGTGGTCCAAGACGCTTCTCTGTCTACATCGCAGGCCAACCATTAAAAAAAGTTTTTTTTCTGCCGGTGTGTAGCCCTGTGAACGCCATGTCAAGAAAGTCAATGGTCAAACTCTGTCTGTAGCAACGGCTACACTGCGTTCACCCTGGACCAGGGCGCATTTACAACGAGCCAAGGAACGGGGGCTCGTCTCTTGCCGTCGTCGCCATGTCAGTTCTCACCTTCCGCGGAGTCTGTTACGAACGGGGTTCTCTGTCTTCCGGCTCTGAAGCTCCTGTCAAGCAGCTGCTCTATTGCTCAGCTGTCCAAGAGAAGCGGGTCATTCGCTCGGCTCCCACAGCGGAGCTGCTTCAACTAGAGGGCCCCAAAGAGGACAACCGCTTTGTGTATCGCGGTGTTCCGGTTCGCTCGCTTCAGTCCAAGCGGCTTGACGGTGCTCCGATTCAACAGGGAGGTGTCATTCGCTCTCGCATGACAGCCGAATTGCTCGGGATCAATCCGGTGAAAGCGGCTGGTGCTCCTGTGCGGCCCCATGGTGTTGTGCGGTCTCGCGCTACGGCTGATCTGCTCAAGCTGGATTGCAAGAGGGTCAAGTCAACCCGTGTTTATCGAGGTGTTGAGTACTGAGACGGTTGGTCTGCCGTGATCAGCTGGCCCAGAGGGATTCCCTGGCAGGCTCTTCCTCTGTGGCGTAGTCACAGACATCGGCACGCACATGCAACATCTGCCCCGTCATCGACATTTTCCAAATTTCCAAGCGCGCATCTTGAGGTGCTTCGAACCAGAAGACCTCCGTTGGCATCACCACCTTCTCTCGATAGAAGTGATCCTTGCCAATGCATTTCACGATCACCATTCGGCTGGTGTCGTTTCGATAAACGCACTCAATCATTGTGAGCATATTGAATCATGCCAATCTGGTGCTCTTGATGCAAGCGAAGTGTTTAATTGGTCACCGAATCAGCACAGCTTTAGATTTGGTACAGATGCGTTGATACAGATCGAGTCATTTTTGTAATCACTATTACAGTTCTGCCCAAGACTTTTGAATTGCAGATTTTTGTTCAACGTTTGGATCGACACAAGGATGGCCTTCCGTTTCAAATGAAACAATTCTTTTGCTTGCTCCTGCGCATGATTGTTCCGTCGATATGAGGGATTGAAAAATGGAAGAGCAAGTCAGCTTGAGTGTTACTCAGCAGTTCGATCTTGAGCGGATGAATCGAGCCATTGAGTCAACGCGTGATGCACAGCAACTGCAGGTACTGGCTAAGCAATTGCTTCAGGCCTGGCACTCGCAACGGGCTGCAACGACCTGGGTGACGCGGCAGCGTGAGCAGTTGGGCTGAATGTTGTAATTGCCTGGCTTTAGGCAGCCAGCTCAGAGGCAAAGCGATGTGGGTGGTGGTTAGGCCGTTTCAGAGATCTTCGATCAGCTTGTCCAGCTTCAGCAAGATCAGCCTGCAGAGCTGAATTGCAACTGCGAAGTCGTGACCAGCTGGGCAGTTGATGCGCAATCGGTGCCTGCATCAGTTTTGCGAGGCCAGGCCGCAAGAGGCTTGCGAAGTTCTGAACAGCGAGTTCTTCGCCATGACGGTCGTAGGGCAGTCGGTTGATTGCTGAGTCGAGGCCGAACTTACGGACTCGATCTTCTCCAACCCGCCGATAGAGCACCTCCAACGATGGCAGTTGGTCCATCGACATCACGCAGCCTTCATGTTCCATCAGTCCACGCAATACGGTGCCGAAGATTTCGCCAGCCATGCGTTGTAGGCCTTCCGTCGGTTGATGGCCCAACTCCTTGTGCTTGTGGTCGAACAGCCCCAGATCAACTTGGGCAATTCGGCTGGAGGCCACATGGCGGTACACCTCCGAAAGCAGGCCAACCTCCAGCCCCCAATCCGATGGGATGCGCAGATTCATGGCCAAATCGCTCGTAAAGGCGAATTCACCGGCGAGGGGATAACGGAATGACTGCAGATAGGCCAGGTAAGGGAGTGGCCCGAAAATCTGTTCCAGGCTCGCGAGCAACGGGCCGACAAACAGGCGTGTGGCGCGGCCTTGAAGCGCTTGGGTTTCAAGGGACAAGCGGCTGTAAAAGGCTTTGACGTAGGCAATGCCGTGGGATCGATCCAGCAGCGGGCGAAGCATGCGCTCCGGATACGCCGATCCAAAGGTTCTGATGTCGGCATCGAACAGGCCAACGACCTCAGCGTTTTGGCAAGCCACCCCCAGCCCCTGCCAGACGGCCCATCCTTTGCCTGGTGGTCCGGTCACATCGAGCCCCAGCTCGCCGACGGATTCGAGCAGCTCCCGAACCGCGGGGCCGTTGGTCCAGTGCACCCGTACCGGGAACGGCATCCCTTCAAAAAACTTTTCTGCTGCTTTGACGTCTTCGGGGCTTTTGGCCGCCAGCGCCACCACCAGCTCGTTGAGGCCCTTTAATCCAGAGAGCGTGTCTCGGATCAGGCCGAGGGCCGGGCGGCTGAATTCCTCCATCAGGCAGGGGATCAGCAGCGTGGTTGGTCGCTGACTCAGTTCCTGGTTAAAGGCAACTGCATCAAGATTGCCCAAGCTGTAGTCGTGAACGGTGCTGATCAGGCCCTGCTGAAAATCCATGTGGTGTTCGATGCAACAACAGAGGTCAGAGTCCTGCCCCATACCTGAACGGTGTTGAGGAGGAAGGCAATGCAGCCCCCGCGCGAAGAGACGCTGCGGAACCTGCTTGGCAATTTGTACCCGATCGATTCTTCCGGGGATGGCAAGGAGTTGTCGTCGCAATTGCTGCAGATCTTGAGCGAATCGTCTGCAGATGGCGATATCGAGACAGATGCGGCGCGACGTGTTGAGCGTTGGGATGGCCGCGATGTGGTCTTGATCACCTATGCCGACACGGTTGTTGATGACGGTGTGCCTGGTCTTCAAGCCTTGAAGTCCTTTGTGAATCGCCATCTGCACCCCTTTGCAGCAGTGATTCATGTGTTGCCGTTCCTGCAATCCACCAGTGATGGAGGTTTTGCGGTGGCCAGTCACACGTCTATTGAGAAGCGTTTCGGCGATTGGAGCGACCTTGCCGCCTTGGCCCAGGGGAGACGGCTCATGGCCGATCTCGTTCTCAACCATGTGTCGGCGTCTCATCCTTGGGTGCAGCAGTTCATGCGGGATGAAGATCCCGGTCGCTCTTGTGTGCTTGAGGCTGCTCCCGATCCCTGTTGGTCGGATGTCGTTCGTCCCCGCAGCTCCAATCTGTTCACGCAGTTGAGGGGGCCAAAAGGTGCGCGTCAGGTCTGGACCACCTTTGGCCCCGATCAGGTGGATCTCAACTGGCGCAGTGCGGAGGTGCTGCTGGGCTTTGCCCGTCTGATGCAGCGTATGGCCCGGCATGGGGTGCGTTGGATTCGTCTGGATGCAGTGGGTTTTGTCTGGAAGCAACCCAATACCTCCTGTATTCATCTGCCTGAGGCTCATCAACTGGTCCAGGTGCTTCGCCTGCTCCTCGATCAGGTGGGACCGGATGGCGTTGTGGTCACCGAGACCAACGTGCCGGAGCAGGAAAACCTCTCGTACCTGAGAAGTGGTGATGAAGCGCATCTGGCCTACAACTTTCCACTGCCGCCCTTGCTGCTGGAGGCCAGCGTCAGTGGCCGCGCCGATCTCCTGAATGCCTGGTTAAGTCGATGGCCCGACCTTCCGCAGCAGACGGGGTTGCTCAACTTCACCGCCTGTCATGACGGCATCGGCTTAAGGCCGCTGGAGGGACTGATGTCCCAGAAACGTTTGCTTCAACTGTTGATCGGCTGTGAGCAACGGGGTGGATTGGTCAGCCACAGGATGCTCAGTTCTGGGGAAGAAGTTCCCTACGAGATCAACATCAGTTGGTGGAGTGCCATGGCGGATGGGGGGATTGATCCCACCTATCTCCAAAGGGAGCGGTTTCTGCTCACCCAACTCATGATCCTGGCCTTGCCAGGGGTTCCCGCGTTCTATCTGCCCGCGCTTTTGGCGGCTCCCAATGATCTAACTCGTTTTCGTCGGACGGGTCATCGACGGGATCTCAATCGGCCCCAATTCACGGCCCAGGCCTTGGAGCGACGCCTGGCGGATCCTGATGCCGATGCATCGGCGCTGCTTCCGGTGCTGAAGCGGGCGCTTGCCGAAAGGGCTGTTCATCTGGCCTTGCATCCTGAGGCCCCCATGCAGGTGCTGAGCGCTGACCGCCTTGATCGCGTCATCCTGCAGCGTTCCTATGGGGGGGAAACGTTGGTGGCTGTTCACAACATGACGGCATCGCGGCTGAGCTTGCGCCTCGGTCGCTTGGGGGGCGATGTGAATCAGCCATGGGCCGATTGCCTGAGCGGTCACGTGTTCGCACCACATCAATTGCATTCGCTAGAGCCTTATGCGGTGCATTGGTTGGTTCAGCCATGACCGCGAAGGTCGAGTTGACGTGGTGGGTGGTGACCGATCTCGACGGCACGTTGCTGGATCACACCTATGACTGGTCTCCCGCAAAGGATCTGATCCGCCAGCTGCAACAGCGCAGGATCCCTGTGATTCCGTGCACCAGTAAAACGGCGGAGGAGGTGCGTGGCTTTCGCGCAGAAGTGGGGCTTCATGATCCATACATCGTTGAAAACGGTGGAGCCGTGCACGGTGAAACCCCTGAGGGGGATGCCTGGGAGTTGCCGCTGGGCCCTGGTTGGACGGAACTGAAACCCCAGTTGCAGCATCTCCAGCGTGAGTTGGGGGAGCCGCTACGTCCGTTGGATGAACTCAGCGAGGAAGAAGGTCAGCAGTTGTTGGGGCTCGGCGGCGAGTCGTTGCGCCAGGCCCAGCGGCGTTGCTGCAGTGTGCCGTTCGTTCCGCCCTCGGCGGAGGGGCGGCGCCGACTTGAAGCCTTAGCGCAGCGGATGCATCTCACGGTGGTGCAGGGCAATCGCATGGGGCATCTGTTGGGCCCTGACATCAGCAAAGGCAAGGCCTTGGCAACCCTAAAGCGACATTTGGGTGCTCAGCAGGTGAAGGTCTTGGCTTTGGGAGATTCTCCTAACGATCTGCCGCTGCTCGAGGTGGCCGATGTCGCCGTTGTTGTTCCAGGGCCTGATGGCCCCCACCCGGAGTTGTGTTCCGGCATCGCTGCTGGACGATTTCAGTTGGCCGGCGCCCCCCATGCCACCGGTTGGGATGAGGCTGTGCGCCGGATTCTCAGGATCTAGGTCGTGGAGGTGCCTTCCAGCTGGGCGTGGGGAGATGCTTCGGTCAGGGCGGAGAAGACCGCTAAGGGCATCACGCCAAGTGCTATGCCCGCCAGCACCAGCAGTTGCCCCGCCTGCGGTAGTTGCAGCAGACCTCCGTCGCCAAAGAGCTCGGTGTTCAGCACCAGAAGTCCTAAGTACAGCGGCCACCAGAGAGCCGAACGAACGTCCATGTCGATGCCCGTCCAACGGCGATGGGCGACGAACAGCAGCGTTGGAATGCCGATGCAGAGCACAGCTCCTTCAAGGGCGCTTCGTCCACACCAGCTGATGGCCCAGGTGGCCATCACAAAACTCAGGGGGCACAACCATGACGCCATGGGGAGTTGGTAGCCGCGGGGGGCCTTCGGGAGCTGTCGCCGTAACGCCATCAAGCTGATCGGGCCAGTGGCTAGAGCGATGATCAACGTGGAGGTGAGAAAGCTCACGATGCTCTGCCACCCAGGGCCTACCGCCAGCATTAGGGCGCTAACCAGGGTGCTCAGGATCAGTGCAACGTGGGGAACCCCTTGGCGATTCAGCTGCCCTAGAGCTTTAGGGACGAGGCCGCATTCCCCCATCATCCAGCTGATTCGGGCTGAGACACCGACATATGTGAGGGCTGTCGCTCCCGGAGATACGACAGCATCAATCAGCAGCAGGGTGACCATCCAACTCAGACCGAGCCCCATGGCGAGAGCAACGATGGGGCCTCCATGGGCGCTCAGGCTGAGGCTGTGCCAGCCGTTGGTCAGCTGGTCAGGAGGAACGCTGACCAGAAAGCTGAGCTGCAGCAACAGATAAATCGCCAGACAAATTCCCAAGCCGAGCCCCATGGCGAGGGGCACATCGCGACTGGGCCTGCGCGCTTCCCCGGCCAGATCCATGGCGGTGCGAAAGCCCAGCAGGCTGAACAGCACTCCACCACTGCCAACGGCCTGAACAACATCGGCGCCCTGTGTTCCACCTACAGGAAGTCGCAGGTTGCCCCAGTGACCGCTAATCAGCATCAGAGTGATCGCGACACCCACTGGAACAATCAGCTTCCACCAGGTGAGGTTGTCGATCCACCGCGCAAGGCTACGGACGCCGTTGAGATTGATCCAGCAGAGCAGGATCAGCAGCAGCACTGCCACGGCATGGCCAGCAAGGCTGAGTTCTTCGCCACCGTTGTGCTGGACGGTTAGCCAAGGCAGGCTCGATGAGAGGTATTCGAGCAGAGCCAGCAGTTCAACCGCTGGAAGTGCGACGTACGACAGCCAGACGGCCCAGCCTCCGATGAATCCAGACAGGCGGCCGTGGCTCAGCAACGGAATCTGCGCCAGTGCCCCGGAACTGGGGACAACCGATCCCAGCTCTGCAAAAACGAGTGCCAGCAGGAAGGCCATCAATCCGCCGACACTCCACGCCAGCAGGCTTCCTCCCCCCGCGAGTTTGGCGGTGAAGTAAGGCGCGAACAGCCAACCGGAACCGATGGTGCCGGTCACCACCGCCAAGATCAGGTTGGTGAGGCTGAGGTCACGTTGCAGTGCCATGGCGCCAAGCCGTTTGCCTCATCCTGATCAATGGAGAAGGGATTGCCATACCTCCAATGCACCAGTCATTGCAGCCAAGGCTTTGCCGTTGTGGGATGCGATCGGTCGACAGCTGAGGCTGTTGATCAGAACGGCCTGATCATCTGCCTCGAACTCGGCCTCCAGCTCGGTTTCCATTGCAACGCCCTGGCTCAGAGCGCGGCCCCTCATCACGCCCGGAAGACAGCCGCTGCTGAGTGCTGGTGTGAGCCACTGTCCGCGACGCCGGATCAACAGGTTGGCTGCCGTTCCACAGCACATGGCCCCAGCAGTGTTCAAAAGCAGGGCATCGTCAGCCCCTTGCTCCTGCGCTTCCCTACGGGCCTGAATGGCTTGTCCGTAGGCGAATGTTTTGCAATGGCTCAGCCGGCTGGAGGCATTGCGGCGCTCATGGCGACTGGTGATGGTGTTGACGGGTGAAAATGTCGGCGTGCAGGGCTGGAGCGTGAGCCAAAAGCGGTGGTGTCCTGAGGCTGGAAGCCCGATTCCGCGCTGGGGTGTGCTGCCACGGCTCCAGTTGAGCCGCAGGGCTCCATCGGCTGCGTTCAGCTTGCTGCGTTGAATCGCGTCTTCAATCAGAGGCTCCAGCGTGTCGCGCTCGGGAGGTGCATCCATGCCCAGCCGCGCAGCACTGTCACTCCATCGCTGCAGGTGCTCCTGCAGAAGGTGTGGCTGGCCGTTGCGGACCAGCACGGTTTCGAAGAGGCCATCGGCCAGGAGCAGGGCCCTGTCGTCGAGGGGAAGCTTCAGGCTTGCTGCAGTTCCCCATTGGCCATCGATCCAGGCAATGGATGAGGTCATGTCAGTGCCTCCAGCAGCGGCTGCAGTTTCCACATCAACTCCTCCGCTTCGCCGAGGGGATCCGAGTCGGCCACAATTCCGCAGCCAGCATGGGCTCGGAGGGTGTCGCCCTGTCGGAGGAGAGATCGGATCAGGATGTTGCTGTCGAAGCTGCCATCCCAGTCGATTCGGAGGAGTGATCCGCAGTAAGGACCGCGACTGGTGGGCTCGAGCTCATGCAGACGTTGGCATGCCCGCAGTTTGGGTGCCCCACTAATCGACCCCCCAGGCCAACAGGTTTCCAAGAGATCGACCCAACTCAACCCGGCTTTCAGTTGTCCCTCCACAACCGAAGTGAGGTGATGCACTGAGGCATAACTTTCGAGGCCCACCAGTTGGGGAACCTGGATTGAACCCGGCTGGCAGGTACGACCGAGGTCGTTCCGCAACAAGTCGACGATCATCACGTTCTCCGCGCGGTCTTTGTCGCTGCAGACAAGTTCTGCGGCGAGGTTCGCATCCTGTTCGGGTTCGGAATGGCGCGGCCTGGTGCCTTTGATCGGTCGGGTTTGCACGGCTCCCTGGGCACTCACCTGCAGAAATCGCTCCGGTGAAGAGGACAACAACGCTTCGTTTTGATCGCTGATGATCAGTCCTGCAAAAGGGGCAGGACAGGCGTTCCGCAGGGTGAGAAACAGCTCAATGGCACTGCTTTCCTGGGGCCAGGCTGTGCTGCAACACGCCGTGAGATTGGCCTGGAAGAGATCGCCGGCTGCGATCAGATCACGGATGCGTTGCACGCCTGCGGCGTACTGCTCTGTTGTGGTGTGGTGACGCCATGCTGCGAGCGGAATCGATACGGTCTCGGCCCTGGGTCGCTGAGCGCTAGGGACCAATTCTTGGGCCAGACTCTCCAGAGCAGCCGTGCTGGTGGCTTCGATCCACACCTTGCGCTGTTGGAGATCAAATCGCAGCACCGGATCGTGGCGGGCGATCCAAAGCGTGGCCATGCCATCGCTGGCCCAGGGGTTTCCTGGTTCCACCCAAGCGGCGGCTTCGTAGCTCAGCCAGCCGCACCAATGTCCTGGGGCTAGTCCACGCAGAGCGTTGAAGGGATTGGTCGCTCCTGGTTCTCCGGGGAGGCCCCGGCAGCAGATGATCTCCTGGGGGGCGACGGCCAGGGTTGCCCATCTGCCCAGCTCACTTCCGTCGCCATCCAGCCACACCAGGCCTTGTTCTCCATGCTTAGCCCTGAGGATTCGGGCCATGGCTTGGGGCTCCTGCCAGGGCAGTTCACACCGCTGTGGGCTGATCATTCAATCGCTTGGCTGCAGAGGTCCGGCCGTCCTGCCTCCCGCAGTGCCGCATCACGGATGCGGCAGCTGTCGCACACGCCGCAGGGAGAGCTGCCTCCGCCGTAGCAGCTCCATGTGGTTTCGATCGGCACGCCCAGGCGTAGTGCCTCTTCCACGATGTGCGTTTTGCTCCAGTGCACCAAGGGGGCCCACAGCTTCGTGCCACGACCTTCTCGCCCTGATTTGCTTGACAGAGCCGCCAGCTCCTGGAACGTGTCGAGATAGTCGGGGCGACAGTCGGGATAGCCGGAGTAATCGACAGCATTCACGCCAAGCACCAGCCGTTCGGCGCCCCGGGCTTCGGCCAGGCTGAGTCCGACTGCAATGAAAACCGTATTGCGGCCGGGCACATAGGTGGTGGGGATGATTCCCTCCTCCACACCTTCGGTCGGAATGCTGATCGTTGCATCGGTGAGCGCCGAGCCCCCCCAGCTGGCCAGATTCACAGCGATGCAGTGGTGTTCCGCCAATCCAAGGTGCTTTGCGACGGCAGTGGCGGCGTTCAATTCGCGGCGATGCCTCTGGCCATAGTCGAAGGAAAGGCCGATGACACGATCGCCGGCTTCAAGTGCAAGAGCTGCAGCTGTGGCGGAATCCAGCCCTCCTGAGAGCAGAGCAATCGCGGTGCGTTGACTCATGGCAAGACGGTGAGCTCGTGCAGTGCGCAGTAGTCCTGGTCGTCCAGGTCGGTGCCCTTGGCTTGCTCAAGCAGGCTGAGCAAACCGGTGAGCCCATGCTCTTGGAGGCCAGCGGTTGTGGCTTCCTCCAGGAACAGGCGTAGGTCTTTGCGCAGCAAGGCGGTGCTGAAGTTGGGATCGGCGTAATTGTGATCAAGCATCCGTTGCAGCTTTTTGTCGAAGGTGGGGGCGTACAGCGCTGACGTTCGCAAGATATTCATGAACGTCTCCACAGGGACACCGGCCCGTTGGATCAGTTGAAGGGAAAGGGAAAAGCTATGGGTAAGGCTGGCGATCAATTGATTGAGGGCCAGCTTGGTGGCAGCGCCGCTGCCAACGGGGCCCACGAGGAGGGGCTCTTGGGATAGATGAGAGAGAAGCGGTTGTTGTTCTTCGAAGACTTGGGCTTCGCCGCCGGCCATCACCAGCAGTGATCCGTTGAGCGCTTGTGGTTTGCTGCCGAGTACCGGGGCCTCGAGATAGTGCCCCCCTTGCTGAGCGGCTTGTCTGGCCAGCGACTGACTTTCTGTGATCCCCACAGTTCCCATCGTGATCAAGGTGGAGCCATCGAGGGGTCCGATGTCTTTTAAGACTGCGGCTGTGACCGGCCCGTCGCGCAGCACAGTGATCACGCTGTTGCAACTGTGTGGGGCCTCACAGGGGCTGCTCAGGGCTTGAGCGCCTGCGTCGATCAAAGCGTTGGAGCGTTCCTGGGAGCGGTTCCAGACGAACAGAGAAACGCCTTGTTGTAGGAGGCGTCGGCCGATGGCTTCGCCGAGCAGACCGGTGCCTAGCAGAGCAACGCTGCGCATGACTGGAAAAGGGTGAACATCAAGCTGGACTACTTGATCGAGCTCGAAGTAGTCGACGTCGTTGATGGCGCCATCGTTGCCGTGTTCGCGGCGCCTTCTGCGGCGAATGAACGTGGACATGGCTGCCGGTTAGGCCGAACAACCCGAGTGGAGACGGGAGCTAACGATCACCAGCCTATGAATTCACCGCACCCCCAGCCATTTGTGGGTTTGCAGGCTTAGGCGCCAGGTTGGATTCTGCCGAACGTGCTCAATCGCGAGTTGCTGTCCCTCGGGGCTGTTCCAGCCGGGTTGAAGGTAGTGAAGCGCCTCCCCCTGGCCTGCTTGCGCCATTCCATCAGCGAAGTGCAGATCTGCAGGCGCATGGATCACCACCTTGAGCTCTTGCATGCTGTCCAGCACTCCCTGCAGGGGGGGCTGGTGTCGCTTGGGGGAGAGCGTGATCCAGTCGAAGCGTCCGCTCAGCGGATCCACCCCACTGGTTTCCAAATGCAGGGGGAGGCCACATCGGGCATCGAGTGCCTGGGTGAGTGGATGGAGATCGTGATGCAACGGTTCCCCACCAGTGATTACAACGAAGCTGGCCCCCTTGTCGGCGGCCATTTTGGCTGCCTCAGCCAAGTCATCGATTGGATGCTCAGGGTGCCCCTGGGTGGGCCACGAGTGCTTGGTATCGCACCAGGGACAGCCCACGGTGCAGCCGGCTAATCGAATGAAGAAAGCGCTGCGTCCGGCATGGTGGCCCTCCCCTTGAAGGGAATGAAACGTCTCCACCACAGGGAGGGGCGAGGCATCAGCCATGGATCGGGCTCATGGGATGGCAATGTCTCCTTGCTGACGCAGGGCCTGGGCGGGCGAGTCGGGTAGTCGTTGTTGTGCCGCTTCGATCAACCCCCGGAACAACGGATGTGGTTTTCCTGGGCGGGAGAGGAATTCCGGGTGGTACTGGCAGGCCGTGAAGAAGGGATGCCCTTTTAGTTCGATGAGTTCGACCAAGCGTCCATCCGGTGAGGTGCCGCTCACCACGTATCCGGATTCCAGAAACAGATTGCGATAGGAATTGTTGAATTCGTAGCGGTGGCGGTGACGTTCGTAGACCACCTCCTCTCCGTAAAGCCTCTGGGCCAGGGTGCCCGGAGCAATTCGGCAGGGATACACCCCAAGCCGCATCGTGCCGCCGAGGTCAACCACGTCCTGCTGTTCCGGCAGGAGATGAATCACGGGATGCGGGGTGCCAGCATCCAATTCGGCACTGGTGGCTTCCGTGAGACCGGCCTGGTTGCGTGCCCATTCGATCACTGCGGTTTGCATGCCGAGGCATAGCCCCAGGAAGGGCACGCGTTGTTCCCGGGCCCAGCGGATGGCGGCAATTTTTCCGTCAACACCACGGTTGCCGAAGCCACCGGGCACCACCACGGCATCCATTCCGCGCAGGAGTGCATCAGCACCGTCGGATTCAATCTGTTCCGCGCAGACCCAGTGCAGGTCGAGGGAGGCATCCTGGGCAATGCAGGCATGCTGCAGTGCTTCGACAACGGAGAGATAGGCGTCGTTCAGCTGGACGTACTTGCCCACCAAGGCGACCTTCACCGATGGGCCGGGATTGCGAAGGTTGTGCACCAGCTGTTCCCATGCCGCCATATCGCTGTCATGGTCTGCGAGGTTCAGCACGTCCAGCACTTCCCGGCATAGTCCCTCCTGTTCGAGGGTCAGCGGAACGGCATAGATGCTGTCGGCATCCAGGGAGGGAATGACGGCGCGGTTTGGTACGCCGCAGAAACCGCCGATCTTCCGCTTGAGATCGTCACTGATGTCGCGATCACTGCGGCAAACGAGCACATCCGGTTGGATGCCGATGGAGCGCAGTTCTTTGACCGAGTGCTGGGTCGGCTTGGTTTTGAGTTCGCCGGAGGTGCCGATGAAGGGCAGCAAGGTGACGTGGATGTAGGCCAGATCGTTGCGACCCACGTCTCCTCGGAACTCGCGAATGGCTTCGAGAAAGGGCAACGATTCGATGTCACCGACGGTGCCGCCGATCTCAGTGATCACCACATCGGCGTTGCTGTTGGACGCAACCCGGTGGATGCGCTCGCGGATTTCGCCGGTGATATGGGGAATGACCTGAACGGTGCCGCCGTTGTAGTCACCCCGGCGTTCTTTGTTGATCACCGATTGGTAGATCGAGCCTGTGGTCACGCTGTTCAGCCGTGACATCGCCGTGTCGGTGAAGCGCTCGTAATGGCCGAGATCGAGATCTGTTTCTGCGCCGTCTTCGGTGACGAACACCTCCCCATGCTGGAAAGGACTCATCGTTCCCGGATCCACATTGAGGTAGGGATCCAGCTTGAGGATCGAAACGTCGTAACCCCGTGACTTCAGCAGCCGGCCGAGGCTCGCCGCCACGATCCCTTTGCCAATGCTGGAGACCACACCACCAGTGATGAAGACGAATTTGGCCATGATCTGCCAGGCGATTCTTCAAATTACCTGGCGTTGGTCGTGTGCTCCAGAGGCCAGGCGGTGAATGCTCTAACTGTCGAGCAAACTCCGCAGCATCCAGGCGGTTTTTTCATGCACCTGGAGGCGTTGGGTTAAAAGGTCTGCACTGGGTTGGTCGTCTGCCGCGTCAGCTAGAGCGAAAACACTGCGCGCTGTTCGTGCCACCGCTTCATGGCCCGCCACCAGCTCTCGCACCATGTCCAAGGCCGCTGGATTTTGTTCGGCTTCAGTGATGGATGACAAGGCCGCAAGGGTGCTGCCGCCATGGGGGGCCATCAGGCCAAGGGCTCGGATCCGTTCGGCAATCTCATCCAGTGCTGTCCAAAGCTCGGTGTATTGCTCCATGAACATCAGGTGCAGCGTGTTGAACATCGGCCCAGTGACATTCCAGTGGAAGCCATGGGTTTTTCCGTACAGCACATAGGTATCCGCCAAAAGCCGGCCGAGTCCATCTCCATGTCCATGGAGTGGTGGGGACAGGTGGGCTTTGGGTTTAGGAATCCAGGCCCTGGATGTAATCGCGGACTTTGCTGCGTCGTTGGGGTTGTCGCAGTTTGAGCAAGGCGCGGGTTTCGATCTGACGAACGCGTTCTCTAGACAGTTTCAGTTCTTCTCCGATCTGGGCCAGGGTTTGGGGCGTGTCGTCCTCCAGCCCAAAGCGGCGTCGAAGGACAGCAGCCTCCCGACTGGTGAGTTCATCCAAGAGATGTTCCAGATCGTTGTGGAGTTCGTCGTGGGTGAGGGTCTGCTCAGGGGTGGCATGACCGTCTTCGATCAGATCCCCGAGCTGGGTGTCCTGTTCGCGGCCGACGCGGGTGTCCAGAGAGACGGAGCGGGGCACTCTGGCCAGGGTCTGGCGCACGGTGTCCTCACTGATGCCGAGCTCTCTCGAGAGATCCGCGATTGAGGCGATGCGTCCTTCGTTGCTCGCAATCTCTTGCTGGACCCGCTTGATCCGGTTCAGTTTTTCGGTGACGTGGACCGGCAAACGAATAGTGCGGCTCTGGGTGGCGATGGCCCTGGTGATCCCCTGACGGATCCACCAGTAGGCGTAGGTGCTGAAGCGAAAGCCACGGGTGGGATCGAACTTTTCCACCGCCCGTTCCAGTCCGAGTGTCCCTTCCTGCACAAGGTCCAGAAGTTCCATGCCCCGCTGCTGATATTTCTTGGCCACAGCCACCACAAGCCGCAGGTTGGCCTGAATCATGTGGTCCTTGGCCCGCCGACCGTTGCGGAGGGCAAGCCTTAAGTCTTTGGCCTCCAGTTGTGCCTGCTCAGCCCAGACCTGGTACCCCACGTCGATTCGCTGCTGCAACTCCGGCAAGGGCAGTCCGGCCGCCCGGGCCCATTCCTGCTTGGTCGGCCAGTGGCTGTGCTGGTTCGCTTCGCGGCGTTGCAGTTCTTCGAGACGATGCAGTTCCCCGATGGCCGCATGGCTTTCAGCCAGATCCCTTTGTTGGTGCAGTAGGGCTTCGCGACGTTGCACCAGACGCGCCAGCATCACCTCCTCTTCGTTGGTGAGAAGGTCGACGCGGCCAATGTCCTGGAGATAAAGCCGCAGCAGATCCGTCGTACCGCTGCTGCGGCGCTCACGGGTTCCCCCTGTCCGTCGGGGCTTACTGGGCAAAAGCTGGCCTTGGTGAAGTCCAACTTCAGGGTTCCTCGCCGTTGACTGCGGTGCGACAAATGCGCTGATTCCCTTCGGGATCTGCTCAGTTCAGCGGCAGAGGTCAGTCCTCCTGGTCGGGCTCCACCCAGGTGCTGGCCACGTGCAGTTCCTCCAGCTGCTTGTCGGCCACGCCACCAGGGGCATTGGTCATCAGGCAGCGGGCTTGCTGGGTCTTGGGGAAGGCGATTGTGTCGCGGATCGATTCCTCACCGGCCAGCAGCATCACCATGCGGTCCACACCGAAGGCCAGGCCGCCATGGGGAGGCGCGCCCACATCAAGAGCATCCATCAAGAAGCCGAATTGCTCCTGGGCCTCCTCCAGCGGCAGACCAACGGTCTGCAACACCTGGCGCTGCAGGGCGGAGTCGTGGATGCGAAGGGATCCACCGCCGAGCTCCAAACCATTGAGAACGAGGTCGTAGGCCTGGGCCCGAGCACCCGGGAGGGTGTCAGCCCATTGCGACGCATCGCTGCCGAGGTCTTCGGCGTTGGGAGCGCAGAAGGGGTGATGCAGCGCCTCGTAGCGGTTCTCGTCGCTGTTGAACTCGAACATCGGGAAGTCCACCACCCAGAGGAAGTTCCACTGGTCGTTGTCGCGCTCGGCCTTGACCATGCCCAGCTCCTTGGCCAGGTACTGGCGGACGCGATCCAGGGCCTTGTTCACCGTGGCGGTGTCGCCAGCGCCGAACAGCAGCAGCGTGCCGGGTTCCGCGCCGGTGCGGCTGAGCAGCTCCTGCTTCTGTTCATCGCTGAGGTTGTCCTTGATCGCACCGATCGTGTCGATCTCCCCGCCATCGCGCACGCGGATGAAGGCCAAGCCACCGGCACCGGCTTTCTGAGCTTCGCTGAACACATCGCCGCCGGGCTTGATCCGCACGTTGGAGATGGCGTCATTGCCGCCGGGGACGGCGATGCACTTCACCGCGCCGCCGGACTTGACGGCACCGCTGAACACCTTGAAGCCCATGTCCTTGACGATGTCGCTGACGTTGGTGAGCTCCATGCCATAGCGGGTGTCGGGCCGATCGGTGCCGTAGCGCTCCATGGCGTCATGCCAGGTCATGCGGGGGAAGGGCCGCGGCAGCTCGATGCCCTTCACGGCCTTCCAGATGGCGCAGATCAGCGATTCGTTCAGCTCCAGGATCTGCTCCTGATCCATGAAGCTCATCTCGATGTCCAGCTGGGTGAATTCCGGCTGGCGGTCAGCGCGCAGATCCTCGTCGCGGAAACAGCGGGCCACCTGGTAGTAGCGCTCGATGCCGCCCACCATCAACAACTGTTTGAACAGCTGGGGTGACTGGGGCAGTGCGAACCATTCACCGCCGCAGACTCGGCTGGGCAGCACGTAGTCGCGGGCGCCTTCGGGTGTGGAGCGGGTGAGCACCGGTGTTTCCACCTCGATGAAGCCTTCGTCCTCCAGGAAACGACGGGCGGCCTGGATCGTCTGGGCCCGCAGCCGCAGGTTGTCGTTCATGCGCGTCCGGCGCAGATCCAGATAGCGGTGCCGCAGCCGCAGTTCCTCGCGGGTGTTCTCCTCGTCGTGCACGGACACAGGGAACGGCAGGTTGCCCTTGACGCTGTTGAGCACGGTGATGCCGCTGGCCAGCACTTCCACAGCCCCTGTGGCCAGCTTGTCGTTCAGGGATTCAGCGGGGCGGGCTCGAACTTTCCCCTGCACCTGCAGCACGGTTTCGCTGCGTAGATGCTCGGCGACGGCGAAGGCGTCGGCCCCCAGATCTGGGTCCACCGTGATCTGCACCGTGCCGCTGCGGTCCCGCAGGTCGATGAAGATCACCCCACCGTGATCACGGCGTCGATCCACCCAGCCGCACAGTTGCACCTGCTGATCGATGTTCTGTTCGCGCAGGTCACCGCAACCGTTGCTGCGCATGGGATGTCTCAACTGGAGAAGAGCGAGTTTCCCACAGCAGCGGTGAGGTTCAGGCTCGTTTGTAGAAGGGCTTGCGAACAACCGTTGCCGGTTGGGCCTTGCCGCGGATCTCAACACTCACTTCAGTACCGACCTTGGCGAGGGATTGGGGTACGTAGGCCAGGGCGATCGGTTCTTCCAGGGTGGGCGACCAGGTTCCACTCGTGACGATCCCGACCGTCTCCCCGTTGTGCATGACGGGGTAGTCGTGGCGGGCGATCGCGCGACCCTGAAGCTTGAGGCCCACCAGGCGTTTGGCGGGGCCGGATTCCGCTGCCTGCTCCAGAGCCTGTCGGCCCACAAAATCCATGGGCATTTCGAGGTGCACGAGCCAACCCAACCCTGCCTCGAAGGGGTTGGTTTCGTCGGTCATGTCTTGGCCGTAAAGGTGCATGGCGGCCTCCAGGCGCAAGGTGTCCCGTGCCCCCAGGCCGCAGGGGGTAACGCCTCGATCCAACAGAAGCTGCCAGAACTTTTGTCCGTCCTCGGCGTTGAGCAGCAGCTCTGCACCGTCTTCGCCGGTGTAACCCGTGCGAGCACTGAACACCGGTTGGCTTAGGCCGTTGAGGTTGAGCATCCGGTGGCCAAAGCGGGGCAGGCCGCTGAGGTCTTCGCCGCTCAGTTCCTGCAGCAATGGCATGGCCTCAGGTCCCTGAAGCGCGAGCAGCACCCCTCCGTTTTTGATGTCAGTCACCGTCAGGCCAGCGGGTTCCATCTGGTCACGGATCCAGGCGGTATCGCTGTCGGCGCAGGCGGCATTGATCACTAGCACCAACGCACCCCGTTCAGCATCGATGGCGCCGCAGTCGTAAACGATGAGGTCGTCGCGAATGCCGCCTTGCTCGTTCAGCAGAACGGAGTAGCAGGCTTCGCCGGGACCGATGCGGTGCAGATCGCTGGGGATGAGCCGTTGCAGCGCATCCTTGGGATTGGCACCTTCGAGGCGCAGCACCCCCATGTGGGAGATGTCGAACATGCCGACCCGTTCGCGAACGGCCTTGTGTTCTTGGATGAGGCCGCTGAATTGAACCGGCATCTCCCAGCCGGCAAACGGCACCATGCGGCCACCAACACCGCGGCAGAGCTCGAATAGGGGAGTGCGCTGCAGAGACATGGAGGCGGCCGTTGCGAAGCGCATTCTTATGGAGGGCTTCACCATCCGGAAGGGAACCCGGAAATCCGCCCTTTGCTGCGGTCCGTTTCCCAAACCGTCACTACTGTTGGCGGACTCAGATTTCCTCCTTGGTCAACAGCCCCTGCTGTCGCAGTTGTCAGCACTGCAGCCTTGCTGCAGGGTCGAAAGGCTGGTGCCGTTTGCGTCGGCTGGAGGTGCATGCCGAACTTGCGGATCTCGTGGTCTGTCACCACTGGACCCCCCGTACTCCCAACCTTCCGGTTCTGCAGAGCATCGGCGTTGGTGAGTGTCAGCTGGAACTGGATCGCAGCTTGAGTTGAGCTCGGATCGAAGAATTGGCTGTGCCCTCTTTGACTGTCAGCATCAAAAGGTCATTGGATACTCAATTCATTCAAGGTTTTTGACGTTGTCTGCCTCAGCTCCGCTGACTCCTTTGGAACTCATCCAGGAACAGCCTGAGGTAGATCGCCTGATGTTGCCGACCGGCACAACCGTCTTCCGAGCAGGGGAGCCTGTGCAGTTCATTCATGTGATTGAACGTGGATGGATGGAACTGAGCAGTGGTCCGTTGAACCGCATTCGGTTTGGTCGCGGTGAATTGTTTTTCTATGAGGATCTGGTGGATCCCACCGAGTGTCACAGCCGTGATGCCACGGCTGTGACACCCGTTTCGCTGTTCCGCCTCAGTCGTTCCAACTTTCTGACGCTCATCCACCGGCACCCAACACTGGTGCTGCAACTGCTCAGCAAGCAACACAGCCGTTTGCGGCAGCAGCGGGTTGATGCGCGCCACTTCTATTGATCGGCTCCTAGGAGGAGCAGAAGGCTGCGGGTCACCTTGGCGGCCAGTACGGAGCTGATGCCACTGGTGTCGAGTTGTGGGGCCAGTTCCACAACATCGGCAGCCACCAGATGATGCTCTCGGAGGACCTTCACAAGGCTGGCGAAATCAGACCAGTGGTAACCGCCGGGTTCGGGTGTACCAGTTCCAGGAAGAACGGAGGGATCGAACCAGTCCAGGTCGACGGTGAGATACAGGGGCCTTCCCCTTAAGGGAGAGAGTGCCTGTTTAAGGGCATCGATGTTTGGTATCAGCCGTCCGCTCCCATTCAGTTCGTTGAATTCCTCCCGCGTTCCACTGCGGATCGAGAGTTGAAACAGCGTCTGGCTTGGAAGGATGTCCAAACAGCGGCGCATGGCGCAGGCATGGCTGTGGCGCGCCCCCAGCCAGGTGTCCCTGAGATCGGCATGGGCATCCAGCTGCACCAGCACCAGGTCGGGGTGGTGTTGGGCAACGGCCTCCACGGCTCCGGAGCTGATCGAATGCTCCCCTCCCAGCATCAGGGGCTTGAGGTTCAGAGCAAGCACGGCTTCGGTCGCCTGCTTCACCTTGGTCAGAACGGGCTCAGGGTTGCCGAAGGGAATGTCAACGGCACCAAGATCCGCAAAGTCGAGATCATCGAGATCAAGGTCGAGTTGCGGGCAATAGGTCTCCAGGCCAGTGCTGACCTCCCGAATGGCGGCGGGTCCGAAGCGGGTGCCCGGGCGAAAGGAGGTGGTGCCGTCGTACGGGACACCAAAGAGACCGACGCGGCAGTCGGCAGGGTCGCGTCGGGAACCCATGAAAATGGTTCCGTCGCTGTCAAACAAACCGTCAAACACCCCGCTCGGCGGCATTGAAGTCATGACTGCAACTCCCTTTCGATGAAGGCGGGCATGGCATCCATGCCCCCCCGTTGCCAGCGCGGAGACCAGATCTCACAGCCTGCGGCGATGGCCTTGATGCGCTCGGGATCGGGAGTGCGGTAGCGGGGGGTTCCCATGGAGGCGAAGGTCCAGCTCCACCAGCCGCTGGGATACATCGGCACCCAGCCATAGAGCGGGTCGGCGTGGTCAAACACCTCGCGCAACAGCCGGATCATGGCGATGTGGACATCATGGAAGGCTTCAGGCGACTCGCTCTGCGTGCCGAAGACCCCCCCGGGTTTGAGCAGACGTCGGCAGTTGTCGAAGAAAGCGCGGTTGAACAGGCCTTCGGCGGGTCCGGCGGGGTCAGAGCCATCCACCAAGACAACGTCATAGCTCTGGTCGTCAGCCTCAGCGGCCCAGGCGATGCCATCCCCCACCGTGAGCTGGAACCGCGGATCGGCCCAGGCGGATCCACCGATCTCGGGGAGGTGTTCTCGGCTGAGGTCCACCACCCGCCCGTCGATTTCCACCATGTCCAGCCGCTGGACCCCTGGATGGCGCAGGCACTCCCGGGCGGTGCCGCCGTCTCCCCCGCCGATCACCAGGATTCGCTCAATCGAGCTGGCACTGCATAGCGCTGGGTGCACCAAGGCCTCGTGGTAGTGGCGCTCCTGCTGCTCCGCTGTCATCCAGCAGCCATCCAGCAGCAGCCCTCGCCCGTAGCGCTCACTGCGAATCACGCTGATCCGCTGGAACGGACTGCTCTCCTCGACCAGAACCTCTCCCTTTAATCCGTAGCGGACGCCGCGGTGTTCTTCATCAATCCAGCTGCTCATGGGCTGCGGTGGGCATCTCTCCAGCTAAGGACGCCGTTGAATGGCTTTCATGCACCACATCTAGTGGTCTTGGTTGTCGACGAACACAAGATATGTTGATTGAATATGTTTGCTTGGGAGCTTCTGTGGAAGAAGTCAGCTCCAGAGCCATTTCCATCAGATCAAATCTGCCGAGTTGTCACTAGCAACCTGTTGCAGGACTTCAGAGCACTGCAAAGTTCAAGCCTTAAAAAGTATTCCGTCGTTCCTGAACCAGGAGATGCATGGTGCAAGACCTGGTGGTGAATGAGCGGTTGACCATTCCATCCAGGGACCTGCGCTGGAGGTTTAGCCGCTCATCCGGTCCAGGAGGGCAGGGGGTCAACACCACCGATTCCCGCGTGGAGCTGGTGTTGGATGTGGCGAACTGCTCCTGTCTGGGTCCATTTCGCCGCGCCCGACTTCTGGAGCATTTCGAGACGCGGCTGGTGGAGGGTTGTCTTCGGGTTGTGGTGGCTGAAGAACGCTCCCAATGGCAGAACCGTCAGAAGGCATTGCATCGCATGGCCGAGCTGCTGCGGCAGGGTTTGCAGCCACCGCCTCGCGCGCGCAAATCAACTCGGCCTGGCCGCGGTGCGGTGAAGCGGCGTTTGGATACGAAGAAAAAGCGTGGTGACCTAAAGCGTCAACGGCGAAGCCCGCCATCCATGGACGATTAATCGGATCAGGACGTTGAAGACTGTTCAGCCCTGATGGCTGCTTTGGCCTGTTTCCACAGGGCCTCGAGTTCGTGGATGCTGCGTCCCTGCAGATCCCCACCCAGGGCGGTCTCAACGCGGGAAAAGCGAGCCAGGAAGCGCTGATTCGTGCCAGCGAGGCCCTCTTCAGGTTCGATCGCGCACCAACGGGCCACGTTCACGAGCGTGAACAGCACATCGCCCAGTTCCTCCTGGGCGTGGTTCTTATCGCCACTGGCAACCGCTTCCTTGAGTTCATCAAGCTCTTCATGGACCTTGTCCCAGACGCCGTCCATGTCATCCCACTCGAAGCCGGCCTTGGCAGCTTTCTTGGAGATGGTCATCGCTCCAGCGAGGGCCGGCAGCCCACGCACCTTGCCTCTGAGCTGGTCGCTGAGGGGGCTGGTTGAGCCAGCCAGGGCTTCGGCTTGCTCCTGCCTCTTGATGGCGTCCCAGCTGCGTCGAACGTCGTCACCGCTGGAGGCCTCGGCATCACCGAACACATGGGGGTGACGGCGGATCAGCTTCTCGCTGATGCCATTGGCAATCGCATCGAGATCGAACCGTTGCTCCTCCCCAGCGATCTGTGCATGCAGCACCACTTGCAGCAGCAGGTCGCCAAGTTCCTCCCTGAGGTGGTTGTCATCACCATGACGGACGGCATCAGCCACCTCGTGCGCTTCCTCCAACACGTAGGGCACCAAGGACGCATGGGTTTGTTCCAGGTCCCAAGGACAGCCCGTTGTTGGATCTCTGAGTTGTGCCACGACCTCGATCAGTCGCTGCAGCGCATCAGATGGAGCGTTGGCCATGCAGGGTCAACAACTTGGGTGAGGCCCACCCTCTCACTGCTGTCGTTTTTTGGACCATTCCTGGGGCCAGGGGTCGCCGTCGAGGATCAGATGGAGCCATGCGCTGCCCTCTAACCCCACCACCAGTCCGGTGAACTCATGCGGGTGTTGGCGGATCAGCTGCTGAAGGTTCGCCAGGAGCATCGATGGCGAGAGTGTCGGAATAGCAAGGGTGACGACAAGGCACCACGTCAGAAGCACGCCCAGTCGCACGCAAGTTCCAAGCACTGGGCCATGGGACCAGAGCGAGCGATGGGGGATCAGACGTCGGTACGGCCACCAGAGAAATCCGAGGGCTCCCCAACGCCGCAGCGCGTTTGAGCGCGTATCAAGATCGGGGGAAAGCCAGAGCCCACCAGCCAGCCAGCTCGCTGTGGCGATCACTGCTGCTTGGAGTCCCAGCACCAACCCAACAGCGATTCCGAGCGGGAGGCTCAGGATCCAGATGCTTTGGTCGTGGCGGCGACCCGTTGCCAAGCGTTCGGAGCTCTCGTGCGCCCCCAAAGTGACGCGTTAAGGCAGAATCTGCCCGGTGGGGCGATTAGCTCAGCGGTAGAGCACCTCCCTTACAAGGAGATTGTCACTGGTTCGATCCCAGTATCGCCCATCTCAAAAATCCAGTCGTGCACAGGAATGCTGAGGGGATCACACGTTCATATCGGAACGCCGTCGGCGGGGTTGTGCGGCTTGATAGTCAGAACCTCAGACCGTGCGCATGACGCAGTTGGTCATTGCTGACCAAGCATTTGCCTCGATCAGGATTGGTGGCGCCAGGTCGAAATTCAGCGTTTTTTAGAGGCTCATTTGACTTGCCGCGCATCCAAAGGAGTTGGCCTGTTGATGGGTCACGCCTGCAACTCACCCACTCATCTGAACGAGCCACCGGAGCGCAAGCGAACAGGATTCCAAAAGCGATCAACCAAGGTGCAGACATAGGTGGCAATGAAATGAAATTGCTTGGCTGATTCAACAGAGGTTGCTGCAAAAACAATGGAGCTGCATTGCGCTCGTGGCAAACAGTGCTTACCGATTGGAGATGCAGTACTTGCCTGACTTCCGATACCCATTGGAGCAGGAGTTCCCAGTTCGGATGAAGGCGTCCTTTGAGTTCTTGCTGGGCATGCAGTAGTCACCCGATGCCCTGTAGGAGTAGAGGCAGCCGCCGATCTTCGGCAACGGGCTCTGGGCTAATGCATGGGGAACAGAGCTCTCATGGCTGGAGAAGCGGCGTTCAAGCCCATCCTCGAGCCAAGGCCGTGCCCATGGATGAATTCCCAGCTGAGACCAGTGGTCTTAGCGCGCAGTTCAGGATGACTTCAGTGAAGCTTTGGCGTGAGGTTCACAGACGTGTGCAATGGTGGTGTGACGCCAAAGAGCCTTGTAAGGGCCCACAGCGCGAGAACCGATAACTCGATTCCATGAACCGAAGATCCAGCACTCCCCCCAGGGAGTGGCGAAAGGCTGGCAGCAATGCCACCCGAATTGACCTCAGTGGCTATGCCTCTGCCCAGCATCGCCGGTTTCTAAAAGCCGAGGCAGATCACGCTCCAAGAGAGCCAATTTCTCACTGACGACTTCTCCCGAAGCTCAAAAAGACTGGGCTGTTCAAGACATTCTTCAGCTGTAGCCCTCTCTGTCATTAGCCACAGAGAGAGCTCAAAATTTGAGTGAATCGTCCTGCACACAGGGGCTTGGCGCACCCGACGATTTCAACGCCTAGACCCTGCTGTACCCCAGCCTGGTTTCGAAGATTTTGAGTGGTAATCCGAAGGACTCCATCAGGCTGCGGCACGCATTGCCGACTGTGCCGTACACCTCAATGCTGAAGCCATCGCCAAGTTCAGCATGCTTTTTCAGGTACTCCTGGACTGGAGGATTGGAGACATGGGCGCTGAAGGCTTCGTCGTTGGCGTAAACCTCTGACCAAACAAATGCCTGTGGATCATCGGGATCCTGATCAAAGGTGTGATGGATCATCCCCGGTTCAGAGGCCTGAACGGCTGTGTCGGTGGCACGTGCCAGTTCTAAATAGGCGTCCACGCATCCTTCTTTGACGTGAATGCGAGCCAAGAGCATGAAGGGTGTGCTCTGATCGAACGTTGCCATTGGCGTTTTGGCGCGAGGGTTGGGGCGTCGACAACAGCTTGGCCACCATCAGGCCAGCTTGCAGCCCAAACAGTCCCCGAGTGGGTCAACCCTCCAGCGGAAGTGATGAGATGTGCGTTTGGCGTCAGCCGTTGCTGCCGTCATCCATGCCGCGTCGAATCAGGCTTTGCGTCAACCAGAGCAGTCCGATGAAGCCAGCCGCGACGATCAGCAGAGACAAGGTTCAAGCTGTGAGTCGGAGCTTTACAAGCTACTCAGCGTTCGACTGCACCATCCTGGGAATGCAGGTCCCCTCGGCATTCGGTGATGCAACTGTTCCTGGCGTTGGTGGTTCCCGTTGTTCTGCTCGTGGGTCTGACTGCCCTGCTGGCGACGGGCCGGTTGGCCTTGTCTCGGAACGCCGCTTGGTTGTTGGCACGCCAGAACACCATTTGGATGGCTGGAATTGTGGCCCTTGCGGCCGCTGCGGGGTGGTGGCCATGCAGCGTTGAGGCATGAGTAGCAGCTTCCCTGAGCTGTTGCACCCCCAGCGTCGGCCACGTCGTTACTGATGCGATCTGTGGAGGACCCCCTTAGAGATGCCGTTTCGATTATTCGGGGGCGCAGGCTTCGCTTATCGCGGCTTCCGCAACTTGCATTGCCAATTGACTGCCGTAGGTGTCACCGGTTTCCTCCACCCACTTCTCTGCGAAGCCTTCAGCTGTCATCCACTGCCCCGCGAACTCGGCGAAGCCTTTGGCTTGGTCGGCATCCAGAACAAACGTCTGAGAGCTGCAATTCACCTTGCCGATCACGTCACCCTGGAGATTGTTCAGGTCTGTGACTTTGGCTGCTTCTTTCTCAGCACACGCGCCAAGGCCAAGAGCAAGAACGCCAGTAGCGAGAACAGCAAGGGAAGAGAGTTTCAATGAAGGAGCGGGTCATCACCACTCCTTCAGGCTGCCGCTGGGTTGGCTCCCTGTCAGACAGCGACGTCCTTTTCGTCCCGTCCGCATCAGCCGGCGGTTTTGATCAGCGACTGCTGGTCCGTTTGCGAACAACCCTGGGGGTTTCTCGTTCGGTCTTGGCTTCAGAGACGGTCTTGTCTTCTCCAGCCGTGTCGTCCTGGACAGGTTCGTCGTCGGGTTCCTGCGCCTCGATGACTCCAAGCACCATGGCGGCTTCCAGTTGATCGCTCATGTCGCCGATGGTCAGGAGTGCTTTCAAGACCAGTTGGGCCCGTGGCGCTTTGGGCAGGCCGGGCCGCAGCTTCTTGGTGGTATTCCACAGCTCTAGAGCCACTTCCTGCAGCAGTTCCTTGTCAGCAGCCATTCGAGTCGAACGTGAATCGCACCATTCTCGTCATCGGGGGTCAGTCGCCTCCCGAGATGATGGAGATGCAGGGGCTGTAACAGCCCCCAATTGGATCAGAAGCAGAAGGGCAGGAATTGGGTGCGGCAGGCGGCGTAGCCATCCACAAGGGGGCCCAGACCGATTTGATGAATGATGCCGGCACCGGTGAGGCCTTCGGTAATGATTCCGATCACGATGCCGAGCATGGCGGCCCGCCCGTTGAAGCGTTCCGCTTTTTTGAGTTGCTCCATATGGATCTCGCGCGTGGCGACGCCTTGGAACCAAGACTCGTTTGCTTGCGTGGGCTTCATCAGACTCAAGCGGTTGTTACAAAGCTTAATCCACAAAATCAGTTTTTCAGCAGCAGTCGTTCCCCCGGTGTGGGATCGGTCCAGCGGCTGCTTGTTGGCAGTTGGGCTCCAGTTCCGGCCACGGATCCTTTCATCTGCAAGGCGCGGCTCAGGGCGCCGTCGAAGCGCACATCGCCACCGGATGTGCTGGCGAGCACCGTCGTGGGTTGGAAGCGTTCCACCAGTTGTGGCACCACGGAGCATCCCTTAACAAATGCGCCCAGAGCGGGAAGCCCAAGATCCACCATCGGCGTGATGACGGCATCGAGCGGTTGCGGTTCCAGGGCTGGATCCAGAAAACCGTGGGGTTCCAAGTAGAGCGCGCCGGCTGGATGCTCGAGCAGATAGCCGTTTTCCACCGTGGGCACCGGTGCACCGGCACTGGCGCGTACCTGCAGGCCCTGGTGGGTGGTGCTTTCTCCGGGGGAGAGTGCTTTCACGTTGGTGAAGCCCAGGCGTTCAACCACGCGCGTTGCGGCTATGGATCCAATCACCGGCAGGGTTTTCGGCAGCAAGGCCAGGGTTTCAGGGTGGGCATGATCCGCCAGCCCTTGGGTGAGTAACAGCAGATTCAGGTTCTCCGGGATGTCGCGTTCGCAGGGCAGCTCCCCTTTCAGCAGCCACTCCCCCGGGGGAAAACTCAGGCTGCCGCGCAGCCAGGGATCCACCAGAACCCGAAGATCATCGAATTCGAGCAACCAACCATTGGCTCCGTAGTAGGTGGCGGCCAGGGTCATGACGGATTTTGCTGCCGCTCGCGGCAGTCGCTGCAGAGACCAAAGAATTCAAGCGTGTGAAACAGGAGATCGAAGCCCTTGCGGCGGTCTTCGGGTACCTCCAGGTCGTGAATTGGACAGTGGTCGAGCGCTTGTGTCTTGCCGCAATCGACGCAGGTGAGGTGGTGACGATCCCGTTCCAGTGGTGCGTAGAGCGCTTCGCCGTTGGGTAGGTGACGACAGCGCACCAGGCCCCGTTGCTGCAGCTGACGCAGATTTCGATACACCGTGGCCAGGCCCATGGTTTGGTCGGGAGCGAGGCTGCGGTGCAGTTGCTGACCGCTCATCTCATCGCCACAGGCCTGGAGACTCTCCAGCAACACCTTCTGGCGGGCATTGATTTCCGTTGAGGGGCGGTGAGTGGCCATGGTTTTAGAGAGCGACCAACCAGCGGCCGCTGAGGCTGACCAGGAGCAGCACCATGCTGCCTCTGACCCAGGCCCGACGGTTGAGATCCAGCAAGCGGCGGCTCAAAATCACAGCACCAACCCACCCGATCAACACCACCACGGTCTGGCAGAAGCCGATGACATGGCGGTCGGCGGACCATTGCGGCCAACCATCTGGCAGAACTGTGCCCGCTTCGGCCATGCCGATGGGCAGATGGCGGGCCAGGAGCAGGGCCCAGAGCAATGGCAATCCGGCATACAGCCAACGGCGTTTGAGCCACAAACTCGCTGCTGCCGGAAGAGCGAGGGCTAGCGCCGCAAAGCTGAGCCGAGCCAGCAGGGGACCTTCATGCAAGGAAGACGGTGCAAGCGGCAGCCAGCCGAGCAGGCGCTGCCAGTTGTGCAGGCAGAGTCCGCCAGCCAGCACCAGGATTAGTCCGCGCTCTCCATCGGGGGCCTGCATGTTGCGTTGCAGATCGGCGGCAGGCGGGCGCAGTCGCAACTGCACAGAGCGGTTGGGACAGGCCTGGGTGCAGGTCATGCAGAGCACGCAGTTGCGGTTGTCGCTCAGGTGGGCGGGGTGGGTGCCCAGGGGACAGCCTTCGGTTGCCAGGCCCTCGCCGTCGGCGGGTCCTCCCTTGAAACAGGCGTAGCTGCTGCAGCTGCCGCTGCAGGTGCCAACTTCAGCCCGCAATTCAAGGATCGAAAGTTTGGCGAACAGTCCGTTCATGCCTCCGACGGGACAGAGGTATCGGCACCAGAAGCGCTTTTCGAACACCGTTGAGCTGATCACGGCTCCTGCCGTGATCAGTAACAGCAGGCAGCTGCTCAGCCAGGCGGTGTCTTCAAGGTTCCAGACCTCTTCCCACAGGAGAATTGCGGCAAACCCGGCGGCTAGAGCAGGAGCTCCCCAGCGGTCCAGGTCTCCATGGGGCCAACTCCTTTTTCGCCATGGAGTGATCCGTTGGGCGATCTGTCCCCACACCATGAATGGACAGATCGAGCACCAGAGTCGACCCACCAGTGGGTAGCTCAGCAGGATCAAAGGCCACCACCAAGCCCAGAACAGGGTCAGCATCGGATTGGCTGCGCGCTCCTGGGGGCCAAGCCAGAGCGCCAGGTTCACAGCCACGAATAGCCAGCTCACCAGGCCGAACAGCAGCGTGTTCCAGAGCGCCGGTGCGCGCATCCACTCCCGCAACTGCGGTTTCCAGCGCCAAACGTCAAAACGGGTGCGCCGTGCTTTGTCTTCGGTCCAGAAGACCTCTTCGGGGAGCAGTGGTGGAAGCTCGCCTTGGCTTTGCTGACGTGCCTGACGCAGGGCGCGATCGACCAGCGCTTCGAGTTCGCGCAGGTTGTTGGCGAAATCGTGGTTCTGAAGCCGTCGCACCACGCTGTCGGGTAGGGCTGGTGGTTGGTTCCAACCGAGTCCAGGGCTCTGCAGCCTCAGCCGGTAACGCAGCCAGTCCCCCAGGTCAGTTCGGCGCACGCGTAAGGGAGGTACGCGGATGGCTCGCACCAGGCCATCAAGGGCCGGGATGGCGGCTTCGCTGGTGAACAGCACACGACCATGGAACCCTGGCACTTCGCCACGGGCCATCGCAATCAAGCGTTGCTGGAGCTCGTTATCGATGCGGTCCATGCCGCTCACCAACAGGGTGCTGGATCCGAGCTCATTCAGCAGGTTGAGGGTGCTGCCCTGCAGATCACTGGCATCCAGTCGCACCAGCAGACGGCGTCGTTCCGCTGATCCGTAGTGCACCAGGGCGGCGAGATTGTCTTTTTCCAGGCCGGGCTCACCGCTGATCAGCACTGGCTGGCGTTGCGGGTCTCTGGCGGCCTCGAGCACAGCACTGCGCAGCCGTTGGGCATAGCGACTGGATCCCACGACGCCACGTCGGGCTCTGCCCAGCACGAAGGGGGCCAGCCGCTCGAGCCCAGCACTGGACTCAGCCAACGATCAGCTGCTCGCTCAAGTTCCAGAGCCGCTGCCGTGCAACGAACTGGTTCGCTGCCGGAGCAACGCGGCAGAGCGCAGGAGCACCCCGCAAGCCACCGAACTGCTCAGGGCCATAGTGCTCGCCCCCCTGGGCTGAACCTGCGGTGGCCGCATGCAGTTGCGGCAAAGCGCCCATGCTGGCGCTTTGAAACAGGGGATCCATCAACCGGTAGGCCAGGGCCTCGAAGCGGTTGCCGACGCTGGCGATCGCGGTGGGTTGCAGTTCGGTGCGGGCGATGCCCGGATGGGCGGCCAGGGAACGCACGGGGCTGCCCTGTTCGCGCAGGCGTGCATCCAGCTCGAGCGCAAACATCACGTTGGCCAGTTTGCTTTGGCCGTAGGCCCCGTAACGGTCGTAGCTCTCGTTCCAGTTCGGGTCGTTCCAGCGGATCTTGCCGAAGTACTGCGCCCCGGACGTCACCGTCACCACGCGGGGGTCGGGTCGATCTTGCATCAGCGGCAGCAGCGCCTGGGTCAGGGCCATGTGCCCCAGGTGATTGACGCCGAACTGCAGTTCATGCCCCTGGGCGGTGCTCCGGCGCGGCGGCGCCATCACTCCAGCGTTGTTGATCAGTAGATCGAGGCAGCCGTAGCGCTCGCCGATACTGTTCGCCGCCCGTTGGACGCTGGCTAGGTCCGCTAGATCCAAATCCACCAGATCCACCGCACCTCCATCCCGCTCCTGCAGCAAATCTTGTTTGACCGTCTCCGCTTTGCGGGGGCTGCGGCAGGCCAGCACCACGGTTGCTCCACGACGCTTCAAGGCACGCGCGGTTTCCAGTCCCAGACCGCTGTTGGCTCCGGTGATCAGGGCAATGCGCCCCTGCTGGTTCGGGATGTCAGCTGCGGACCAACCCATGTCTCGAGGAAGAGTGACGTCATTGTGCCGATTTTGCTTTCAGGGTCGTCGCGCCAGGACCTCCAACACGGTTGGTCCGACCCAGTAGCAACCAGGATCAGCGTGGGCGCGAGCGATTTCGTCCTGAGCCTCCAGTGCGTCGTCTGCACTCCAGTGGCCTAGGTGTTGGAGTTGCTGGCCGAACACCAGGACAAATCTCTCCATCCATTGCCCTGCCATGGATGCTGCATCGCCCAATACGGGGATTGGCTTCAGGTGCTCGATCTGCCATCCGCGCTGGTGGAGCAAACCGGGGAGTTTCCGGTTGACGTCGGGATCGCCGCCGTCTTCACGAAAACTGCTCTGACAGGCCCGGCCAAAGCGTTGAATCGCTCGTCCGTGGGGATGCAGCCCGAAGGTGTCCCAGTGGACGTATTCATGGATTAACCAGCGTCCGCCAGGTTGGATGCACTGATCCACCCCAGCCAAGAGGGGCTCCAGCTGGGGCAAAAACATGGCCACCCAGCGGCACCACACCAGATCGAAGAATTCCCTTGGCCAGGGATCTTTGAGCAGATCCTGTTGGCGGAGTTCCAGTTGATGCAAGCCGGCTTGTTCCGCCATGCGGCGACCCGATGCGACGTAAACCCCACTGCGTTCCAACCCCAGGACGCGACCTTGGCCACCCACAGCATTCGCCAGATCTGCTGCAGCGAACCCTGGCCCCGCACCCAGGTCGAGCACGCTCTCCCCCAAATGGAGGCCGGCGCGCTGCCAGGCGGCTTGGGCCGTCGGTCGCCAAAGAGAGTGCTGGAAACGCAGGCGTTCCAGCTCCTCGGTGTGGGTTCCCAATAGGTAGGGGTCCCTTGGTGGTGCGGCGTCCGAACCCAGCTTCAGTCTTCCGGGAACAGCAATTCGGCCAGTTCGTCGGCGTCGACGTCGTAGACGCGGGCCAGGCTGGTTTCGATGGCGCTGGTCACCTCGCCGGGCAAGAAGCGCATCGAGTTCAGGGCGTCCTCGGCGATGTCATCGGTGAGCAGCTTGTCCTCGCTGTCGAGTTTTTCGTCGTTGATCACCGCCATCACCCAGCTCTGGTAGGCGTAGACCAGATCGGAGAACTCGAGTTCGGGATCGTTCAGGTCCAGGGCCATGGTGCGAATAGCCAGTCGCCCCAGTCTGACCTTTCACAGGAGAGGATGAACAGCATGGATTCCGCTGATGCCACTGGCCTCCAGGCCACGCTGTTTGATTTCTCGATTGCTGAATTGGTGCGGCAACATCGGGAGAGCTTCCAACCCCTCTGGACGGCAGAAAGTTGGGTGAAGTTGTTGATCTGGTTGTCGTTGAATTGCGGCAGCTCCGGGGATGAAGCCGGCATGGCCCGTTTCGTCGAGGCGCTTGGTCCAAGCCTCACCACCCGGATGCGGCGGGTGTTCTTTGAAAGGGAACTGGAGGATCTCGATCTTCAGGTGATGGCCGATCCGGCTGAGCAGCAGGTGCTGGTGCTGCCGATGGGCCCTGGTGTTCCTCTGGATCTCGAACGGGCCGCGGTGGTGATTGAACAGGTGAAGCTTCAGGATCAGGTGGTGGCGGATCGTGGACGCTGGCAGGCCTTGGATGCTGTGGTGGCGATTCCCAGAATGGTGGCAACGGCATGAACTTGATCGGCCGTTACCGCAATGCCGGGTTCGAGTCGGTGGCTGATGCCGTGAGTGAGTTCTTCCCGCGCCGCTTGGATTTGCAGCGTCCTGGCGTGGCCTTTGGGCCGGAGGGTACAGGCGAACCGGCGAAACAGAGCACCGACATCAGCCTGGTGGCGATTGATCGCTCGGAACCCGAATCCTTCGCCCTTTCACAACTGATCTTTCGTGGGGTGACGGCAGGGTTGGATCGCTATTTGCAGGAGCGACCGATGTTCCGTCAGTGCTGCCCGCAGCAGAGCCTGTTTGTCAATCCGATCTTCAATCTTCAGCACTACGCCCCGGGGGAAGGGTTCAAGCGTTGGCACTGTGATTGGACCATGAGCGATGAGGCCACCGAACCGGTGCACCGAGTGCTGGCCTGGATTCTTTATTGCAACGACGTGGATGAGGCGGGCACCGAGTTTCATTGGCAGGACCATCACGAACCGGCGGAGCGGGGCAAGCTGGTGATCTTCCCGGCGGGTCCATCCCACATTCATCGGGGACGGGTGAGTGAGAGCGCAAGCAAGCTGATCGCCACCGGTTGGATCAATGCCGGGCGTCAGGAGGACTACTTAAGTCGCCTCGCCCGTTGAGCTGGGCTGGTCCTCTGGGATGGCGTCTTCCACTTGCAACTGATTGGCGGCAGCACCTATGCGTAGGGTCTGATCTTTTGATGGTGGCCACTCCATCGGGTAAACCTGGCGTTGTGGGAAGGGGATGCCGATGCCGTTCTCTTCAAAAGCCGTCCAGATGGCTTGGCGTAAATCACTCCCAACAGCAAACGCCTCCAGTGGGTTGCGTACCCAGAACAGCAGTTTGTAGTTGATCGATGAATCAGCGAAATCGACGGTGAAGGCTGCCGGGGGTGGGTACTGCAGCACCTTTTCGTGTTTGCGGGCGACCTCCACCAAGACCGCAATCACTTGACTGGGTTCGTGGTGATAGGCCGCTCCTACGGCCACCACATCCCGGCGGGAGGTTTCTCCGGCGGTGTACGACTCAGCCTCTTGGGTGAAGAAGTTCTGGTTGGGGACCAACAGTTCGGCTCCATCGCGGCCCCGGCGCAATTGCGTGGCGCGCAATCCCAGCTTTCGCACGGTGCAGGGGTCGCCGTTGATCATGAGGATTTCGCCGGGGCGCACCGATCCCTCAAACAACAACCAGAGGCTGCTGATGAAGTTGGAGATGATCTCCTTGATGCCAAAACCGATTCCCACGGAAAGGCCCCCGGCAACTGCCACTAAGGCGGTGCCATTGATTCCGATGTAATACGCCACCCCCATCACGCCGACGCCGATTACCGAGTACCGAAGAATCACTTCCAGCGCTACGCGGCTTTGGGGCTTCATGCCGAAGAAGTTGCCCCCGAGCCAGGAGACGAAGGCTGCCGGACGGCTGGCCAGGGCGATGACCAGATAAACGATCACCAGGGCGGTGAACAATTTGCCGATGGTGAGGGTCACCCCAAACACGTCACCGAGGGAAATCAGCGAAAGCGATTCCCGGCTTCCCAGCATCTGGAAAAAGGTGAGGATCGACACCACCAGGAGCACAGGCCGGAAGAACGATTTATCGATCTCTTCCACGGGAACTTTGGGGAAGCGGCCGAGGATCAGCTGTTTGCTGGGCTCGACGCAGCGCCACAGCACCCAGAGCAGCGCCAGATACTGCAGAAAGCCCGCTGTGATGCCGGCCAGGGTTAAAACCGTGGAGCTGAGGAGCAGCGCCAACGGCACGATCAGATGGGTCAGGCTGGCGATGAGGGGGCTATTGAGCCTGCGCTTCACCCGAGATTCACTGCTAATTGCTGCAACAAACAATCCCACTTGGATAAGCACAGAGCCACGCTGCAAATAGCCCAGCCAGGTGGTTGTTTCCGATGCCAGAGCTGTAATCACTTCTTCTCTCCGCGAAGACTGTTGATGATGTCTTTGGTCGATTCTTCCGGGCTGCGTACGTCATAGATGGTGTCCATCAAGGCATCAGAGATCTCTTGATATCGAGCTGGATCGCGGAAAACGCGTGCTTTGGATTGGCCTTTTGCGGCTTTTTCCTTGATCGACTCCTGCGCGTACATCACCAAAGCAGCCGTCCCGCCAGGAATTTTGGAAGCCACGATTTTTGCTGCTTTGCGATTCACCGGCAGCGAATTTCGTCCGGCCAGGGCGTAGGTCTTCTGCGCCCAGGGTTTGGTGATGAAGTCGATCATCACCAGGGCCTTCTCCCGCTGTGTTCGGCTTGAATTTCGCCCCAGCGACCACACCTGAAGTTTGGTGGCGGCTTTGAGCTTCGTTGATGGTCCTTTGGGGAGCGGTGCAAGGGCAAGTTTTTCTCCCATTTGCTCTCGCAATTCCCGCAGGCTGCTGCTCCAGCAGGTGATCCAGTCGAGCTCGCCAGAAATCAATGCCTTTCTGAGGCTGCGTTGGTTATTCAAAAAGCGGATGTTTTGCTGATAGCTCGCGGATTCGAGCCAATGAAGCCATTGGGTGACCTTGGATTGGCGATCTGGATCGGGAGGACGCTTCGCTAGGGCTGCTTCCATCGCTTCCCCCGCGTCAAAGGCTTCGGCACTCCAAAACAGGTCTTTCAGTTGCAATGCCATGCCGAAGTTGTTGTTTTCGCTTTCTTCTTCCATGTCCTCCAGGGTTTCTGGCGGAATCTCCATCCGCTCGTTGTTGAAACAAGCCAATTGCACAAATTGGTTCACGGGTCGCCCCACCAACAGGCCGTCTTCAGCGGTAACGAGGTTGAACAGGTAGTTCGGCGTGTCAGCTCGATCCTCTGGGGAGATTTTTATGGGATCGGTCAGCTTGCGCCGGTAGAGCTCCAAGGCGGTGTCGCTGTCAGTGATCAAAAGGTCTGGGCCAAATCCGCTTCGGGTTTGATCAGCAATTTCGTCAACGAAGTTGGCTTGGGTCGACAGCGTCAGCTGAGGGCGAATCGAGGGGTCGACACTTCTGATGTGATCGATTGCGTCTTCGGTGACCTCTCGCAAACGCTCGTAATCCTTGCTCGAGATGGTCTCCGCGCTGTTCACCGTTCGAACCACCTTGATCACAACCGGTGGACGCCAGCTGCTGCAGCCTGCACTGAGGGTTGCCAGAGCGATACCCAGGGCCAGATGCTGGATCCGGAGTGCGCCCATGCCATCGCTTCGGTGGGCCGATGCTAGGGACGTTGGCCGGAGTGGGCAGGGCTTTGCGAGCATGTCCTGCTGAAACGCTGAGCATTCCGTGCCCGAACTGGCCAAGACCTACGACCCGGTTGGCACGGAGGCCCGATGGCAACAGGCCTGGGACGACCAGGGAGCCTTCCATCCCGACCCGAAGGCGCCCGGTGAATCGTTCTCGGTGGTGATCCCGCCACCGAACGTGACCGGCAGCCTGCACATGGGCCATGCCTTCAACACGGCCTTGATCGACACGATCGTGCGCTACCAGCGTTTGGCTGGAAAGAACGTGTTGTGTCTGCCCGGCACCGACCACGCCTCGATCGCGGTGCAGACGATCCTGGAGAAGCAGCTGAAGGAGGAGGGCAAGACCCGCCACGATCTTGGCCGTGACGCCTTCCTGGAGCGGGCCTGGCTGTGGAAGGCCGAAAGCGGTGGACGGATCGTGGGCCAGCTGCGCCGTCTGGGCTATTCCGTTGATTGGAAGCGCCAGCGCTTCACCCTCGATGAGGGCCTTAGTGAGGCGGTGAAGGAGGCCTTCGTGCGGCTGCATGAGCAGGGGCTGATCTACCGCGGTGAATACCTGGTGAATTGGTGCCCCGCCTCGGGCTCGGCGGTGAGCGATCTGGAGGTGGACATGAAGGAGGTGGACGGTCACCTCTGGCATTTCCGTTATCCCCTCAGCAGCGGTGAAGGCCATCTGGAGGTGGCCACCACCCGGCCCGAAACGATGTTGGGCGACACGGCGGTGGCGGTGAATCCCACCGACGAGCGCTACGCCCATCTGGTGGGTCAAACCCTCAAGCTGCCGTTTGTGGATCGCGAGATTCCGATCGTGGCCGACGACCACGTGGAGAAAGACTTCGGCACTGGCTGCGTCAAGGTGACGCCGGCCCACGATCCCAACGATTTCGCCATCGGTCAGCGCCACGGTCTGCCCCAGATCACGGTGATGCGCAAGAACGGCACGATGAACAAAGAGGCTGGCCAGTTCGAGGGGCTCGATCGCTTCGAGGCTCGCAAGGCCGTGGTGGCCGGCTTGGAGGAGCTGGGGCTGCTGGTGAAGGTGGAGGACTACCGCCACAGCGTTCCCTATTCCGACCGCGGCAAAGTGCCGGTGGAGCCGCTGCTGTCCACCCAGTGGTTTGTCAAAACCGAGCCCCTAGCGGCCCGCTGCCGTGAGGCTCTGGAACAGCAGGATCCCCGCTTCATTCCTGAACGCTGGGAGAAGGTCTACCGCGACTGGCTCACCGACATCCGCGACTGGTGCATCAGCCGTCAGCTTTGGTGGGGGCATCGCATCCCCGCCTGGTTCGTGATCAGTGAGAGCGGCGGCAAGTACACCGACACCACGCCCTACGTGGTGGCCCGCAACGAAGCCGAAGCCCTGGAGAAGGCCCAGGCGGAATACGGCGCGGCGGCGGAGATCGAGCAGGACGAAGACGTGCTCGACACCTGGTTCTCCAGTGGCCTGTGGCCCTTTTCCACCTTGGGCTGGCCCGATGCGAGCAGCGCCGATCTGCAGCGTTGGTATCCCACCAGCACCCTGGTGACGGGCTTCGACATCATCTTTTTCTGGG
Source organism: Synechococcus sp. MU1625 (assembly GCF_020514205.1). NCBI lineage: Bacteria > Bacillati > Cyanobacteriota > Cyanophyceae > Synechococcales > Synechococcaceae > Synechococcus > Synechococcus sp. MU1625. The sequence goes on from NZ_VTLA01000002.1 coordinate 221,178, forward strand.
TGGCCCGGATGACGATGATGGCCGGCGCCTTCACCGGCGAGATGCCCTTCCAGGACGTCTACATCCACGGCTTGGTGCGGGACGAGCAGAACCGCAAGATGAGCAAGAGCGCCGGCAACGGCATCGATCCGCTGCTGCTGATCGACCGCTACGGCACTGATGCCCTGCGCTTCGCCCTGGTGCGGGAAGTGGCTGGCGCTGGTCAGGACATCCGCCTGGATTACGACCGGAAGAAGGACACCTCCGCCACGGTGGAGGCCTCGCGCAATTTCGCCAACAAGCTTTGGAACGCCACCCGCTTCGCCCTGATGAACCTGGGCGGCGAAACGCCGGCTCAACTCGGGGATCCCGACCCCGCTGCGCTGCAGCTGGCGGACCGCTGGATCCTCTCCCGCCTGGCCCGGGTGAATCGGGAGACAGCCGAGCGCTACAGCAACTACGGCCTGGGTGAAGCGGCTAAGGGCCTCTACGAGTTCGCCTGGAACGACGTTTGCGACTGGTATCTGGAGCTGAGCAAGCGCCGGCTTAACCCCGGTGAGAACCCCTCAGCCGAGGCCCTCGCCGATCAGCGGGTGGCCAAGCAGGTTCTGGCCAAGGTGATCAGCCAGATGCACCTGATGCTGCATCCGCTGATGCCCCACCTCACCGAGGAGCTCTGGCACAGCGTCACCGGTGAGCCGGAGACCAGCTTCCTGGCCCTGCAACCCTGGCCGGTGTTGGATCAAAGCGCTTTGGATGATGGGTTAGAAGCCTCCTTCGCCGAGCTGATCGGTGCCATTCGTGTGGTGCGCAACCTTCGCGCTGTGGCGGGTCTCAAGCCCTCCCAGTCGGTGCCGGTGCGCTTCGTCACCGGCCGCGGTGAGCTGGCGGCTGTTCTCAGCCAAGGCAGGGCCGACATCACGGCGCTGACCCGGGCGGAGTCGGTTGCGGTGGTGACACCAACAGAGGCTGATGCCGCTCCGGTGGCCAAGGCCTTGGCGGGGGTGAGCGGTGAGCTGCAGGTGCTGCTGCCGATCGAAGGTTTGGTCGACCTTGATGCGCTGAAGAGTCGCCTCGAGAAAGACATCGCCAAGGCGGAGAAGGAGATCAAGGGCCTGGCGGGCCGTTTGGGGAATCCCAACTTCGCTGATAAGGCACCGCCGGAGGTGGTGGCTGAGTGTCAGGCCAACTTGGATGAGAAGCAGGCCCAGGCCGATTTGGCCCGTAAGCGCTTGGCCGACCTGAGCTGATTCGGTGATTCAGGTTCAGGGGCTGAGCAAGAGCTACCGGATTGCCGAGAAGCAGCCCGGTTTGGCCGGCACCCTGCGCCATTTCATTCGGCGCCGCACCCGGGACGTGACGGCGGTGCAGGACGTCTCTTTCACGATCGAGCCCGGCGAGATGGTGGGCTTTCTCGGCGCCAACGGCGCTGGCAAAACCACCACCTTGAAGATGCTCTGCGGCTTGATTCACCCCAGCGCTGGGGAGGTGCAGGTGGCGGGCTTCAGTCCGAAGCGCCGCCAGGCGGAGTTCCTGCGCCGGATCACTTTGGTGATGGGGCAGAAGCAGCAACTGCTTTGGGATCTGCCGCCGATGGATTCCCTGCGGGTGAATGCGGCGGTGTATGGCATCCCCGATGGTGTGGCCCGGCGGCGGGTCAGCGAGCTGGCCGATCTGCTGGAGCTGGGGGAGGAGCTCACCCGGCCGGTGCGCAAACTTTCCCTTGGCCAGCGCATGAAGGCCGAATTGCTGGCGGCCTTGTTGCACGAGCCGGAGGTGCTGTTCCTCGATGAACCGACTCTTGGGCTGGATGTGAATGCCCAGGCCCGGGTGCGTCAGTTCCTGGCGGACTACAACCGCCGCACGGGGGCAACCGTGTTGCTCACCAGTCACTACATGGCTGATATCACGGCCCTGTGCCCTCGGGTGCTGTTGATCCACCAGGGGCGGTTGTTCCATGACGGCCCCCTCGAGGCTCTGGCCGATCAATTGGCGCCGGAGCGGGAGGTGCGGCTGAAATTGGAGTCGCTGATTGAGCCGGGAGCACTGGCCGGGCTGGGACGTCTTGAGCAGCTGGAGGGGTGTGACGTGCGGCTGCTGGTGCCGCGGGACCAGCTCACCGCGGTGGTGGCCCAGTTGTTGGACCGCTTCCCCGTGCGTGATTTGGATGTGACTGATCCGCCCATCGAAGAATTGATCGGTGGGCTATTTCGGCAGGGGCGCGTCTGATGCGGATCTTCGGGTTGAACCGCAGGATCATCCGGGTGCTGCTGGGCTCCCAATACGCCCACATGCTCGAGTACCGCGCTGAGATCGCCCTCTGGGCACTCTCAGGTGTGCTGCCGTTCATCATGCTCAGCGTCTGGAGTGGCAGCGAGGCCCGCTCGGGACTGGGGCTCGATGGTGTGGCCCTGGATCGCTATTTCCTCAGCGCTTATCTGGTGCGCCAGTTCTCGGTGGTTTGGGTCGTCTATGCCTTCGAGGAGGACGCCCTGCTGGGCCGGCTGTCGCCCTATCTGCTGCAGCCGCTGCATCCGCTCTGGCGTTATGTGGCGGCCCATCTGGGTGAGCAGCTCACCCGCCTGCCCTTCGCAGCCTTGATTGCTGTGGTGTTTTTTGCTGTGCAGCCCCAGGCCTTCTGGTTGCCGTCATTGGGGGGCTTTGTGCTGGCTTGGCTCGCCACCTGGATGGCCTTTGCCATCGCCTTCCTGTTCCAGAGCTTGATCGCGGCCCTGTGCTTCTGGAGTGAGAAGGCCAGCGCCCTGGAGCGGCTTCAGTTCATTCCCTTCGTGTTTCTGTCCGGTCTGTTGGCGCCGCTCACGGCGTTTCCGCCGGCGGTGCGGGCTGTGGCCCAGTGGACGCCCTTCCCGTATCTGATCGATTTCCCGGCCCGGGTGCTGGCCGGTCAGCCGGTGAATTTGATGGCGGGCTTTGGGGCGCAGCTGGCCTGGGTGGCTCTGTTACTGCCGTTGGTGCTGTTGCTCTGGCGGTCCGGCGTTCGCCGTTACAGCGCGATGGGGGCCTGATGGGGCGGTACTTGCGGACGTTGCGTCGCTTCTGGAGTACCGCCGTGGCGGTGCAGTTGGAATACCAGGCCAACGTGTTGATCGAGCTGCTGGCGGTGGCGATGAGCCTCAGCGGCAGCCTGTTTCTACTTTCGCTGTTTTATGGCCCCGATCAGACCCTGGGGGGTTGGAGTTGGGCCCAGGCCCTGATGGTGCAGGGGCTTTACACCGTGTTCGATGGCATGGCCACCACCTGGTTGCGCCCGAATCTTGGGGCGATCGTCACCCATGTGCGGGAGGGCACCCTGGATTTCGTGCTGCTCAAGCCGATCGACAGCCAGTTCTGGTTGTCGCTCCGCACCCTGTCTCCGGCTGGGTTGCCGGAGATCGGCCTGGGGCTTGTGCTGCTGGCCTGGGGCAGCCATCAGGCCGGCGTAGTGCTCACCTTGTCCTCACTGCTCACCGTGCTGGTGATGCTGCTGGCCGGTGGCTTGATTCTTTATTCGCTCTGGTTTCTGATCGCTGCCACCAGTATCTGGTTCGTCAAAACCTGGAATGCCACCGAGGTGTTGCGGGCCCTGCTGGCGTCCGGTCGTTATCCCCTCAACGCCTACCCGCCGGCCTTGCGTCTGCTGTTCACCCTGGTGCTGCCCGTGGCTTTTCTCACCACGGTTCCGGCCCAGGTGTTGCTTGGGAAAGCCGCGGCACCAATGCTGCTGGCGGGCTTGGCGCTGGCGGTGCTGTTCTTTGCAGCGGCGCGGGCCTTCTGGTTGTTTGCCCTGCGGTTTTACACCTCAGCCTCCAGTTGAGTGCAATGCTCCGCTGCATGCATGGTGATTTCGCTTGATATCATCGCCATCAGATAAGTAAAGACATCAATAATGTGATTTGGAACACGCTGTTGGTGTTGCTTTGGTGCATTTAATGGCTTGATAATCCGATGTTCTGAATTGCTTTCCTCGGTTTGTTCAATGTTTGATCGTTGCTGAGTGATATAAGGCTGGAGCGTAGATGGTTGTTATGTCTATTCGTTCTACACAAATCAAGAAGTTTCGGATCGAATCTTTTGCCAAAGCAGTATTCGCTCGCTTGGCGATCAGCTATTGCGCTTGGAAGGTGAATTAAGGTGAAGACTTTTGATGCGTTTAATACCAGGCTTTTTGATTGAGAAATATTGCGTTCCCGTTTCGTTCGCTTGGTCTGGCTAGTTTCTTTTGAGACCTCTGGCTTTGAGCTTTGCTTCATTGCTTTGAATTGCTTCTGAGGCCATCTGGGACTTCTTGGAGTAATTGGATGCTCAATTATTCTGGTCTCTGCATTTTCTAATTCTCTCAGTATCATCAGCTCTTTTGATTACATCATTGCCGGCGGTGGCAACAGTGGTGCAGCTATTGCAGCTCGACTGAGTGATGACCCAAGCACCAAGGTTTTGTTGATTGAAGCGGGCCCTCATTACCGCTCTTTGAATGTACTGCCTGCTGATATTTATAATGCTCATGCTGTTTCGCTTGAATCTCATGATTGGCATTACATTGCGGATGTTGTCCCTGGTCGTGAATTTCCCTATGCACGTGGACGTCTGACGGGCGGCTGCTCATCGGTGAACGGCACCATTGCTCTTCGTGGCTTAGAGCAAGATTTTCGTCAGTGGGAAGAACTCGGAAATGATGGCTGGGGTTGGTCTGATGTGGCACCCCTCTACAACCTTATTGAAAATGATATTGACCATGGAGGTGAGTCTTACCATGGTGCGAATGGGCCGATCCCTGTACGACGCTATAAGCAAAAAGACTATTCGACATGTGTAAAGGCATATCGCCGTACAGCGATTGATCTAGGGTATCCATGGATCCAAGATCACAACCATCCCGAGGGTCGAGATGGTGTTGGGCCGATCCCCATGAACCGTGGTGATGACGGTGTTTTGCGGGTGTCTAGCTCCATCGCATATCTGTTGTCGGCTCAGGATCGTCCCAATCTGATGATCATCGAGCAAACCATGGTGAATCGCGTTGTATTTGATGGCAAGAAGGCCGCTGGTGTTGAAGTGATTAACTCATCTGGTCAGTCTGAAATACTCTTGGGTGGTGAGGTCATTGTCTCCTGTGGGTCAATAAATTCACCAGCTATTTTGCTGCGATCCGGTATCGGCTCTTTAAATGATCTGGATCGTTTGGGTGTTTCACCAGTTTTGGGACTGCAGGGAGTTGGCAGCAACTTGATCGATCATTCGCTTGCGGTGGTTGCTTCTTATCCGAAGGCCGGTGTTGTTAATGAATCCGACGCCGATGTTCAGGTTTTGATCGAATACACCGCATTGGGTAGTGCTTATATCAATGATATGCAAATTTATTGTCTCGGCAAGCTTGGCGCTGAACGTTTTCCTGGGGCGGATCCTCGCCGCGGACTAATGTTTGGCGCTGGTGTTGTGCTTAATCGTCCCGAGTCGCGTGGTCAGGTCACGATTGATTCGCTAGATCTATCTGTTCAGCCCCGTATTGATCATCGTCTTAATTCTCACCCGGAGGACCTTCGTAAGATGGTCGAGGGTGTGCGACGTGGCTATCAATTGCTGACGAGTGGAGCTCTTCAAGATATTTCTGAAGGTATTGCAGTATTGAATGACGAGATGATCGCTGATACTCGAGCGATTGAGAAGTATGTCACTGATCGCTCGGTCACGATTTGGCACGCCTGTGGAACTTGCAAGATGGGACCATCTTCAGACAATTATGCTGTCGTTGATTCTGCGCTTAAAGTTCATGGAGTTGAGAATCTAAGAGTGGCAGACTGCTCGATCTTCCCTGATCATGTTAGTCGAAATCCAATGTTGACTGCTTATGTTGTTGCAGAGAAATGCGTTAATATGATCAAGGCAGGGCGTTGATTTTTCGCCGCTAAATATTATTGTGCTATTTCGCTGGGATAGGTTTTGAGATTGAATCAACTATGGAGACTCGTTGGTTAAATCTTGCAGTATTGCCCCATATTACCTGGCTAATGATTATTTGACGGTATTTCTTTTGGGCTCATGAGTTTTCATTTTTAGTCAGTCTTGGCTTGTTAGCGATCCAGGCTTGGCATGCATTTTCTTTTTTAGTGTTTGTTTCTTGGCGGCGTCTGGAGTCAGTAGATATCTTGACGTCTGCGACGTGTGATGTTCGCTCTTGTTGGTTGGCCGATGGTTTTCATTCAGCACTGGCTGCCGGATGTGTTGGAGCTGCTGCGCTCCCCAGCTGGGGCGCTGCTGTTCATTCCGCTTTATGCCCTCTGGGTGACGCTGCTACTGCCGGGGGTGTGGGCTTCGATGCTGGCCGGAGTTCTCTATGGAACCTGGCTTGGCAGTGGCCTGGTGTTCGTTGGGGCTTGCCTGGGGGCGGTGGTGGTGTTTTTGCTGGGGCGTTCGGTGCTCCGCGACTGGGCCCAGCGCCGCTTGGAGCAGCTCCCCAAGCTGCAGGCGGTGGAGCGGGCCGTCAGCAAGGAGGGGCTGAAGCTGGTTTTACTGACGCGCCTCTCGCCCGCTTTTCCCTTTTCCCTGCTCAACCTCGCCTACGGCCTCAGTGAGGTAAGCCTGCGGGACTACAGCATCGGCTTGATTGGGATTCTTCCCGGCACCGTGTTGTTTTGTGGTTTGGGGGCGCTGGCCGGAGATGTGGCCCGTTTCGGTGAAGTGCTGGGGGGTGAGGCCGATGCCGGTACCTGGGCGCTGCGGGTGGTGGGGGTGCTCGCCACGCTGGCCGTGGTCTGGCTGGTGAGCCGGGCAGCCCGGCGGGCGCTTCAGGATGTGGAGACGTCACTCTGATCGGGATCGAGAAGACGCCAGTCCCGCAGGGCTGCGATCAGGATGAACCAGGCCAGGCGCGCGCGGGCGAGCGGGCCGCGGCGCTGCTGCAGGTCAGCCAGCTTGGCCCGTCCGCAGTCGGTCTTGATCCAGCGATGCAGTGCAGGGCGGGATTGGGTCATGGCTGCAGCATGGCGGTGAGGTCGTCTTCGCTGAGCACTGTCACCCCGAGGCTCTCGGCTTTGGTCAGTTTGCTGCCGGCGGCTTCTCCCGCCACCAAATAGTTGGTCTTTTTGCTGACGCTGCCGCTCACCTTGCCGCCGGCCGCTTCGATTAGCGCTTTGGCGTCGCTGCGGCTCAGGCTGGGGAGTGTTCCTGTGAGAACCAGGGTCTTGCCCTGCAGCACGCCGTCGGCGTCAGCTCCGGCTTGGCTCGCGGCTTCCTGCTCAGAGGCACTTGCTTCCAGGGAGAGGCCGACGCTGCGCAAGTCCTGCAGCAGCTGTTGGTTAGCGGGCGTGCGCAGCCATTGGCCGAGGCTGGCGCTGATTTCCGAGCCGATGCCGTGCAGTTCGGCGATCCGCTCCGGGGCATCCAGAGCGGCTGCTGCGAGGCTGTCGATGCTGAAGAAGTCAGCGGCGAGAGCTTTGGCGTTGACCTCACCGATGTGACGTATTCCCAGGCCGTAGAGCTGGCGGTGCCAGGCCTGCTGTTTGGAGGACTCCAGGGCGGCCACCAGGTTGGTGACCGATTTGTCCCCCATCCGATCCAGGCTGGCGAGCAGGGCGGCATCCAGCCGGTAGAGATCGGCGAGAGAGCGCACTAGGCCGCGGTCCACCAGTTGTTCGATCAACTTGCTGCCGAGGCCATCCACATCCAGGGCGCCCTTGCTCACCCAGTGCCGCAGACCACCCCGCAGGATCGCCGGGCAGCTGCTGTTCACACAGCGGGTGGCGGCTTCATCGCTCTCCCGCACCAGGCTGGAGCCACATTCGGGGCAGTGCTGCGGCAGTTGTACCGGAGTGGCGTCGCTGGGCCTGAGCTCCGGCAGTACCCGCACCACTTCGGGAATGATCTCTCCGGCTTTGCGCACCACGATGGTGTCGCCCAGATGCAGATCCAGTTCAGCAATCCGATCGGCGTTGTGGAGGGTGGCGCGGCTGACGCTGGTGCCCGCCAAAGCCACCGCTTCGAATTCGGCGACGGGGGTGATGGCACCGGTGCGGCCCACCTGAGCGCCAACGCGCAGCAGACGGGTGGGGGCCTCTTCGGCGGGGTATTTGAGGGCGATTGCCCAGCGCGGTGCCTTCTGGGTGAAGCCGGCTTCGTCTTGCAGCAGCAGGTCGTTCAGTTTCACCACCACGCCGTCGGTGGCATAGGGGAGGTCATGGCGACCCTGTTCCCAGTGGTCGCAGAAGCGATGGATGGCGGCCAGATCGGCACAGAGCTCCCGGTTCGGGTTCACGCGGAAACCAGCCGTGTTGAGCCACTCCAGAGCAGCCCATTGGCTGGGGGGTTGGGCGTCACCTGGCAGATGCAGGGTGTAGGCGAAGAAGTCGAGCCGGCGGGCGGCCACCACTTTTGGGTCCAGTTGGCGCAGGGTTCCGGCGCAGGCATTGCGGGGATTGGCGAACAGGGCTTCGCCCCGTTGTTCGCGTTCGGCATTGATCGCCGCGAAGGTGGCATCGGGGATGAAGGCCTCCCCTCTCACCTCCACCCATTCCGGTGGATTGTCGATTTGCAGGCGAAGGGGAATCGAGCTGATCGTGCGCACGTTGGCGGTGATCTCTTCCCCGCGGCTGCCGTCGCCACGGGTGGCGGCCCGCTCCAGCACCCCATGGCGGTAGCTCAGGGCGAGGGCGTTGCCATCAATTTTCAGTTCCCCCACCAGGGGCAGCTGGGTGTCGTTGGGTCGGTCCAGCACCTTTAGCAGCCGCTCATGCCAGGCCTGTAGGTCGTCGCGGTTGAAGGCGTTGTCGAGGCTGAGCAGTCCCACACGGTGTTCAACGCTGCTGAACCCTTCCGCTGGAGCCCCACCCACCCGCTGGGTGGGGCTGTCGGGACGTTGCAGATCAAGATGGCTCTCTTCCAGCTCGAGCAGCTCGCGATAGAGGCGGTCGTAGACCGCGTCCTCCATCACAGGAGCATCGAGAACGTAGTAGGCGTGGCCAGCACGGTTGAGCAGTTGCCGCAGTTCCGCGGCCCGCTCGTGCGGATCAGGCATTGACCCGGTTGATGCGGGCAATGCGCCAGTTGTCCTCCACCTTGGTGAAGGTGAAGTCGAGGGGCAGCTCCTCGTCACCCTCGGACTTCAATTTCACGGTGAGGAGCAAGTTGCCTTCCTGCACGCGGGGGCGTCCGGACTTGAGATTGCGGAACTTGTTCAGCTTGAGGTCGGCCAGGAAGCGGATGAACTGCTGGCGGCTCACGTGCTGCCGATAGGCCTTGGTGGTGAGCAGGTAGGCGGCATCGATGCGGCCGGCAGCAACCTGCGTGAAGAACTGCTTGATCAGGGGGTTGATCCCGCGGGCGTCAAGCACCAACTTGACGGCGTTGTAAATCCAGTACCCCAGCAGGGTGACTCCTCCCGCCAGCAAAGCTTTGCTGCCGATGTCACGCACCAGTCCTAGTTCCATCACCAGCTGTCAAAGCAGGGCCGAGTCTGACTGACCACGGCAAGATGGCGCTGATTCGGATCCCCTCCCCCCCTGCTCTGTGCCTTTGCAGCCCCTGCTGCCGTTGTTTCACCGCCTCAACCGGGAGCATTTCGGAGGTGTTCTGGTGGATGCTGGGCAGCCGCTGACGGCTGTGCGTTGGAGTGATGGGCGGATGAGCCGCACCGCGGGGTTTTATCGGCGTGGCCCAGGGGTGGGCGAGGGACGCGGCAGCGAGATCGTTCTGTCGCGACCCGTCTTGGAACCGCTGCCGCAGACCGCTACGGAAAGCACGCTTTGTCACGAGATGATCCACGCATGGGTCGATCTGGTGCAGCGCCGCCGGGAAAGCCATGGACCGCTGTTCCGGGCTCGGATGGCAGCGATCAATGCGGCCCAGAGTCGCTTTCAGGTGAGCATTCGCCACAGCTATCCGGTGCCGCCCCGGCCGCCCCGCTGGCTGGCGGTCTGTCCCCGCTGCGGGCGTCGCACTCCCTGCCGGAGACGCACGCGCAATGCCGCCTGCCGCGCCTGTTGCGTCGAGCACTTTCACGGCCGCTGGGATGCCAGCTGTGTGCTCAGTTATGTGGAGGCGGAGGGCTAGATGGAGGTGTTCTGGCTGTCCCTTGAATGCGGTGGTGTGGTGATTGTGTTGTTGGGATTGCGGCGGGAACAGTGGTTGCGCCGCCGCCGTCGGTAACGTCAGGGGATGGAGGAGCGATTCGATCGGTTGGACCGGTTCCGTGATCAGCGGGATCGCCGTCTTGATCAATTTTTGGAAACCGGACGTCAGCTCGTCGATGGTGTCTCCGGCCGGCGGCCTGGACAACGACCCGGGCAGCGGCGTTCCGGTTTGGACCTCGATTCAGTGGGCCGCTGGGTCGGTGAAAAAGTCGAGTGGCTGCTGGAAGAGGACGACGACTGGCAGGAGCCTTGGCAAGAGTCCGGGCGGGGCCGCCCGGAGCCCGTGCGTTCCATGCGTTCAGCCCGGCGCCCCCTCGATGCAATCTCACGCCGGGGCCGCCGTTCTGTGCCGGCACCTGTGCCAACGTCAACGCCGCCTGTGGTTCAGGAGTTCAACGCAGCAGACCAGGGCGAGTGGCCGGAGGACGACAGCTTCCGGCTGCAGCGCTGGTCGCGCTCAGCTCAGCCGGCAGCCCGTCCGGAGCCCGAAGCCGCTCCGAATCCGACTTCCGCAAGAAGGGCACTGCCGCGTTCCAGCCGCCGCCGGGCCGATTAACGGCTGGCGTGAAGCGAACGTGGGTTGACCCGATAGCGGCAGCCCCGTTCGGCCAGTTTGTGGTTTACGTCGTCGAGCAGTTCCCCGGGCATGTCTTCCGCCATTTGGTCGGCTGTGGCGGTGATCGACGGCGATCCAACCTGGAGGGCCTCCAGCAGTTGGGTCCACTGTTCGATTTGGAGGCTGCGGCTCATGGGCTCGTACCCCTTTTGTTCCAGCAGATGGCTGCAGACTTCGCGGTTCCAGAGCACGCTTCGCCCTTGGCCGTGGGGCCCTGTCTGCATTGCGGCATTGGCGTCGAGTGCGCTCTGGGTGGGGCGACCTCGACGGTCACGCCAGCCTTGATGCTCGAGGGTCTTGCCGCAGTGAATGGCTGATATGCCGTAGATCCGACCGAGGTCGGTGAGGCTGAGCCAAGAGGTGGTGGCAGCCATGACACGGTGAACCGAAGTGCCTACATCTTCCTGAGAGCACAACTCTTGGCAAGTTGTCAAGAGCAAATCCCAACAAACTCGAGGGTTTGTTCATGAACTTTGTTGAAACTCCTGGCGCAGCGTGGGCCCGAGCCAGGTTTCGAGCTGCGGGCTGAACACTTCGCGAATCACGGTGAGGGCCTTGCCTTGGCGGAAGAAGCGGTAGTGGCGGCTCCAATACGGGCCGCGATAGCCAAAGGTCTGGTCGAGCCAATCTCCCTCCACCAGGGCCAAGCCGTCCACCTCCCGGAACAGCTCAGAGCGTCCTTCGGTCAGGCTTTTCCAGATCGGTTGATTGCGGTCCCGCAGGTGCCAATCCGCTTCAGCTTGGTTCCACCAGCTTTCCGCCCAGGCCAGGGGTGTGCCGCCGCAGGTCAGCCAGACCTGACGGCGCAGCAAGGGTGCCATCAGTTCCTTCACTTCCTCCGGTGCCCCGGGGTGGTCGCTCTGGTCGGCCTCCATGGCGATCAAATCCACGGCGACCGGTGAACCGGTTAGGAGTCGCAGGTGGCGGGTTGGGCTGCCATCACCCAGCAGCATCAGCCGCCAGGGTCCTGGTAGTTGTCGCGGTCCCTCCGCCGAGAGCACGGCGTCGGTGGGGGCTTGCCAGAGCTGGTGCGGTGATGGGTGAAGTCGCTGGGTGGGGTTCAGAAGAGTCCTCCCACCGAAAGGGTTTGGCTCTGGCCGTTGCGGCTGATCACAGCACCGCTATCGGTGACGTTGTCGAGAACCCAACCGCTGCTGCCGATGGCATCACCGATGCCGGCGGACACCGACCCCTGTCCCAGCTGAAAAATGGCGGAACTGGTTCCACCGGGACCCTGCACCACGCCTGTGAGTTGGGGGGTGGGCTCGATCGGAGCCGGGGCTTGATCGCTGCTTTGGGGAACGGCCGTCAACGGCTGTTTGATCGGCAGGGTCAGCGGTTCCAGGCTCAAGACCGCTTCTGAAGCCTCCTCGGGCGTGACCGTTGTTTCTGGGCGGGTCTCCTGGGCAGCGAGTTGGTCGCGCAGCCGCTCGATCAGGGCGACGCTTTGCTGCCGTTCCAGGTCCAGGCGGGAGCGCTGCAGGCTGCTTACCAGCCAGGCGCTGCAGATCACCCCGGCAACGGCCACGCCACTCATCAGCGGAAGCAGCCAGGGGGTAGGGGAGCGGCGGTTGGGTGCTGGTGCCGTTGGTTCGTGCACATCCACATCCACCGGCACCAGGTGTGGCTGGCTCGGGGCGGTGACCGTCTCACGGTCAAACACCTGGTCCATCACCTGCTCGGCTCGCAGGTTCCAGTAGGCGCGTGAGGTGGGAACCCGTGCTGACACTGCAGACGTTTCAAGACGCCAACGCTATCGAGCTTCTGCGGTAGGGGCGAGGGGTTGGTGTTCCCTTTTCTGAAGTTCCAGCCACATCAGCAGGGCTGTGATGTCGGCCTTGCTGACGCCGGGGATCCGGCTGGCCTGGCCAAGGGTGCTGGGTTGAATCGCAGCGAGCTTTTCGCGGGCTTCGTTGGAGAGGGTGCCGATGCCGGCGTAGTTCAGATCCGCAGGCAGCTTGCGCTGGCTCTGGCGTTTCACCTGATCGATCTGTTGTTGTTGGCGTTGCAGGTAGCCGCTGTATTTGATGTCGATCTCAGCTCCTTCCCGCACCGGCAGGGGCAGGTCGGCATCAGCCAGGCCATGGCGCACCAGATCCGCGGCGTGCATGCCGGGTCGGCGCAGCAGGTCGGCCAGGGTGATCGAGCCTTTGATGGCTGCGCCCGTCTCTTCCTCCACTGCTGGGGCCACTGGATCACTCACCTTGAGGCGCACAGTTTCAAGCCGCTGCTTTTCGCCCTCCATCGCCTGGAGCTTGTCTTCGAAAAGCTGCCAGCGGCGATCGTCGATCAGGCCAAGCTCACGGCCTAAAGGCGTCAGTCGGCGGTCGGCGTTGTCACCCCGCAGGATCAGGCGGTATTCGCTGCGGCTGGTCAGCACCCGGTAAGGCTCGCGTAGGTCTTTGCTCACCAGATCGTCGATCATCGTGCCGATGTAGCTGCCCTCGCGGGGGAAGTGCACCGGCTCCTGGTTGCCGATCAGCCGGGCAGCGTTGACGCCGGCCACCAGGCCCTGGGCGGCGGCTTCCTCATAGCCCGTGGTGCCGTTGAGCTGTCCGGCGCTGAACAGGCCACGCACTCGCTTGGTTTCCAGGGATGGCTTGAGCTGGGTGGCAGGCAGGTAGTCGTAATCAACCGAATAGGCCGGCCGCAGCATCACGGCTTGCTCCAATCCCGGCAGGCTGCGCAGCAGTTGCAGCTGGATTGGTTCCGGCAGGCCGGTGGAGAAGCCCTGCACATAGATCTCCGGGGTGTCGCGACCCTCCGGCTCGAGGAAGATCTGGTGGCTGTCTTTGTCAGCGAAGCGCACGATCTTGTCTTCGATCGAGGGGCAGTAGCGCGGGCCTTTGCTGTCGATCACGCCGCCGTAGATGGCGGTGAGGTGAAGGTTGTCGCGAATCAGCTGATGGGTTTCGGCGGTAGTGCGGGTGATGTGGCAGCTCATCTGCTCACCGCTCACCCAGGCGGCCGGGTCAAAGGAGAAGAAGCGATCGGCGGCGTCGCTGGGTTGCTCTTCGAGCTGGTCGAGGGCGATGCTGCGCCGGTCCACCCGAGCGGGGGTGCCCGTTTTCAGCCGGTCGGTGTGGAATCCAAGTTGCTGGAGAGCCTCGGTAAGGCCTTCGGCGGCCTGTTCACCAGCGCGGCCGGCGGCCATCGATTGATGCCCCACCCAGATGCGGCCCCCCAGGAAGGTGCCGGCTGTGAGGATCACAGCCTCAGCGCCATAGACGCTGCCGAAATAAGTGCGGATGCCGCTGATGCGTTGCTGGTCGCCGTCCCCCGTTGTTTCAAGACCGGTCACCATCGCTTCGCGCAGGGCGAGGTTGGGGGTGTGCTGCAGCAGTTGCAGCATCTGGCGGGAATAAAGGCGCTTGTCGGTTTGGGCGCGCAGGGCCCACACCGCTGGGCCGCGGCTGGCGTTGAGGATGCGCTTCTGGATGGCGGTGGCATCGGCCAAGCGCCCGATCACGCCACCGAGGGCATCCACTTCATGGACGAGCTGGCTTTTGGCCGGGCCACCGACGGCCGGGTTGCAGGGCTGCCAGGCGATTCGATCGAGATTGAGGCTGAACAGGGCGGTGTTCAGGCCAAGTCGAGCGGCCGTGATGGCCGCTTCACAACCGGCATGGCCGCCGCCAACCACGATCACGTCGAAGGATTCAGTGGGGGCGGCGCTGAAGCTCATGGCTTCATTATCTGATCTGGATCAGGCCGCCAGGTTGCGGAAGCGGGTGAACTGCGGCTCGAACAGCAGCTTTACCGTGCCCACCGGTCCGTTGCGGTGCTTGGTCACGATCACCTCGGTGATGCCCCGGTCTGGAGTTTCCGGGTTGTAATACTCGTCGCGATAGATCATCAGCACCAAGTCGGCGTCCTGCTCGATCGAGCCCGATTCCCGCAAGTCGCTCAGCATCGGTCGCTTGTTGGTGCGTGACTCAACACCCCGGCTCAGCTGGGAAAGGGCAATCACGGGCACATTCAGTTCCCGGGCCATCTGCTTCAGGCCCCGGGTGATGCGCGACAGCTCTTGCACTCGGTTGTCCGAGCCCGAGCCTTCCATCAGTTGCAGGTAATCGATCATCACCAGCCCCAGCTCTTTGCCCTGTTCGGCCATCAGCCGACGGCAGAGCGAGCGCATTTCCAAAACCCCGGAGTTGGGCTTGTCGTCGATGAAGATCGGCAGTTGTCCCAGGCTGTTGATGCCCTGGCCCAGCAGGGGCCACTCCTCCTGTTGCAAGCGGCCGGTGCGCAGCCGGCCCGCCTCGATGCCTACCTCCATCGAGAGCAAGCGATAGGTGAGCTGCTCCTTGCTCATCTCCAGGGAGAAGAGGCACACCGGCAGGTCGTGCAGCTGGGCCACGTTCTTGGCCAGGTTCAGCACAATCGAGGTTTTTCCCATGGCTGGCCGGCCGGCCACGATGATCAGGTCGCTGCGTTGCAGTCCCTGGGTCATCGCATCCAGGTCGTAGAAGTTCACCGGGATGCCGGCCACTGAGGTGCCCAGTGAGCGGCTCTCGATCTCCTCAAAGGTCTGGGTGAGGATTTCGGCTGTGGGGGTCAGACCCTTGGAAGGTTTCTCTTGGCTGATGGCGAAGATCTTCTGCTCCGCTTGGTCCAGCACCTGCTCCATGGGCAGGCTCTGATCAAATCCCAGTTGAATGACTTCGTTGCCGGAGCGGATCAGCTGGCGGCGTAGGAACTTGTCCATTACCAGCCGGGCCACCTGCTCGATCGAGGCGGTGGAGGGAACCCGCTCCACCAGCTCCACCAGTCGGTTGTTGCCGCCTACCTTCTCGAGGGCGCCGGTGTCGGCCAGCCAGGCGCTCATGGCGGTGAGATCCGTCGGCTTGCCCTGTCCGTGCAGCATCAGCGCGGTGCGAAAGATCTCCCGGTGGGCGTTCAGATAGAAGGCTTCCGGCTGCAGCACGTCAGCCACACGGCCGATTGCATCAGGATCCAGCAGGATGCCGCCCAACACCGCTTCTTCCGCCTCCAGGTTCTGGGGCGGGACGGAATCGGGCAGGGCCTCGAAGTTCGGCTCGTCGTCGCGACGGCCCTGGCCATAACCACGGCGTCCCCCATCATTCTTCTCTGGCAGGGGGACGCTCACCATGGCGGCAGGGCGCTACGAAAGGAATCACACTCTGGCTCGGATGAGCCGTTTGAGTGTTGTTTGATCAGGGATCAGTAGCTGACCACTTCCAGGTTGATCTCGGCGGTAACTTCGCTGTGAAGCTTCACCGTGACGGTGAACTTGCCTGTGCGATGGATTTCGGGCACCACGATGTCGCGGCGGTCGATCTCCTTCTTGGTGGCTGCTTCGATGGCTTCGGCCACATCACCATTGGTCACGGTGCCGAATAGCACGTTGTCTTCACCGGTCTGCTTCTTGACGGTGAAACGACCGATGGTGGAAAGGGCGGTCTTGAAGTCGAGGGCTTCCTGCTTCAGAGCTGCCTGGCGTTCAGCTTCCTTGGCCCGGCGGTGCTCCACCTGCTTCATCACCGCTGGGGTGAGAGGCACAGCTTTGCCGAAGGGGAGCAGGAAGTTACGGGCGTAACCCGGAGCAACCTCCACCAGGTCTCCGTCCTTGCCCAGGCTGAGGAGGTCCTCATTCAGAACGACTTTTACACGCTTAGGCATGGGACCGGAACGATGGATGAAGGCGGGTGCGATCGACCACGTTACGACGTGGCCTGTTGGTCAAAAGTCTCAGAGCCTCAGGAGGCTTCGTTGACGTAACGAGCAGTGCGGACACGGCTTGCCAGACCAAGACGCTTGAGCAGCCGCACGTGTTGCCAGGTGAAATCAAATTCAAACCAGCGCAGACCGTGGCGAGCGCTTGCGGGGTGAGCGTGGTGGTTGTTGTGCCAACCCTCACCGAACGAGAGCAAAGCCACCCACCAGCAATTGCGCGACAGGTCAGGGCAATCGAAGTTGCGGTATCCGAAGGCGTGGGTGGCTGAATTCACCAGCCAAGTCACGTGATAGACAACCACGAGGCGGAGCGGGATGGCCCACAGAACCAAGCCAAGGCCTCCACCATGCACCTGTGCAGTTTCCCCGAACCAGTACAGCCCAAGTCCCAGGGGGATTTGAAGGAGTAGGAACCAGCGGTCGAGCCAGCGATAAAACGGATCGCATTGAAGGTCGCCGGCGTAACGGTCGAGCTCTCTTAAAGCAGGGATGTCGTGCAGCATCCATTCGCTGTGGCTCCACCACAGCCCACGCCCAGCGTCATGGTGATCATTGGGTTGATCGGAGAAGCGATGGTGATGGCGATGCAATCCCACCCACTCGATCGGGCCGCTCTGACAGGCCAGGGTGCCCATGAGCACCAGGATGCGCTCCACCCATACCGGAACCACCAAGCTGCGGTGTGCGACCAGACGGTGCAGACCAAGCGTGACGCCCAGCACAGTCATCCAGTACAAAACTCCGAAAGCCACAACGCCCTGCCAGCTCCAGAACCTTGGAAGCAGGGCCACGGTGGCTAGCACGTGCATCACCAGCATGAAGCTGGTGGTACCCATCTTCAGCTTGCGCTGACGGGCTGGCAGGGGCTCACGCCGTGCCACCACCGCTGCCCGCTGGCGTAGCTCACGGGTGTCAGCTGTTTGCGAGGAAACCAATCGGATTCTCCTGAAATTGACAAGCCGCTCAGACAGGGAAACCGTGGAGCGGATGGTGCCGTTAGTGACAGAAATCTAAAGGAGTTCACGAAGTGCAGAGGCTTGGCACGTTCGGAAGAGTCGCGTCGGTCAGGACCTATGAAGGCAAGAACTCAGCAAGGAAACGGGTGATTAGTGCAATCGCAAATCATCTGATCGAAGTGGTGGCAAGGGATCAGGCTGAACTTGCCGCAGCGAGGACGGCGTCCGTGGAGCTGCGTTTGCAACGGGTCTTGGATGCGCTGTCGGCTGAGCGTGTGGGTACACAGCACTTCACTTCGCTGACCGGCTACGGCCATGGTGACCAAGGGCGTGAGGTGGTGGATCGGGTCTTTGCCCGGGTGCTGGGGGCCGAAGCCGCAGCAGTGCGCCTGCAATTCGTGAGCGGCACCCATGCCATTGCGGCAGCGTTGTTTGGGGTGTTGAGGCCCGGTGATCGTTTGCTGTCCATCACGGGGCGCCCCTACGACACCTTGGAAGAGGTCATCGGTCTCCGCGGTCAGGGTCAGGGCTCCCTTGCAGAGTTCGGGATCGCTTACGACGAAATCGACCTGCAGCCCGACGGGGCAGTGGATGAGGTGGCGTTGAGTCAGGCCTTGGAGCAGCCCTGTCGGATGGTGCTGATCCAGCGAAGTTGTGGTTACAGCTGGCGGCCCTCGGTCACGGTCGATCGGATCGCAAAGCTGTGTGAACGCATCCATGCGCGCCAGCCCGACTGCGTTGTCTTTGTCGACAACTGTTACGGAGAGTTGGTGCAGGAGCAGGAGCCAACCGCTGTTGGGGCGGATCTCATCGCTGGATCCTTGATCAAGAATCTCGGCGGCACCATTGCCCCCACTGGCGGTTACATCGCCGGACGGGCTGATCTTGTCGAGCAGGCCTGCTGCCGGCTCACGGCGCCGGGGATCGGTCGTGAGGGCGGTACGGGATTTGACCTGCAGCGGCTGGTGCTGCAGGGCCTGTTCCTGGCACCGCAGATGGTGTCGGAGGCATTGATAGGCGCGGATCTCGTGGCGGGGGTGTTTGCGCGACTTGGTTTCCCTGTCAATCCGATGCCGGGCGCGGTGCGTAGCGATTTGATTCAGGCGGTTCGGCTGGGAAGTCCGGAAGCCCTCAAAGTTGTGTGTCGAGCCTTCCAGTCGACATCACCGATTGGCGCTTACCTCGATCCGGTGCCTGCATCCATGCCGGGGTATGCCTCCGATCTCGTGATGGCAGGGGGGACGTTCATTGACGGCTCCACCAGTGAATTTTCGGCCGATGCGCCGCTACGGGAACCCTTCAACCTGTACGTGCAGGGCGGCACCCATCGGGCCCACATTCGCCTGGCGTTGTCCCGTGCGTTGTGTGACCTGAATGCGGCAGGACTGATCAATTTCACGCAAACTGGGATCACCTGAAACTGCGTCGATGGCGTTCGCGTTCCCCGACTCTTTTCGCTTCGCCGACAGTCACGAGTACGCCAACGCCGATGGTGATCTGGTGCGGGTGGGCATCAGCGCCTTCGCCGTTGATCAGCTGGGCGATATCGTGTTCGTCGACCTGCCGGACGTGGGCTCCAGCTTGGCGAAGGGCACCAGCTTCGGATCGGTGGAATCAGTGAAGGCGGTGGAAGACATGTACGCACCCATTGCCGGCGAGGTGGTGAAGCGCAATGAAGCGGTGCTGGCCAGTCCGGAGGAACTCCAGAACGATCCCCATGGCGAGGGCTGGCTTTTGGTGCTGCGTCCAACGGATCCCTCCGAGCTCGACAGCCTGATGACTGCGGAGGCCTACGGCGCGAAGGTCAACGCCGGCTGACATCAACCACGGGACGCGGCTCTTACGATCTCTCCGTGCGCTGCTGCTTTAGACGTTGATCTCTCCTTTTTCGCAGCGGCATATCGGCCCGAGTGCGGCGGAACAGAGCCGGATGCTGAACGCGCTCGGCTACAGCGATCTGAAGGATTTCATCACTGATGTCGTGCCCGACGACATCCTTGACCCTGCGCCGCCTCACGAAGCGTTGCCCGAGGGCTGTGGAGAGGCGGAAGCCCTCAGGGAGCTGAAGGAGCTGAGCGAGTCCAATTCACTTCGACGCTCCTTGATTGGGCTGGGTTACTACGGCACAGCAACCCCGGCTCTGATTCAGCGCCACGTTTTTGAAAATCCGGCCTGGTACACCGCATACACCCCGTATCAGGCGGAAATCGCCCAAGGCCGTCTTGAGGCCCTTCTGAACTTTCAAACCCTGATCAGTGAGCTCACGGGTTTGCCGATCGCTAACGCGTCGCTGCTGGATGAAGCCACCGCAGCAGCGGAGGCCATGAGCCTCAGCTTCGGGGTTTGCCGTCGCCCTGAGGCGACCCGGTTCTTGGTGGACGCCAATGTGCTGCCGCAGACCTGGGCCGTGCTGCAGACCCGCGCCGAACCCCTTGGCATCACCCTTGAGCGGATCGACCCGGCAACGGCGCCGATCGATGCCTCCGTGTTCGGAGTTCTGCTCCAATTGCCCGGGGCTGATGGTTGTCTCTGGGATCCAACTGCCGTGATCGAAGCGGCCCATGCGGCTGGCGCTTTGGCCACTGTGGCCATCGATCCGTTGGCCCAGACCCTGATGGCGCCTGTTGGATCTCTGGGGGCCGACATTGCCGTGGGCAGTGCCCAACGCCTGGGGGTGCCGATGGGATTCGGTGGCCCCCATGCCGCCTTTTTCGCCACGGTTGAGGCCTACAAGCGCCAGATCCCGGGTCGTCTGGTGGGGCAGTCCAAGGATGTAGAAGGCCGCTCGGCCCTGCGGCTGGCGCTGCAGACCCGTGAGCAGCACATCCGCCGTGACAAAGCCACCAGCAATATCTGCACTGCTCAGGTGTTGCTCGCCGTGATGGCTTCTTTTTATGCAGTGCACCACGGGCCCGACGGCCTTCAGGCCATCGCCCAGCGCATCGTTGGGCTGCGCAGCCAGTTGGAGCAGGGCCTGAAGGCTCTCGGGTATCCGCTGGCTTTGGCGGACCGCTTCGACACCGTCACTGTGCACTGTGCGGCGGCGCCTGCCGTCCACAGCGCGGCAGCAGCAGCAGGCTTCAATCTGCGGGTGCTGCCAGATGGCGCCGCTCCGGCGGACGCCACCGGATTCGGCATCAGCCTGGATGAGTTGTCGGATGAACGGGAGCTGCAAGTGCTCCTGGGGCTCCTGGCGGTGGCCTGCGGTCAGGAGATACCACAACTTGAGGCTGCGCTGCCCGAGTCCCTGTCCCTGCCGCAGCGCAGCCAGCCCTGGCTGACCCAGCCGGTGTTTCATCAGTATCGCAGCGAGACGGAGCTGTTGCGCTACATCCAGCGGTTGGTGAGCCGTGATCTTTCCCTGGTGCACGGGATGATCCCCTTGGGCAGTTGCACCATGAAGCTCAATGCCGCCGCTGAGCTGCAGCCGGTGAGTTGGCCTGCCTTTGCGGCATTGCATCCGTTTTCTCCCGTGGATCAGACGGAGGGCTATCGCTGCATGGCCGACGATCTGGAGCGATGGTTGGCGGCTCTGACGGGGTTTGCAGCCGTGTCGTTGCAGCCCAATGCCGGTTCTCAGGGGGAATATGCGGGGCTGCTGGTGATTCGCGCCTGGCACCGCTCCCGCGGGGAGGCCCATCGCGATATCTGTCTGATTCCTACCAGCGCCCATGGCACCAACCCCGCCAGTGCCGTCATGGCCGGACTCAAGGTTGTGGCTGTCGCCTGCGATGACGAGGGCAACATCGATCAGCAGGATCTGGCTGCGAAGGCTGCTGAGCATGCCGATCAGCTGGCGGCGTTGATGGTCACCTACCCCTCCACCCACGGCGTCTTTGAAACCGGCATCCGTGAGATCTGCTCCGTTGTGCATCAGCACGGTGGGCAGGTGTACCTCGATGGGGCCAACCTCAATGCGCAGGTCGGGCTTTGCCGTCCTGGTGCGTTCGGTGCCGATGTGTGCCATCTCAACCTGCACAAGACCTTCTGCATCCCCCACGGGGGCGGTGGCCCAGGCGTGGGACCGATTGGTGTGGCGGCGCATCTGGCGCCCTTCCTGCCGGGTCATCCGTTGCAAGCCGGTACCTCAGCCGCCATCGGACCCGTTTCCGCAGCAGCGCTCGGCAGCGCCAGCATCCTGCCGATCAGTTGGATGTATCTACGGATGATGGGGGCGGATGCCCTGCGGCAGGCCAGCGCCGTGGCGCTGTTGTCAGCCAACTATCTGGCCCATCGGCTTGACCCCTATTACCCCGTGCTGTTTCGGGGCAGCACCGGTCGAGTGGCCCATGAATGCATCCTTGATCTGCGGCCGTTGAAAAGGGAAGCAGGAATCGATGTGGATGACATCGCCAAGCGCTTGATGGATTACGGCTTCCACGCACCCACCGTCAGTTGGCCGGTGGCTGGAACGGTGATGGTTGAACCCACAGAGAGCGAAAGCCTGGCGGAGTTGGATCGCTTCGCCGATGCCCTGGTGGCGATCCGTGAGGAGATTCGTGCCATCGAAAACGGCGCCATCGACCCTCAGAACAACCCGTTGAAGCGTGCCCCGCACACCCTGGCTGCAGTGACAGCGGATGACTGGGATCGTCCCTACAGCCGTCAGCAGGCCGCATTCCCCATGGAGGGTCAGCAGGAGAACAAGGTCTGGCCAGCTGTGGCAAGGATTGACAACGCCTTCGGTGACCGCAACTTGATCTGCACCTGTCCTTCTGTGGAAGAGGTGGCTCTGGCGGCTTGAGACCCTTGTGCGAGGGCATTAGAACGTGTAAATTTTCACTGAAAGTGGAAAAATTGGTTTGATTCCGTTCATCGCCCTTGCGGGTTCGGTCAAACTGTTCGACAACTGATTCGTCTGTCGGGGGACACCATGGATCGGGACAACATCAAGAAATCTGGCCTCAGGACCGTTGAAGGACCTGCCCTTCCTCAACTTCCGGACGGTCTTGAGTCGGCCTTCAATCGTGGTCATACTTTGTCGATTGAAGGGACGAATGTGATTCGGGTTCCGTTCGGCACCCGCCGCTCCCGTCGTAGTCGCCCTGAGCGGCCCGATCACTGGGCCACCCTCGTCATTCCCCTTCAACCGGTGGGCGATCCCACCCCACCGCCAGCTGCTGCTTGATCTTTAGCTCTCTAAATTAGTCCATTCCATGCTGTTGAGCGTGTTTTGAATTTTGATTGAGTGGCTTCTCAAAGGGAGTTGCTCTTTTTTTTTAGGTTCAGCTCCTGTGAATATAAAGATAGGCCTAGAGAATGCAGGCTTAAATCAGGAGTTCTTGAAAGTAGTTTCTAGGTTTTCTGGGTTTTTCCAGCCTGTAGCGACTTCTATTTGAGTCATTTGGTTTAACTGCGTCAGGGCGATTTTTGCATGCATTTGACATGCATTTACTTTGCCTGATAATGCTTTTGTCGTTGTTCGATAATATTTTAGGGCTGAAATAATGGTTAAAATGTTAGCCGATATAATGTGTTGTTTGCGGTCATGCATGCAATTGATTCGACAAAGTATTCTGTCGTAATTTTTATTTCTAGCGTGGCTTTGGGCTAATGTTTTTCAATCACTTTTCGGAGAGTGTTTGCATTGGATTGAAAAATGTCTTTAGGCCCTGATGTTTGTCGGGTCTGAAAGTGTTTGGGTTGTGCTGAGTGTTGGCAGGTAATTGGCTAGTTTGTTTTTCAAAAGGATTCGTCGAATTGGTTGTTGTCGCACCGGTCTAAACATGCTTTTCTCCAACAAAAAATCCGTCAAATGCTGTCAACATTTGACGGGTTTTGAGCTTATTGAGATTTGTGCTTCGAAAGGATGCGTACGCAGAAGGTTATTGCATGACTAAATCGTCGATGTTTCCGGTGTATCCAGTGATTTTAATGAAAGCATCGTCTTGGTATGAAAACTCTATGTTTGAGTCATTGATATAGATGAAGGTGTCTCCATTGTCAACATTAAATGTGTATGCTTTTTGGGCTTTGAGGTTTTTGTTTTCAAAGTAGGAATTTAGATTAGTTTCGGTAAAACTGCTAACACTATCGTTGTAATTTTTCACCGAAATCTTGGTGCCATCGGGTCCATCTATGGTGTCAGTGCCAATTTCTAAGTCTTTAATCGTATCGTATTTGTATGAGCTATCTGCAGTGCTATTGAATTTAAATGTATCGCTTCCACTGTTGCCCGTAAGGACGTCTTTGCCATAGCCACCCTCAAGGATGTCGTCGCCGAGTCCGCCATACAGTTTGTCATTGCCCTGATTGCCAATCAGGTTGTCAGCGCCAGCGCCGCCACGCAGTTTGTCTTTGCCCTGATTGCCAGTCAGGGTGTCAGCGCCTCCCTTGCCCAGCAATGTGTCATTAAGTGCGCCTCCCGTATAGGTATTGGCGTTTGAGTTGCCAGTTATTTTGTACTTGAAAGAAGTGAAGTTGCTTGCCTGTTGGATTCCGTCGGCGACAGCTTCAGACGCATTTTTAATTTTTATTAAGTTATTCGTCGCTTCGGATGAGGCAATGGTGACTGTCAAGTCTCCAGTCGTGGATCCACTGACGAGGCCAATCTGAGAGATTGTCGCGTCATTTGTAAAGGTGACATCAACCGAGCCATTGACATAGTTGCCTGCATTGTTAGCAAGAATTTCGGCAGTATCAGTAACAGAGGTGTAGATGAGGCTGCCGGTGCCGTTGGCGGAATCAATGGATGCCAGCTGAGAAACGGTGCCCGCATTAGAGACGGTGACGTTGAAGTTGGTGGGATCGGTGTCTAGATCAGTAGTGGCCTGAAGAACCGCAGGGGCGGTGCCGTTGATGGCGGTCAGGGCAGAACCGTCGATGGACCCAGTGCCGTTGGCGGCCTCGATGGCGGTGATGTCCGCAGCAGCAGCAGTACCGGTGAGGGTGCTGTTGAAGTTGGTGGGATCGGTGTCGAGATCAGCGATGGCCTGAACGACAGAAGCGGCGGAGCCGTTGATGGCGGTCAGATTTGAACCATCGATGGTGCCAGTCCCATTGGTCGCTTCCAGTGCAGTGATGTCAGTGGCGTCTTCAGCTCCAGCGGAGAGTGTGGAGTTGAAGTTGGTGGGATCAGTGTCGAGATCGGTGAGGGCCTGAGCAATCTGGGTGTAGGTGCCGTTGATGGCGGTCAGATTTGAACCATCGATGGTGCCAGTTCCATTGGTCGCTTCCAGTGCAGTGATGTCAGTGGCGTCTTCAGCTCCAGCTGAGAGGGTGGAATTGAAGTTGGTGGGATCAGTATCAAGATCCGCTAGAGCCTGAGCAATCTCGGCATAGGTGCCATTGATGGCGGTCAGAGCTGAACCGTCGATGGTGCCGGTGCCGTTGGCGGCCTCGATGGCGGTGATGTCTGCAGCTGAAGCAACACCTGTGAGTGTGGAGTTGAAGTTGGTGGGATCGGTGTCGAGATCAGCGATGGCCTGAACAACAGCAGCGGCGGTGCCGGTGATGGCGGTCAGAGCAGAACCGTCGATGGTGCCTGTGCCATTGGCTGCCTCGATGGTGGCGATGTCTGTAGCAGCAGCTGTTCCAGCGGTGAGTGTGGAGTTGAAGTTGGTTGGATCGGTGTCGAGATCGGTGATGGCCTGAACAACAGCAGCAGCGGTGCCGTTGATGGCAGTCAGGGCAGAACCGTCGATTGTGCCGGTGCCATTGGCGGCCTCGATGGTGGCGATGTCTGTAGCAGCAGCTGTTCCAGCAGAGAGTGTGGAGTTGAAGTTGGTGGGATCTGTATCGAGATCGGTGATGGCCTGAACGACAGCAGCGGCGGTGCCGGTGATGGCGGTCAGGGCAGAACCGTCGATTGTGCCGGTGCCATTGGCGGCCTCGATGGTGGCGATGTCTGTAGCAGCAGCAGCACCAGCGGTGAGTGTGGAGTCGAAGTTGGTTGGATCTGTATCGAGATCGGTGATGGCCTGAACAACAGCAGCAGCGGTGCCGTTGATGGCGGTCAGGGCAGAACCGTCGATGGTGCCGGTGCCATTGGCGGCCTCGATGGTGGCGATGTCTGTAGCAGCAGCAGTACCAGCGGAGAGGGTGGAATTGAAGTTGGTGGGATCGGTGTCCGAGTCAGCGATGGCCTGAACAACAGCAGCGGCGGTGCCGTTGATGGCGGTCAGGGCAGAACCGTCGATGGTGCCGGTGCCGTTGGCAGCCTCGATGGTGGTGATGTCCGCAGCGTCAGCAGCTCCAGCAGAGAGCGTGGAGTTGAAGTTGGTTGGATCGGTGTCGAGACCAGTGATGGCCTGAACAACCGCAGCGGCAGCGCCATTGATGGCACTTAGAGCCGAACCGATGATGGATCCATTGCCATTGGCAGTCTCGATGGTGTTGATGTCCGCAGCGTCAGCAGCTCCAGCGGAGAGGGTGGAGTTGAAGTTGGCGGGATCGGTGTCGAGATCAGTGATGGCCTGAACAACCGCAGCGGCAGCGCCATTGATGGCACTTAGAGCCGAACCGAGGATGAATCCATTGCCATTGGCTGCCTCAATGGTGGTGATGTCCGCAGCGTCAGCAGTAGTACCGGTGAGGGTGGAGTTGAAGTTGGTGGGATCGGTGTCCGAGTCAGTGATGGCCTGAACAACAGCAGCGGCGGTGCCGTTGATGGCGGTCAGAGCAGAACCGTCGATTGTGCCGCTGCCGTTGGCAGCTTCGATGGCGGTGATGTCCGCAGCGTCGGCAGCTCCAGCAGAGAGGGTGGAGTTGAAGTTGGTGGGATCTGTATCGAGATCAGCGACGGCCTGAACAACAGCAGCGGCGGTGCCGTTGATGGCGCTCAGATTTGAACCATCGATTGTGCCAGTTCCATTGGTCGCTTCCAGTGCAGTGATGTCAGTGGCGTCTTCAGCTCCAGCGGAGAGGGTGGAATTGAAGTTGGTGGGATCGGAATCGAGATCGGTGAGGGCCTGAGCAATCTCGGCGTAGGTGCCGGTGATGGCGGTCAGAGCTGAACCGTCGATGGTGCCGGTGCCGTTGGCAGCTTCGATGGCGGTGATGTCCGCAGCGGTGGCTGTTCCCGTGAGTGTGGAGTTGAAGTTGGTGGGATCGGTGTCGAGATCAGCGATGGCCTGAACGACAGCAGCGGCGGTGCCGGTGATGGCGGTCAGAGCTGAACCGTCGATGGATCCAGTGCCATTGGCAGCCTCGATGGCGGTGATGTCCGCAGCGGTGGCTGTTCCAGCAGAGAGTGTGGAGTTGAAGTTGGTGGGATCGGTGTCCAGGTCTGTAAGCGCCTGAACAACAGCAGCGGCGGTGCCGGTGATGGTGGTCAGGGCAGAACCGTCGATGCTGCCGCTGCCGTTGGCGGCCTCGATGGTGGCGATGTCTGTAGCAGCAGCTGTTCCAGCAGAGAGTGTGGAGTTGAAGTTGGTGGGATCTGTATCGAGATCAGCGATGGCCTGAACAACGGCAGCAGCGGTGCCGGTGATGGCGGTCAGGGCAGAACCGTCGATGGTGCCGCTGCCGTTGGCGGCCTCGATGGCGGTGATGTCCGCAGCAGCAGCAGAACCAGCAGAGAGCGTGGAGTTGAAGTTGGTGGGATCGGTGTCGAGATCAGCGATGGCTTGAACAACGGCAGCGGCGGTGCCGGTGATGGCGGTCAGAGCAGAACCGTCGATGGATCCAGTGCCGTTGGCGGCCTCGATGGCGGTGATGTCCGCAGCAGCAGCTGTTCCAGCGGCGAGTGTTGAGTTGAAGTTGGTGGGATCGGTGTCGAGATCAGCGATGGCTTGAACAACGGCAGCGGCGGTGCCGGTGATGGCGGTCAGAGCTGAACCGTCGATGGTGCCGGTGCCGTTGGCGGCCTCGATGGCGGTGATGTCCGCAGCAGCAGCTGTTCCAGCGGCGAGTGTTGAGTTGAAGTTGGTGGGATCGGTGTCGAGATCAGCGATGGCTTGAACAACGGCAGCGGCGGTGCC
This sequence comes from Synechococcus sp. MU1625, assembly GCF_020514205.1. Taxonomy (NCBI): domain Bacteria; kingdom Bacillati; phylum Cyanobacteriota; class Cyanophyceae; order Synechococcales; family Synechococcaceae; genus Synechococcus; species Synechococcus sp. MU1625. The sequence goes on from NZ_VTLA01000002.1 coordinate 248,467, forward strand.
GGTGATGGCGGTCAGAGCGGAACCATCGATGGTGCCGGTGCCGTTGGCGGCCTCGATGGCGGTGATGTCCGCAGCAGCAGCTGTTCCAGCGGCGAGTGTGGAGTTGAAGTTGGTGGGATCGGTGTCGAGATCAGCGATGGCTTGAACAACGGCAGCGGCGGTGC
>NZ_VTLA01000012.1:0-48290 GCF_020514205.1 Synechococcus sp. MU1625
TGATCTTGTAAGTCGCCTCAGACACATCAAGGCTTTCGCCTTCAGCGCTTCGGCTTGCGCGCTCGCCTCTCGGCTCCCGCGCAAGACAAAACCATAACACCACAGCTCCACCTCTCGCAACAGGCACCCTTTAGGGCTGCACCAGAGCCTCTCCCCATGGAAGAAAACGAGCTAGATGAGCCCACGAACCGGCCGCCAGCATGGGGAAACCACGTTCAGCAACGTCCTCACCTGGAGAGAGCTGCGCTGGATCCGCACCCAACCAGCGAATCGGACAACCGAGTTCGTCGAGCACCAACCAGGCAGCTGCCAAATCCCAGATCTTGGGAGTGGCCTCTAATGAAGCGATGGTCTGCCCCATCGCCACGCTGACCAGATTGAGGCTGGCGACACCAAGCAGACGAATCTTTCCAGGAAAGCGCTGATCTGGTTTGCGCTGCAGCACACGGATCGAACGACTGCAAAGCGAAACACAGGCACTGGTCGCCAACGCTCGGGTCTCAGAGGTCAACGGTTGGTTATTTCGGGTGGCGCCGCGGCCACGCAGAGCGACAAAGCGTTGCCCCAGTGCTGGCACATCCAGAAAGACCTCACTGGGTCGACCGTCAACAAAACGCGCCACGGAAATCGCCCAATAGGGAATACCAGCCGCAAAATTGGTGGTCCCATCCAAAGGATCCACCACCCAGTACGCCCTGCTGTTCGGGACTGTTTTGGATCCTTCCTCGCTCAGGACGCCCTCCCCAGGAGCAATGCTGGCCAAGCCCTCGACGAGAGCTGCATCACTCCAGCGGTCACAGTCGGTGATCAAGGAACCATCGGGCTTCACATCGGAACCGATCTGGCCAAAGTCCTGGAGCTGACGAGCACGGATGCGATCCAGCAACAGATGAACGGAGCTCAGTTGATCGTCACTGAGCACCAACGTCACCACAGAGGCTGTACAGGACTGCTCTCAGTCTGATTCACCGTCGAACCTGCGGAAGCTACAGATGGACAGGCTGACTTGAGCGGCGTTGGCTCAATAGGAATCAATTGTTGATCTGATTCCGGCTTGGCTGCCGGCAGCGACACGGCATTACAAGCCACCAAGGCATCCAAACCAGTTCGGCGCCTCAGCTGCGCCAGATTGGTGTTGTATTCGCGAATTGCGCCGGCGTATCGCAGCTCAGCGTTGGTGAGATCACGTTGGTTATTCACCACTTCCCGCTGGGTGCTGACGCCAGCTTGGACCCGAAGCTGCGACAGACGCAGGGATTCTCGAGATGAGACCACCTCACTAGACGTGGTCTCAATGCTCTGAATAGCTGTTCGCAGACCGACGAAGCTTTCCTCAACTTCAAGCCGGATCTGATCACGGGTATCGGCGAAATTGAATCGGCTCTCGTCTGCGGCCTGCTTGGAGCGCCGGTATTCGGCGCGGGCTCGTCCGCCATCAAACAAGCGCCAGGTTGCCGTCAACGCCGTGCTGTTCTGAAAGCCGTATGTGAAATCGCCCGTATCAATATCGTTCGACGTCTGACCGGTCTGACCTTGCGTCCGGGTCGTCGTCGTGGAATTGACAAAACTGAGCACGGGCTGAACAGCGGCGAGAGAAGCATTCGCTTGGCTGTTGTTAATGGAGATATCGAGGATTAATTGGTCGAGCTCCTCGCGGTAGTTGTAAGCAGCAACGATGCTCTCTTCGAGCGATGGCTCCCACAAGCCCAATGGGCGAGCAGGTGTCGCTGCAGTTGGAGTCACATCCTGTGGAAGATCGAGCAGCGATGCCAACCGACGACGCGAAACGCTTTGCTCACCCAAACGAGTGGTGAGCAGATTGCGGTCGCGAGCCAACTGAGTCTCTGCCTCCAAAACCTCCAATTTGGTATTGACGCCGGCGTTGTAGCGGGCCCGTGCATCACGCAAACTCACCAACGAAGCCTGAACCGAGACTTGGCCAATGCGGACACCTTCATCAGCTTCTTGCAAATTGAAGTAGGCAGTTGCTGAGTTAAGACGCAGATCTCGCAAAGCGATGAGATAAGAATCGCGCGCCCGCTCAAACCGATCCCGAGCTGCAGCGATCTGGGGAACACGTGCGGGATTAATCAGGTCCCAGCTGACCTGCAAGTTGACATTGAGACGCCACTCCCTGGCGTATCGCTCGTTGTATCCATCCTTTTCAACCGGTCGGGTGAGCGGCTCACCGGTGATGGCATTCACCGATGTCTCCTTACCCGTGAGGGGGCTAATCCGTGTCGTGGGTTTCCGAACAACCCGATCAGGGACGAAATCTGGATTTTGGTAGGAATACGACTTGAAATATTCGGGTAGTCCGCTGGCCGAGAGATCGACGGTGGGGTACCAAGCAGAAATCGCTGCGCGGAGCGCAGACTTGGCCTGATCAACCTGACTGGCAGCAGCCTTGAGCTTCGGACTGTTGAACTCGGCCAGCTGTAGAGCTTCCTCCAGGGTGAGAGGACGCAGCTCATGAATGCGCACCTGTGACGGCGAATCAGGGAGCGCCAGGCTGGGGGGAGCGGCCAAAGGAATGAGGGGAGGCGGCAAAACGTCGAGAGCCGGAGCTACGACAGATGGATCAGCCTTTGGGCGTGCGCCCTTCAAATCGATCGCATCGGGAAGCGTGTTCTGGTCGACCAATGCCGACTCAGACTGCTCATTCTCCTGACTTAGTGCAGAGGGAACACCGGTGGAGACGACGCCCGCAACGAGACAGATACCCGCGGTGATCCGGCGCACAGCAATTAAAAACTTTTGCGGAGCTTAGGAAATTTTTCCTACGGCACTCAAAACTGAGGCCACGACGTCAGCCGCCCCATGAACAATCCGGATGGGGACCGGCAGCTGCGCGGCGACGGCCTCCAAGGTCATGTCATCGAGGAACACAGGCTGCCCCTGCCGCAACATCACCGACGGCAGCAGCAGCTCATCGCCAAGATCTCGCCCCTGCAACCCACTGAGCAGATCCTGTCCAGTCAGCAATCCGGTCACCACTTGGTCCTGCCCCCAATAGGGACTCGGCAGTCCGATCAGGTGAAACTCGACACCTTCAACGCCATTCAACCGTTCTGCCACGGGCTGCAATGCCTGGGCGACGATCTGACCCACCACCCAGCTGCAACGACGGGGCTGCGGAACCGCTCTGGGCAGGTCTTCAGTCGCGGCATCCAGAGCTTCGAGGAAGGCGCGAATGCTGCCCACACCGTTCTCCTGCTGCGGAAGATCCTCGTAGTCATCCCGAGGCGGCAACGGCAACCCAGCCATCAAGTACCACTCATCCGAGAGCCAGGCAAAGCGGGTGCCCAAGGCCGCCTGGAAGTTCTGCTGCATGGGTTCCACCTGGGCAATCACCTGCCGGGCACAGGCCGGATCCACAGGGACAAGGCCATCTTCAGCCGGCCTGAACCGGGTAAGCCCCACCGGCACCACCGCTGCGGACAGCACCGCCGGCCAGGGGCCAGACGCGAAGGACGCCAGATCGTTCAAGGTCCTCTCCAGGGCAGGACCGTCATTAAGCCCTGGGCAGACCACCACCTGGGCATGAAGCTGCAGATCACGCTGGTCAAACCAGGCGAGCTGATCCATCACCTGGGCAGCACGCGGGTTCACCAGCAGCCTGGAGCGCAGGTCGGGCTCCGTGGCATGCACCGATACAAACAATGGAGATAAACGCTGCTCCTCAATCCGCTGCCAATCCGCCTCGCCCAGATTGGTCAGGGTCAGATAGGAGCCATAGAGAAAGCTCAGCCGGTAATCGTCGTCTTTTAGATAAAGACTGTCGCGCCGCCCCGGGGGCTGCTGATCAATGAAACAGAACGGGCAATTGTTATTGCACTGACGCAAGCCATCAAACAAGGCCTCGGTGAAGGCCAGGCCAAGCCCGTCATCAGCCTCCTTTTCCAACTCCACCTGATGCAGAGCACCCGCTGCATCACGCACCTCAAGGCAAAGCTCCTCATCCACGCAGAGGTAGCGGTAATCGATCAGATCTCGTGGTCGAATGCCATTGATACTGAGCAACTGATCGCCCGGCTCAAAACCCAACTCCTCCCCGATCGAGCCGGCCTCTACGGCCGCCACCACCGCAGGCTGCGGCTGGCGACCACTGCTGGTTGGATCCAGAGCTGCTACGGCAACTCCAGCGGATGGCTCATTCCACACAAGCCGACTTCATCTGAACTCAGTGTGCGCCGTGAGCGCCCCACCAGACCAGCAGAAGCAGACCGAACAGCAGCCGGTAGGCAACAAAGATCCAAGTGCTGTGGCGCTGGAGGAACTTCAGCAACCAATCAATCGCCAGCCAGGACACCAGGGCAGCTGAAAAAATGCCTACCAACAACGGCAGGGGGCCGTTGCCAGCACTGGCATCCAAAGCATCCTTGAGTTCCACCAACCCCGCAATCGTGATCGAGGGAATGCCCAGCAGGAAAGAGAAGCGTGCGGCGTCGGCCCGCTGCCAACCATCGAATAGGGCAGCTGTGAGGGTGCTGCCAGAACGGGACACGCCTGGAATCAACGCCAACACCTGCGCCACACCCACCACCAAGCCATCACGCCCTGAAACATCCGGGAGCTGCTTACGACGGGTTCCAGCCCGTTCCGCTAAAGCAAGCAACAAAGCCATCACGATCGAGACGATCGCAATAGAAAGAACACTGCGCAGGGGCGACTGTTCATAACCCTGAGCCCAGAAGAATTTGATGCCCAGCCCGACCACCAGGATCGGCAGGGTTCCCACAGCCATGGCAAGTCCAAGACGCGCCTCCGGTTCCCGCCACTGACCATGGCGAATGGCGCGACTGATTCCCCGCAACACCTGACTGAGATCGCTGCGGAAATAGGCGATCACCGCAACGATGCTGCCCAGTTGAATTGCGGCGGTGACGGAGACGCCAGGGTCGCCCCAACCCAAGAGCACAGGCACAACCTTGAGATGAGCGGTGCTGCTGATCGGCAAAAATTCAGTGAGTCCCTGCACCACTCCCAGCACCAGATCACGCCAGCAGGCCTCAAGCAGGGTTATGGATGCAGAGGGGTCCGCCATCGAGACAACAGATGTCGCCTTGACGGTATCCCCGGCCCGCAAGGCAGGGATGTCGGCCGCGTCACTTGAAGATGTCTTCTAAGGTTCCGTGACTTTCTTCATGAAAAGGATTTGATCGGCGGCACCTGGCAAACCTCAGCCTCCGCACGATCGTGGTCCTTTCCGGTCGCGCGCATCGCTGCAGCAATGGTGGTGCTGCCGGTGTTTCTGCAGGCACCTTGGGTTCGTCTGGATCCTTTCTCAGCAACCCTTTTCACGGGTGTTCTGATTGCAGCCGGCCTGCTGTTGCATCAGAGCCGCTCCCAGACGGCATCCGACCTAGGTTCGCTTCTCGTTGGTTTCAGCGGAAGCTGGCTTGCGGGCTGCATTTTCTGGGGTTGGCTGCGGGCTCATCCCGTGCTGCACCTGCCCGTTGAAGCCTTCGCTGTGCCTGTTGCCCTGGGTGGCCTGCAGGGCCGCTGGCGGCTGGCGGCAACGTTTTATTTGTCATCTTTATTAGGTACAGCCTGCACAGACCTGGCCATGGCGGCCACCGGCGTGATGCAGTTCTGGCCCGCAGTGGTGACCGCTTCCCTGGATCAGGCTCCTCTGCTGCTGCATCAGGCGGGCCTGCATTTGCTGCAGCCCCTGCCCATGGCCACCCTGGTGATTGCTGCTGTGCTGGTCATGATTGTCGGACGCCGACTGAACCCGAATAACAGCAATTCCGACGGCGACACCGGAGCCATGGCAGCTGCTGTATTGATCACAACCCTGTGGGTAGACGGATTATTCCTGCTCTCCGCGTTGCTGCAGCCTGGGCTCAGCGGCCTAATCGAGTGAAACGAACTGCAAAAGCTGCGGCAAACTAAAGGCTTGAACGGGGCAACGACTTGTAGTCTTCCCGAGCCGGCAACGCCGGTCGTCCCGTTCTGACCCCTGATCGAGAGTTGAGATGAAGCGGCTTCTGAGCTGGCTGACCGGCGCACTGGTGATGGCAAGTCTGATGGCAGGCCTTGTGCTTCCCAACAGCGTTTATGCCGACGACGACCTTCGCAGCAAGTACTCCGGCAACGAGATCCGCAACGTTGTGGATGACAAGATCGCGGAACGTGAAGGCAAGGTTGACCTCAACAATTCCTCCGTGCGTCGCTTCCAGCAATTCCCTGGCATGTATCCGACCATGGCCGGGAAAATCGTTCTGGGCGGCCCCTACGACAGCGTTGACGACGTGCTGTCTCTCGATCTGACTGATCGTCAGCAGGAGCTGTTTGCCAAGTACCGCGACAACTTCACTGTCACACCCCCCTCCATTGCTCTGAATGAGGGCGACGACCGCATCAACGACGGCCAGTACCGTTGATCCTCTAATCCCGTCACAATGCCTGTGACTGCCTGAACCGCCGGACCACCGGCGGTTTTTTTGTCCCCGTGATGGCCCAGCCCCGCAGCTCTGATCCCATCCCCTCAGGTCCCTGGGACGTGGTGGTGATCGGTGCCGGGGCAGCTGGGTTGATGACCTGCCTTGATCTGCCCCCAGAGCTGAAGGTCTTACTGCTCAACCGCAACACGGGGCGGCGTTCCTCCAGCCGCTGGGCCCAGGGCGGCATTGCTGCGGTAACGCGGAAGGAGGACAGCGCCGAAAGCCATGCCGAGGACACCGTTCTGGCCGGAGCTGATCTCTGCGATGGCGATGCAGTCCGACTGCTGGTTCAGGAGGCACCGCATTGCGTGGAGCGACTTGACCAGCTGGGCATGGCCTTTGACCGGGATCAAGACGGTCTTGCCACCACCCTGGAAGCAGCCCACAGCCACCGGCGAGTCCTGCATGTGCAAGACCGAACCGGACGGGCTCTTGTGGATGTACTGCGGGATCGTGTCGAGCAACGGCCGGGGTTGCTACACCGCCGTGGCGTCCGGGTGACTCAGCTGCTGGTGCGCGATAGGCGCTGCTGTGGCGTGCAGGTGCTGGATGGGGCGAATCTTCACGGCATCGAAGCCCGCGCCGTGGTGCTGGCCAGCGGCGGGGGCGGCCATCTGTTCGCCAATACCACCAACCCTGCCCAGGCCTGCGGCGAAGGCATCGCCCTGGCCTGGCAAGCGGGGGCTGCAGTGGAGGATCTGGAATTCGTGCAATTCCATCCCACGGCCATCCGCCTGGATGACGCCCCCTGCTTTCTGATCTCCGAAGCCGTGCGCGGTGAAGGTGGAGTACTGGTGGATTCCCTCGGGGGAAGCCCTGTGGCCCATCTGCGCCAACGCGACCTCTCACCGCGGGATCAGGTGAGCCGCGCCTTAATGCAAGCCATGCAGCGGCAGCAGGTGAAACAGATGTGGCTGGACTTCGCCGCCATCCCGCGCGACCAAGCGGAGCGACGCTTCCCAACGATCCTGGACCGCTGCGATGAACTCGGACTCAATCCCTTGGAACGGCCGATTCCGGTGGCCCCGGCTGCCCACTACTGGATGGGAGGAGTCGCCACGGATCTGCAGGCCGCCACCACACTGCCGGGGCTTTATGCCGTGGGGGAGGTGGCCTGCACAGGCCTGCATGGGGCCAACCGTCTGGCCAGCAACTCCCTGATGGAGTGCCTGGTGTTCGCCAATCGACTCAAGGAGATCGAGCTCGGGCCAGCCCTGCCGACACCTACCACCGGCACAGCCCAACCCCTCGAGCTCGATCTAGACGGCAGCAGTAGTTCGCAGTTGATCGACGCGATCGAACAGCTGCGACAGCTCTGCTGGCGGCGGGCGGGTGTGGAGCGGTCCGCCTCCGGACTGCGCAGGGCCCTCACCAAGGTCAAGGAGGACGAACAGCGTCTGGAGCAGCAGGCTCTGCTTCAGGCCTTGCTGCGGCAGGACCACTGTGCTCCTCGCCTACTGGCGGAAAGCAGCCGACGCGATCTGAACCTGTTGCTGGATCTGCACCACCGGCTGTTGACCAGCCGTCTGATGCTGGAGGCCTGCCTGTTTCGCGGCGAAAGTCGAGGCGGTCATTACCGCAGCGATGCTCCGGCTCCGCTGCCGCAATGGCGGCAGCATTCCAGGCAGCAACGAGAGCAGGGCATCTTCACCCGAGCCGTGCGCCCCTGATTTAGAAGTCGGTGTCGCCCTCGTAGCCGCTGAGTTCCGCCAGGGTGCCGAGCCCTTTCACGCCGGAATCGATGCTGCCATTGATCTCCCAGCTGGGGAAACCCTCTAATCCTTTACTGCGGCAGAGGTCAGCCTGATTGTTTTCACCATCCGGCGCGCACTCCACCACCTTGAGCTGATCGGAAGCCTGCTTGCCGAAAAGCTCCTTCTGGTCATGGCAATGGGGGCACCAGTAAGCGGAATACATCACCGCACCACTGCTGGTGAGGTGCTCGGCCAAAGCGATTGACGCAGGCGTGCTCTCGGTCGTGACGAGCGGAGCAACGCCTCTACCGCTGGCCACGGTCTCGGGCCGATTGGGATCGACCACCGACGCCCAAATCAAGCCCCCCAGCAGCACGGCCAGGGCCAGGAGCACCCCGCGGAACAGCAGCTGACCCAGATCCTCCCAGCCGCCTCCGATGATGGAGAGCACCAACAAAGCCAGGGACAGCGCCGCGGAGAGAACGCAGAAGAAACAGAACGCCTGAATCTTGAGCAGCATCACGCCCAGCAGCACACCGCTGAAGACGGCCATCGCTAGGGACACCGTGAACAGGCCCCACCAGGTGCGTCGCGAGAGGTCGGCCTTGTTTTCCTGCAGACCTGGCAACAAGGGCAGCAGCGCCATCAGAAGTACCGCGCCATAGGCCAGCACTCCTATCAGCGAAAGAGGGATCTCAGCGAAGACCGTCCCCCAGGCGCTGTTGAGCACCTTGTCGCAACCGTCAGCCCCCATCGGACAGGTGAGGTTGCCAAGCAGGCCCCAACGCTTGAGGGTGATCGAACCGGTGTCGATCAGCCCAGCAGTGGCCAGCACCGCCATGGCGATGCGGGCCCATTTCGCGCCTGAATCTTGGCGTCGACGGCTAATGAGACGGGTGGTGCCCATCCTTGATCTTCAAGTGTTCGAATTCTGTCAGTTCCGGCGTGATCAAGCCGCTTCGTAGGCTGAGAGATGGCCTGCCGGCGACGTGATGACAAGCACCCCGACAAAACCGACGGTCGCGTTCGCCCACCTGGGGTGCGAGAAGAATCGGGTCGACACCGAACACATGGTGGGGCTGCTGGCGGAAGCGGGCTATGGCGTTAGCACCGATGAAAACGATGCCGCCGTGGTGGTGGTGAACACCTGCAGCTTCATCCAAGACGCCCGCGAGGAATCGGTGCGAACCCTGGTGGGACTGGCAGAACAGGGCAAGGAGCTGATCATCGCGGGATGCCTGGCCCAGCATTTCCAGGAGGAATTACTGGAGTCGATTCCGGAAGCCAAGGCCATTGTGGGAACCGGCGATTACCAGCACATCGTTGACGTGCTGCAGCGGGTGGAAGCAGGGGAGCGGGTTAACCAAGTGAGCGCCGTGCCCACCTTTGTGGGCGATGAACATCTACCGCGCCAGCGCACCACCGATCAGGCCGTGGCCTTCCTCAAGGTGGCTGAGGGCTGCGACTACCGCTGCGCCTTCTGCATCATTCCGAAGCTGCGGGGAGATCAGCGCAGCCGGCCGATTGAATCGATCGTGGCTGAAGCCCACCAATTGGCGGAGCAGGGAGTGCAGGAGCTGATCCTGATCAGCCAGATCACAACCAACTACGGGCTCGACCTCTACGGCAAACCCAAGCTGGCGGAGCTGCTTCGGGCCCTGGGGGAGGTGGAGATCCCCTGGATCCGGGTGCACTACGCCTATCCCACCGGCCTGACCCCGGATGTGCTGGCGGCATACCGGGACGTGCCGAATGTTGTGCCTTATCTCGATCTGCCGTTGCAGCACAGCCATCCAGAGGTGCTGCGATCGATGAACCGCCCCTGGCAAGCGGATGTGAACGACCGCCTGCTGGATCAGATCCGCGAGCGACTCCCCGACGCGGTGCTACGCACCACGTTGATCGTGGGATTCCCAGGTGAAACCGAGGAGCATTTTCAGCACCTCATGGGTTTCCTCGAGCGTCAGCGCTTCGATCATGTGGGAGTGTTCACTTTCTCGCCAGAGGACGGCACCGCAGCAGCCGACCTGCCTGATCACGTCGATCCAGAGGTGGCCCAGGCCCGCAAAGATGCCCTGATGGCGCTGCAGCAACCGATTTCGGCGGAACGCAACAGCCGCTGGGTGGGCCGCACCGTGGACGTACTGATTGAACAGCACAACCCCCAGACCGGCGAGATGATCGGCCGGTGCGCCCGTTTTGCTCCAGAGGTAGACGGCGAAGTGCGGGTCCAGCCCGGCGCAGACGGTCAACAGGCCGCACCCGGGAGCCTGGTGCCGGTGGAGATCACCGGAGCCGACATCTATGACCTCAGCGGGCGGATTGTCGGTGCCCGCGCCATGGTGGCCGCAGCGAGACGCCAGGGTTGACCCTTCTCAAACTGCGGGCCGAGCAGCAGCGCCAGCTTTTTCTGATCGCCTCTGGCGTCAGTACAGCAGGGTCTTTCGCCGGCATCACCGCCAAGGGCTGGATCCTGATGAAAGGGGGCGTGGATCCCTTCGTGCTGGCGCTGAACTTCGCCGCGCTGTCGCTGCCGACCCTGCTGGTGAGCGGACCAGCGGGAGTGCGCACCGACCGCGTGGGCTGTGAAGGGGTGCTGGTGCAGGCGCAATGGGCGCTGCTGGCCGCCTCGGGCCTGGGGGCACTGGCCATTCCTCTCTTGGAGGGCACACCCCAGGTGCTGCTTCTGCTCTGCAGCACCCTGCTGGTGGGCATCGCCGGCGCCTATGAGCTGACGGCCCGCAACAAGTACTGCTCGATCCTGGTGGAACGGCCAGAACAATTGGCGGGTTACCTCACCAGCTTTTCGGTGGTGTTCAACGTGGGAAAACTGGTGGGTCCTCCGATCGGCGGCTGGTTACTGGCGGCTACGGGCCCAGCCTGGGCCCTGGGGATTGATGCGGCCAGCTACCTGCTGCCGATTGCCAGCGTGATGTTTCTGCTGAACCCGAATCGGGCTCTGGAGGTGCGCAGCAGCGGCGGCAAGGACGCCAGCCTGCTCAACGCCTGGCGCCACTGCGGCAGCACCCTGCAGGGGGTGCTCAGTTTCACCGCGGTTCTCTGCCTGATTGGCTTCTATCACCCTGGGCTGGCCCCATTGATCGCCTTCGATCAGCTGGGGGACAAGCCCACGGATCTGGGCCTGTTCACCAGCGTTCTGGCGGGCGGAAGCATCGTGGGCGGTGTGGTGCTGCAGCGCAATAGCCAACGCTTCTGCCGGCGCCCGTTCCTCACCCTGGGGGGCTTCGGACTGATCACAGCGTTGGGTCAGCTGGGGATGGCCTGTACGCCTGGGCCGAGCTTGAGCCTGGCCATGGCCTTCCTGATCGGCACCGGCACAGCAGGGCTGCTGAGCAGCTGCAACCTGATCAGTCAAATCGGCTCACCGCAGGTGATGCGTGGTCGCATGGCCGGCCTAAGCCAGATCGCCTTCCTTGGCGGAGGCGGACTCAGTGGATTGCTGGTGGCACTGCTGGTGATGACCACCAGCTTGTCAACGGCCTTTGCACTCACCGGAGGTCTCAGCGCTGCTGTGGCTGTGCTCTGGATGCGAAAACGAGGGGCGAAGCGTCTGGAACAGCTCAGATGAGCTTGATTCCCTTGAGGATCTTGGTGAGCACAAAAGCCGTCACCAGACCAGAACCAACCAGGCCGAGATAGATGCCGACGCCCATGTGCAAGTACTGAGGTGACCACTATTAGATCAGACATTCGCCTGGGTTCATGCCATTGCGCTTAGGGTTTGTGAACAGCCGATACCTATTGAGAGGTATCTCTAACCGGGCCAACCGGACGTCCATCCATCAACGCCCGACGCCATGCGTACCCTTTTTGTTTACCCCGAGTTCCCAAAGACCTTCTGGAGTTACGAGAAGATCCTTGAGCTGGTGAACCGCAAGGTGTTGCTGCCTCCCCTGGGGATGTGCACGGTAGCTGCGCTGCTGCCCCAGGACTGGGAGATGAAGCTGGTTGACCGCAACGTGCGGGAGGTGACAGAAGAGGAATGGAGCTGGGCCGAGCTGGTCATCATTTCGGGAATGATCGTTCAGAAGGACGACATGGCCGTGCAGATCGGCAAGGCCAAGCAGCGAGGCCTACCAGTGGCCATCGGGGGCCCCTTCGCCAGCTCCACACCGGATGCACCCGAACTGGATATGGCGGATTTCAAGATCCTCGACGAGGGAGAAATCACCCTGCCGATGTTCCTGGAAGCCCTGGAACGGGGTGACACAAAGGGTCGGTTCACCTCAGAGGGAGACAAGCCGGACGTCACCGCCACACCGATTCCCCGCTTCGATCTGCTTCAGCTCGACGCCTACGACTCGATGAGCGTTCAGTTCTCCCGCGGCTGCCCCTTCAACTGCGAGTTCTGCGACATCATCGTTCTCTACGGCCGCAAACCCCGAACCAAAACCCCAGAGCAATTGGTGGCGGAGCTGCAGTACCTCTACGACCTGGGCTGGCGACGGTCGATCTTCCTGGTTGACGACAACTTCATCGGCAACAAGCGCAACGCCAAGCTGCTGCTACCTCAGATCCGCACTTGGCAGGAGGAGCGAGGGTACCCCTTCAGCTTCGCCACTGAGGCCTCCGTGGACCTGGCCGACGATGACGAGATGATGCGGATGATGCACGACGCGCGGTTCGAAAGCGTCTTCCTGGGCATCGAGACACCAGATGAAGCCAGCCTGGAAACAGCCCGCAAGGTGCAGAACACGCGCAACCCGCTCGATGCTGCTGTTGACCGGATCACGGCGAACGGCATCCGAGTCATGGCTGGCTTCATCATTGGTTTTGACGGCGAAAAGGATGGAGCAGGCCGCCGAATCGTGGACTTCGTGACCCGCACCGGCATTCCCGCCGCGATGATGGGCATGCTTCAGGCCTTACCCAAGACAGCCCTTTGGGCGCGGCTGGAGCGAGAAGGTCGGCTGATTCAGGGAGAAGATGCCGCCAAGGGCGTGAATCAGACCAACTTGCTCAACTTCGAGCCCACCCGACCGATCCGAGACATCGCTAACGAGTACGTGGAAGCTTTCTGCGCGCTCTACGAACCCAATGCCTATATGGATCGGGTCTACAGCTACTACCTGAAGATGGGTGCCCCCCGCTGGAAAGCTGCTGCCAAGCTTCCGACGTGGATTGATATCAAGGCTTTGAGCACCGTGGTGTGGCGTCAGGGGATCAAACGCAATACCCGCAGTCGCTTCTGGAAGTACATGTTTGGTATGGCCCGCCATAACCCTGCTCTGCTGGAGCAGTTTTTGGTCGTGTTGGCCCACAACGAGCACTTCCTCGAGTACCGCTCGATCGTTCAGCAGGAAATCCGCGAACAGCTGGAATCCTTGCCGCCTGAAGAACCCACTGCTCCAAAAGAATTACAACCCGTCTAAAACTCAGTCCTGCACATAGTCCGTGCCGTCTCGGAGACACTGCTCGGCCTTCTGCAACTCTCGCCCGAGATAAAGGGCGTGATCGAGACGACTAAGCGGATGAGGCTCATCCCCCTCAGTGAGCTGAATGCCAAGCTGTTTTGCTGTACGGCCGCGATAGACAGCTGAGGGACGCCGGGGAGAATTTCCCCCGTCACAACGCAACACCTCACCGGTGTCTGAATCTCTGGCCAGCCCTTTGTCATCAATGGTGTTGCCGTAGTGCTCCAGCACCAGTTCAGCCGCATCACGATCCAGTTTGATCAGGAAATATCCGCTCGGGTCCAAGGCGATGAAGCGCTGAGACAGGCGCTGATCCAGGGCATCCATCGCTGCGGCGGTCGATGCCGGTGCTTCAGGGGTTGTGGTCATGCCTTCAACCTACAAAGCCAAAGCAGGAGGTTCTGCTTTGAAGGGCAGCTCCGCATTGATGGCCTCGATCTCCTCCATCATCAGGCCGTTCACCTTCGGCAACCAGGTGCGGATCAACTGATCCATTTGGGGCTGGTACCACCGGTGCAGGCTGGCGTGAGGGCGTGCCACAAAGCCCCGGCGGCGTTTGTGACTGCCACCGGCTCCAGGGTCAAAACTGGTGATGCCGTTGGCCAGGGCCCATTCAATCGGGGCGTAATAACAGACTTCGAAGTGGAGACAATCAATTTCCTCGTTGCTGCCCCAGTACCGGCCCCACAACTGACGCCCGTCCTCGACGCACATCGACATCGCCACCGGATCGTGAGGATCACCGCGGTGGGCTGAAAAGAGCACCAGCTGATCGCGGTGCAGCCGTGCCAGCGCTTCGAAAAAACCCTCCTCCAGATATTTGCTGCCCCATGGTCCCCAACGGGCACAGTGCTGCTCATAAAAGCGATGCATGGTCTGAAGCAGCTCCCGGTCGAGCTGGTCTCCGCTGAGCGGCGTCACCGTGATCCCAGCCTTGGCTACAGCCTTGCGCTCTCGCTTGATGTTGCGGCGCTGGTTGGCATTGAAGCCCTTGAGGTAGTCCTCAAAGCTCTGATCATCGCCTCGGCTCCAGAGGCTCTGCTGGTTCAGCCAGGCGGCGCAACCTCCCGCTTCCGCCAAGGGCCGCCACTGCGGATCCACATAGAGAAAATTGCAGCTGAGGATGCCGTTCTGTTCGCAGAAGCGATCAATCGCCCGCAACAGCTCCCTGGTGAGCAGAGCCTCGTCTTCTCCAGGCCGCACATGAAAGCGATACCCCAGCACGGGGCTGACCGGGCTCATCCCAAGGAGCTTGGGGTAGTAGCGCAAGCCAAGATCAGAGGCGAGGCGCGCAAAGGTCTGGTCAAACACAAACTCGCCGTAGCTGTGCCCCTTCAGGAAAAGAGGGGCCACAGCAATCGGAATGTCATCTCGCCAGAGGGCCAGATGCAGGGGCTGCCATCCCTGTTCAGGAATTGTGCTTCCGGAGCTTTCCAGGGCCTCCAGCCAGCTCCAGCGGTAAAAGGGGATCGCAGCATCTCCAACCAGGCTGTTCCACTGCTGCTCAGGGATCTCGTTGATGGAGCGATGCCAGCGGGCCGTGAGTGACGTCATTCAGACGGTGTCATTGGCCATCGCTGATGACCCTAACCAGAGAGAACCACGGGCTGATTAAAGGCGCAGGAAAGTTCCCTAGCGGATCCTCTGGTAGCGAAGAAGCCACTCCCCGTGACCGAGGTCCTCAACGCCATCGGACTGCCAGGCGCCCGGTTGCACCAAACAAGCAGGCAATGACGAATCCGTGAGTGGCAACCAGCTGAAGGGACCGCCAAGAAGCTGAGGCACCACTGTGAGCTGGAGAGCATCGACGCAGTCCGCTGCCAGCAGATCTGCGGTGAGTTGAGCGCCACCCAAAAGCACGAGCCGCTGAATCCCAGCCGCGCCCAGCGCTTGGAGCCGCTCCGGCCAGGTTGGCGCCAAAGGGAACCAACGATCAAAGCCCTGATGCATGGGTGCCGGAGCCAAGAGCCAACGCTGAAGTGGCTGGTCAAAGAACTGCCAGGTGCGCGAGAAGCCGAGCGATCGGCTGACCACCACAGCGGCCGGCTGCTGTGGTCGCCCCTCCTGCAGGCGCTGCTCCAATAACTGAGGGTTACGGATCAAGCAGGTGCACTGATGGGCGCGCAACGTCCCAGCGCCAATCAGGCAGGCATCTGCCCAAGCCAGTGCCTGCTCCAAAGCACGCCGGTCTCCGGCTCCACCCAGCTGGGCAGCACCGCCTTGAGGCGGTGCCAAGCGGCCGTCGAGGCTGATGGCCAGCACCAGCCGGACCGTGGGGCATTGAGAGGTGGAGAGTGGGGGCGTCAAGCCGTCAGTCAGACGGCCGCCACTGCATCGAGTGCAGCCGGTGACATCTCCAACTGCGGTGCTTCGGCATAGACCTCAGCCGCATTGTTCGGACTTTCCTGCAGCCGCACCTTGTGCAGGCTGGCACCAATCGCCTTGATCGGGCTTGAGAGACGATCGGTGATGTGCAAAGCGATGTTCTCAGCTGTGGGCACACACTCTTCGAAGAACGGCACGTCCTTGTTGAGGAAGGTGTGATCGAAAGGCTCCACCACCAGATCATCCACGAGGCGTTGCAGGGCGGACAGATCGCAAACCATTCCGGTGCGGGGATCAATCTCACCGCGCACGGTCACATCCACCAGATAGTTGTGGCCATGGCCATGGGGGCGGGCGCACTTGCCGTAGATCGCTTCGTTTTCCTCCTGGCTGAGCTCTGGGCGAGCCAGGCGGTGGGCAGCAGCGAAGTGAGTGCGGATGGTGAGGAAGGCGTCCATGGGATGTCCGAGATAGTCGGCCCAAAGGCCTGGTTGTTCGTAGAGGCGCAGAGCCGTAATCGGCAGATGCGGGCTGAGGCGCTGCCAAATCACCCGCACCAGGGCCTCAGTGGTGGGGAGACAGCCGGAAGGACCGGACACATCAAATTCCGGCCAGGCCTCATTGAGGAAGCGGAAGTCGAGCTGGCCGGTGACCTCGTTACGAATGGCGTGCTTCACCTCCGAGAGGTTGAGCACCATGCCGTCGGCATCCAGTCCGCCGGCCATGGACACGATCAGTTCGTAGTTGTGACCATGACCTGGTGCCAAAGCACAGGGCCCAAAACGGGCGGCGTTGTCATCGGCGGATAACTCCGGCAGCCAATAGCGATGGCTGGCGCTGAAGCAGGCCCGCCGGGTAATGACACAGCCACGACCTTGGCCGTGCCGCGCTGTTGACTTCATTTCAGTCATGTGACGTTCCGGCCGCGAGGCATCCTAATGAGCTAATGCCGATTCCGAGTCATGGCGGATTCCACCCCCACCCTTAAGCAGCGACTGAGCGGGCGAAGCCTCTACTTGGTGGGAATGATGGGCAGCGGCAAGACCAGCACCGGAAGGCCTCTGGCCGAACGCCTGGGTTACGGCTTTGTCGATGCTGATGCTGTGATCGAAAAGGCAGCGGGCTGCAGCATCCCGGAAATCTTTGAGCGGGATGGCGAAGCAGGCTTCCGCAGCCTGGAAAGCCAGGTGCTCAATGCCATCAGTCAGCGCCACTCGCTGGTGGTGGCCACCGGCGGTGGTGTGGTGACCCAACCGGAGAACTGGGGGGTGCTGCACAGCGGCATCGTGATCTGGCTCGATGTGGTCCCCGACCAGTTGATGCAACGCCTTAAAGCCGACAGCACGGTGCGTCCGCTGTTGCAGACCGCCGACCCAGAAGCGGACCTAAAGGCGCTGCTGAACAAGCGACAGCCCCTTTACGCCGAAGCCGATCTCACGGTGGTGATCAACGACGAAACCCCTGACGCGGTTGCCGATGGGATTCTGCAGCTGCTTCCGAGCCTGCTGAAAGATCCGACCCAGCGCCGCACGGACTGAAATCAAACCGTTGGCGGCTCCAGCCGTACTGCAAACCACTGCAAGGTCACCCCGGGGCTGATCTCCAGATCGCAGGCCGTGTCGATCAAACGCTGAGCAGCTGATTCAACATCGGGTTGATCGGCAAGATCGGCCGGCAGCTGATCGAGCGAGCGCAACCAACCGCTCAGCCATGTCAACGTGTCGGCAGCGCTGAGCAGCTGCTCCGGCTTGCCGGGCTCCAGCACCACATAGTCATCAAGGGCACGGATTAGGGGATCAGACATGGAACGGCGGTTGTGGATGCTGCTGATCGGCCTCACCATCCTGCTCAGTGGTGGTCCCGTCTGGGCTCAGGGAAGCCTCGAACAACGGTTGAACAATTGGCCCGACTGGAGCCTTCCGGCACCGTTGCCACGGCCCTCGAATCGGGACGACCTGATTTACCCCGACTGGTTTGACGGGCTTTGGCAAGTGGAAAGCATTGATCTGGATGCCCCAGGCGATCCAGCTCTGCTCCACCAGGCACGGTTCCAGGCCGACCAACGCGGTCGCCTGATCGGCGATCGAAGCTTCAATGCCACAGCCATTGGCCGAGCCCTGCTCGGGGAGCAGCTGCTGGGGGTCGAGGAAGACCCCGACTCCGCCAATCGCCAGATCGCTCGACTGAAAGGCGACCTGTTCCTGGAGACAACGGTGACGGGCCGCCGCCAGGAGAGCCCGAACCCAGAGACTTTCCTTGCCGACGAACTGGTGCTGCAGATCTTGCATGCCCCAGGACCTCCGCGGTTGAGCAGAATCGAAACCCTCAGCCGCTACAGCCGCTGCGGCGAAGACATCTGCGCTGAGCAGTGGCAAGGGCGCTATGCATCCCCAGGCGAAAGCCTGCGGGATAAGGCCATTGCTCAGCACCACTACAAACTGCGCTTCACACCTCTTCCAGCGTCCGCTCCATCAGTTTGAGTTCGAGCTGGTCACGCCATTGGAACAACGGCTGCAGCTTGGGGTGATCACTCAACCCGGGCACACCCTTGCCAGCCAGGGCGGAACCCGCGGACGAGGGGAATCGAAGCAGCGACAGCTGGGCGGCCACGGCGATATCGGCCAAGGTGAGGCTGTCGCCAACCAACCAGGGGCTGGATTGCACCGAGGCGGCGAGCTGCTCAAGGCTGGCAAGAAGCTCGGTGCGTTCCTTCTGGTTGACCAGCTCGGTGATGTTGCTGACCCAACCGCCGGGGATCACACCCATCACCGAACGCACGGGATCGGGAAGATCGTCGGGCAGCAGTGCAACACGTAGCTCGGGGTCTAGCGCCGCGGCCTGCACCAGGGACGAGCGACCGGCCATCGCCAGGGTGTTATCGGCCCAGTCCTCCAACAGATGCACCTGGGCAGCCTGACGTGGATCAGCCGGCATCAACGCGGGGTCGGGCTCACGTCGATTCAGGTGCAGCGCAATGGCACTGGAGTCGGCAATCACCTGCTCCCCATCCACCAGCACAGGCACCTGCCGTTGCCCGGACAGCCGGAACACGGCCACCTGCCCAACGCCAGGGGTCACCTCCACGGTGCGGAAACTCAGACCTTTGGCCTGCAACACCATCCGCACCTTGAGGCAGAAGGCGGAATGGCGGAATTGATGCAGCTCCAGCATGTCCAAAACAGCCATAGGCCCGGCAGAGTAGCCAGCACATTCCGAAGCTCGCCAGAACCATGCGGGAGTTTTTTCTCAACGTCTCCCGTTACCCCCGCTACTTGGTGGCCTTCACCCTCGGGGTGATGAATTCCGTCGCCGAACCCCTAATCGCACGCCGGAGCAATCCCGTCACAGCCGTCGCCTTGATCGGCGCCCTGATCAGCGGCGGAATCAGCCTCATACTTGTGCTGCGTGCCATGGTGAATTCAGCACCGATGGCGTGATGGCACAGGGGCGTCGAGTGGAGCGGGTTGCCGCGCTGATCCGAAAGGAAGTCAGTGAACTATTGATCAATGGCATTCGGGATGAACGGGTGCACCAGGGCATGGTGAGCATCACCGAGGTGGAAGTGTCCGGCGATCTGCAGCACTGCAAGATCTTTGTGAGCGTGTTCGGAGAGGCCCAGGAGCGCGCACAGGTGCTCGAAGGTCTTCAGGCCGCCAGCGGTTTCCTGCGGGGAGAACTGGGGCGGCGGCTGCAGATGCGCCGCTCCCCCGAGGTGGTGTTCCAACTAGACCGCGGCCTGGAACGCGGCACCTCCGTGCTGGGGCTGCTGAATCGCCTCGAGGATGAACGGCAGCAGCGAGGTGAGGTTCCACCGGGGAGTGATGAACAGCCCAGCGAGTAGCAACCTGCGTCGCCAGGTGGCTGAGCTGTTGGTGCTGCGGGCCAGTGGTCATCTCAGCGACCACCAGCGCCGTTACCCGCAATGGGAACTGCCCAACAGCACACTTCAGCGTCTGCTGCAGGAAGGTGTCGGCGGCGTGATTCTGCTGGGGGGCACTGCTGTGGAGCTGCAGCAGCGCACCCAGCAACTGCAGGGCTGGAGTAGCCAGCGGTTGCTGTTCTGCGCAGACGTGGAGGAGGGCGTGGGCCAACGCTTCGAGGGCGCCAGCTGGCTGGTGCCGCCCCTGGCCCTTGGCCGCCTCTACTGGGACGACGCCGAGCTTGCCATGGCACTAAGCGAACGCTACGGCCGCTGCACCGGCGAACAGGCTCGCCGCTGCGGCCTGAACTGGGTGCTGGGACCGGTGTGCGACGTCAACAACAACCCCGCCAACCCCGTCATCAATGTGCGGGCCTGGGGCGAGGATCCCAGCTGTGCCAGCGCCCTGGCCGTGGCTTTTCAGCGGGGGCTATCGCAGGCCGATGTGCTCGGTTGTGCAAAGCACTTTCCCGGCCACGGCGACACCGCCAGCGACTCCCATCTCGACCTGCCGGTGTTGCCCCACAGCCGCGAACGGCTGGAACAGGTGGAACTGCCCCCATTCCGTGCCGCCATTGCCGCCGGCATTGACAGCGTGATGACGGCCCACCTGTTGCTGCCGGAACTGGATCCACAACAGCCCGCCACCCTCTCCAAGGTTGTCCTCACCGATCTGCTGCGGCGCCAGATGGGGTTCAACGGTCTGGTCGTAACCGATGCCCTGGTGATGGAAGCGATCAGCGCACGGCATGGCGCAGCAGAAGCGGCCGTCCTGGCCTTTGAAGCCGGAGCCGACCTGATCCTGATGCCAGCGGATGCCGATGCCGCCATCGATGGCCTCTGCGCTGGCTTCAAAAGCGGACGACTGCCCCTCGAGCGGTTGGAGGAGAGCCGTCAGCGCCGTGCCCATGCTCTGCAATCAATCCCAATCAGCGCCCCTTCAGGGCCGATTGTCACGGCAGCCGACCAGGCTCTGGAAGCGGAGCTGGTGCGCCACAGCCTCACCATCCGCGATGCAGTGGTGCAGGCTGACGCAGGGATCAACCTCGTGCGGGTGGATTCACTGTTACCCGGCGCAGCCGCCCTCAGCGGCTGGTCACCGGCCCTGCGCATTCCCGAAACCCAAGGATTTCGCTCGGTGGTGCTGCATGGAGAAGGCCTGTCGCCCTGGAGCGGCCAGCCGGAGGCACCCCTTGCACTGGACCGCCTGGGGAATGGCCCAGTGATGCTGCAACTGTTCCTGCGGGGCAACCCCTTCCGCGCTGGGCGGGACGCGCAGGAGCCCTGGGCTGCAGCCATCCAACAACTGGTCGTCCTCAACCGACTGGCCGGGGTCGTGATCTACGGCAGCCCCTACCTCTGGGAGAGCCTTCAGGCCATTCTGCCCAGCGGTTGCCCGGCCGCCTATTCCGCTGGCCAGATGCAGGAGGCCCAGCGCCAGGTGCTCACCGCGCTGTTTCCCACCAGTTCACCGGCTGGCGGAGGCGGTGCATTCACCGACTGACCACATCCAATCAACCGCAAGGGCCAACCGCATCTAACCTCTCGCCAACTTCCAGCCGGCCGGCCATGCTCAGCCTCTCGATGATCGTGCGCGATGAAGAGGCGCGTCTCGGGGAGTGTCTGCGCTCCGTGCAGGGCTTTGCCGACGAGCTGGTGGTGGTCGACACCGGTTCCAGCGATGCCACGGTGGCCATTGCCGAAGCCGCCGGAGCCCGGGTGGAACGCATCACCTGGCCTGGGGACTTCGCCCCGGCCCGTAACCAGGCCATGGAATTCCTCAACGGTGACTGGGTGCTGGTGCTGGACGCCGATGAACAGCTGCGCCCCGAGGCCGTCCCCGCCCTGAAGGCTCTGATGGCCCAGCCCGATGTGCTGGTGATCAACCTGCTGCGCTACGAGGTGGGAGCCGCCATGGCGCCCTATTCCAGCGTCAGTCGCCTGTTCCGCCGCCACCCCGCAATCCAGTGGAGTCGGCCTTATCACTCGATGATCGACGACAGCGTTCGCGCCCTGCTGGAGACGGAACCCCAATGGCGCATCGCCGATTGCAGTGAACCTGCGATCCTCCACGACGGCTACAGACCGGAGCTGCTGGAGGGCAGCGACAAGGCGGATCGGCTACGGCAGGCCATGGAAGACGACCTGCGGGACCGCCCCGGTGATCCTTACGCCAGCGCCAAGCTCGGGGGTCTATTGATCAGTGAAGGCAAGACCGACCAAGCCATCCCCCTGCTGCAAAGCGGCCTGAAGCAATGCGATGCGGCCAGTGCAGAACGCTATGAGCTGCTGCTGCACCTGGGATTGGCCCTGACCCCCAGCGATCCCGCCCAAGCGGTGCGCTGCTACCGGCAAGCGCTGGAGATTCCCCTCGACACCCGGGTGAGTCTGGGAGCCCGACTCAACCTGGCGGCCCGACTGATGGAACAGGGCGACCTTGAGGAAGCCATCAGCCTCACCCAGACCGCCGCCCAGCGGGCCCCAGAAGTAGCCCTGGCCTGGTACAACCTGGGGCTGATGCAACGGCGGCGCGGTGATCTCGCTGCGGCCCTCGAGGCCTACGGGCGCGCCCTCGCCCTGGATCCCAACAACGCCGCGTGCCATCAGAACAACGCGGTGGCGCAATTGCTGGGCGGCAACATCGATGCGGCCCGCAGCAGCTTCATCCGCGCCATCAGCCTGCTTCAGACGCAGGGGCAATCCGACGCGGCCGACGAGCTCCGGGAGAAAGTGCAGGGGGTCGTGAAGCTGAACGGGGAGGCTGTCGCTTGAGCCATCCCTTGAAGAGCCGAACGGTGATCATCACCCGCGCGGCCGACCAGCAGGGGGCCGCGCGTCAGCTGCTGGAGCAGCGAGGTGCCACGGTGCTGGACCTTCCGGCCCTGGTGATCGGACCACCCGACCACTGGGGCCCCCTGGATGACGCCCTTGAGGAGCTGGACAGCTTTCACTGGCTGGTGTTCTCCAGTGCCAATGGCGTGCAGGCCGTGGAGCAGCGGCTGCAGCGCATCGGCCGTTGCCTGGCACGGCGCCCCGCCAGCCTCAAGATTGCGGCGGTGGGCCGCAAGACGGCGCAAGTGCTGGAGAACCTGGGGGCTGCGGCGGATTTTGTGCCCCCGAGCTTCGTGGCCGACAGCTTGATCGATCACTTCCCGGTATCGGGCTGGGGCCTCAAGATGCTGTTGCCACGAGTGCAAAGCGGTGGTCGCACCCTGC
The DNA here is from genome assembly GCF_020514205.1 of Synechococcus sp. MU1625. Classification (NCBI taxonomy): domain Bacteria; kingdom Bacillati; phylum Cyanobacteriota; class Cyanophyceae; order Synechococcales; family Synechococcaceae; genus Synechococcus; species Synechococcus sp. MU1625. The sequence goes on from NZ_VTLA01000012.1 coordinate 23,039, forward strand.
TGGCGGATGCCTTCGGCGAGGCCGGAGTGCGGGTGGTGGAGGTGGCGGCCTACGAATCCGGATGCCCCTCCTCGATGCCGGACCCAACAGCAGCCGCCTTGGACGAGGGCAGCGTCGATGCCATCGCCTTCAGCAGCGGCAAGACGGCGGAGCACACCGCTCAACTACTGGAGCAACGCTTCGGCCCAGGCTGGACCAAACGACTGGAGGGGGTGAAAGTGATTTCGATCGGCCCCCAGACCAGCCGCAGCTGCCGGCAATGCTTCGGGCGGGTGGATTCCGAGGCCGACCCCCACGATCTCGAGGGACTGGCCGACGCCTGTGCTCAGGCGATGCAAAAGTCCTGAGGTTCGTCGTTCAGCGACAGGCGGATGCAGCCGCTCACCATATCGATGCTGAGCACCGACCATCCCGTCGGCAGAACCAGCGGAGCGTCATCCTCGCAGCGGCCATCGGCACCCACACAGATCACACCGCTGCCGCTGGCGGTGGTCACCATGGCTCGTTTCTGATTGCCCACCATCAGAACTCCCGTCACTGTCGGAGTGATGACGGACGTGCCGTCCTGAACATCCGCACCATCCGCACCGGACAGTGGACCGAAGGGATCGACCCGTCCCCCAGGGGCAGCCTGCTGCACCTCCTCGACCGAGGGCAATGGGGTCAGGCCGATAGCTAGAGCTGCGGGAGCAGACGCTTCGGGCGACGGCGCAGGCTGCACTGGAGCTGATGGCAATGCTGTGGCCGTTGGCGTTTCACCACCACAGCCGGCCACGGACACCAACACAACAACGGGAAGAAGCCAGCACTCAGCCGCCTGCTTCCACCAGGTCACGGAAACGGTCAAGATTGGCCTGAAGCTCCTTGGTCACGATGCCCCCCAGGATGCTGGGTTCCATTAACGGTGCCAAGACCCGCGGCAATTCGTAGGCCACGCTCAACTTGACCACCGTGCGGTCGTCGGCTTCGGGATAGAAGCGCACCGCCCCCTTTGTGGGCAATCCGCCCACGGATTCCCAATGCAGTTGCTGGGCTTCAACCCGCTGCGTGATCCGGGCTTTCCAGCTGAAGCGAAACCCTTGGGCCGCCAGGGTCCAATCGGTGAGATCGGGATCCTCCAGGGGCTTGACCGACTCAATCCAACGCATCCAGCGAGGCATCGCCTCGAGATCACTCCAGACCTCCCAGACCTTGGCGGCCGGTGCCTGCACCTCGGTGGTGACCGTGTGTTCGAGCCAGCGTCCCATCAGGCCACCGCCGCGTTGGTGGCCAGCTTCACAGGCCGATCGAGAATCGCCGCCGCCGCCAGATGGCCGCTCATCGTGGCCCCCTCCATCGAATCGATGTAGTCCTGGCGGGTGTAGCTGCCGGCAAGGAAGAAATTAGAGATCGGTGTGCGCTGCTCGGGGCGGTAGGGCTCCATCCCCGGGGCTTCCCGGTATAACGACTGGGCCAGCTTCACCACGTTGCTCCAGGTGAGCTTGAGGTTGCGGGCTGAGGGGAATAACTCCCGCACCTGACGGTCGGTGTGGGCCACGATCTCGTCGACCGACTTGGGAATCCAGGGATCCCCCGGAGTCAGCACACATTGCAGCAGGGATCCTTCTCCCTCCTTGCGGTAGTCCTCCGGGCTCGCCAGAGCCAGATCAGCGAAGCAGCTGAAATCGGCATCGGCGGTGTACAGAAGATTGTTCAGACCTGTGGGGGTCGCCACGTCCCGACGCTGGGCCTCCTGGGCATCCCCCAGCTCGGTCACCCAGCCGTCGTAACGGAGCTGAACCGTGGCCACTGGCACGGCCTCCAGCTGATGAATCGCCTCGAACTGCGGGTACCGGTTCCACGCTTCGGGCAACAACTTCTGAATCCCCGGCACGTCACAGGCCGCCAGATAGGCATCGGCCTCAACGCGAATGTCTCCCTCAGGCGTTCCAAGCTGGAGGCCAGTGATCACGGGCACCTCGCCCTCGCTGAATTCCACCTGCTTCACCCGGTGGCGCAGATGCAGCTTGCCGCCACGCTGCTGGATGTAGTCAAAGATCGGCCCGGTGAGCCAGCGGTGGGGGGATCCCTTCAGCAGGTTGAGCTTGGAGGCCTCTGTCTTGGCAGCAAACATCATGAAGATGGTGAGCATGCAGCGGGCGGAGATGGCCTCGCAGTCGATGAAACCAAGGGCGTAGGCGACAGGGTTCCACATCCGCCGGATGCTTTCCGGGCTGCCGCCATGGCCCACAAACCAATCCTGGAAGCTGACGGAGTCGAGGGCACGAATGGTGCGCATCGCTCCCTCGTAATCCACCAAACCACGCACGATCGGGCTGGTGCCCAGGGCCAGGGCATTGCGCAGCTTGTCGATCCAGCTCAGCTGCGGCGTGGTGAAGAAGGCCTTGAGGCCATTGAACGGCGCACCAATGGGGAAGCGGAAATCCAGCTCCCGCAAATCACCACCCTTGTTGACGAACAGGTGCGTGTGCTGCTTGGGCAGCAGGTTCTCAAACGCCCCCACCTTGCGCATCAAGGCGAAGAGGTTGGCGTAGTTGAAGAAGAAAACATGCAACCCCATCTCGATGTGGTTACCGCCCTCATCCACCCAGCTGCCCACCTTGCCGCCCATGAACGGACGGGCTTCGTAGAGATTCACCTCATGGCCTGCATCCACGAGGTCAACAGCAGCGGAGAGGCCGGCGAGGCCGGAACCAACGATCGCGACCCGCACAAGATCTGGACAACTATGGCGACTCTATGTATGAGCGTTCATAGAGTGAGAGCACGAGCCTGCGTCGACCATGACTTCCACCCCCGATACTGCGCCGGCCCATACCGCCAAAGACGGCAAGGGCATCCTGATCACCGAACCGGCGATGCAGCAGCTGGCGAAGCTGTGTGGCGAACAGGGTGACAACCAGGTGCTGCGCGTCGGCGTCCGCTCCGGGGGCTGCAGCGGCATGAGCTACACGATGGATTTCGTGCCCGCCTCAGACACCCTCGACGACGACGAGACCTACGAGTACATGGCCGCGGATGGCCAGAACTTCCGGGTGATCTGCGATCCGAAAAGCCTGCTCTACATCTACGGAATGCAGCTGGACTTCAGCACAGCCCTGATTGGTGGCGGCTTCAACTTCACCAACCCCAACGCCAGCCAGACCTGTGGCTGCGGCAGTTCCTTTGCGGTGTGAGCGAAGCCACGTGGGACTCTGAGAAGAGATCACTGCCCTCTCCCTGTTGATGGAGACTTCCCAGGACAGCCTGTTTGAGCAGGCGATGGCCCGTTACCAGAGCGGCGCTGCTGCCGATGAGGTGCTGCCTGATTTCGCCCGCATCGTCGAAGCCGCCCCGCGCCAGTCGGCAGGGTGGACCTGTCTCGCCTGGCTGCAGCTGCTCTGCGATCAGCCGGAGGAAGCGCTGCGATCAGCACGCTTCGCCGTGAAGCTCAACGGCCAGGACCCCCAGGCCAGGATCAATTTGAGCCTGGCGTTGCTGGAGACGCAATCCAAGGGCGTGCGGGACCACATCCAGGTGGTGCAGCAAGTGATGACCCTTGCCCCGGAGGTGTCCAGCGAACTCAAGGCCTCAATCGCCGATGGCCTCGAGCGCAAACCAGGCTGGAAGGCTCTCGAGAAAGTGAAAGCCTGGCTTGAGCTCTGAGTTCAACCGCCTGCTCGTCCAGAACCCGGATGCGCCCTCTGCCTGCATGACAGCCACCTCGACCATCAGCCGACTGCCGTCCCAGCGCACGAACGGCATTCCGGATCCGAGCACCTGGATGTGGTGAGAGAGAACCCTTCAATGGCACGCATCCTTCTGCTGAGCAATGGCCACGGCGAAGACCTCTCCGGCGCCCTGCTAGCCCAAAACCTTCAGCAGCAAGGGCACAGCGTGCAGGCGCTCCCCCTGGCGGGACTCGGCAGCGCCTACCGCAAGGCCGACGTGCCGCTGCTGGGACGCAGCCATGAATTCAGCACCGGCGGCATCGGCTACACCAGCCTTCAGGGTCGCCTGACAGAACTGCTGCAGGGGCAGGTGCTGTATCTGCTCAGACGCCTGATTCGTCTGCTGCGTCATCGGCAGCGCTTTGATCTGATCCTGGTGGTGGGGGATGTGATTCCCGTGATCGCTGCATGGCTCAGTCACCGCCCCGTTGCGACCTACCTAGTGGCCTATTCCAGCCACTACGAAGGGCAGCTGCGCCTGCCCTGGCCCTGCGCCGCTCTGCTGAAAAGCAAACGGTTTAAAGCCGTGTACAGCCGCGATCAACGCACCGCTGAGGATCTCAGTCACCAACTGCATCGGCCGGTGACCTTCCTGGGCAATCCGTTCATGGATTCAGTGCTGACAGGGGCAGCCATAGCGACAGCCAGCGGTCAGCGCATCGGTCTGCTGCCCGGCAGCCGCCGACCGGAACTGGAGCAGAACCTGCAGCTGCTGCTGCAGCTGATGGAGCTGCTGCCCACCACACCACCCTGCAGCGTGGATCTGGCCTTGGTGCCCAGTCTGGATGACGTCAGCCTGCAGCGACTGAGCAACAGGGTCGGCTGGCGGTTGACGAATGGCGAGCTGCATCGCGATGGATCCGTGTCGATCAACGTGCGCCGCGGGGCGTTCAATGCCGTGCTGCAGAACAGCGATCTGATGATCGGTATGGCGGGCACCGCCATCGAGCAGGCCGTTGGACTGGCCAAACCGGTGCTGCAGGTGTTAGGCCAGGGGCCGCAATTCACCGCGGCGTTCGCAGAAGCCCAGCGGCGCCTGCTGGGCCCCACCGTGTTCTGCGCCTCCGGGGAGAGCGGCAGCCGTGAGGCCCTCAAGGCCTCAGCAGAGTTGGCCTTGGCGCTGCTGGATCGCTTCCGAAGGGATCCAGGCTTCCAGCAGCAATGCCGAGTGGAAGCAAAACGACGCCTTGGAGAGGCGGGTGGAGGCCCGAGAATGGCGGCAGCCATCAGTGCACTGCTGCCATGAGTGCCCCTTCAGAACCGGCCTGGAAACGCTGGCTGGACCGCCTGCTGATGGTGAACGTGCTGCTTGTGTTTGTCGGAGCGGGGGTCTTTGCGGTTGCGGTGGTGCGCCAAAGCCAAGGAGATGACTGGCTCATGGACCGGGTTCAGGTGCTGTGGCAACCCCTATTCGCACCGGCCATCAGCCTGCTAATCATGGCGGCCCTGGTGAGCGGCATCTTCAGCTGGTGGCAGCGGCGAGTGCTGAAGCCAGATCGGGGTAACGGAAGCTGAAGTTCATGGTGTCCAGCCGCTCCGAAGCGACCTGCTGACCCTCCAGCACCACCTTGGCGCCATCCCCCAGAAGCACCTGGAGCACCGGTCCAGGGACCGGCAGCAGGCTGGGGCGTCCCAGGCTGCGTCCCAGCTGCTTGCTGAAGGCCGCCATCGACACCGGCTCGGGAGCAACGGCATTGATCACGCCACTCCAGCTCTCGTCCGTGAGGGATTGAAGGATCAGAGCGCAAAGGTCACTGCGGTGGATCCAACTCATCCACTGCCGGCCACTGCCGATCGGACCGCCAAAACCCGTACGAAACACCGGAAGCATTTTTCCGAGCGCGCCGCCGTCGGCGGCCAGCACGATGCCGATCCGCAGGGTGACCTGCCGCACCGAAGAGGGAACTGCCGCGGCAGCCGCCTCCCAGCGCTGACACAAACTGGCGAGAAAGTCGTTGCCGGGTTTGCTCGATTCGAGAAAACGCTGCTCCAGGCTGGAGCCGTAGAAACCGATCGCCGAAGCGTTCACCAGCACCTTCGGCGGGGTTGAACAGGCCTCGATCGCCTTCACCAGCTGCGAGGTCGTCTGCAGACGGCTGGTCTCCAGCAACTGCCGGTGAGCTGGGGTCCAACGCTTCTCAGCAATCGGTTCCCCCGCCAGGTTGACCACCGCATCGGCCTGGTTCAGAGCTTCCAGAAGCCCAGCATCGGCCCAGGTGCTGCTGCTGGAGGGGTCGAGCTGCATCCAGATCAGTCGCCCATCCGCCCGTTCAGTGTTGTAACCACGGGCCAGCCGACGGCTGACCACGGTGAGCTGATGGCCGGCCTGGAGCAGGAGCGGCAGAAGCTCACGGCCAACGAAACCAGTGCAGCCGAACAGCAGCAGACGCATGAAAGCGAGGGTGGGGCGGCTGGGAGGCTAAGGGGTTCGTAGGCGATTGGTTTTAGCCTGGGGCCATCACCATTTCTTGTCATGGCCGAATCCGACGCCGCTGCTCCCGCCAAGGCCAAGCCTGCTGCGCTGCGGAAAGGTGCTTTGGTCAGGGTGAACAAGGCCGCCTACAGCGCCAGCCTTGAAGCGGCTGCCAGCGACCCCACGGCACCCGCATACATCTTTGAAGGCCCCGGTGAGCTGCTGCTGGTCAAGGGGGAGTACGGCCAGGTGCGTTGGAATCGCCCGGTACCCGATGTGTGGCTACGGATGGATCAGCTGGAAGCCTGCTCCTGATCCTGCTCTTGATTCGAGGGGGTCTCCAGCGCCTCCTCCACGGCTGTGACGGCCGCAGGAACTGACGTCATGGCGGCGGGGATGCGCCAAACGGCACCCGACAGGACCCCGCTGAGATCCCCCAAGGCCACGAGCACTGGGTTCGAGACGGTAGACCCGTCTGCAGCTGCTGCGGCCTGCCAGGGTTTCCAGCCCGCCAGGTTGACCACGCTGCGGTAAGCCGCTGGCCAGGGGTTATCGGGCAACAGGCGTTGCAAGGCCTCGAACTGCTCTGAAGCCTGCGCCGGTCGGTTCTCAAGCACCGCCAGCAGCGCCAGGGTCCAGCGCGGTGGAATCGCCTGGGGATCCTGGGCCAATGCCTCCAGGGCCTCTGAGCGCACCGGGTCTCGATAGCTGAAATGGCCATCGAGCATGTGCTCCTGCCCGACCGCTGCGAACACTGGATCCAGCCCCACCGGCCCAGCGGCCAGCCCGGCGGCGAGGCTGGGGAAGCGATCCGCAAAGGATGGTTCTGCAATCGGGTGGGTCAAGCGGCGGCGCCAGAGGGAATAACTGCCCCCCCTGGGACGCTGAAACTGATCCACCAGCTCGAACACACCGCTGCTGCGCACGGCTTGATCCAAGCGCCGTGCAGCCTTGCGCACCGATCCCTGGTTCCCTTCCGCCAACACCACCCATTCCGCCCGCTCCAACACAGGCTCACGGTCACGGCGGCTGCCACCCAGCTGGCGTCCAACGGTTTGCCCCCCCCGGCGACGGCCGTAGAAGCTGACGTTGTGCTGGTTGAGATCAGAGGTACTGGGCACCACGATCAAGGTGGCGGGAGGGCTGCTGGGGTCTGCACCTCCAGCAGCCTCCACCAGAGCCTCCACCGGGCCGCGGGGACGATCTTCAAAACGATGCAGCTGATGGGCCCAGCCCGCGGGCACACAGGCCAGCAGCCCTGCCCCAAACAGAGGCCATACCAACGCTGAGCGTCTGGCCTGCAACCAATGCCCCCACTGCCACCAACCCCGGGCCAGCAGCAACAGCAGAGCGGGAAGCAGGGGAGCGATGTAGCGATCGCCTTTGTTGGGGCTCAGGGTGGTGAGCACCCAGGCCGCCACAAGATTGATGACGAGCCAGCGCCAAGACCAGGCGTGATCGGTTGAAACCTGCTGGCGCTGCCAGCACCAGAGCAGCACCCCCGACAGACCAACCAACAGCAGCACACCGCCCAGCTGCTCCGGCAACAGGCGCGGATACCACAGCCAACTGGCCAGGCTGAGCACGCCGGGATCCCCTTCCCGGGCAGCCGACTCGAACACCGCCCGGTTGGTACCGCCGAGGCTGGTGATCCAGTTGTGCCGCAACCAGGGGCCAACGAGCGCAGCCGTGAGGAAGGGCAAGAGCAGGGCCTGACGCAACCAAGGTCCACGCCGGCGAATCGCCATCCCGGCGGCCCAGAAACCGGCGGGCACAAGCACCAGCAAGGCGCTCTGCTTCACCAGCACCGCCGCCAGAGCCGCCACGGTGCATCCCCAGGCCTGCCCCCAGTGGCCACCGGTCTGGGGGTCGCACCAGACCCCGAGACGCCAGATCGCCAGACTGCAACTGGCCACAAGGGCCATCTCAAGCACGTAATCCGTTCGCAAATCCAGGAAGGCCGGCGTCAATGCCGCCAAAAGGCAGGCGATCAGGGCCAAGCCCTCCCCCTGCAGCCGTCTCCCCCAGCCCGCCATCACGACAAGGAGCAGACCATGCCAAAGGCTGAGACTCCAGGCCGCCTGCTCCGGGGCATCGCCACTCAACGCCATCACAGTGCCGTTCACCAATGAGGCCAAGGGCGGAATCTTCGGGGAGAGATCCAGCAATGCCTGCCACCCCTGCCAACCGCCACCCGGCAGCAATCCCAAAGCGCGGCCGTGGTCCATGGCGCTGTTGAGGTAGTCAGCCTGATCCCAGGCAGGGACACCGGTCTGCAGGGTCCACCAGAGCCGATCCACCAGGGTTGACAGCACCCAGATCAGGCCAACCCAGGCCCAAAAACGCCAGCGCTGTTTCACACGATCTCCAACCGACGCCGTTCATCCTGGAGCCGCTTGCGTCGCTGCTTGGCCTCGCGCAGCATCTCGCGACCATCGTGGAGGTAACCATCCACGTAGCCCATGGTGTAGCGCTCCAGCTCTGCCAGAGCGTCCTCCACTTCTGAGAGGCAGTGATACAGGCTGAGGCCGAAGCCACGGGCCGAGGCCGGCGTGGGCAATGACTGGAACAGTTGTTTGACCTTGTCCATCCGGCGTCCGCTCGCCTCGAGATAGCTGCAGAACGCCTCCATCAGCTCGTCGTCATAGGGATCAGCCGACAGTGCTTTGAGTTGCTTGGGGAAAGGATTGATCACCTCCCCGAGCATGCGATCGATCGGGGCGTAGACCCGCCGCAGCCACTCCACCAGCGCATCGTCGGCCGCTACAGAGCGCTCGTGGGCACGGCTGGCGCGGCGCAGATCCGCCGGAGATGCGGCACGCCCCGGCTGGGGCCGCGTGCGATCAAAGGCCTTACGGCGCTCGGCATCGCCAAGCACTTCCCAGGCGGCATTGAGGGCCAGCATCTGCTGATCGTCGCCGCCGGCATCGGGATGGTGCTGCTTCACCAGCTGGCGATAGGCAGCTTTGATCTCAGCGTTGCTGGCGGTGCTGCTGACGCCAAGCACGGCATAGGGGTCGCTCACAGCTGGCCATCCCTCCGGGCGGGAAGCTGCGAAGCAGCACTGAACATCGGTGTTGAGAGATATCTCTCGCCATAACTAGCCAGCATCACCACCAGCCGTTTGCCAGCCATGGCGGGATCCTGGCCAACGCGGAGGGCCGCTGCCATGGCTGCTCCACTGCTGATGCCGTAGAGCAGACCTTCCTCCCGGGCCAGTCGTCGTCCCACCTGCATCGCCTCCTCATCGCTCACCGTGAGGATCGAATCAATCCGATCCAGTTCCAACACCGCAGGAACAAAGCCGGCCCCGATCCCCTGAATGCGATGGGCACCTGGAGGCTTCCCAGACAGCACGGCACTGGCCTCGGGCTCGACGGCAATCACCTGGAGCTGCGGCTGACGCTCTTTCAGCAGCCGGGCACAGCCGGTGATCGTGCCACCGGTCCCCACCCCTGCCACAAAGGCATCGATCTGGCCCTCCGTATCGCGCCAAATCTCCTCGGCCGTGGTGCGTTCATGCACGGCTGGATTGGCGGGGTTGTCGAACTGCTGGAGCAGATAAGCGTTAGGGATCTCCGCCACCAACTCCTTGGCCAGGGCAATCGCCCCATTCATGCCCTGGGCACCGTCGGTGAGCTGCAGCTCAGCGCCATAGGCCCGCAGCATCGCCCGTCGCTCGGTGCTCATCGTGTCCGGCATGGTGAGAATCAGCCGGTACCCCCGGGCCGCCGCCACCATGGCCAGGGCGATACCGGTGTTGCCGCTGGTGGGTTCCACCAGCACCGTTTGTCCGGGAACGATCGTGCCGGCCTGCTCCGCCTCCAACACCATGGCGCTGGCGATGCGGTCTTTGACCGAGGCCGAGGGATTGAAGCTCTCCAATTTGGCCAGGATCTCGGCCTGGCAGCCACAAGCCTGAGGCAGGCGGTTCAAGCGCACCAGGGGCGTGCCGCCGATCAGGGCCGTGATATCAGGCGCAATGCTCATGGGTGCAGCTTGCCCGCGGAACAACCATAAAAAAAAGCCCTCCGCAGGGGAGGGCTTGATGTGTGTGTGTGAGGAAAGTTGTTCTGTTGGCCCAACGAAAGTCAGGCCAAGAGATCAGAACTTGAAGGTGGTCTGAACCAGGCCACCGAAGACGCCGAGGGACTTGTAGTCGCCGTTGACGTTCTGGGTGTTGTCACCGTAGGGACGGCTGAGCCAGTAGATGGCTGGGGTGATCTGGATGTTGTCGGTGACCTGGAAGCTGTACCAGAGCTCCATGGCATAACCGGCATCGGCCACGTCACCACGTTCGACTTCATAGACGAACTGGGGCTGACCCACGGCATAACCGAGGGCGTTGCCTTCGAGGAAGACGTCGTTCCAGGTCAGACCCACCATCCAGCTGGCCATGGCCCGCTTGTTGGTGTTGTCGTCCCAGTCGTCGTTGCCATTGAGGTACGACTTACCAACACCAGCGCTGATGGAAGGCATCCAACCGGAATCTTCCGGACGCCAGAAGCCGTGGAAGGACCAGCTGTGGCTATCGGCGTTGCTGCGGTCGTCAGCGTCACCAACGGTGCAAGGGGTGCCGAACTTGTCGCCAACGGCGTACTCCGTACCGGTGCGGAACTTGGCGCCGCACTGCCCGTAGCGGTAACCGGCAGCAAAGCCCCACTGCTTGTTGCCATAGGCAATCTGAGAGGTGATGTTGCCTTCGGAGTTGTCGGTCATGAAGCCACCCGTGTTGGGGTTGCTGTCATTGGCCTCACCGGCATCAGCAACGTAGTTAGCAGCGACGGTGACGTAGGGGTTGCCCTTCTCCACTTGCTTCTTGTTGCTGTAGATGGCACCGAAGCCACCGCCGCCCTCCTTGTTCCACACACCGGGGGTACCCATGGAGCCCCCGAAGAAGTCGAGAATCTTGGTACCGCCCTTGGCGTATGCCGTGGCCTTGTAGCCCATCATGTCCGTGTTCTGGGTCAGAGGACCGACCTGGACAGTGAAGCTGTCGCCGACGGGGAAGCGGTAGTACATACGATCAATTCTGACGTTGTTGCCACCAGGGCCCGCTATATCGAGTTTGTTCATGCTGACGCCGTTGCCACCCCAAACGTTGGAGGTACCGATGTTTCCAGCGCGCAGGCGGGTGTAGAGCAGATCCTTACCGCTGAAGGAGGTCTTCAGGCCAAGACGCAGGTCGTAGCTGAAGGAGAAGCCGCCGTACTCAGCGTTGTAAGCAGCGCGTGCACCCTTCTCGCCACCGGTGTTGTAGTTGTCGCCTTTGGCGCGCGTCGCACCAGCCAACCATGCGGTTTGAGCGCTGAGCTTGGTGGTGGTGGAGAACTGGGTTGCTTCCAGTTCGCCAACACGGGCCTCGAGGCCGTCAACGCGACCCTTGAGGATGGCCAGCTCGGTTTCGAATTCCTTGAGCAGGCGACGCAGCTCGTCGGTCACTTCAGTGATCCGGTCGAGGCAAGCGTTCAGCAGGGCAGCCGCTTCGTAGCGGGTCATGGCCCGGTTGCCACGGAAGCTGCCGTTGGGGTAGCCGGCCACGCAGCCGTACTGCTCCACCAGGTTCGCCAGAGCCTGATAAGCCCAGTCGGTGGGATAGACGTCGGAGAATTGGGTGACGCTGGTCACCTGATCAAGGCTGTTGCCACTGGATGTGGCCGCGTAATCAGAAACGCCGTTGATGTTCAGCTCAGTGGCATTTGCTGCTGGGCTGTTGACAACAGCCAGAGGGGCCAGAAGGCCAAGGGCGGCAGGAGCCACCAACAGTTTATGAACAAGCTTCATAAGTACCCTTCAACGCTCATACTTCTAGGCAAATACACTCAAAAAGCAAATCCTTCAATTGTTTTTTTTACAAGACCAAAGGAAATTCAACAAACACGCCAACGCGAAGCCAAGGCCACCGACAAAATCATTTTCGGAACAGGGGCGGCCCAAAACCAAACAGCAGCGTCCTCAACAACACCAACCATCTCGCAGACCACGAACCAGCTGAAGAGGGAATACATCGAGACAGCAGAACGTCGTCAAGCAACTTTCACCCCAGCAACAAGAAAGCCCTCCGCACGGGAGGGCTTGGGAGATGTGTGTGTGAGGAAGGTTGTTCTGAAGGCCCAACCGAAGTCAGGCCAAGAGATCAGAACTTGAAGGTGGTCTGAACCAGGCCACCGAAGACGCCGAGGGACTTGTAGTCGCCATTGACGTTCTGGGTTTCGTCACCGAAAGGACGGCTGAGCCAGTAGATGGCTGGGGTGATCTGGATGTTGTCGGTGACCTGGAAGCTGTACCAGAGCTCCATGGCGTAACCGCCATCAGCCACAAAGCCATCCTCGACGTCGTAAACGAACTGGGGCTGACCCACGGCATAACCCAGAGCATTGCCTTCAAGAAGGACATCGTTCCAGGTGAGGCCCACCATCCAGCTGGCCATACCGCGCTTGTTGGTGACGTCATCCCAATCGCTATTGCCGCTCAGGAAGGACTTACCAAAACCGGCGCTGATGGAAGGCATCCAACCAGAATCTTCGGGACGCCAGAAGCCATGCAGCGAGACGCTGTTGCTTTGCGCACCGGAGCGATCCATGATGTCTTCACCATCAGCATCGGTCCCAGTGGCGACGCTGCAAGGGGTGCCGAACTTGTCGCCAACGGCGTACTCCGTACCGGTGCGGAACTTGGCGCCGCACTGGCCGTAGCGATAACCGGCGGCAAAGCCCCACTGCTTGTTGCCATAGGCAATCTGAGTGGTGATGTTGCCTTCGGAGTTGTCGGTCATGAAGCCACCCGTGTTGGGGTTGCTGTCATTGGCCTCACCGGAGTCGGCAACGTAGTTAGCAGCCACGGTGAAGTAGGGGTTGCCCTTCTCCACTTGCTTCTTGTTGGTGTAGATGGCACCGAAACCACCACCGGTCTCCTTGTTCCAGACGCCGGGGGTACCCAGGGAACCACCGAAGAAGTCGAGAATCTTGGTACCGCCCTTGGCATAAGCCGTGGCCTTGTAGCCCATCATCTCGGTGTTCCGGGTCAGAGGACCGACCTGGACAGTGAAGCTGTCGCCGACGGGGAAGCGGTAGTAAATACGATCAACTTCGACGATGTTGCCGCCGGGGGCAGCCGTGTCGAGTTTGTTCAGGCTGACGCCGTTGCCGTCCCACACGCTGGTGTCGCCCATGTTGCCCGCGCGCAGGCGGGTGTAGAGCAGATCTTTACCAGAGAAGGAGGTCTTCAGGCCAAGACGCAGGTCGTAGCTGAAGGAGAAAGCGCCGTACTCAGCGTTGTAGGCAGCACGGGCACCCTTCTCGCCACCGGTGTTGTAGTTATCACCTTTGGCGCGCGTCGCACCAGCCACCCAGACGGTTTTGGCTTTCAGCTTGGTGGTGGTGGAGAACTGGGTTGCTTCCAGTTCGCCAACACGGGCCTCGAGGCCGTCAACGCGACCCTTGAGGATGGCCAGCTCGGTTTCGAATTCCTTGAGCAGGCGACGCAGCTCGTCGGTCACTTCAGTGATCCGGTCGAGGCAAGCGTTCAGCAGGGCAGCCGCTTCGTAGCGGGTCATGGCCCGGTTGCCACGGAAGGTGCCGTTGGGGTAGCCAGCCACACAGCCGTACTGCTCCACCAGGTTCGCCAGAGCCTGATAGGCCCAGTCGGTGGGGTAGACGTCGGAGAATTGGGTGACGCTGGTCACCTGATCAGCGGAAGAGGCGTAATCAGAAACGCCGTTGATGTTCAGCTCGGCGGCATTTGCGCCACTGGCCAGAAGGCCAAGGGCAGCAGGAGCCACCAGCAGTTGCTGGAAAAGCTTCATGGGGGTTCTCACACCAAGAGAAAGGCGCCGGCAAGACATGCCAGCGGCCTCACGCTATGGGTACGTCCTCCCTTTGGGGATAAGGCCAACTCAAGAGTTGTTTAGGTGTCGGTTAAGACCATCCACCAACCGCGTCATGCACAAAAAAGCTCCCCACCGAAGTGGAGAGCTGAAATTTCTGAAATGGTTGAGGCCCCATAAAGGAGCCTCGAAACCAATGATCAGAACTTGAACTGTGTCTTGATCAGACCGCTCATGGCGTTCATGCCATTGGAGTCCTGAGAAGGGAAGGGCTTGCTCAGGTAGGTGATGGCAGGGGTCACGGAGATGTTGTCGGTGACCTGGAACTTGTAGAAGAATTCCCAGGCGTAGCCGGCACCATCTTCGACAGCGTCGCCATCAACGTCGGCGACAAAGGTGGGTTGACCAACAGCCATACCGAAGGAGTTGCCTTCCAGGAAGACGTCATCCCACTCGAGGCCCACGTACCAGGACGCGGAGTAGCCGTCGGCGTTGTTGCCGTCGAACCAGGTCTTGCCAGCACCAGCACTGATGGAAGGAATCCAGCCGGAATCTTCAGGAGTCCACCAGGCACTCAGGCCAACGGAGTTGGTCTGACTACCAATCCCAGAAGCGATAGCAGCTTGAGGGTTGGCATTGCCGATGTAGAGCTTCTCGCTGTTGCCGGAAGCCTTGGTGTAGCCAGCAGCAACACCCCAGTTCTCAGGCGCATAGGCGATCTGAGTGGTGGCAGAGAAATCGGCGCCATCGGTACCGATGCCACCCGTGTTCGGGTCGCTCAGGTTGCCGTTTTTGGAGAGGTAGCTGGTGGAGATGCTGAAATCATCAGACTTCCAGTACACACCAGCACCAGCGCCGAGGGCCAGGTTGTAGACACCAGGCGCACCTGCGTAGGTGAAGAAGTCGTACGTCATGGCAGACGGATAGGCACTAGGCCACACCGGCAGCATGTCGTCCATACGAACCATCGGGCCACCAACCACGGTGAAGTTCTCACCGATGGGGAAGCTGTACCACATACGGTTGACCTTGACAGCGTTGTCAGAGTCGAAGCCGTACTCCTGAGCGAACAGGCCATAGGTGCCTGCGCCGCCGTAGACGTTGTTCATGTTGCCCGCACGAAGACGGGTATAGAGCAAGTCCTTACCGGTGAAGCTGGTCTCCAGGTTCAGCGCCAGGTTGTAGCTGAAGGAAGTACCACCAGCTTCGGCTGCGAAAGCATCGCTGCGCTTGCCGTGAGCTTTGGCAGCACCGAAGACCCAGTCAGCTTTACCTTTGAGCTTGGTGGTGGTGGAGAACTGGGTTGCTTCCAGTTCGCCAACACGGGCCTCGAGGCCGTCAACGCGACCCTTGAGGATGGCCAGCTCGGTTTCGAATTCCTTGAGCAGGCGACGCAGCTCGTCGGTCACTTCAGTGATCCGGTCGAGGCAGGCGTTCAGCAGGGCAGCCGCTTCGTAGCGGGTCATGGCCCGGTTGCCACGGAAGGTGCCGTTGGGGTAGCCGGCCACGCAGCCGTACTGCTCCACCAGGTTCGCCAGAGCCTGATAGGCCCAGTCAGTGGGGTAGACGTCGGAGAACTGGGTGACGCTGGTCACCTGATCAGCGGAAGCCGCGTAATCAGAAACGCCGTTGATGTTCAGCTCGGCGGCATTAGCGCCACTGGCCAGAAGGCCAAGGGCGGCAGGAGCCACCAGCAGTTGCTGGAAAAGCTTCATTGAATTCCTCACACAGGAAATAGGCGCAACTACGCCATTTCCAGATTGTGAGAGGCAGCCATCGAACATCCAAGTCGACTTGTGCCGGTCTTTACATCGACATGTATCAACAACGACTGTTTGGGCCGAGCAGAGGGCTCCTAAAAACGATGCCCCCGCCCGGTAAACCGGGCGGGGGCTCTCGCCGGGTCCGCTTTTGCCGCGGAACCGGATGATCAGTCAGAAGGCGCCGTTCAGCCGGCGTTCTCCGCGATCAGCAGACCCTGAATCAAACAACTGGAAATCATGGACACCTCCTCCTGAAGGATTGTGAATGCCGGCCACGCCTTCGGAATTGTGTTCGCTTCCCGAAGGAAGCATTCACCACTCCACGTCGCTGCATCCTGAACACCCGGACCATACTCAGTTTTTGATGCGATGAGGAGCACCCATGCGCTCCGGCTCAGCTCCTGACCCAGCCCCCTGGATCGCATTGATTGGTCTCGGCTTTATCGCTGCAGTTCTGGCTCTGATTGGCCTCGGAGATCTCCCCCTGCGGGACTTCGATGAGGCCACCGTGGCCAGGGTGGCCCTCGAACTTCGCCACGAACTCGGTGAAGCCCCGTTGCTGCCCACCCTCTGGGGCGCGCCGTACCTCAACAAGGCACCAGGACTGCACAGCCTGATCGCACTGGTGATCGGCGCGACGACGCAGCCCAACCAGCTCCCCTCGGAGTGGACCATCAGGCTGGCGCCGGCCTTGCTGTCTTGCTTGGTAGTCCCCCTCGGAGGTTGGCTGCAATGGACGCTGCGGCCGGGAGATCGCTCCAGCGCCATCGCTACCAGCGTGATCCTGCTATCGCTGCTCCCAGTGGCTCGGCACGGACGCCTGGCCATGCTGGATGGCACTCAGCTGACGGCCATGGCTCTGCTGTGGTTGGCCTTGCTGCAACTCAACCAACGCCGATGGAGCGGCCTCTGGGGCATGGTGGCCGGCCTGATGGCCAGCGCGATGCTGCTGCTCAAGGCACCCCTGCTGGTGCCCTCGGCCGTGGCCGCCGGCCTGGCGCTGGTCTGGGGCCAGGAATGGAAAGCCTGGAACAACCGTGCCACGGCTTGCACTGGGATCATGCTGGGCCTGGCACCGGGAATGGGCTGGCATCTGTGGCATGCCCACATCCGGGGGGCCGAGGCGCTCTGGCTCTGGGGTGGTGATGGCGCAGGGCGGGTTCTGCTGGATGCCGGCGAAGGCAGTGATCTGGGGTGGCGAGTCCCCGTGATCGAAATCGTGGAAGGGGGCTGGCCCTGGTTGCCCCTGGTGCCCTTTGCCCTGATCTGGGCCTGGCGGTGGCGCCAGAGCCGCTGGGGACGATGGTCACTGGCCAGCCTGCTCACCCTGGCCGGGGCAATTCTGCCGCTACGCACCCAGCTTCCCTGGTACAGCCACCCGCTCTGGCTGCCGATCGCCCTCCTCTGCGCGCCGCTGCTGGTCTGGCTGGTAGAGCGACCCTCCTCGTCTTCAGTTTCACCGGACAGCCCAAGGCCACCCTGCCGCTGGCTGCTGTTGCAGCTTCCATCGTTTTGGTGCGGACTCGGCCTGCTGCTCCTGCTGCTGTGGCTGAGCAGTTTCAGCAGCATCGGCAGCAGCCTTGCGCCCTATCGCGGACTAGCGGCCGTACTGGGCTTCGGCTGGTGTGCCGGCGGATGGTGGCTGCGATCCGCCTCTCCGGGTCAACGGCGCCTTGGGGTGATCAGCCTGGCCTGCGGCAATGTGGCGGCTCTGGCTCTGCTGTTTCACTCCCCACTGTGGTTGTGGGAACTCAACGAAACCTGGCCCGTGCGACCCGTTGCGGCCTTAGCCCGAGACAACTCTGGGCCTGAGTTAACTCTGAAGGGCTACGACGAACGTCCCAGCCTGAACTGGTACGCCGAACAACGTATCCAGCGTTTCAAAGGTGGCAGGAGTCGGCGTCTCAGCGACAAACCTCAGGAGAACTGCATCATCGAGGGGCAAACGGAGCAATGGAGCCTGGCCGACTGTCGGTAGCCTGAGCCCGACTGGAGCGCACTGTGTCGTCCACCGCGGAACGTGAAGGACAGACAAGCCACAGCGGCCTGTCCATCGTGCTGCCCACTTTCAACGAAGGCGGGTCGATCCGCCAAGTGATCGAATCACTCTTGCGGCTGGGGACCGATCATCCGCTCGAAATCCTGGTCGTCGATGACGATTCCCGGGACGGGACCCCTGATCTGGTGCGCAGTCTGGCCCGTCAGGACCCCAGGATCCGGATCATTCAGCGGGTGGGACGCTCCGGACTCGCCAGCGCCATCAAAGAAGGACTCATCGCAGCCCTCTATTCCACCGCCGTGGTGATGGACAGCGATGGCCAGCACGAGCCCAGTTCCGTTGGGGAGGCAGTGCGACTGCTTGAACGCGACGACCTGGACTTGGTCGCGGGGAGCCGATTCCTAGACCACTCCGAAATTCGCGGCCTCAGTGATCGACGCACCGATGGTTCCACCCTCGCCAACCGTCTGGCCCGTTGGAGTCTTCCAAAGTCCTATCGGCACCTGACCGATTGCATGAGCGGTTTCATGGTGCTGCGGCTCAACAGCTGTCTACCACTGGTGCGCCAGGTGGACGTCAACGGCTTCAAATTCTTCTACGAGCTCCTGGCGATCAGCAGCGGCCGCCTGCAGGTGGGTGAAATCCCCCTGAGCTTTCAGCCGCGTTTGCATGGCAACTCCAAGCTCGACCTCGCCATCCTCTGGGACTTCCTGGTGTCCCTGATTCACACCGCAACCCTGCGGCTGCTGCCGCGGCGGGCGATCAGCTTCGGGCTTGTTGGCGCCTCGGGTGTGGTGGTTCAGCTGATGTCCACCGCTCTGCTGATGGGCCTGCTCAACCTCTCGTTTCAGCAGGCTCTGCCAGTGGCCGTGATCACAGCAGCAAGCTCGAACTATCTGGTGAACAACGCTCTCACTTTTCGCGATCGGCGTCAGAGCGGACGGCAACTGATTCGGGGGTTGCTGAAGTTCCTGCTGGTGGCCTCCCTGCCGGCACTTGCCAACGTCGGCCTGGCCACCAGTTTCTACACCCTGATCCAGGCCCATGCGCTCTGGGCCCAATTAGCGGGCATTGTTGTCGTCTACGTCTGGAACTATGCGGCTTCATCCCGCTTTGTCTGGAATAGCCCCTAGGCCGGCCTGGCTGCCCATCGGCCTGGGAAGCCTGCTGAGGCTGGTGCAGATCTGGATGCCGGTGCTCGGCATTCACAGCTGGCGGCAGGCCGACACGGCAGCCATGGCTAGGCATTTCAGCCAGGCGGGCACACCGATCTGGCTACCTCAGATCGACTGGAGTGGGGCCAGTGCCGGCTTTGTGGAGTCGGAATTTCCCATCTACCCCTTTCTGGTGAGCCGCCTCTACACCCTGATGGGCGTGCAGGAATGGCTGGGTCGCGGTCTGTCGGTGCTCTGCAGCGGGCTGACCATCTGGCTGGTGATGCGACTCGGCCGGCGTTGGTTTAGCCCCGAATCCGGTTGGTGGGCTGGCCTGGCTTTTGCCATCGCACCCTTGGGGGTGTATTTCGGGCGCGCCTTCCAAGCCGAAGCCCTGCTGCTGCTCTGTGCCGCAGGGGCCCTGGAAAGCCTGAGCCTTTGGCGTGAACAACGATTGCCATGGGCTCTAGCGCTGAGCTGGCTTTGCTTCACCACAGCGGGCTTGATCAAGGTGATTCCCCTGCTCTGGCTGGGACTGCCCCTGCTGATGGTGCAACTCAGCACCAACCCCCAGAACCATGCCACCCCTTGGAAAACCCTGCTCAATCGCTTGATGCGACTGCTAAGGCATCCAGGATTTTGGTTTTACATCAGCACCAGCCTTGGGGCGATCGCCGGCTGGTACTGGCATGCCCATCAACTGGGACAAGCCAGTGGGCTGAGCTTTGGGTTCTGGGGGTCGGGAGCCGATCGCAGCAGCCTCAGTCTTCTGTTGGACCTCAACGGTTGGATCAACCTTCTGCTGCGGATTGGCCTGCGTCTCCTGGCACTGGTGGGAGTGCCCTTCCTGCTGCTCGGCCTCAGGGCGAGCTGGCGCAGCGGAGGCGGACAGATCGCCATCAGCGGACTGCTGGGCGTTCTGCTCTGCACAATCGCCACCATGCGCTCAAGCACGATTCATGAGTATTACCAGCTGCCGCTGCTTCTGTTCAGCTCTCCGCTCATCGGCCTCGGCTGGCAGAACTGGAAACAACATCGCCCCCGCTGGCAACGTCGGCTGTTGCTCAGCCTTGCCCTGGTGGTGAGTCTCACGGTGCTCTCGCTGGATTACTGGGCCGTGGAGCATCGGCAACGTCAGGCATGGATGCCCCTAGCCCTCACCATCCGCAGGGATCTGCCGATCGACGCACGGATCGTGAGTGTCACCAGCACCGATCCAACCTTGCTCAACCTGGCCCGCCGTCAGGGCTGGCTGATCTCCAGCAAGCAACTCACACCGGAGCGGATCCAGCGCTGGAAGAAGGCCGGAGCCAGCCATCTCGCCGGCAGCTTCATGTGGGACAAGACCTACCGGCCGATGCCGGAGCAGCGGCAACGAATTCTGCGGGAGATGGTGGATGCAAGCCCTGGCGCCTGGGTGGACCCGCGCAGCCAGACCTACCTGATTCCGATTGATGAGCTCCACCCCCAGGGCTAAATCCCAACCATCGCTCCCCCCTAGCTGCCCCCAGTTGCTGGTGGTCTTGAGTGCAGGCCTGGGCCTGCTGCTCTGGGGTGTTGCGGCGGCGCGGCATGGCCTGCTCCAAAGCAATGCGTACGACCTCGGACTGTTCGACCAATGGGCCTGGCTGATCGGATCTGGAGCCGCACCGATTTCCTCGATGGAGCAGGTGCATGTGCTGGCCGACCACGGAGCTTGGATGCTGTATTTGGCCGGGGGGGCCTATCGGATGTTGCCCAGCCTGCATTGGCTCTTGGGCAGTCAGGCCCTGGCCCTGAGCTTCACAGCGCTGCCGATCTGGTGGCTGGCGGAACAGGCTGGGTTATCGCGACGACGCTGCTGGCTGGCTTGCAGCCTCTGGTGGTTGCAGCCGGTGGTGTTCAACGCCGCTTTGTTTGATTTCCATCCCGAAACCTGGGTGATGCCCGCCTTTGCTCTGGCGCTCTGGGCCGAACGCGAAGGCCGCCCCCGGCTCTGGTTGGCACTGCTGCTGCTGCTGCTCGGCTGCCGCGATGGCCTTGTGCTGATCACATCCGGCATGGCCATCGATCTTGCCTGGCGCCGGCGTTGGCGCTGGAGCCTTGCGGCGGGCGGCCTAAGCATTGGATGGCTGCTCATCCTCAGCCGTTGGCTCTATCCACTGCTGCGGAACGGCGAAGGGCCCAAAGCCGCATCACGCATGTTCAGCCATTTAGGTGGCGATCCAACCACCGTTCTCAGTGGCCTCGATTGGAGCGGTGGTGCGGAATACCTGCTGCTGCTCTGCCTGCCCTGCATCTGGCTGTGGCGTCGGGGCTCCGTCAGCACATTGCTGATCGGGCTGCCCTTGGTGCTGGTGAATCTGCTCTCTGCGGCCGCCAGCTATCGGACTCTGGTGCATCACTACAGCCTGCCCCTTGCGGTGGTGGCCGTGGCGGCCTGCATCGATGGTCTGCAGCAGCAACACCAACCCCAGCGGACGTTTCCCTGGATGCTGTGCTGGGCTGTGGCCTGCTGGCTCGTGCTGGCCAAGCCCTGGTTCTTCACCGGGCCCTACCTGGCCCGACTGCCCCAGCTGCAGGCCGTTCACGAGGCCAAGGTCCTGATCCAACAAGAGGACGCGGTGCTCACAACCAGCTATCTGGTACCGCAGCTCAGCCAGCGCACCACCATCAGCTTCCCCAAGAAAAAGCAGAGCATGCCCCACGACGCTGCGGCCTGGAACGTGCTGCTGCTCAATCCCAGTGACCCGGGCTGGGGATCGAGCCGAAAGGTTCAAAAAAGCTTGCTTACTCAAGCCAGGGACAGGAACTGGACCTGTCGGAGCTGGCCATCGGGCCTGGAGCTGTGTCGAGCCCCTGCCGCTGCAAAACAACAGCCCCGCCATGGCAATGCACCAAGCGATAGTCACCCGTCTCCTTGAGCTGCCGCAGTTCCCGCTTAATGCGCTGCTGTTTGTTGCGCGAACCCTTGAACACCTCAGCCAACGGCGTGTAGTAACCGGGCAGGGCGACAACCCAGTCCACCGGTTGAACGCGTCCCTGGCGATCGCGGTAGTGAACATGCCGAGGGAAACGAATCACCGCCTCCCGCTGTGCCAACAACGGCAGCACAGGCGTATCCGCAGAAACGCTGGCATTAGCTGGAATCAGAGCCACAGCCTGTGAAGCCGCCTCGCGGCGGTCCAGCATTTGCTGCGGTGACACATAGGCCCAAGGGGAAAAACTGTCGGGGATCACGGCCGAAAAGGTGCGATGCGGGTTAGCCACCAGCGTGAGCACAAGGCCAAGGGACAGGGCCCCGGTCCAACAGCGACGCAGCCACAACTTCGACCAGACCTCCGGATGCCGTTGCCACCAGAGCACAGCACCGAGATAGAGCCCGGGTACCAGGGCAAGCACGTAGCGCAGCGTCACCGACAACGCCGATCGCCCCTGGGAGAGCAACGCAATCAGCAACGGAGCCAACATCAGCAAAGCCGCATCCACCGAGAGCAGGGGCACCAACACGAGCGGCAGGCTCAACGCCAGCACAAAGCCGAGGGTTGCTCCCGGCGGCGACACCAAGGCGTCCAGCAAGGCCAGGGGCTGGCGCAGCATCGCCCAAAGCACAGCAACGGTTCCCCCCGACGGATCGTCCACCAGATGGCCGAACTTCTCCTTCAGAAAGCGATCCGACAAGGAGGAGTCCACCATCGGTTGAATCCATCCGGTGACCAACACAACCCACGCAAAGGAAACGAGCATCAGCAGGGCGCCGGTGATGCGTTGACCGGGACGACGGACCAAGGCCCAAAGCCCGAGTGAAAACAGCAACAAACCACTGTCTTCTCGCACCAACAGCAACAAGGCACCAAACAGCCACACCCGCCAACGGCAGCCATCGAGCAGGCCTCCCACCACCAGGAACGCCAACAAAGGCAACCAAACCAGATCGTGAAAGTTCTCGAGGGCCGGACCAATCACCGCGCCACTGAGGAAGTAAGCCAGCGTGATCCGCTCCGCCAAGGGGCGCGGCAGTCGCGAGTCGGCCAATCTCCACAACACGAGCCCCGCAGCGGCGAGAAGCCCCACCTGAAGCAAAGGAAGCGCCCACATTCCGAACACAGCCACCAGGGGGGCCATGAGCACGGTGAGGACGTTGGCGTGCTGCCCCAAGTGCAAGTAATCGATGGACGGAAGGCCATCGCCGACCACCACCGCTCCGGACAACACGGATGAAAGGCTGCTTTCAAAAGGTCGCCCCTGAGCGGTGGCCCAGAGTTCCTGCAGAAACAGGGCTTGGTCATAGGTCGCGCTGAGGCTGAAGAGCCTCCAGGCCTGCAACGCAAAGCAGATCAGGGCAAACAGGCCCGCCATCGCGAACACGTTGCGTGGCCACCGTGTCGTGGAAGGCGCATCAATGCCGCTGGGTCGACGCATGCAGCCGTCCTGGATGGATTTTGGGCAGGTTACGGAGCGTCCTGCACGGGGCCAAGCAGCACCCGCGTCCGCAGCAGCAAGAGATAGATCGACGCGTACAGCACCAGCTCACCCCACTCCTGATCCCGGTTGAGGATCACGTCGGAAAAGGTCCGCGTGGCAATGAAGAACGCCAGTGCAGAAACCGCCAGGAACAACGGCCAGCTGTAGGAAGCGGGGGTGAGGGCCCTGGCCACGGCCGCCATCGGCTCCGAACACTGTTTGGTTAGAGCTCGCATCCAGCGAGGCGCCAAAACCACAACAGCCAAAACCCCAAGGGTCGCGAAGAACGTGCCGACATCCAGTCGATCCTGAAACCAACCGATGTTGTGCAGGGTCGTCTCGTTCTGGGCATTGATTTCGTTCAACAAGGGCGGAGTCCGCCAACTGAAGATCACCTGACCCCAGGCGAGTTCCTCCATCAAGACCAGGGCCAGGCATCCGGCACCGATCTGGAACAGGTGCCCGGGTCGGCGTTCCTCCAGACGTGCATTCAAATCAGTGCCGATCAGCCAGGCCGCTCGGGTGGCGAGCACCAGGACAAGCACTTGGCTCCACTCGACCAGCCCCCCTTCGCCAAACACCAGATTTTTGTAGGCATCACGATCCGCCGAGCCGGTCTTCA
This sequence comes from Synechococcus sp. MU1625, assembly GCF_020514205.1. Classification (NCBI taxonomy): domain Bacteria; kingdom Bacillati; phylum Cyanobacteriota; class Cyanophyceae; order Synechococcales; family Synechococcaceae; genus Synechococcus; species Synechococcus sp. MU1625. The sequence continues at coordinate 46,968 of NZ_VTLA01000012.1, forward strand.
GCGCCACCACAAGCAAAACCACAAGAGCCAGGAGCCCCCAGACCGCGCGGGAACGCCCTTGATGAGCCAAGGGATCGGCAACCGACAGCAACCGCAGTAACCACTTGGAGCGGGCAGCCCAGATCGCCATGGCCGTAGTCACCCCCGCTAAGACACCCCAACCGAGATCCAGGGAAGATCCGCCAGACGCAGTGCTCACCAGTTGCACCACCACCGTCAGTAGAGACGCTGCCGCAATCACCACAAACAATCTGGTAAGAGCGGTCTTGAGGCCGCGACCCCGTGTGTAGATCACTGCCACCAACCCGTCTCTTGCGCGAAGCGCAGGTTAAGCAGAGGTTTAGAACCGAAGAGCGGGGCCGTTGTTCGTCCTCCGCACCATCCAATCGTGACTCAGCAATCCAAAGCAGCAGACCACAGCCAAGAAGGGATCATGCCCCTCACTCCCAGGTCTGTTCGCAACCTGCTGCTGGCCATCACCGCAGGGTTTCTGGTGGCCCACTGCGTCGTTCAAGTGGGCATTTATGGCTTCGGGGCCGAGAAGCATTGGCTCGACAGCCTCAACATGGACCGGGAGCTCAACCTGCCCACCCTGTTCAGCAGCTCGCTGTTGCTGATATCAGCACTGTTGATGCAGCGACTGGGTCACAACAGCAACCCCGACGCAGCAGATGACTGGCGTTTGCTGTCGAAGATTTTCATCTTTCTGGCGCTCGATGAAGCACTGCAGATTCACGAGATCCTGATCATTCCAGGGCTACGACACCAGGTGCACCCCGCCCTGGCATCCACCTGGGTGGTGCCCTACGCCGCCCTCGCCCTCATCATGCTCTGGACATTTCGAAGCTTTCTCGGGTCGATCCCCAGAGCAACGGCAACAGGGTTGCTGCGTTCAGGCGCCGTCTATGTGGGCGGAGCCATTGGCATGGAGATGATCGGCAGCTTTGCTGTTCGATCGAGTCTGATCCGCCTGCATAGCCCCTGGTATGGCGCCATCACAGGCCTCGAAGAAGCACTGGAACTGGTTGGGATCATTCTTCTTATCCATGCGCTGATGCTTGCACTGCTGGCCCAACAGGACAGCGTCGACATCACTCTTCGTTTGACTGCCACTCAAGACGACCAATAAACCAAAAAAAACCGCCCTGTTGGGCGGTTGATGGAAACAATCTTCTTGCGATCAGAGGGCGTTGCCGCGGGGCAGAACCTCTTCAGGGAAGACGAAGTTTTCGTGCGGCTGGTCAGCCGGTGCCATCCAGGCACGCAGACCTTCATTCAGAAGGATGTTCTTGGTGTAGAAGGTCTCAAATTCGGGATCTTCTG
>NZ_VTLA01000003.1:0-206900 GCF_020514205.1 Synechococcus sp. MU1625
TCCCACCAGCCCCCCCACCGCCAAGCTGTTCTGGGACCCCACAGCATTGAGAACCTCCTCTGCGGTGAGCTGGTTGGCGGCGAGTTTGTCGGGATCGACGAACAGCCAGAAGGCGGGGTTGGCTCCACCAATCACGCTCACCGTGGCCACGCCTTCAACGCGCGAGAGGGGGTAATAGAGCTGTTCGTAGACCAGGCCATTGAGGTAGGCCGCGTCGTACTGGCCCTCCGATGAACTGATCTCGTAGGCCAGCAGAATCGAGGGGTTGCTCTGCTTCACCGAGACCCCGGTGGCCGAGACCTGCTCCGGCAGTTGCGGCGACGCCAGGGAGACCCGGTTCTGCACGTTCACCTGGTCGATATCGATATCGGTCGTCTGATCGAAGTAGACGTTGATCGAGCTGGAGCCCGTCATGTCGCTGGTGGAGGCGATGTAAGCCACCCCGGGCACCCCATTGATCTGTTGCTCGATCGGGTTGGTCACCGCTTGCTCGGTGACCTCGGCGTTGGCACCGGCATATGTCGCGCTCACCTGGATCAGCGGATCGGCGATGTTGGGCAGGTTGGCGATCGGCAGCGTGGGGATCGCAATCAGCCCCACCAGCACGATCAGGATGCTGCAGACCGTGGTGAGAACAGGCTTCTTGATGAAGTTGTCGGAGAAAGACATCGCTTCAGTTGGCTCCGCTCTTCACCTGCACCGGCATGCCACTGCGCAGGCGGCTGGTGTTGCTGATGGCTACCTGATCACCAGCGTTCAGGCCGGCCTTCACGGGGTAGGCGTTGTCCTGCAAATCGCCGAGCTGCACCTTGGTCTGCACCACGATCGGAGTGTCGGCCGGCAGCCGTTCCAGCTTTTTCACCACTTGCTCCGAGGCATTGGCTGAGGCTTTGATCTTGGGCAGTGCCTTGTTCAGGGGAACAACCTTGTAGACGAAGGGTTGCTGGGCCTGCATCATCACGGCCTGCACCGGCACCGCCAGGCTGGATTGGTTTCCAGTGATGATTTCGGAGGCCACGAACTGGCCGGTTTTGAGCTGTCCGGTGAGGTTGGGGAACTCCGCTTTCACCATCAGGGTGTTCGGGGCGTTGTTGCTGCCGCTGATGCCGTAGTAAGGCGATACGAAGGTGACCTTGCCTTCACCACTCACCGCTGGTGTGGTCTGGGAGACCAGCTTCACCGTTTGGCCCACCTTCACTGCTGAAGCCTCGGAGGCGGGAATTTCCATCAGCGTCCACAGGGTGGAGTTGTCGACGATGCCGGTGATCGTGTCCCCGGTTTTGACGTAATCGCCGAGCTTCACCGAATCCAGATCGCCGATCACACCGTCGATTGGCGCGCGGACGAACTTGTAGCCCAGTTCCGCAGCATCCGAGCGGGCTTCGTCCTCAGCCTTCACCGCTTCGTTGGCATAGCGATCCCGCTCCTTCGCTGAGACGGCACCTTGCTTGTAGAGATACTCGTAGCGTTCAGCATTGAGGATGTCCTTGCGGGCTTCGCTGCGGGCCGCATCCAGAGCGGCACTCTGTTGAACGTTGTCGAGCACCAGGATCACCTGGCCCGCTTTGACGGGTTGGCCAGCGGTGGCGAGGATCTGCACCACGGTGCCATCAATTTGAGGCTTGACCGCCACATTGCTCGTGGATTCCAGCGGGCTGATCGCTTCGATCGCGGGGAAGAACGTCGCGTTCTCGATCCGGCTGGTCTGGATCGAGAGAAACTGCTTGGTTGGCTTTGTCCCGCATCCGCTGAGGCCCAGCACCACACCGCTGACGACGAGCAGCGCTGCTTTCGTGGCTGATCGCATGGCCATGGTGGGCAGTGGACAGCTGGGATCTGCTGAACGTAGGAATGTCGGCGATGGATGTCGGCGTTTTGACGCGAATCGCGAACTCATGGGCGCGCTGATTGAGGCCGATGCTGCGGACCTGTCGACAGCCTTGCTGACTTGGTGGGACCGTCATGGCCGCGACGGTATCCCATGGAAGCTGTTGCCAGGTGGTGGCCGACCTGCTCCAGAGCAGGACCTCGACCCCTACGGCATCTGGATCGCCGAGGTGATGCTGCAGCAGACCCAGTTGGCCGTGGCGCTCCCCTATTGGGAGCGTTGGATGCTGGCGTTTCCCACGGTTGAAGCCCTTGCCACGGCGTCTCTGGAACATGTGCGGTTGCAGTGGCAGGGGCTTGGGTACTACTCGCGGGCCCGCCGATTGCATGAGGCGGCCCAAATGTTGGTGGATCGGCCTTGGCCCCGCACGTTGGAGGGCTGGATGGCGTTGCCGGGGGTCGGTCGCACCACCGCCGGCAGCATTCTTTCGAGTGCTTTCAATGCCTCGCTGCCGATCCTGGATGGCAACGTCAAACGGGTGCTGGGCCGGTTGACGGCCCATCTGCGGCCGCCCGCCCGGGATCAGGCCCTGTTCTGGAGCTGGAGCGAGGCCCTGCTTGATCCGTTGCGCCCCCGGGATGTCAATCAGGCGTTGATGGATCTGGGTGCCACGGTCTGCACGCCGCGGACGCCGTCCTGTGGGGCTTGTCCCTGGCAACCGCACTGTGCTGCCTACGCTTCCGGCGATCCCTGCCGCTGGCCCGTGACCGACGCCCCCAAGCCTCTTCCCTTTCAGGTGATCGGTGTGGGGGTTGTGCTCAACGCGGCAGGAGAGGTGTTGATCGACCAGCGGTTGGAGGAAGGCCTGCTGGGGGGGATGTGGGAGTTCCCCGGCGGCAAACAAGAGGTGGGGGAAACGATTGAAACCTGCATCGCCCGCGAGCTGAAGGAGGAACTCGGCATTGCGGTGACGGTCGGCGAGGAGTTGATCACGGTGGATCACGCCTACAGCCATAAGAAGCTGCGCTTCGTGGTGCATCTCTGCGATTGGCAGACGGGGGAGCCTCAGCCCCTGGCTAGCCAACAGGTGCGTTGGGTGCGGCCAAATGACCTCGGCAGTTACGCCTTTCCGGCCGCCAATGCCCGGATTATTGAGGCGCTGCTTGGCAGGTTGGGCAGTTCTGCACATTCTTAGGGAAGGTCCTTATCCGGTCGGATGGCGCTTGATCCCGTTGTCGTCTGTCTTGGTGAGGCTCTGATCGATCGGCTCGGTCCGCCCGGCGGTAATCCGGCGGTGGACTTGCCGGTGGACGATCGTCTGGGCGGTGCGCCAGCGAACGTGGCCTGTGGCTTGGCCCGCTTGGGCACACCAGTGGCCTTTGCCGGTCGATTGGGGCAGGACGCCATTGGTGAGGCGTTTGTCAGCTTGTTTGCCGAGCGTGGTGTGGAGACCACGCTGCTGCAGCGGGATGCGGAGCGTCCCAGCCGCATCGTGCTGGTCCGCCGTTCCTCGGATGGTGAACGGCAGTTTCAGGGCTTTGCAGGTGACGACGGCGCTGGTTTCGCCGATCAGGCTCTGGAGCCGTTGTCGCTGCCCCCAGCCCGATGGTTGCTGATTGGCTCCCTTCCATTGGCAGCACCAACGTCGGCTTCGGCTTTGTTGTCAGCCGTGCGCCAGGCTCGTAGGCAAGGAACGGCGATTGCCCTCGATGTGAATTGGCGCCCCACGTTTTGGGATGCCACCTCTGATCCTGCGGCCGGACCGTCTGCAGCGGCACAGGCGACGATGCAACCCCTGCTGGACCAGGCGGCTCTGATCAAGTTGGCGCGGGAGGAAGCGCTCTGGTTGTTCAACAGCGCCGATCCCGGTGCGATCCGGCAGGCCTTGCCCCAGCGGCCGGATGTGGTGGTCACCGATGGAGCGGCACCCGTGCGTTGGTGCCTTTCGGCGCAGACCGGTGAGCAGGAAGCCTTCAAGCCCCCCACCGTCGTGGATACCACTGGTGCCGGCGATGCCTTCACAGCCGGACTGTTGCACCGCTGGGCTGCTCCGCCCCATGAGCGCATTCGCTTTGCAGCCGCCTGTGGCGCGTTGGTTTGTGGTGGTGCTGGAGGTATTGATCCGCAGCCCACGCAAGCTCAGGTGGAGGTTTTTCTGGGGAGGGTGAGCTGAGCCAGTCGCCCATCCTCCCGATGGCTGAGCTCCAAGCACCAGGCTTCTGGGAGGTCGAGCCCCAGCCGTTCCGGCCATTCCACCGCCATCAGCGCTCCGGCCGCGCGGGCTTCCTCTTCCTCTTGCAGAAACAGTTCATCGGCGGAGGCCGGGTGCTCCAGGCGATAGAGATCGAGGTGCACCAGTTGCGGGGTTCCCTGGGGGTAATGCTGCGCCAAGGCAAAGGTGGGGCTGGTAATCGGTTCGGTGATCGCCAGGCCCTCGGCCAGACCCTGCACGAGTGATGTTTTGCCCGCCCCCAGAGGGCCGCTCAGCAGCAGGATCGCGCCGCTTGGAAGCTCGCGAGCAAGGGTTCGGCCCAGGGCCCGGGTCGTCTCAAGGGTCTCAAGGACCCAGACATGCCCTGTAGAGTCCGATTCAAGCGAGCCCGAAGCCTCGGCGTCTCTGCAGAGATTCAACTCCACGTTTGCTTTAGGGAGCATTAGAACCATGGTGGCAGCGCCCACGTCCCCGGCTGAGCTGAAGCTCGGCGTTGATTGCGTCATCGCCGACATCAATCAAGCCGATTTTGGCCGCAAGGAACTCGACATCGCCGAGACCGAGATGCCTGGTCTGATGGCGTTGCGGCAGAAGTACGGCAGCGAGAAGCCTCTCAAGGGTGCCCGCATCGCCGGCTCCCTGCACATGACGATTCAGACCGCCGTTCTGATCGAAACCCTGGTGGAGCTCGGGGCTGAGGTGCGCTGGGCCTCCTGCAACATTTTCTCCACGCAGGATCACGCTGCTGCGGCCATCGCTGCTAGCGGAATTCCTGTCTTCGCCGTTAAAGGCGAGACCCTTGAGGAGTACTGGGACTACACCCACCGCATCCTCGATTGGGGTGACGGCCGTTCTCCCAACATGATCTTGGACGACGGCGGCGATGCCACCGGTCTGGTGATGTTGGGCAGCAAGGCAGAGCAGGACATCACTGTTCTGGACAATCCCGGCAACGAAGAGGAGACCTTCCTGTTCGCTTCCATCAAAAAGAAGCTGGCGCAGGATTCCAGCTTCTATTCCCGCACCAAGGCCCAAATCCAGGGTGTGACCGAGGAGACCACCACGGGTGTGGCGCGTCTTTACAAGATGCAGAAAAGCGGTGAACTTCCTTTCCCCGCCATCAACGTCAACGACTCGGTCACCAAGAGCAAGTTCGACAACCTCTACGGCTGCCGCGAGTCGCTGGTGGACAGCATCAAGCGTGCCACCGACGTGATGGTGGCGGGCAAGCAGGCCCTGGTGGTTGGCTACGGAGATGTGGGCAAGGGTTCGGCCCAGTCCCTGCGTGGCCTTGGTGCCACCGTCTGCATTGCGGAAGTGGATCCGATCTGCGCCCTGCAGGCCGCTATGGAGGGCTACCGCGTTGTCCGTCTGGAAGACGTTGTCGATGAGATGGATATCTTCGTCACCGCCACCGGCAACTACCAGGTGATCCGCAACGAGCACCTGGTGAAGATGAAGGACGAGGCCATCGTCTGCAACATCGGTCACTTCGACAATGAGATCGATGTCGCTTCCCTCAAGGCGTACGAGTGGGAGAACATCAAGCCGCAGGTCGACCACATCACCTTGCCCAGTGGTAACAAGATCATTCTCTTGGCTGAAGGCCGCTTGGTGAACCTGGGTTGCGCCACTGGTCACCCCAGCTTCGTGATGAGCAACTCGTTCACCAACCAGGTGCTGGCTCAGATCGAACTGTTCACCAAGGGCAACGAGTACGGCAAAGAGGTGTATGTGCTGCCCAAGCACCTCGATGAGATGGTGGCCCGTCTTCACCTCGGCCGCATCGGCGCCAAGCTCACCGAGCTCAGCAAGGATCAGGCTGATTACATCAATGTGCCTGTGGAAGGCCCTTACAAGCCCGACCACTACCGCTATTGATTTTCTTGTTTAAGTAAAAAGCAGGCTGGGCTGGTATTAGCCTGCTTTTGCAAATGGTTTCATTGATCGGGTACTGTTTGATGTGTGGCTAATTGTATTTTCTTTTTATCAGTATGTTGGATAATTTACTACTGTTCAGCCTTTTTATAGGTGTTTGTGGACAGTATAGTCCCCCAATTCGAGAGAGTTGAGTTCAAGATGTTTGATGATTTAAGTATCTAATGAACTGAATTTATTAGATTTTTTGCATTCCTTTTCATAGCATTTTCTTCATATTCTAATCTGTCTTGGGCTCCTGCTTCTGCTTGATATCGATTGGATTCAAGAATTGAGTTGGCTTCGCTTGAGCTAACTATTTGGTAATTGAAATAATCGATGATTTCTTCATTTTCCTGGAGTTTTTGATTGATAATGGATAGCCCGGATTTGCCTAGAAAAGCTAAAGATTTTGGTGTCATATTCATGACGGTGGGTATTTTGGTTGTCTTTTTGCCTGTTATGCGGCCAGGACGTTCTTGCAGTTCTAATATGCTTCCTATCTTCTTTTTCAGATATTCATCTGGTTCTTTGCAGAAATCTTCGTAATTGAGTTGGGAGGCTTTTGGTAAAATGAAATGATTTTGCCTTTGAATTGTTGCTCTTTTGATCCACCTATTGGTTGCATTGCTTACTGCATTATGAAATTCTTTTTTGCCATATCGATTCACGCATGAGCCTATATATAAGTATGGATTGGATATCCAGAAAATAATTGTGCAATTATTGAATTCCCTTATAATTTGCTCTAAATGGCATAGATTTGGTGGACTCGCCTCAAAAAAGCTGGTGCATTGGCTTTTCAATGCACGTTTCTCCCAAATCTCTTTTGCGAGTTCATAGTTGATGGGCACATCTGGATTCCATTTTTTTGCTTTGTTGACTGTTCTCCAGATCTTTTTAAATTTCAATCCTTCATGATTGCCTTTTGGTGGTAGATAGCATTTTTCTAATTTTGAAGTTATGAATTGGCTCGCTATTGTCGTTCCAGAATTGTTCGGGCTTATCAAAAAAATATATTTCACAGCTGTTCCTGTTTAAAATTTATAAAGTCTATCTCATAGCTTGCACGGCTCTGAATTGTCAAGTTTTTGTATGCTTGATGTGGGTCGCTAGTCCAAGCGATATAGCTCGGTTGAACAATTTGTGCATGCTTCATGGAAGACTTATGCCATCAAGCGCAGTATTCATGGGGCTTTCTGATTTGATTACACAACTGCCGGAGTTGATCGGCCAGGCGGTGGAGGCGAATCAGTGGCTGGGTTACATCGCGATTTTCGCGGCGATGTTTCTCGAGAATCTGTTCCCGCCGATTCCGTCCGAACTGATCATGCCCCTCGGGGGCTTTTATGTGCAGCAGGGTCAGCTGGATCTGGTGCCGGTGGTGCTGGCCGGTTTGTTGGGCACGGTTCTCGGTGCCCTGCCCTGGTATGGGATCGGACGCTTGATCAACGAGGAACGCATCGAAGCCTGGTTGCAGCGCCACGGACGCTGGATTGGTATTAGCGCTGATGAGCTCGCCCGCAGCCGCCGCTGGTTCAGCCGTTACGGCACAGCCCTGGTGTTCTGGGGACGTCTTGTGCCGGGGATTCGCACACTGATCTCGGTGCCAGCGGGAATTGAAATGATGCCGATGGCGCCGTTCCTGCTCTGGACCACGGCCGGCAGTTTGATCTGGACGGCCCTGCTCACCGTGGCCGGGATTGTGTTGGGAGAGGGCTACAGCAACGTCGAGCTGTGGATTGACCCGGTGTCCAAGGCGGTGAAGGTGCTGCTGGTGGTGGCTGTTTTGGCGGGCTCGATCTGGTTGGGACTGCGCATCTGGCGCCGGCGTCAGTCGCCTGACTGAGCACCGGCGCTGGGCCCTTCCTCAGAAGGCTCAGAAGGGAATGTCCTCATCGGAGGCCTGGCCAGCAAAGCTGCCGCTTGCTTCCTGGTTGTCGCGTTTGGAGCCCAGCAGTTCCAGCCGATCCACGCGAACCACCGGCTTGCTGCGCTCTTCCCCGCTGGCACGGTCGGTCCAGCGATCCAGCTTGAAGCTGCCGATGATGCCGAGTAGGGATCCCTTCTTCACGTAATCCGCGGCGACCTGGGCCTGCTTGCCCCAGATCTCAAGGTTGAACCAGTCGGGTTCGTCGTCGCGGCTGCGACGGTTCACCGCCATGGTGAGGTTGGCCACCATGCTTCCGGATTCGAAGTAGCGCACTTCGGGATCGCGGCCGGCACGGCCGACGAGAGTGACGGAATTGACGCCCATAGACAAATAATCTCCTGAATTTGGATTCATGATGCGGCACCGGTTGGGTGACTGCTTTTAAGGAGTTCCACCAAGGCCGCCGGGTGTAACAGGCAACTGTGAAGAACGCCCCTATGATCCGGCGGTCTTGACTGCGGTGTCTGTGTTCTTTCGTCGTTTCCAGCTGTCGCGTGACATCGGCATCGACCTCGGCACGGCCAACACTCTTATCTATGTCTCTGGTCGCGGCATTGTGCTGCAGGAGCCTTCCGTGGTGGCTCTAGACCTGGAGCGTGGCGCCACCCTGGCGGTGGGCGATGAAGCCAAATTGATGCTTGGGCGTACCCCCGGAAACATCCGGGCAGTCCGTCCGCTGCGCGACGGGGTGATTGCGGATTTCGATGCCGCTGAGCAGATGCTCAAAACCTTCATCACCAAAGGCAACGAGGGGCGCGGCATCTTGGCCCCCCGTCTGGTGGTGGGCATTCCCAGTGGAGTGACAGGCGTTGAGCGTCGTGCCGTGCGGGAAGCCGGGATGGCTGGTGCCCGCGAGGTGCACTTGATTGACGAGCCAGTGGCGGCGGCGATTGGCGCGGGCCTTCCGGTCACCGAGCCTGTCGGCACGATGATCGTCGACATCGGGGGCGGCACCACCGAGGTGGCGGTGTTGAGCCTTGGCGGAACAGTGTTGAGTGAATCTGTGCGCGTCGCGGGCGACGAGATCAGCGACGCGATCGGCGTCTATCTGAAAAAGGTGCACAACATGGTGGTGGGTGAACGCACGGCCGAGGACATCAAGATCCGCATCGGCTCTGCTTTCCCCGACGATGAATTCGATCAGCAGTCCATGGATGTGAGGGGCCTGCACTTGCTCTCTGGGCTTCCCCGCACGATCAACCTCAAGGCTGGTGATCTGCGTGAAGCGATTGCAGAACCTCTCAACGTGATCGTTGAAGCGGTGAAGCGCACGCTGGAGCGCACCCCTCCCGAGCTCGCGGCCGACATCGTGGACCGCGGCATCATGCTTGCCGGAGGCGGCGCGTTAGTGCGGGGCATCAGCGATCTGATCAGCCACGAGACCGGCATCTTTGTCCACATCGCCGAAGACCCGCTGCTCTGTGTGGTGAACGGTTGCGGCCAGGTGCTGGAGGACTGGAAGCGCCTTCAGCGGGTGGTCGATACCCCGGAATTCGTCCGCTCCGCCGCAGGCGCCTGAAGCTATGGCCCCAACGCTCCGTCCCGGCAAGAGCCGCTGGCGTGGATTGGGGCAACTCACCCCCTGGTTTCTCCTGGTGGTGGCCTTGTTGCTGGTGCGTCTGAGCAAGGGCGCTGGTTTCAGCGACGCCTATGCCTTGGTTAGCCGTCCCTTTTGGCCTGGGTCTGCCCAGCGGGAATGGGTCACGGCTGCTGTGGATCTGGAGGACCGCTCCCGCCTGCAGCTTTTAGAAGACGACAACCGTCGCTTGCGGGGTCTGCTGGAGCTTCAGCAACAGGGAGCGGCAGAGGGAGAGGTGCCTGCCGCCGTCATCTCCCGTTCGCCGCGGGGATGGTGGCAGCAACTGGAGCTGGGCAAAGGTTCGCTCCAGGGCCTGGGCCAGGGCGACGCTGTTCTGGGGCCTGGCGGCTTGGTGGGACGCATCGCCAGCGTCACCCCCGCTACGGCGCGGGTGAAGTTGCTCACCGCGCCAGGCCACGAGATCGGTGTCTGGCTGCCCCGCAGCCGTCGCCATGGGCTGCTGGTGGGTCGCGGCAGCAGCCGCCTGTCGCTGCGCTTCATCGACAAGGACCCGGATGTGCGGCCTGGGGATCTGGTGGCTACCTCGCCAGCCAGCACCCTGTTGCCCCCCAATGTGCCTGTGGGGGTGATTCAGTCGGTGGATGAGCAGGCTGTTCCCGCACCCACAGCGGTTGTTCAGTTGATCGCAGCACCGGAGGCGATCGACTGGGTGCAGGTGCAGACCCGTTGAGATGAGCTGTTGAGATGAGTCGTCTGCACCGCCAACCGATCTGTGTGGCTTCGGCTCTGCTGGTGCCGTTGCTGGCCTTGGCATCGCCGGCCTGGTTGGCCATCGATGGTGTTGGTCCCGCCTGGGCTGTGCTTTGGCTGTTGCCTTGGGCTCTCGTGGACGGTCCTGTATCGGGGGCGTTGGCTGGTGTGGCTCTGGGGCTGGTGCTGGATGGTCTCAACCTCGGCGGTTTGAGTCAGGTGCCGGCTCTGCTGCTGTTGGGCTGGTGGTGGGGACGTCTGGGGCGGCGTGCGGCACCGATTCAACGCAGCCTGAATCTGGGGTTGTTGGCCTGGCTCGGTTCGGTGGGTCTCGGTCTGTCGTTGATCCTGCAGCTCTGGCTGCGTCAGGGCGGAGTCTTGGATCCCCTCACCCAGAGCTGGGGTTTGCAGACCTTGTGGTGTCAGGCCTTGGTAACGGGTTTACTGGCGCCAGTGTTGGTGTCGTTGCAGTTGCTGCTCTGGCGCAGGAGGGTTCCCTCATGAGGCTGACGCGTCGGGATTTACTGCTGGGGGCGGCGGCCCTAGGGCTCTCGGCCTGTGGGCGACGCAAGCCGCAGGCAAGGGACTTGGAGTTGTGGACCCTGCAGTTGGCACCGAAGTTCAATCCCTACTTTGCGGATGTTCTCGGGGCATGGACCCGTCTTCATCCCGACGCTCCTGTGCGTTGGACCGATCTGCCGTGGGGGTCGGTGGAACGCAAGTTGCTGGCGGCGGTGTTTGCACGAACGGCCCCGGATGTGGTGAACCTCAATCCGCCGTTCGCGGCCAATCTGGCCAGCAAGGGGGGGCTGGCGGACTTGACCCCCCTTCTGCCGGCTGACGCTGCTGGCCGTTATCTGCCGGCGGTATGGGAGGCCTGCAGCGATCCCGATGCCGGGCAGATCGCGGTGCCTTGGTACCTGACCGTTCGGTTGAGTCTGGTGAACCGTGCGTTGTTGGATCAAGCCGGGATCGCTGCACCGCCGACCCGCTGGGATCAGGTGCCGGCTTTTGCGCGTCGCATCCGGCAGCGCACGGGCCGTTACGGCCTGTTCCTCACCACCGTTCCGGATGACTCGGCGGAGCTCCTGGAAACCCTTGTGCAGATGGGGGTGACTCTGCTCGATTCCAAACGCCGGGCCGCCTTTGACAGCCCAGCGGGTCGCCGGGCCTTCCGCTTCTGGAGTGATCTTTATAAGGAGGGGCTGTTGCCGCGGGAGGTGGTGAGTCAAGGCCAGCGTCGGGCGATCGAGTTGTTCCAGAGCGGCGATCTGGCGCTTGCGGCCACGGGGGCGGAGTTTTTGCGCAGCATCCAGACCAACGCCCCACGGGTGGCGGCGGTGACGGAACCCCATCCCCCGGTGACCGGTGTTGATGGCACCGCCAATGTGGCCTTGATGACGTTGGCTGTCCCGCGTCAGAGCCAGCGTGCTCAGGACGCCGTGGACTTGGCGTTGTTTCTGACCAATGCAGATCAACAGGCGCGCTTTGCGGCCGAGGCCCGGGTGTTGCCGTCGTCGCTTGATGCTTTGGCCCTGGTGCGTGCGGAGTTGGAGCAGGAGGTGCCGGCTTCAGCTTTGGAACGTCAGATTCGACAGGCCCGACTGTTATCTGCAAGCACCCTGGATCGAGCCCGTGTGTTAGTGCCGGCGTTGCCGGGCATCAAGCGCCTGCAGAAGATCATCTACACCCAGATGCAGCGGGCGATGTTGGCCCAGGTCAGCCCTGATCAGGCGCTAACAGATGCCGCGTCGGAATGGAACAGTTACGCCCGTTCACGCTGGCCAGAGGCTGGCCCCAATTCTTAAGAGAATCAGTAAACCACCTGTGCGACAGGGCGTTTGCGTCGATCTCCATCTCCTGACAGGTATGGTTGCGGCTCGTTAAGGGTTTGATTCGGATGACGGGCAACCTGCCCTCACAACCGAAAGCGACCATTCTCGTCGTCGATGACGAGGCAGCTGTTCGGCGCGTTTTGGTCATGCGCCTTCAGTTGTCTGGGTACCGCGTCATCTGCGCCGAGGACGGTGAGCAGGCTCTGGAAATGTTCCACAACGAGTCTCCTGACTTGGTGGTGCTCGATGTGATGCTGCCCAAGCTGGATGGCTTTGCAGTGTGTCGTCGCCTTCGGGCTGAATCGTGCGTGCCGATCATCTTCCTTTCGGCTGTTGAGGCGATCTCAGAGAGGGTCGCTGGTCTTGATTTAGGCGCCGATGATTATTTGCCCAAACCCTTCAGTCCTAAGGAATTAGAAGCGCGTATTTCTACAATTTTGCGCCGTGTGGGCCGGGGCAACGCTGTCGTTGAAAGCCGCGAATTACCCACAGGGCAAGGTGTACTTCGTCTCGGCGATCTGGTCGTCGACACCAATCGACGTCAAGTCACCCGTGGTTCGGAGCGCATCAACCTCACATACACAGAGTTCAGCCTGCTTGAGTTGTTGTTCCGTGATCCAGGCCATGTGGTTCCTCGGGCGGAGATCCTCGAACAACTTTGGGGCTATCCCCCACGTCGCGCTGCTGACCTTCGGGTGGTTGATGTTTACGTCGCTCGCCTGCGAGGAAAACTGGAGCCTGACCCCCGTAATCCGGAGCTAATTCTCACGGTCCGTGGCATCGGTTACGCCTCCCAGCGGATGGGCGAGGCCTCCGCAGCGGTTTGACCAACCCGCGGCCGGGCAGGATGGCGCCCGACTGATCTGCTGCTGTGTCTGAGCTGCGCGATACCCGTCTGGAAAAGGCGAGGGCATTAAAGGAGCTGGGGCAAGGGCCCTATGCCCTGACCTTCAACCCCAGCCACCGCATGGCTGAGCTGCAGGAGACCCATGCCGATCTGCCTAAGGGCGAAGAACGGGACGTCAGTGTTTCCGTGGCAGGACGGGTGCTGACGCGCCGGGTGATGGGAAAACTGGCCTTTTTCACCCTTGCCGATGAGACGGGATCCATCCAGTTGTTTTTGGAGAAGGCGGGTCTTGAGGCACAGCAGGAGGGTTGGTTCAAACAAATCACCTCTCTGGTGGACAGTGGTGACTGGCTGGGGGTGACTGGCACCCTCCGTCGGACCGACCGCGGAGAACTGTCGGTGAAAGTGAGCGACTGGAGCATGCTCACGAAGGCGCTGCAACCGCTGCCGGATAAGTGGCATGGTCTGGCCGATGTGGAGAAGCGCTACCGCCAGCGCTACCTCGACCTGGTCGTCTCCCCTGACAGCCGTGAGACCTTCCGGCGCAGGGCCCGTCTGGTGAGTGGCATCCGTCGTTGGCTCGATCAGCGGGATTTTCTTGAGATCGAGACCCCCGTCTTGCAGAGCGAGCCCGGTGGTGCCGACGCACGGCCGTTCGAGACCCATCACAACGCCCTCGACCTCCCCCTCACCCTGAGGATTGCGACGGAGTTGCACCTGAAGCGCTTGGTGGTGGGCGGCTTTGAGCGGGTGTACGAGCTGGGTCGGATCTTCCGCAATGAGGGGGTCAGCACCCGCCACAACCCCGAGTTCACCTCGGTGGAGGTCTATCAGGCCTACAGCGATTACATCGGGATGATGGAGCTCACCGAGCAGATGGTCAGCGCGGTGTGTCAGGAGGTCTGCGGGACAACCACCATCACGTATCAGGGCACCGAGATCGATCTCGCGCCTCCGTGGCGCAGAGCCACGATGCACGACCTCGTGCAGGAGGCGACGGGGCTTGATTTCACGAGTTTCAGAAGTCGGGAGGCTGCGGCCGCGGCGATGACTGCTCAGGGCTTGCATGCGCCTGAACTGGCCGATTCGGTGGGCCGTCTGCTCAACGAGGCCTTCGAGCAAGCGGTGGAGACGACCCTGATTCAGCCGACCTTCGTGACCGATTACCCAGTGGAGATTTCGCCCCTGGCCCGGCCCCATCGCAGCAAGCCCGGACTGGTGGAACGCTTCGAGTTGTTCATCGTCGGGCGCGAGCACGCCAATGCCTTTAGTGAACTCACGGATCCTGTGGATCAACGTCAGCGACTGGAGGCCCAGCAGGAGCGCAAGGCGGCTGGCGACCTTGAAGCCCAGGGCCTGGACGAGGATTTCGTTACGGCCCTGGAGGTGGGCATGCCCCCCACGGGAGGTTTGGGCATCGGTATTGACCGACTGGTGATGCTCCTTACAGACAGTCCATCGATCCGCGATGTGATCGCGTTCCCACTTTTGAAACCGGAGGTTCGCAAGCAGGACACACCCTCAGTGGAATAATGAAGGGAGTGGCATAGTCCAATCCTCATGAGTGGAGAACGCGTCGGGTTTCGCTTCAAGCACGCTGATGCAGTGGTCAAGCGGAATCCCCAGGGCCGTTCCCGCAGGGGATGGGTGATGGAGCCGGTCGAGCAGACCACCAGCCGCGGCACCAAGATGCCCGCCTATCGCATCCGCTGGCGCGACAGTGAACGCCCGGAGATCGTGCTTCAGCACATGTTGATCGCCGATCCCGACCCCACACCTCCGCCCGAGGGTGTCAGCCTTGAGCCTCCCGCCCCCAAGGCCTGAGTTAAGTCAGTCCAGCGTCGCGGCGCAGCTGTTCCAACTCCTGCTCCGCTTCAAACAACGCCCAGTCCTTCTCCAATCTTGAGGGGCTGGGCGTTTGCCGTTGCTGGACAAGCTCATCCAGCTGCCGTTCAACCTCATTGAAGCGGCGTCCCAGGTCTTCCAGGTCGGCCCAGAGGGCTCGTCCCTGGTTCATCAGGCTGCTGAGGTGCTGTTCGGCCCGCTTGGCTAGATCGTCTGCTCCAGCTGCCTTGGCGCGGTCAACCCGGCTGCGCCAACCCCGCACGTCGTCGGCAAGCCGGAGCAGCTGCTGGCGTTGCTGCTTCGCTTCGCTTTGCAGTTGCTGACGTTGCCGTTGCAGGGCTCCGGCTCGATCCCTCAGATGCTGTTCGCTGAACAGGTTGTCTTGGACGGGGTTGTTGCGAAGAAAAGCGGAGAGTCTTGCGTCCAGCTCCCGCTCCAACTGCTCCAGCCAGCTGTTCATGCTTCGCCGGGGGTGGTGATCACCGGTTTTTCGATCTCTTTTTCCAGGGGCTCGATTGCGGCTGTTTTGGAGTTGAGAATCATCATGGTGAGTTGAGCCGCTTTGACCTCGCCGACTTCACCTTCCATTTCCCCCAGGCGATCAAAGGCCGCCAAGTACACCGCCTCCAGCTCCTTGATCAGCCGCTCGCGCTGCTGCTTGATCGCCTGACGCCGTTCGTCTGTTTTCATGCCGCCGTGAGCTCTTGAGCTCAGTCTGCCGGCAAAAGCAGATGCAGAGCGATCTGCTGGTGTAGATCCTCCCAGCGGCGCTCAATCCGCCAGCCAGCTCGTGCCACAAGGGCTGCTGCGGCCATCGGCGAATACTTGACGCTGTGTTCTGTGATCCAGGCCTCGCCGTTGCGGAAGAACCAGGCGTTGCCGGCCAGGTGCACGGTCTGATCCCGCCTACTGATCAGGGCCATTTCGATCCGCTGCTGCTGCGGTTGCCAGCTGGCCTGGTAGCGGAACTGCGCGGGATCGGCATCGCCCTGGAGGTCGCGATTGAGTCGCTGCAGCAGATTGCGGGCGAAGCTGGCGGACACGCCGGCTGCATCGTCGTAGGCCGCTTCCATCAGTGCTGGCTCTCGCGGTTGATCCAACCCCAGCAGCAGCGGGCCTCCAGCCAGCAGCTGCCGGGCATTGCGGAGGAAGTGCACGGCGTCCTCCGGGGTGAAGTTGCCTAGGGAGCTGCCAGGGAAGAAGCCGATGCGCCGTTGTTTCTCTAGGGCGGGGTGCGGCGGCAGCTGTTGAAGGCGGGTGTGATCACAGCAGATGCCCACCATGGCGGTCTTCGGGTGCCGGGCGGCGAGACCGGAAAGGGCCTCCTCCAGGGCGCTGAGGCTGATGTCCAAGGCGGCGAAGACGCTGCTGCCGAGGGCCGTGAGCAGCGGATCCACTTTGCGAGCGTTGCCGATGCCGAACTCCACCACCAGCCCGGGTCCCGTTGCGGCGGCGATAGCG
Organism: Synechococcus sp. MU1625; assembly: GCF_020514205.1. Classification (NCBI taxonomy): domain Bacteria; kingdom Bacillati; phylum Cyanobacteriota; class Cyanophyceae; order Synechococcales; family Synechococcaceae; genus Synechococcus; species Synechococcus sp. MU1625. The sequence goes on from NZ_VTLA01000003.1 coordinate 16,169, forward strand.
GGTGCATGGTCCTCCAACAGGGTGATTTCCCGTTGGGTGAGGGTGTATTCCGGCTGCCGGCAGATCTCGGCGAACAGCCGTGATCCCTCGGCGTCGTAGAGCATCCAGGCTGGTAACTGGCGGGGGCTGCGCCGCAGACCCTCGTCGACCAGGCGCGCCAGATCCGCCGGGGGTGGGTGAAGGTTGAGCAGGGTGATGTTCATCGGGCTAAACGGATGCCCGCGGCCATCCAGCGGCTCGCCGGCTGGAAGAAATTGCGGTAAGTGTCGCGCTCGTGGCCTGGAGGGGTGAGCCAGCTGCTGCCCCGCAACACCATTTGTGAACTCATGAATTTGCCGTTGTATTCGCCGATGGCCCCCTCTACCGGGAGGAAGCCGGGATATGGGCTGTAGGCACTGGAGGTCCACTGCCACAGCACCCGGTGGGCCTGCTCCATGGCGCTGCCGTGTACGCCATAAGCGTGCTCCCATTCCGCTTCTGTGGGGAGACGAGTACCGCTCCAGCGGGCATAGGCATCCGCTTCGAACCAGCTCAGATGCCGCACGGGTGCCTGGGGTTCACGGCGGCGGCGGCCCGCCAGGGTGAACTCGTCGTTGTCTCCGCCCCAGTAGCGCGGAGCCTGCCACTGGTGCTGTTGGATCAAGGCCCATCCTTCACTCATCCACAGTTCGGCGCGCTGATAGCCCCCGTCAGCGATGAAGGCGGCGTAAGCGCCGTTGCTCACCAGGGTGCTGCTCAGCTCAAACGGCTCCAGCCACACCCGGTGCCGCGGTGTCTCGTTGTCGAAGTGAAAGCCGTAGCCCTGGTGGCCGATCTCCACCAGGCCGCCAGGACAGGGGAGCCATTGGTCTGGCTCCATCTGCAGGGTCAGCTCGGCGTCTGGGTTGTAGGTGGGTTCCAGAGGCTGGCGGTGGAAGCCATCCAATAGGTCCATCAGCAGCAGTTCCTGGTGCTGTTGTTCGTGGTGCAGCCCAAGCTCCACCAGGGCTATTAAGTCTTCGGGTGGCTTCTGCAGCAGCTCTTCCAGCCCGGCATCCACCCGTTGGCGCCAGGCCAGCACCGCGCCGATGGCCGGGCGGCTGAGCAAGCCTCGTTGTGGTCGGGGATGGCGGTCTCCAACGGCCTCGTAATAGGAGTTGAATTGATAGCTCCAGAGCGCGTCGCAGGCCTTGTGCCCAGGTGCGTGGGGCTGAAGCACAAAGGTGTCGAAGAACCAGGTGGTGTGGCCCAGATGCCATTTGGGTGGGCTGGCATCCGCCATCCCTTGGATCATCAGGTCTTCCGGTTCCAGGGGTGCGATCAGTGCTTCGCTGCGGCGCCGCACCGCCAGCAGAGTGTCCAGCAGCACGGGTCCGGCCAATCTTCTGCGGACCCTAGGGGCTGCTGCAGACCATCGGTACCATCAGCCCATTGATTTGGCTGATTTACTTGAGCGGTTCCGGCACTGTGCTGGTGGAGCGTTACCGCCTGGAGGAGCGGCTGAGCGGGCCTGATCCGGTGCAGGGATCCCTTTGGCGTGCGGTGGATGTGATGGCTGGTGATGTGCCAGTGGCTATCCGCCAACTGGAGACCACGGCAGCCCAGCAGCGACTGCAGGGAATCTGGCCCCAGTTGCAGTCGCTAACGCATCCCCAGTTGCCCCGCTGCGGCGAGCTGTTCGCGTTGGATGAGGCGATTTGGCTCGTGCGCGACTGGCAGGACGGCGTCGCTTACGACGTGCTGCGACGGCAAACGCGCTTCGGTGCCGGCGATGTGCTGTTGCTGCTGCGCCAGATCCTGCCTTTGCTGGAGATGTTCCATGGCTGCGGGCTTGTTCACGGTGATGTGAATCCCCGCCATCTGTTGCGTCGCGGCAGTGATGGCCTGCCTGTACTCCTGGATGGTGGTCGGATGCAGCGGCAGGACGCCACCTCGAAGGAGGCTGCCTGTAGGGATCTGCATGACCTGGGGGTCACCGCTCTCGAGTTGCTCAGCGGCAAGGAGTCATCAGCCCTGATGGCCACCAATGGCGAGGACGGGTCCTGGCCGGAGGGTCTTTCGCTTGAGCCGGGATTTCGCCAGGTGTTGGAGCGCCTTCTCTCTGAAGCACCGGAGCGCCGTTTCAGCGAAGCATCCGATGTCCTCAAGGCTTTGGATTCGGTTGTGTTGCCCGCATCAGTGACTGATCCCAGCCTCCCGGAGCCCACCGTGTCGCCGCGAACCAGCCGGGCCATGGCCCGCGAGCAGGGAGCGGAGGGTCGGCTCTGGCCCGTGGTTCTTGCTCTGGCCCTGTCGGCGCTGGTGGGTTCCGCTATCGGCTGGTTGCTGCTCCCACGCACTTCTCCGATAGAAAAGGGCCCCCGCACAGGCCGAGATCGGGCGATTCAGCAGCCTGCTCTCAGCCTGCCGCCGGCGGAGCTGGATCAGCGCCAGCAGCTGTTCAGCCGGTTGCGGGCCCTTCAGGTGGATCGCGATTGGTTCCTCAAGCTGGTGGATGCAAGCCTGACCAGCCGTTTCCCTGAGCGCGGCGGCCGCCTCCGTTCGGAATCGCTAGACGATGCGCCGCTGCGACAGGTCTGGACCGAGCTGGCGGAGGGATGGTTGGCCCGGATCGAGCAGCTGCCGCCGGCGATCCGGGCCCGGTTGGGGCGTCTGCGGGATGCGGACTGGGAGCAGCCGCGTCTGGCGCTGCAGCAACAGGGTGTTCACCCAAGGGTGGTGGAGCATCTGGTGAGTGCCGCGGCTCAGGATCTGCTGCCGGGGACGATGCAGGGCCGCAAACCAGCGGAACCCTTCCGTCAGCTTTGGATTGCAGCGGCGATGGAGAGTCTTGATGACGTCGAAATCGTGCGACTTAAGGCGCGTCGCCTGGAACCCACCAACACGTCTTTGCGCATTCCTGCCGGCGGCGCTCGCCTCGTGCTGGTGCAGGTTCCGGACGGTGATGCCCTGGCCCTTGGCATCAACGGCACTCCGCTGATGCAGATGGTGGTGTTCGGTGCGAATGGGCAGGTGGTGGAGGAGCGCGGCCCGCTGCGGGTGGCCAGGATTGCCGCTGAGGCGGGTTCACCCCTGCAGGTGCTGATCACCAACGAGGGGGTCTCCTCCGGTCTGTTCACCTTGTCCTGTAGAGCAGACCGTCCTCGTCCTCCCCTGCCGGCAGTGGACCTGGATCCGCTGCCCGACTCGGCCACGGGGGAATTGGTGAGGCCACTGGGGCTGGATTCGAACGATCAGTAGCGAGCTATCGCCGCCTTCACCTCTTTCTTGGATTGCTTCTCCTTTTCGGCGGCCCGCTTGTCGTGCAACTTGCGACCTTTGACCAGCCCGATGGTGAGCTTGATCCAGGATCCCTTGAGGTGAAGGTTGAGGGGAATCAGCGTGAGACCTTTCTGATCCACCAAACCGCGCAGCTTGTCGATCTCGCGGCGATGGGCCAGCAGTTTGCGGGTGCGCAGCGGGTCGTGGTTGAAGTAGTTGCTGGCATGGGTGTGGGGTGAGATGTGCACGTTGTGCAATTGCAGTTCCCCACTGCGGATCAGGCAGAAGCCATCGCGCAGGTTGGCCTTGCCGTTCCGGATTGACTTCACTTCGGTGCCCACGAGCTCGATGCCGGTTTCCAGGGTCTCGAGGATCTCGTATTGATGTCGGGCCTGACGGTTGTCGGCCAGCATCCGATTGGCAGCGGCCCGTGCTGCTGCTGCGGCTGCTTTTTTCGCTCCTCCCTTGGCCATGGCTCTGGCTGCGTCTTCCGACCCTATCCAGGTCTGGGTACCCTGCCCGCATGGCGATTGTCTCCTCCAGTTCCGGTCGCAAGCCAGCACGCCGTCCCGAAGCGCTGGTGGACCCCCAGCCGGCCCCTGAAGAGGCGGTGAGTCGGCCGGAAGACAAGCTTCGGCCCCAGCGCTTGGCCGATTACATCGGTCAGAGCGAGCTGAAGCAGGTGCTGGGCATTGCGGTGCAAGCGGCACTCGGCCGCGGCGATGCCCTCGACCATGTGCTGCTCTACGGCCCGCCGGGTTTGGGCAAAACCACCATGGCCATGGTGTTGGCCGAGGAGATGGGGGTGCAGTGCAAGGTCACCAGTGCGCCGGCCCTGGAACGCCCGCGCGACATCGTTGGCCTGTTGGTCAACTTGCAGCCCCGCGATCTGCTGTTTATTGACGAGATTCACCGCCTCAGCCGGGTGGCGGAGGAGTTGCTGTATCCGGCGATGGAAGACCGTCGCTTGGATCTCACCGTGGGCAAGGGCAGCACGGCGCGCACCCGCTCCCTTGACCTGCCGCCGTTCACCCTGGTGGGGGCCACCACCCGCGCCGGATCGCTGAGCTCGCCGCTGCGGGACCGCTTCGGCCTGATTCAGCGGTTGGAGTTCTACGGCCAGTCGGATTTGGAGGCGATTGTGTCCCGCACCGCCGGGCTGATTGGGGTGACCCTGACGCCTGAGGCTTGCAGCAGCATTGCGGCCTCTTGTCGCGGCACTCCGCGGATCGCTAATCGTTTGCTGCGCCGGGTGCGGGATGTGGCCAGCGTCCGCGGTGGTGGCATGAGCGGTAGCGATGGCGCCATAGATCAGGCCCTGGTGGGAGAGGCCCTCAGCCTCCACCGGGTCGACCATCGCGGCCTTGATGCCAGTGATCGGCGTTTGCTGCAGCTTCTGATCGACCACCATGGAGGTGGCCCGGTGGGCCTGGAGACCCTGGCGGCGGCCCTAGGAGATGACCCCGTCACCTTGGAGACCGTGGTGGAACCGTTTTTGTTGCAGCAGGGGCTGTTGATGCGCACCCCCCGCGGCCGGATGGTCACGGATGCGGCCCGCAGCCATCTGGCGGAGGCGGCATGAACCGGCTTCTGGTGCTGTTGCTGAGCCTGGTGCTGGCGCTGCCGGTGCAGGCCCTGGATCTTCAGGGGCTTTATGAGCAGGCGCTGACGGCGAGCCGTCAGGGGGATTTTGCTGAGGCGTTGCCCCTCTGGGACCGCTTCCTGGAGCAGGCCCCAGAGGATGCAGCCGCACTGAGCAACCGCGGCAATGTTCGTCTTGCCCTTGGGGATGCTTCAGGGGCCATCGAAGACCAGAGCGCCTCGATCGTTTTGGCGCCGGAGGAAAGCGACCCACGCCTCAACAGGGGCACGGCGGAGGAGGCGCTTCAGGAGTGGTCCGCAGCGGCAGACGACTATCTCTGGATCCTGGAGCGGTATCCAGACGATGCCTCAGCCCTTTACAACCTGGCCAATGTGCGCGGCTCGCAGGGGGATTGGCCTCAGGCCCGTTCGCTCTACGGCCAGGCTGCCCTTGCCCGTCCTGGTTTTGCGATGGCCCGTTCCAGCGAGGCCCTGGCGGCTTGGCAGTCGGGAGATCTCGATTGGGCGGAGGCGGAATTGCGCAAACTGATCCGTCGCTATCCCTTGTTTGCTGATGCCAGGGCAGCCCTCAGCGGCCTGCTCTGGCGTGAGGGATCAAGCGGTGAAGCCGAAAGCAACTGGGCCGCGGCAGCGGGTTTGGACCAGCGCTACCGCCAGGCCGACTGGCTACAGCAGGTACGGCGTTGGCCACCTCAACCGACGGCGGATCTGATGGCATTCCTGGCCTTGGAGGCCTCCTGAGATGAGCCAGCCTGAGATGAGCCAGCCTGAGATGAGCCAGCCTGAAATAATTGAGGCGTCAGCTCTTTCCGATCGACTCAGCCGAGAGCTGCCTGAGTTGCTGGAGCTGCGCCGGCATCTGCATGCTCACCCTGAACTCAGCGGTGAGGAACACCAGACGGCTGCCCTGGTGGCGGGGGAGTTGCGCCAGTTGGGCTGGCGCGTTCGCGAGGGGGTCGGTCGCACGGGGGTGGTGGCCGAACTGGGGCCGGAGCAAGGCCCCATGGTGGGGCTGCGAGTCGATATGGATGCACTTCCGGTGGAGGAACGCACCGGTCTGCCCTATGCCTCCACCCGCCAGGGGCTGATGCATGCCTGTGGCCACGACCTGCACACCTGCACAGGCCTGGGGGTGGCGCGGTTGTTGGCCCAGGAGCCGAAGTTGGGCGGTCGGGTGCGGCTGCTGTTTCAACCCGCTGAAGAGTTGGCCCAGGGGGCGGTGTGGATGCGGGATGCGGGGGCTGTAGATGGCCTTGCTGCCTTGTATGGGCTCCATGTGGTGCCGAATCTGCCGGTGGGCACGGTCGGGATCAGACGGGGCTGTCTCACCGCGGCGGCCGGCGAGCTGGAGGTCGTGGTGCAGGGGGAAGGGGGGCATGGTGCCCGCCCCCATCAGTCGGTGGATGCTGTTTGGCTTGCCGCCCGCGTCATCACGGAGTTGCAGCAGACGATCGCTCGCCGCTTGGATGCTCTGCAGCCGGTGGTCATCAGTTTCGGCAAGGTGGACGGCGGTCGCGCCTTCAACGTGATTGCCGATCAAGTGCGCTTGCTGGGCACGGTGCGCTGCCTGGATCTGCAGCAGCACGCCCAGTTGCCGGCTTGGATCGAAGAGACGGTGCAGGGGATTTGCGCTAGCGGAGGCGGCATGGCTGTGGTGAACTACCGCTGCATTGCGCCGCCGGTGCAAAACAATCCGCAGCTCACGGATCTCCTCGAGCGCTGTGCGGTGGATTGTTTGGGCCGCGACAAGGTGCTGCCGGTGGAGCAACCCTCCTTGGGGGCGGAAGACTTTGCTGAGTTGCTTCGGGATGTGCCGGGAATGATGGTGCGGCTGGGGGTTGCTGGGCCTGAAGGGTGTGCCCCGTTGCATAACGGGGCCTTCGCCCTGGAGGAGGATGCCCTCGGTGTTGGTATTGCCGTGCTCACTGCCACCTTGCTGGCTTGGATCGCGGAGAACGCTTCGTCATGAACCAACGCCGCGCTGTGATTTGGGTTTCCCTTGGGGCACCACTGTTGATCCTGCTGGCCCTGCTGGCCTCACAGCAGCGTCAGGGGAAAGATCAAGTGCAGGTGCTTCCCGCGGTGCTGGTTGGTTCGGGCCTGATGATCAGCAGTGCTCTCGGTCGGCAGCGTCGCCGCGCCAGGCTGTTGGCCGATCTTCAGCGGGCGCGCACCCCCGGCAGCAACCCATGAGTGAGACCGACCCCCAGAAGCCTGATCTCGATACTGTGCGCCTGGCCATCGCTAGCGGAGACCCTGTGAAGGCGATGCCAGCGATTACCCAGCTTCGCCATTGCTCGGATGCGGAGGCGGTGCCGTTGCTGGTGCTGGGCACAGAGCAAAAACCCTTTTTGGTGCGCTCGTTGAGTTGCAGCGGCCTGGGCTACAAGCGCACTGAGCAGGGCTGGGCCGTGCTGAGTGAGTTGATCACTGCGGATGAGGACCCCAACGTCCGGGCCGAAGCAGCGAACTCCCTGGCCAGTTATGGGGTTGAGCGGGCCTGGCCTCTGCTGCTCTCGGCTTTCGAGGCGGACAACGCCTGGTTGGTGCGCTGCAGCATTTTGTCCGCCTTGGCGGAGCAGCCCGGCATTGATCTGGGTTGGTTGCTTGAATTGGCGACGCTCGCCGTTGTCGATGCCGATGGCATTGTGCGGGTCAGTGGAGCTGAAATCCTGAGTCGGATCGTCCGGGAAGGTGGCAACGATCCCATTGCCCTGCAGGCCAGAAGCTTGTTGCAATCTCTGCAGCAGGACGGTGATCACCGTGTCGTGGCGGCAGTTCTAAACGGCCTGCAATCAAGCTGAAGCTTGCTTTCAGGAACGCTTGCTAGCTTTTAGACATCACTAGGGGTGTCTGAGTTCAAAACGCGCTCAGACTGAGATCACACCCTCCGAACCTGATCCCGGGTTATGCCGGCGCAGGGAAGTGTTTGAGCGTGATCTACGGCCAAAAAGTCGACCCCTGGGCAATCCGTCGCACCTCAGATCATGCGCGCTTCCTGGGTTGAGTCCCGCAAGGGCCAGGCCAACGTCTCTCAGATGCACTACGCCCGTCAGGGGCTAGTGACTGAAGAAATGGCCCATGTGGCCAAACGGGAGAACCTGCCCGAGTCGCTGGTGATGGAGGAAGTGGCTCGGGGGCGAATGATCATCCCGGCCAACGTCAATCACGCCAACCTGGAGCCGATGGCTATCGGCATCGCCAGCAAGTGCAAGGTGAACGCCAATATCGGCGCTTCACCCAATGCGTCCGACGCTGCCGAGGAGGTGAACAAGCTCAAGTTGGCGGTGAAGTACGGCGCCGACACGGTGATGGATCTCTCCACTGGCGGAGTGAATCTTGATGAGGTGCGCACCGCGATCATCAATGCGTCTCCGGTGCCCATCGGCACGGTGCCGGTGTATCAGGCTCTGGAAAGCGTGCATGGCTCAATCGAGAAGCTCGATGAGGATGACTTCCTCCACATCATTGAGAAGCACTGCCAGCAGGGAGTTGATTACCAGACCATCCACGCCGGTCTGTTGATCGAGCACCTGCCTAAGGTGAAGGGACGCATTACCGGCATCGTCAGCCGTGGTGGCGGCATCCTGGCCCAATGGATGCTCTATCACCATCGCCAGAACCCTCTCTACACACGGTTCGACGACATCTGCGAGATTTTCAAGCGCTACGACTGCACATTCTCGCTGGGTGATTCTCTGCGCCCTGGTTGCCAACACGATGCCTCAGACGCCGCTCAACTGGCCGAACTGCACACCTTGGGCGAACTGACCCGTCGGGCTTGGAAGCACGACGTCCAGGTGATGGTGGAAGGTCCTGGTCACGTGCCCCTCGACCAGATCGAGTTCAACGTGAAAAAGCAGATGGAGGAGTGCAGCGAAGCTCCCTTCTATGTGCTCGGCCCCCTGGTGACCGACATCGCTCCTGGTTATGACCACATCACCTCGGCAATCGGTGCGGCCATGGCCGGTTGGCATGGCACAGCGATGCTCTGTTATGTAACTCCGAAGGAACACCTCGGTCTCCCCAATGCTGAGGATGTACGGGAAGGCTTGATTGCCTACAAGATCGCTGCCCATGCGGCAGACATCGCCCGTCACCGCCCGGGCGCTCGGGATCGTGATGATGAGCTGAGCCGGGCCCGTTACGCCTTCGATTGGAACAAGCAGTTCGAGCTATCGCTTGATCCTGAGCGTGCCAAGGAGTATCACGATGAGACCCTGCCGGCTGATATCTACAAGCAGGCTGAGTTCTGCTCCATGTGTGGACCGAAGCACTGCCCGATGCAGACCAAGATCACCGATGAGGACCTTGAAGGTCTGCAAAAGGTGCTCGAAACCAAAGCAGGCGCTGCAGAGCTCACTCCGGTCAAGCTCGACAAAGCTGATTGATCACGTCGGTTGTATCCACTCATTTGCCCGGCGTCCTTTCGGACGTCGGGCTTTTTTGTAGAAGCCACTAAAAAGCCCCCCTGTCTCGGCAGGGGGGCTTCGTATTGATGGGGTCTGTGGGGATCAGCCGAGCAGAGCTTTGGCCTTGGCGACCACGTTCTCCACGGTGAAACCGAATTCCTTGAGGCAGGTGCCGCCGGGGGCGGAAGCACCGAAACGGTTCATGGTCACGCTGTCGCCATCCAGGCCGATGAAACGGTGCCAGCCAAAGGATTCAGCGGCCTCAACCACGATGCGCTTGCGCACGACGTTGGGGAGTACCTCTTCCTTGTAGGCATCGGTCTGCTCGTCGAACAGTTCGACGCAGGGCATGGACACCACGCGCACCTTCTTGCCTTCAGCGGTGAGTTGCTTGGCTGCCTGAACGCAGAGGTCGAGCTCGGTGCCGGTACCGATCAAAATCAGATCGGGAGTGCCCGCGCAGTCTTCGAGCACGTAGCCACCAAGTGCCACCTTGTCGATGGAGGAATTGGCCTGGTTGGCCATGCCCTGACGGCTGAGGCAGAGGGAGCTGGGGCGATTGCGGTTTTGGATCGCCACCTTGTAGGCACCACTGGTTTCGTTGCCGTCGCCAGGGCGGAACACCAACATCCCTGGCATTGCGCGGAGCGATGGGATGGTTTCGATCGGCTGGTGGGTGGGGCCGTCTTCGCCGACGCCGATGGAGTCGTGGGTGAGCACGTAGATCACACCCAGCATGCTCAGGGCAGACAGACGCATGGAGCCCCGCATGTAGTCGGCGAATACCAGGAAGGTGCCGCCGTAGGGGATCAGACCACTGTTGTGATAAGCGATGCCGTTGAGGATGGCGGCCATGGCGTGCTCGCGCACACCGAAGTGCAGGTAGCGCTTCTCAGGGCTGCTGGCCTGGTAGGAGCCGGTTTCACCCTTGATGTCTGTGTAATTGGAGTGGGTGAGGTCAGCGGAGCCGCCAATGAGCTCGGGCAGGTTGGGACCCAGGGCACCCAGGCAGATTTGGGAGTGCTTCCGGGTGGCCAATCCACCATCTTCGGGGGTGTAGGTGGGCAGGTCCTTGTCCCAACCCTCGGGTAGCTCACCGCGCAGCATCCGCTCGAACTCGGCGGCTTCCGTGGGGTACTTGGTGCGGTAAGTGGCCAGGGTCTGGTTCCACTCGGCCTCGAGGCTTGCGCCACGGTCAATGGCTTGGCGGAACTGGTCGTAGGCGTCCTGGGGAATTTCGAAGGGGGCGTAGTCCCAACCCAGCTGCTGTCGGGTCAGGGCTGCTTCCTCTTCACCCAGAGCAGCACCGTGAACACCGGCGGTGTCGGCCTTGTTCGGGGAGCCATAGCCGATGGTGGTTGTCACCTTGATGATCGACGGCTTGTCGGTCACTGCCTTGGCGGCTTCGATCGCCTTGGCAATGGCATCCACATCGGTGTTGCCCTCGGCAACGTGCTGCACGTGCCAGCCGTAGGCCTCATAGCGCTTCAGCACGTCCTCGGTGAAGGACACATCGGTGCGGCCGTCGATGGTGATGCTGTTGTCGTCGTAGAGGGCGATCAGCTTGCCCAGCTTGAGGTGACCAGCCAGGGAGGCAGCTTCGGAAGAGACACCTTCTTGGTTACAGCCGTCACCCATCACCACATAGGTGTAGTGATCAACCACGGTGGCGTCAGCCTTGTTGAACTTGGCTGCCAGGTGGGATTCAGCGATGGCCAGACCCACTGCGTTGGAGATGCCGGCGCCCAGAGGGCCGGTGGTCACTTCAACGCCGGGGGTTTCAAAGGTTTCGGGGTGACCCGGGGTTTTGGAGCCCCACTGACGGAACTCCTTGATGTCGTCGATGGTCACCGAGTCGTAGCCGGTGAGGTGCAGCAGGGCGTAAAGCAGCATGCAGCCGTGGCCAGCAGACAGCACGAAGCGGTCGCGGTTGAACCACTTGGGATTCTTGGGGTTGTGCTTGAGGAACTTGTCCCAGAGGGCATAACCCATGGGTGCGCAGCCCATCGGCAGACCGGGGTGGCCGCTGTTGGACTTGTTGATGGCGTCGACAGCCAGCATCCGAATGCTGTTGATGCAGAGCGTGTCGAGTGACGCGGGCGCAGCGACCATGGTGTTAGTAGGAAGAGTTGGAGCGATTTTGACGCACGGCGTGAGCGGTAAGGCTCAGCTGGCGCTTTTGAAAGCCAGGCAGACGTTGTGGCCGCCGAAGCCGAAGGAGTTGGACAAGACGGTTCCCAGTGTCTGATCTCGCGCCGTATTCGGCACGACATCCAGATCACAGTCGGGATCCGGGGTGGTGTGGTTGATCGTGGGGGGCACGACGCCGTGTTGCAGCGCCAGCACGCAGGCCACGGCTTCGATGCCGCCGGAGCCACCCAGCAGGTGACCGGTCATCGATTTGGTGGAGCTCACGGGAATCTGCAGCGCACGGTCGCCCAGTGCGCTCTTGATCGCCGAGGTCTCGTTCTTGTCGTTCGCCGGGGTGCTGGTGCCGTGGGCGTTGACATAGTCGATTTCCGAAGCATCGATCCCGCCATCGGCCAGGGCCAGGCGCATCGCTTCAGCTCCCCCGACGCCGCCGGGCGTGGGTGAGGTGATGTGGTGGGCATCGCAGGTCATGCCGTAGCCCACCACTTCGCCGAGGATCGTGGCGCCACGGGCTTGGGCATGCTCGAGCGTTTCGAGCACCAGCACGCCAGCACCTTCACCGATCACAAAGCCGTCCCGTTCCTTGTCGAACGGACGACTAGCCGTGGCCGGATCGTCATTGCGGAACGACAAGGCCTTGGCGCTGGCGAAGCCGGCAACCCCTAGGGGAGTGATCGCCGATTCGGCGCCACCGCAAACCATCGCGTCCGCCTTGCCCAGCTGCAGCAACCGGAAGGCATCACCAACAGCATTGGAGCCGGCGGCGCAGGCTGTGGCCACGGCAGAGCTGGGGCCTTTGGTGCCCAGGGCAATCGCCGCTAAACCTGTGGCCATATTGGGGATCATCATCGGCACCGTGAACGGGCTCACCCGTCCCGGACCGCGGCCCTCGAGCACGTGGGCTTGGGTTTCCATCGTCAGCAGTCCGCCGACGCCGGAGCCGATGATCGTGCCGATTCGATCCGCATTCGCGTCGTTGATGTCAAGGCCGGCATGGGCCACAGCCTGCTTGGCTGCCACCACGCCGAACTTGCAGAACCGATCCCAGCGCTTGGCTTCCTTCGGTTCGATGAAACCTGTCGGATCGAAATCCTTCACCTCTGCCGCAAAGCGACAGGCGTGCTCAGATGCATCGAACAGGGTGATGGCCTCTACTCCGTTGCTGCCGGAGGTGAGGCCGTTCCAGTAATCCTGAACCGTGTTGCCGATCGGTGTGACCGCGCCGAGGCCGGTAATGACGACGCGATGGAGACCATCCACCATTGCGTTGTTCAGGCTTGCTTGTCTTCGATGTATTTGACGGCGTCGCCAACAGTGGTGATGCCTTCAGCAGCTTCGTCGGGAATCTCGATGTCGAAGGCCTCTTCCAGGGCCATCACGAGTTCCACGGTGTCCAGAGAATCAGCACCCAGATCGTTCTGGAAGTTGGATTCCGGCTTCACTTCGCCTGAGTCAACACTCAGTTGCTCCGCAACGATCGAACGGACCTTCTCGAGGATCGCTTCCTGGGACATAGCCGTGGCAACGGGACGCTGCATCCTACGGGCACGCCCTTAGGGATCACCTCGCGAAGTGCCTCCGCCGTTAACAACGGTGACGGCCTGGCCAAGGACTTCTCAGGGAGGGGTACGTTTGCTTCAAGCCTTCGTATGAATCGGGCACATGTCCCACGCCGTCAAGATCTACGACACCTGCATCGGTTGCACCCAGTGCGTGCGTGCCTGCCCTCTCGACGTTCTTGAGATGGTGCCCTGGGACGGCTGTAAGGCCGGCCAGATCGCGTCATCGCCGCGCACCGAAGACTGTGTGGGTTGCAAGCGCTGCGAAACCGCCTGCCCTACCGACTTCCTGAGCATCCGCGTCTATCTCGGAGATGAGACGACCCGCTCCATGGGCCTGGCTTACTGATTTGAACCGTTTCACCTCATAAGCTCTGCCCGGCTTCAGCCGGGCTTTTTTTGTATGTGCGGAATCGTTGCCCTGGTGGGCTCCCGAGAAGCGGCACCCCAGCTTCTGGAGGGACTTCGTCAGCTGGAGTACCGCGGTTACGACTCCGCCGGGATTGCGACGGTTGACGCTTCAGGGGTGCTGACCTGTCTGCGGGCCAAGGGCAAGCTGCGCAATCTCACCGCCTTTGTGGAGGCTCAAGGGGCTCCCGGGCAATGCGGCATCGGCCATACCCGCTGGGCCACCCACGGCAAACCGGAGGAGCGCAATGCTCATCCGCACCGCAGCAGTGATGGGGCTGTGGCCGTGGTGCAGAACGGAATCATTGAGAATCACCGTTCCCTGCGGGAGCAGCTGCAGGCTTCAGGGGTGGTGTTTCAGTCGGAGACGGACACCGAGGTGATTCCTCATCTTCTTGCCGTGGAGCTTCAGCAGCTGCAAGCAGGGGGCGGAACCCCAGGCGGTGGTCTTTTGCTGGAGGCTTTGCAACGGGTGCTGCCCAAGTTGCAAGGGGCCTATGCCCTGGCGGTGATCTGGAATCAGGCGCCGGGTGCACTTGTGGTGGCCCGTAAGGCGGCACCCCTCTTGATCGGGTTGGGTGAAGGGGAATTCCTCTGTGCTAGCGATACGCCGGCCTTAGCAGGTTTCACCCGCACGATCTTGCCGATGGAAGACGGCGAGGTGGCCTTGCTCTCACCCCTTGGCGTTGAGCTTTACGACGCGGCAGGGGTGCGCCAGCAACGCATGCCCACCCAGCTCAGCGGCGTGGATCATGTGGCGGACAAACGCGAGTTCCGCCACTTCATGCTCAAGGAAATCCATGAGCAACCGGAAACCGCGGAGCTGTGGGTGGCCCGCCATCTGCCCCAGGGGCTGGCGACTGAGCAGCCGGTGGCACTGCCGATGGACGATGCCTTCTACGCAGGGATCGAGCGGATTCAGATCCTGGCCTGCGGCACTAGTCGCCACGCCGCGATGGTGGGCGCCTACCTGCTGGAGCAGTTCGCAGGAATACCCACATCGGTGTATTACGCCAGTGAATTCCGTTACGCCCCACCGCCGCTGGCTCCCCATACCCTCACCATTGGCGTCACCCAGTCCGGTGAAACGGCAGACACCCTCGCCGCTCTGGCCATGGAGGCGGATCGACGGCGCGCCCATGGGGATCCGGCCTTTGCCCCCCGCCAACTGGGGGTGACCAACCGTCCGGAAAGCTCCCTGTCGCGTCAGGTGCCGCACATTCTCGATATCGGGGCCGGTATCGAGGTCGGCGTGGCCGCCACCAAGACCTTCCTCGGCCAGCTCTTGGCTTTCTATGGCTTGGCCATGGCGTTTGCTGCCCGTCGTGGCGCACGCTCCGCGTCTGAGATCAAAGCCCTGGCGGATGAATTGCGGACCTTGCCTCAGCAGCTGCGTCAGTTGGTGGATCTTCATGATCAGCGCTCGGAGGCCCTGGCCCACCGCTTTGCCGACACTCAGGATGTGATTTTCCTGGGCCGGGGCATCAACTACCCGATTGCTCTGGAAGGAGCGTTGAAACTCAAGGAAATCAGCTACATCCATGCCGAGGGTTACCCGGCGGGTGAGATGAAGCATGGGCCGATCGCCCTTTTGGATTCCCGGGTTCCGGTGGTGTCGATCGCCGTGCCCGGTGTGGTGTTCGACAAGGTCCTCAGCAACGCTCAGGAAGCCAAGGCCCGCGATGCACAGCTGATCGGTGTGGCGCCCCAAGGGCCCGATACCGATTTGTTTGATGAACTGCTGCCGGTGCCTTTGGTAAGCGAGTGGCTCAGCCCTTTGCTCACGGTGGTGCCGATGCAGTTGCTGAGTTATCACATAGCCGCCCATCGCGGCCTGGATGTGGATCAACCCCGCAATTTGGCCAAGAGCGTCACGGTGGAATAAGCCTCAGCTCGTAGTGAGGCTGAGGTCGCTGCGGCCGTAGCGGTCCTGGAAGCGCACGATGTCGTCTTCACCGAGATACTCCCCGCTTTGCACCTCAATCAGCTCCACCGGGATCCGACCGGGGTTGGACAGGCGGTGTTTGCAGCCCATGGGGATGTAGGTGCTCTGGTTTTCTCCCACCAGCTGTTCGGTGCCGTCGCGCTCCACCAGGGCCGTGCCTTTGACCACAACCCAGTGCTCGGCACGGTGGTGGTGCATCTGCAGCGAGAGGCTGGCGCCGGGTTTCACTGAGATCCTTTTCACCTGCCAACGGGTCCCTTCGGTGACGCCCGTGTAGTGGCCCCAGGGGCGATAGATCTTGCGGTGGGCCTTGCCCTCCGGGCTGCCCTCGGCCTCCAGCTGCTTCACCACGGTCTTGATCTCTTGGGCCTTGGAACGATCAGCAATCAAAACGGCGTCGTCGGTTTCCACCACCACCAGGTTCTCGATCCCTAGCCCCACCACTAGACGGTGTTCGCTGCGCAAGTAACAGTTCCGGCTGCCTTCGGAGATCACGTGGCCCTGCAGCACATTTCCTTGGGAATCACGTTGTTCTGAGGTTTCCCAAAGGGCACTCCAGCTGCCGACATCGCTCCAGCCCGCATCCAGCGGCAGCACACTGCCCAGTTCCGTTTTCTCCATCACCGCCACATCAATGGCCACGTTGGGGCATTTGGCAAAGGCCTCCCGTTCCAGCCGATGGAATTCCAGGTCGGCGGTGTCCTGCTCAAGAGCCGCCCGGCAGCAGCTCACCACCTCCGGGGCTAGCCGCTCCAGTTCCGCCAGCATGGCGCTGGCCCGGAACAGGAACATGCCGCTGTTCCAGGTGAAGCGGCCTGTGGCCAGGAATTGCTCCGCTGTGGCTTGGTCGGGCTTCTCCACAAACCGCTTGATCGGCACATGCGCTGGTCCTCCGAGGGAGAAAGGTTCGCTGGCCTCGATGTAGCCATAGCCGGTTTCTGGTGCTGTCGGCACGATGCCGAAGGTCACAAGCCGCCCCTCCTCGGCCGGTTTGCGTCCTGTGTCGATGGCCCGGCGGAATTGGGCGGCATCGCGGATCAGATGATCTGCCGCCAGCACCAGCAGCAGGGGGTCGTTGCCGTTGGCCGTGGCCTCCAGTGCAGCAACCGTCACGGCGGGGGCGGTGTTGCGGCCCATCGGCTCCAGAAGGATCGCGTTCGGCTCAACCCCGATCTGCCGCATCTGTTCGGCCACGATGAAGCGGTGATCTTCGTTGCAGAGCAACAGCGGAGCCGCCAGGGCCTCCAGACCATTGAGGCGTTGTTGGGTCTGTTGCAGCAGCGTCGCTTCGCCGTCACCACTGAGCGGCCAGTACTGCTTGGGATAACTCGCCCGCGACAGCGGCCACAGGCGCGTGCCGGTTCCTCCGCAGAGGATCACAGGAATCAGCGGTGTGGCGGCCATCTCGTCCTGAAGGCTGTGACCCAGGTTCGCTTGTCTTATGGGCTTCTGTCGATGCCCTGGGGTGATGGTTGTTCGTCAGAGGTTCAGTAAACCCGGCGGTGGTGTCAGCAGCAGCCAGCCCTCCTTGATGTGCACTTCCGGCACGATCGCTTCCACGAAAGGCACCATCAGGGTGCGCCCATCGGGCGTTTTGATCTCCAGCAGCTCGTTGCCACCGCTGATCAGGTCGCTCACGGTGCCGATCGTCTCGCCGTCAGCGCTGAGGCGCGCTTCTAAGCCCACTAGATCCAGTAAGTGGAATTCACCCTCCTCCAGGCCGGGACGATCGTCCGCCGGCACCATTAGGGTTTGGCCGATCAACGCTTTTGCAGCCTCTCTGCTTTCAATTCCTTCAAAGCGCACCACAAAGACGCTTTTGCCCGGCAGCTGACGGCCGCTTTTTAGCTTGATTTCTCTGGGTGAATCTCCCCTTGCTTTGAGCCATCGGGTGCCTGGCTCGGTGAAGCGCTCCGGAAACTCACTGGCGGGATTGATACGCAGTTCGCCTTTGAGCCCTTGGACTGCCACCACCTTGCCCACTGGCAGCCATTCATCGTCAGATGAGGGAGAGGAAGGGGCTCCGGCGTTGGTCATGGCTGCACGAGCTGACAACACGTCATCATCCTTCCGCGCGATACTGAGCTACTAACTTTCTCCTCGTCATGGCTTTCGCCGCTCCAATCCTGCCTGGCTCCACGGTGAAGGTTGTGGATCCTTGTTCCATCTACAACGGCTATACAGGCTTCGTGCAGCGCATTAGCGACGACCGAGCTGCTGTGTTGTTTGAAGGTGGTAACTGGGACAAGCTTGTGACACTGCGCTTGCGCGATCTCAGCGCTGACTGAGGCCCATGGCTGAATCCCTGCGCCTGCAGTTCCGGCGCGTCGTGCTGGAGTCCGGCACTCATGCCGGACGGATATACAACCTGATCATTTTCGGGACGATTCTGCTGAGCGTCGCAGGCTTGCTGCTGCAACCGCATCCGATGCGGGTGGCAGCGGCCGGGGAGATTCCCGCTTGGCTGGGAGAGCTAGAGCGGGGCTGCCTGCTGGTGTTCATGGCCGACTACTTAATGCATCTTTGGGTCTCACCCAGGCCTCTTGTTTATGCGCGCAGCTTCTTTGGCTTGATTGACCTCTCGGCGGTGCTCTTCTTCTTTGTGCCGCAGATCAACAGCGCCCTGATCCTCTGGATTTTCAAGTTCGGACGGGTTCTGCGTGTGTTCAAGTTGCTGCGTTTCATGGATGAAGCGCAGATGCTTGGCCGTGCTTTGCGGGCCAGCGCCCGCCGCATCGGTGTGTTTCTGCTCTTCGTGGTGATGGCCCAGGTGGTTCTCGGTTATCTGATGGTGGTCTTTGAGAGCGGTCACCCCAATACCCAGTTTCAGACCGTGGGGCAGGGCGTGTACTGGGCGATCGTCACGATGACCACGGTTGGTTACGGCGACTTTGTGCCCCAGACGGTGCAGGGGCAGTTACTGGCGGCGTTGGTGATGCTGCTGGGTTTCGGAATCATCGCTATCCCCACCGGTATCGTGACCGTCGAATCGATCCAGCAAGCCCGTCAGGATCAATTGCGTATCTGCAGCCAGTGCGGCCATCAGGATCACCGGCGCGTGGCTTTGCACTGCGATCAATGCGGCACATTATTGCCTTAGTCGACCTTGACTGA
The DNA here is from genome assembly GCF_020514205.1 of Synechococcus sp. MU1625. NCBI lineage: Bacteria > Bacillati > Cyanobacteriota > Cyanophyceae > Synechococcales > Synechococcaceae > Synechococcus > Synechococcus sp. MU1625. The sequence continues at coordinate 34,600 of NZ_VTLA01000003.1, forward strand.
CTGAGGGCAGGGCGTGCAGTTGTGCAGCCCGTACTATAAGTAGCTATCAGATCCACTTAGTTGGATAGAAGATGCGGTTAAAAAAATATCCAGCTTACTTTTTAGTAGGATTGCAGTGCAGCAATGGAGTGTTTTTTGAATTGTGCAGCGGGTTTATGAAAATACTGAGTTTACAGACTCACGATGCAATGTCTAATAAATTTATAAGTTTTTGCGTCCCAGGAAATTAGCTCCAGATAAGGTTGCAATTTCGAATTAATTAGTAGCTTCAATGAATGTTCTGCTTAATGTGCTCAAAAGGTTTGGTCAGGTAAATGACAAAACCTTTTTTGTAAGAGCAGCAAAGAGTAATGACGTGTGCTGCCACCTAAGCAGTCTTAAATTTCTGGAGTAATAAAGTCGAAAATATTGGTTGTATTAAAGAATTTGTCTTCATTTTGCCAGCTCGAAGATTGGTTTAAAACACCATCTAGATTCGTTGTAAATACAGAGACGTTGCCATTCTTGGAACCTTTCCCATCAACTAAAACTTGGAAACCAGATTCGGTTTCAACAGCAGCAAGTGCATCCCATTGTGCAGATAATTTTTTATTTAAATTCTTACCATTCTTATCTTTAAATGTGATAGCACCCGCAGATGAAGCAAGTTTGTAGGAAGATCCACCAGAAATCAAGCCATCATTGTTTATATCTGTTGAAAAAATGTTTTCCCAATCAGATTTGACAGCAGAAGAGATATTTTTCCAGCCTGATCCTTTCTTGATAGTTCCATTCTTATTTGTTGTCCATGCGAAAACTTTGCCATCTTTCTTTTTGGCGCCTTCTAGCAAAACTTTGAAGCCATTATTTGTTTCAATTGCAGCAGTAGCTTCCCATTTTTTAGATGAGTTAAAACTGTAGGAATTGCCGGATTTATTTTTCAATTCAATGGCACCTACAGATGAAGCAATCTTGTAGCTGAAGGATTTACCACCAGTAATCAGACCATTATTATCTATATCGGTGAGATATTTTGATTCCCAATTAGATTTGACAGCAGAAGAAATGGTTTTCCAGCCTGATTTTTTCTTGAAAATTCCATACTTATCTGTTGTCCACGCGGAAACTTTACCATCTTTCTTGTTATCGCCTGTTAGCAAAATGTTTAAGTTATTGTTATTTGATTTGTAGGCAGCGGTAGCATCCCATTGATTGCTAGTGTTAGAGTTGATTGCGACTCCTTTTTTATTTTTAATCACTAAGTTCGAACCAGTGGCTGTGACTTTGTAGGCAGCAGATGCGTTAATTAGATTATTTCCATCAATGTCTTCGTTGTACTTATTTTCGAGGGTATCAAAATTCTTAGATGTCCAACTGATCTTACCCATCACTCCTGTTTGATCCACTTCAGCTATTCCATACTTATTGGCCTTTTTCCCCTTACCTTCAACAAGCACTTGATAGTCAGTCGTTTCTGTATTGAAAAGGGAAAATCCTGAGGACGCGAGTGATTTTTGAACTTTGAAGTTTTTTGTTCCCGACTGTTTGATTGCTTTTCCTTTATTGTTTACTAGTTCGACGTTCTCGCTGGTTGAAGAACCATTTTTCAGAGAAATGCCAGCATTATTGGTTGCTGAAGAGATTAGCCCATCATTGTTAAAGTCTTTTTCAAACTTTTCTTCATAACCACTATCAACAGCCTCTTCAATGGTCACCCATTGATCTGAGCTATCCATTCCATCAATACTTTCAGTCAATACGCCGTCTTCGTCTGCAGACCAGACAGCAACTTTTCCAATATTGCTTCCAGTTCCTATAGCAAGAACATCAAAACCACTCAACGAATTACCGTCACTATTGGCAACCATTCCATCTATATTCCAATTGTCACTCGTAGTCTCGCTTATAGAAGATTCACCTGAGTCTGTGAGTTTTACACTTTCGGAAACATTTTCTAGATCTGATGAGACCATGTAAGTATCTAGGCCATCAAGAAGGCCGTTACTGTTGATATCCGTAGGAGCAGATCCCGAAGTATTTACATCGAAATTTGTCAGCTTGATATAACTTTCAACACAGGTATCAAGGGCGTCCATGATACCAACGGAGAATTGAATATTGCTGCCTGCAGCATTGGTTATATCTGCATCAGTGATCGTGTAATTAACTACTCCTGTTGATGATCCGTAATTAGGAGTATCTACACCAACAACTGCAAGTGAATATGTTTCACCATTTACAGAGTAGTAAGAAAAATCTTGGTAAGGGATGTAATCTTCTGTACCAAATTCATAGTTGAAGCTAACAACATCTCCAGCGCTGGCTGCAAAAGAAGCAACCATTGCAGATCCTTCAGTTGCGTTGAGTGCATCCTTACTTTCATTTAAATCACCATCAAGCTCACCAATTGATAGCCCTGTTTTGAGCTCTACTTCCATTTGGCTTATTGCACCATAACCAGTTGACATTGAAATCAAGCCAGTTGAGGATTCAAATGCATTACCAAATTCTTGGATTGTAATTACATCAGTTGTTGATTCATCATCAGGCTCTGATTCCTCTTCTTCAACTATCCCTCCATCGCCGGTCATTGCGAGATTCCAAACAGAGAAGAAAGAATCGACGGCGGTATCTTTTGCGTCCACAACACCCAAGCTAATTGCGGTTTCTTGACCGTTTACAATGTCTTCATCTGTCAGAGTGTATTCATAAGTCGAAGTGATGCTTCCATAGCTATTAACTTCTTGACCAACGGCAGCAACATTTTTTGTTGCTCCATTGATTCCCAAGAAAGAGAAATCATTGTATGGGCTGTAGTCATTTGTGGAAAATGTGTAGCTGAATGAAAGTGTATCCCCGGCTTCAGCGTCTGCATAAGCCAAAATTCCGGAGCCATAAGTAGCATTACTTGCCGATTTTGTATCATCGGAACTAATGCATTCTAATGTTGTATCTAAGACACCGCTTTCAAGTTGAAGATTACTTTCGAGTACGGATTGGCTGATTGAACCGCTACCTGAGCTCATTTTCCATTTGTCGCCTGATTTATAACTGCTACCGTAAGATTCAATAGTCAAAGCAATGTCTAAATCTTCTCCTTCTCCTTCTTCTTCTTCCACGCCGTCAACCGTTACGTTGTAAGCAAGGTTGCTGATTTCAATTTGAGTATTAACACCTTTATCCAATGCGTCCATGACGCCAATGCCAAATGTATAATTACCAAAGGAACTGTTACTAAAGTCTGATTCTGTAAAGGTGTACGTGATACTGCTATCTACATTTTTTGCTTTATCACCAACACCACCTTCGCCAATGGCAGCGACATTGTATGCTTTGTTGTTGACTGAATAGAAACTAAAGTCTTTGAAAGGCGAGTAATCGTTTGTATCAAATGAATAATCGAATGTGATCGTGTCACCGACTTTTGCGACCCCAGTTGATACGTAATACGAGCCTTCTGTAGCATTAACAGAACTTTTTGTTCCGTTTAAATTGCTATCAAGTGTGTTGGAGATTAATCCAAGATTGCTTTCGACATAGAGCTGACTCACCGAGCCATCAGCTGTGCTTAGTGTGAAGGTACCAGCAGCATCTCCAGTTGTACTACCACCCAAGCTACCTTCTTTTAAATAATAATCATCTGGAGCCTCCTCGACAACTTCTCCTTCATCTGCTTCCTCTTCTTCTGCAGCACTGATTTCTATATTATTGACAGACAATTCAGAGTCCACAGCGGTATCTAAAGCATCCATGACACCAATGCCGAGGATGACCTTATTTGAAGATTCAATATCTTCAAAATCGCTATCTATTAATGTGTATGAAATCTCACCAATTTTGTTGCCAAAATCAGGCGTGTCTTCACCTACGGCTGCAATTTTCTTTGCATTTCCGTTGACGGAGAAGAAGCTAAAATCCTTGAATGGTTGATAGTCGTTTGTTGAGAACGAATAATCGAAAGTTATAACGTCACCAACATTGGCATAGGTGACAGCTTTGATTGCTGAACCTTCAGTTGCATTGAGGGCTCCTTTCGTGCTTCCAAGAGATCCATCGAGTGTGCCTAGATCGAGTGAAAGCGACTTCTCAATAAAAATCTGACTAATTGAATCGCTTCCTGTGCTTAAGTCAAACGAACCATCTGAACCCTCTGCATTGCCATATGTTGAATATTCGAAGGTATAGTCTGGTTCTCCAACGCCATCATCGCCTTCATCTTCATCGTTGCCACTACCGTCATCAACGAAGAACTCTGAGATTTGGAGGTAGGAGTCAACCCACGTATCTACTGAATCAACAACGCCGAAGCTAATTGTGTATAAACCACTGTCTTCGCCGTCAAAATCGTCTTTCGTGAAGGTGTATGTTTTCGAGCCTTCAAGTTTTCCATAGTCTTCAACATTATCGCCAATTGAGGCAAGTGAATAGGTTTCACCATTTATCGTATAAAAACTGTAGTCTGCGTACGGAACATAATCGTTAGTTGCAAATGCAAAATTGAAGCTAAGAGTGTCGCCAACATCTGCAGTTTCTGTAATTACTACAGCGGAACCTTCAGTAGCATTAGAAGATGTTTTTGTGTTGTTTAAGTTTCCATCTAGTGTTCCAGAGGAAATGCCGATGCTGTTTTCAATGATTGCTTGAGAAACTGAACCACTGCCACTGCTTAGGAAAAAGTCGCCATAATCGCCAGTCGCATTACCAACTAATTCAACTCCTTCTTCAATTTCATCATCAGGAGTGTCTTCATTGTCGTTGCCATTGTCCTCATCACCATTTCCATCATCAGGATTGTCTTGGTTGTCATCGTCATTGTCCTCATCACCATTTCCATCATCAGGATTGTCTTGGTTGTCATCGTCATTGTCCTCATCGTCACTACTGCCTTCCATTACTGTGAGTGCGAACGGGTCTGCATAGCCAGCACTATTGGGGGTCACCATTTCACCTTCCTCTACTCCGCCTGTGATCAAAAGGCCTGCCACGCCAGGGGCAGCCATTGAAGTTCCGTTCAAATATTGAAGTTGGCCATTTTTGTAGTAGGACAAGACATTGACGCCAGGAGCGGCAACATCAACGTCATCTGTACCGTCTGTACCGCTCGGGTCATCCCAGTTGGAGAACCAAGCCATCTTCATTTTATTGTCTACCGCCGAGACGGTGTAGACATTTTCCGCGTCACCAGCACCAGCTGGTGAAACATTATCCGCATCTTGAGCTTCATTGCCAGCTGCAATTGCGAACTGAATTCCGGTTGATGCAATATTTTTTACGGCTTGATCGATCGAGGGACTGGATCCCCCGCCAAGGCTTAAGTTAATTACACATTTGTCTTTCGGAAGATTGTTCTCATTGATAATTTCTGCTGCATACTCAATGGCCGCCAAAACTGTTGAATAGCTTGCGCCTCCACCTGAACTGTTAAAGACTTTCAGTGACGTAATTAACGCGCCCGGAGCAACACCAATAACTCCTTTGCCGTCTACTTTGGCTGCGATTGTGCCTGCAACGTGGGTTCCGTGCCCGTCGCCATCTTCAAAAGCATCTTCACCGTTAACCCAACTTTTAGACCACCCATTGTCTTCTATATTGAGATCATCAAGTTCTTGAACCCCTGAATCAATGACGAAAGCATATGAACCTTCAAACTCACCATCCTCGTTATATCCACCACCGAAATTGTTTTCATTGCCATCCTCGTCTAGACTTAAATCTTCTCCATCCCAAACTGCCTTTACACCCCAAGGTAGAATTTCACCACTATCAAGGTTTTCATCGACGTAAGACGTTCCTGTACTACTTAGCTCTGCACTCCCTGTAAAATATGTGGCTAATTTAAGCTCTGTATTGAGCTCCTCTTCGGACAGGTTGGCAATGATTTCTTTGATGGAAGTTGCGTTGGCCATGAGGGGAAAATCAAGAAGGATTTGCTGTTTATGGGTTTTGATTTACCAGATAGTCAAACTTTGATCAGGATCAATACTGTTTATTTGCGACGAGTTAGATAGTTGAATGCTTTCTTCTTTGAGTAAACTGATGGTGAAGGAACATGAGAGGTTGCTGATGGCTTTCGGTTGCTCATGGATTCCATTAGCCCTTAGGAGCTCTAGTACCGTTGCTTCATAGGCTTTTTTGTCGCTACCCGGCTCGCAGTCTTTGACGACGACGATGAAAGTCTGTCTTCTGTTCTCAGAGCGAGATTCAACTGCGGGAGGGGCGTCCATAAGTATTTCTATGGTTTTTCCATCATATCATTAGTTGGAGGCCATTTTGGTTTCTTTTGAATTTTTTTTTGCATAAATTTCAACGCCTTCTGAAGGCTGGCTGTGGTGCCAACCCAGTTTGAGACACGTTTTTCCAGGGTTTTTGGCAAATAAGCGGTGTTTCGCTGTGGTGTGCGTTGAGGCGATTGTTGATCTTTGGTTTGCGGATTCCTAAGCCTTTTGAAGTTGTGTTTATCGATGCGTCAGTGTGTGTTTGTCGATACGCCAGCCTGGCTTTGGTTGGTCCAGGCCCTCTTCTTGCTGAAATAGGTATCCGCTTTGAGCTGAACAACCACTCATGCACGTGCTCACCGGTCGATGTCTCGAGCTTGTTTCCCATCCCATTGCCATCGTGACTGTCGACTTAGTGAGCAGCTTCGGCCGGGGAATTTGTTCGCTGCTTTTAGCTCCCAGTCAGCTCATTCAGTGCGTTGCGTGCCGCCTGCTGCTCTGCTTCTCGCCTTGATCTACCCCAGCCTTCGGCGTTGATAGTTGGCGGCAAGGTCACTGTGCATCGAAAGCGGCGCGGGTCGCCATGCCGTTTGCTGATTTCTGAGCTGTTGTAGCTGGGAAGTCCTTGTCCCTGCCCTTGGCTCCACTCTTGTAACGCCGATTTGCTGTTGCCGCGGTGAGGGTCGGCAAGCACTGCGCTAGCGGTTTTTTCCCAGTGAGGGCCAAGCCACTGATGAACTGGCTTTAGTGAATTCCAACCTTGATAGATGGCACCGATTAGTGCCTCAGTTCCCTCAGCGAGCAATGTGGCGCGAGCTGATGTGTCACCTTTTGCCTTCTCTCCAATGCGTTGGACAGAGTCAATGGCGTCGATTTGCCCAACTGTGGCTAGCCACCGATCACTGACCAATTGCGATCGAAGAGCAGAGCGGTCGCCAACGGATAGTTGTTGATGTTTTTTTTCGATGTATTCGCTTGCTGCTAGCCGTAAGACCGCATCTCCAAGAAATTCAAGGCGTTCATGGTGTTTGCTGAGGCCTGTTGACGTGTGAGTCAAGGCTTCATCGATGAGGTTTAACGTGCGCTGTTCATTTGGGCTGTTGGTGGGATCGAGGCCGATTCTTACGCAAAATGCCCGTAACTGGGTGTATCGCTGAAGTCCATCATCGCTTGGAGTGCTTTGGTCGTTCACATGTGAAGCCAAGTACAGATTCCAAGGTAATTGGCCTGGGCGTGAAGTTCGCTTCCATTAAGTTCCCGATTTCTTGACCAGTGGTAGTGCTTCTATTGCCGTGTCTGTTAAAAAGTCAACGCAAATGTTCGTTATTCATTCGTGATGTTGAAGAATTAGCCGAAATATTAGGTCTGTTTGTCTGGGATTGTCCTGGTCTTTCGGTTTAATATGTGTTGCGCAAGATCTAGGCAAGTTTGTCTTGTTGTCCGTTCAGGATTAACGTATTTGTGTGTTGATGGTTTGGCGGCGTCTGTTTGATATTGGCTGGGATAGAGAGGGCGTGATCAAATTCTTTTTGATGTCACGGTGTTAAAACTGAACGATGATTGCTCAGTTTGTGGGCAACTGGCTGCTGTTTCACTCGTTTTCGATTCCTCGCAGGTTCAGATCTTGAGTGCGTAGAGGGTCAAGGGCACTGCGTGACGGCAGCAAGATTGAATCAATAAGGTGAAAGCAGGACATAAGCCGGGTTCTGTTCACGCCTCACAGAGGTTGGTCTGAAGAGGGTGGGTGGCTATCTATCTGGGACCGCCGTTGCCGACGGCCTCAAGCGGCGCGTTCAAGCGGAACGGGGCCAATGGCCAGCCCTCGTTCCTTGGCCTTGCTCCCAGCCGGGGTTTACCGAGCCAGCACCTCTCGATGCTGCTGGTGCGCTCTTACCGCACCTTTGCACCCTTGCCTGTGCCGGCGAACCGGCCATCGGCGGTGTGTTTCTGTGGCACTCTCCTCACGGTCACCCGCACTGGGCGTTACCCAGCAAGCCTGGCCATCAGGGAGCCCGGACTTTCCTCAGCCGACACTCAAAGAGATCGGCCGCAACCACCTCGCCTGCTTTCAGATCTCATCATGCCTCGTGGGCATAATTCAGAAGTCTGGGGCTGTAGCTCAGCTGGATAGAGCGACGGTTTCCTAAACCGTAGGTCGTGGGTTCGAGTCCCGCCAGCCCCGTGAAAATCGCTGAAGAAGTAGTTAACGCTACATCTGGTGGGGTGGGCAGATCGCTCACCACCGCTAGGGTTGCTTCAACCGTGTGGGTGACATGACCCAGCTTCACGATCTACGTCTGCGGCTGTTGGTGCAGCAGGAAAGCGAGCGGATTGCGGAGTCCCAGCCCACGGATCTAGATCTATCGGTGGTTCAGGCCCGTTGCCTCTGCTGGCTGGCTCTGTTGGCGGAAGCCCATGAAGATCAAGCCAGTGATGCCGAACGTCGGGGTGACACTGAACAGGCCATGGGGTGGTTTGCCGATTCGATGCGGCTGCGGGATGTGATCGGTGTGGTCTCCTCCATTGAGATCCCGCTGCCCGACACGGCTGGAGAGGATGGCCCTCAGTCTGAAGAGGATCTGGGTCAGCAGGCAGCTTGATCGGTGGCATAGTGGTAGATGACCGCGAGGGACTGCATTGCCGGAAGAGCCCTGCCAGTGCCCAGATTGCCAACGGTTTTATCGAGAGCATGACCGGCTGATCCGGGAATCGCCCACGCTTCGTCAGCAGCAGGAGCTCAACTGGGCAGCCCTTCAATCGTTTCGCACCCTTTCTGGTCGTGTTCTGGAAGATCTCCAGAGACAGCACAGCTCCCGCCAGGCCGCTGATGCAGCTGCCAAGCCTGCAGCACCGATTTCCCCACTGCCAGAGGAATCGGGAGATTCACTTCAGCAGGCCATTGCTGATCTGGAGAACATCAACGCCCATCTTTTCTCGATCGAGGCCTTGATGGAACGCGTGTTTGATGTTCGCGTCCCTGAGGAGATCGAACAGAAGTTCCGCGAACTTGCCGGTGAGTTGGCTCCTGACCCGTTGAATGTGGATCGTCTTCGGCTCAACCGTCTGTTGCATCAGACGCCCGACTTACCCGATCGCAGCTGATCCAGCTGTGCATTTAGAGGAGTTGTTAGGGGTGCTATGGCGCTGGCATAAACGAGCAATCATTCCTGCTTCATCGGCGGGAACCACAATCACGTCAAAGTCTCCCCACCAGCTCGAGGCCTGTCGCAGTTCCTCTTGAAGCTGCAGGTCATGTGCTCTGATCCTGTCCCTTATTGCAGACGAAAGCCCCGGTGGAGTCCACCAGGGCCGCCTTGAGGCTTGAACTGCCCAGATTGATTACTAGGCAGAGGTCGCCCATCAGCGCACGTCGCAGGTGATCTCCACGTTGAGTGGATCCACGGCCCAGATGTTGTTGCAGTACTCACTGATGGATCGGTCGGAGGAGAAGAACCCTGTGCGAGCGGTGTTCAGCAGCGACATTCGATTCCAATGCATCCGGTCGCTCCAGGCATGGCTGACTGCCTCCTGGGCCCGGAGGTAGTCGGCGTAGTCGGCCATCACGTAGAAGGGGTCGTTGCCGGTGAGGTTGTCGAGCAGAGGGCGGAATAGCTCGCCGTCGCCGTTGCTGAAGTGACCCATCTCGATCAGCCGCAGGGCCTCTTGCAGTTCAGGCAGCGCGGCGATCACGTCGCTTGGGCGGTAGCCGCTCTGTTTCAAAGCTGTGATCTCCTCCACGGTCTTGCCGAACAGGAAGAAGTTCTCGGCACCGACGAGGTCTCGGATTTCCACATTGGCGCCATCGAGGGTGCCAATGGTGAGGGCACCATTCATGGCGAACTTCATGTTGCCGGTGCCGGAGGCTTCCTTGCCGGCAGTGGAAATCTGTTCAGATAGGTCGGAGGCGGGGTAGACCTGCTCGCCCAGCTTCACGTTGTAGTCCGGCAGGAACACCACCCGCAGCAGGCCATCCATGTCGGGGTCGGCGTTGATGGTGTCGGCAATGCCGTTGATGAAGCGGATGATCAGCTTCGCCATGTAGTAACCGGGAGCAGCTTTGCCGCCGAAGATCACAGTGCGAGGTGCCATGCCATCGGTCTGGCCGTTCTTGATCCGCAGGTACTGGGTAATTACCTGCAGGGCATTGAGGTGCTGGCGCTTGTATTCGTGGATGCGCTTCACCTGCACGTCGAACAGGCTGGCGGGATCCACGAGCACACCTGTATTTCGGTGGATGTAGGTGGCCAGCTTGCGCTTCACCGACAGCTTGGTGTTGCCCCAGAGCTCGAGGAAGCCGTTGTCGTTCTGCCGCTCCTCCAGCTTGCGCAGGTTCTCCATGTTGGAGACCCAGTCTGGTCCCACGTGCTCATCCAGCAGGGCAGACATCTCGGGGTTGGCCAAGGCGACCCAGCGCCGCGGGGTGACGCCATTGGTGACGTTGGTGAACTTCTCCGGCCATAGCGCTGCGAACTCGGGCAGCAGGTCGGTTTTCACCAGATCGGAGTGGAGAGCTGCTACACCGTTGACGTGGTGTGCGCCGATTGTGGCCAGGTGAGCCATGCGTACCGCTTTACTGCCCTCTTCATCAATGATCGAGAGCTTGCGCTGGATCGCGTCGTTGCCGGGATAGCGCAGTCGCACCTGCTGGAGGAAGCGCCTGTTGATCTCGTAGATCAGCTCGAGATGGCGGGGCAGCAGGCTGCTGAACAGGTTGAGATCCCACTTCTCCAGAGCTTCTGGCAGCAGGGTGTGGTTGGTGTAGGCCACGGAGCGTGAGGTGATATCCCAGGCTTTGTCCCACTCCAGATGCCGGTCATCGATCAGCAGGCGCATGAGCTCTGCCACGGCGATGGCTGGATGGGTGTCATTGAGCTGAACCGTCCAGTATTTGGCGAAGTCTTCGACTGCCAATCCTCGGTTATCGAGGCTGCGCAGCATGTCCTGCAGTGAGCAGCTGACGAAGAAGTGCTGCTGCTTCAGGCGCAGCCGCCGACCTTCGTCGGTGCCGTCGTTGGGATACAGAACCTTGGAGAGCGTCTCGCTGCCCACCTTTTCCTCAACGGCGCCGTAGTAGTCGCCGATGTTGAAGGCATAGAAGTCGAAGCTTTCGGTGGCATCGGCACGCCAGAGTCGCAGCCGATCGCAGATGTTGACCCGGTAGCCAAGCACCGGCACGTCATGGGGGATGCCAATCGCGTGCTCCGCTGGGATCCAGCGCGAGCGGTAGTTGCCCTTGTCATCGATGTAGCTCTCGGTGCGGCCACCGAAGCCGACGAAGCAGGCCTCATCCGGCTGCGGCAGTTCCCAGGGCCAGCCACCCTTGAGCCATTTGTCGGTGATCTCCACCTGCCAGCCATCGCGGATCAGCTGGTCGAAGATGCCGAATTCGTAGCGGATGCCGTAACCGGTGGCCGGGATCTTCAGGCTCGCCAGCGACTCCATGTAGCAAGCCGCCAGGCGACCGAGACCGCCGTTGCCCAGACCTGGTTCCTCTTCCACATCAAGGATTTGCTGCAACGACTCGATGCCGAAATTCTTTAGTGCCTCTTCGGCCTCCTTTTGGATCCCCAGGTTCAGCAGGTTGCTGTGGAGCTGCGGGCCGATCAGGAATTCCGCCGACAGGTAGGCCACCGATTTCTGCGGGCGGGCCCGCATCGCTTCGGTGGTGGCCAGATATCGCATCATCAAGCGGTCGCGCACCGCGTAACTCAGGGCCATGTAGAGGTCATGGCGGCTGGCGGTGGGAGCGAGTTTGCCGAGGGTGAAGAACAGGTGCTCCGTCATGCCGTCGAACACGCTCTTGGCATCGAGGCCGGCGCGTTCGGGGTCGTTGTGACAGCCGGGGGTCGGCAGACGCAGATCGAACGGTTGGGACGTGGTCATGGGGGGTCAGCGAGCCAAGGAGCGTGGAATCACCGTCAGGCCAGGGGTGCTCGGAGCCCAACTCAATGAATTACTCGGACCGTAGCGATCACAACTGGGGCTGCCTGCAAAAAAGCGTGCTTCTACAGCATTCCCGGTCAATTGGGATCGTCCAGCGAACAGTTCAGCGGCGGAATCACCATTAAGGTTCGGCGTGAGACATGCCCGGCGTGATGCTGCTGCCCACCCTGCTGAGCGAAATCAGCAGTCATGACCTCGAATTGGCGGAAACGCTGATCGGCGTCCTTCGCTTCATGCTCATCTTCGTGGCGGCCCGCACCCTCGCCGAGGTGCTGGTGCGTTTCGAGCTGCCCACCATCCTTGGGGAGCTTCTGGCTGGCGTGCTGATCGGTGCCTCGGGTTTGCATCTCCTGGTGCCGCCGGAGACTCAGGTGCAGCTCTCTGGCGCTTTTTCCGAGGTGGTCTCCGGCCTGTCCCATGTGCCGGTGGACGAGATTCCGCTTCTGTACAACGAGAGCTTCGGAGCTTTGCAGGCGGTGGCCACGTTGGGGCTCTACTCCCTGCTTTTCCTTACAGGTCTCGAGAGCGAGCTGGAAGAATTGATGGCGGTGGGGGCCCAGGCCTTCAGCGTCGCCGTGGTGGGTGTGGTGCTGCCCTTTGCCCTCGGCACCCTTGGCCTGATGGCAATTTTCCACGTTGATGCAATCCCAGCGATCTTTGCGGGTGCCTCGATGACGGCCACCAGCATCGGCATCACCGCCAGTGTTTTCGGTGAACTCGGTTATCTGCGCACCCGGGAGGGCCAGATCGTGATCGGCGCCGCCGTGCTCGACGACATTTTGGGCATTGTCATTTTGGCCATCGTGGTGTCCTTGGGAGCCGGCGGAAGTCTGGAGATTGGCCCCATCGTCCAGTTGGTGGTGGCGGCGGTGCTGTTCGTGGTGGTTGCTCTGTTGTTGAGCCAGAAGGCCGCACCAGCTTTTGATTGGATGATTGATCAACTCAAGGCCCCGGGCGCCAAGTTGATTGGTTCCTACCTGCTTTTGGCCGTCAGTTGTTTTGTTGCTTCAGCGATTGGTCTGGAGGCTGCCCTTGGGGCCTTTGCTGCTGGTTTGATCGCAAGCACCTCCAAGCACCGCCACGAGATTCAGGCGGCGGTCACCCCCATCGTTGGCCTGTTCGCCACCGTTTTCTTTGTGCTGGTGGGTGCCGGCATGGATCTGTCAGTCATCAATCCCTCTGAACCAGGTGCCCGTTCCGCCCTGGTGGTGGCGGCCTTCCTGTTTGTGGTGGCGATCATCGGCAAGGTGGCCGCCGGCTGGGCCATCTTTGGCAAGGAAAAGACCAATAAATTGGTGGTGGGTCTGGGAATGATGCCCCGAGGCGAAGTCGGCTTGATTTTCTTGGGCTTGGGAACCGCCTCCGGTCTGCTCAGCCCCAGCCTTGAAGCGGCGATTCTTTTAATGGTGATCGGCACCACCTTCCTGGCGCCGGTGCTGCTGCGCATCGTTCTCAAAGGCAAGCCCCCCGAGGATGGCAATCAGGTGCCTGAAGAATTTGCGGCTGATCCCCTGGCAGGCAACTAAGCGTTAATCCTCGCGATTGACGGCAACCAACAGCAGGCTCCAGCCAATGGCGATGGCCGCCAGGCTGGAGGCCCAGCCTGGGCCGAGAGCCCAGCTGGCAACCAGTTGGGTGATCAATCCCACCACCAGCGCCAGCAGGAGACTGCTGGTCACCAGCACAATCTGGCGCCACAGCTGCGGCAGGGGGCTATCCGCCAGGCTGGTTTCGAACGCTGCCAGAGGTGCACTCAAGGGGATGTAAAGGGCAATGGCCCAGAGCAGGGCACCCCGCCAGACCCCCCCATCGGCGAGCGGGCTGATGAATACACCGGTCTCCTGCATCCAGTTCCCCGAAACTGCTGCCTAGCATCGCGGCTCTTGCGCGACGTTGTGGAGTCCACGCCCTGGAACCATCTCGGCCACACCGTTCATGCGGTGCAGCAACAGGCTGACGCCTCTGGAGATCGCCCGGCTCTTCTGTTGGTGCATGGGTTCGGGGCCTCCACAGATCACTGGCGGCACAACATTCCCGTGTTGGCTCGGACCCATGCCGTGCACGCCATCGATTTGCTGGGCTTCGGCAGGAGTGCCAAGCCGGCGGAGCTGAACTATGGCGGCGCCCTGTGGCGCGATCAGCTGGTGGCCTACGTGCGTGAGCGGATTGGTAGGCCGACCGTGATTGTCGGTAATTCCTTGGGGGGATTCGCCGCTCTCGCCGCTGGGGCCGCATTGGGATCGGATTGTGCGGGGGTCGTCCTGCTCAATGCCGCCGGTCCGTTCAGTGATGAGCAGAAACCTCCGCAAGGTTGGGGGGCGATCGCCCGTCAGAGCATCGGCACGGCGCTGCTGAAGAGCCCGGTGCTACAGCGGCTGATGTTCGAGAACCTTCGCCGTCCGGCCACGATCCGCCGCACGCTGAACCAGGTGTATGTGGACAAGACCAACGTCGATGACTGGCTGGTGGAGTCGATCCGCCGCCCGTCACTGGATCCCGGTGCATTTGGTGTGTTCCGCACGGTGTTCGACATTCCCCGCGGCCAGCCCCTCGATGAGTTGTTCGCTGAACTCACGGCGCCATTGCTGCTGTTGTGGGGGATTCGTGATCCCTGGATCAATGCGCCCGGGCGGCGTTCCACCTTCCAGCGCCATGCGCCGGCTGCCACCACTGAGGTGGTGTTGGAGGCGGGTCATTGCCCCCACGATGAGGTGCCTGAGCAGGTGAATCAAGCTTTGCTCCAGTGGCTCAGTGGTCTTTGCTGAGCTGTCTTTGGGACGATCAATAAAGCACTTTTTATAGAGCTCTTAGGCCAGAACAATTGTTGTTTGACTGGGGCTCGTTAGGACTTAATCCATCTCTACAGGCCATGGGAATTCGTGGTAAGGGTCAGGCTTTTTCCAGGTGATTCCATATCTCTCTTTTAGAAAAGCTTTTGGATTTGAAGGGGCTGGAAAATCCTTTCCGTGAAGATGAGCTTGGCTGGGAGGTCTTAAAATATTTGTTGGAACTGTTCTGTAGCGTAAATGTTCCATCATCAGCATTGTTTGGCCTTCTTCGGGTTCCCAGCAGGCAAACATATCGAGTGTTGCTTGATTTACGGGATCGCTTACTTTGAAGCCAATGCCTCTGCCTTTTCTTTTGATTGATATGCCTTGACTTATAAGGGTGCTGCAAAGTAAGTCTTCTTGCTCGACGGCTTCTTCGCGGGATTTAACATTTTTGTACATGACAAGCATGTCAACGTCGTCGTCGTGGGGGAGGAAAGATTGGTTTCGTATGGCTCCTAAAAGTGTCCCATAGCAAACAACGATCTCAACGCCTGCGTTTTGGCCCATCTCAACTATGCGTTGCATCGCTGCGAGATAATGGTCTTTTTTCGTGAGCAATCTGCTTGGCTGCATTGAGTGCTTCGAAAGCACAAAGTTTTCTTGTTTTTGGTAGATAACTTCGTGGATTTGATTGTATTTTGCCATGACTCTTTGTATTACATTATCGTGCCAAAGAATTTTTTTATAAGATAGATATTTCCTTGTGCCGTAGAAGCGACTTGAAAGATTTATTTTGAATAAAATAGTTGCCAAAGCAAGAATTTGATAACTATTTAAATTGGGCCTGCTCTCGAGTAGAGGCAGGCACTGGTGCAAAAAGAGATCGTCAATCGATTCGATATCTCTCGCAATTATTTTTTCCATCAAGGCTTGCTCAAAGGTGTTAAAAATTGAACCCGAATGCTCTAATGCTTTGGCATCAATATTGAATATCTGTATTGCGTGGTTTAAGGTTTTCAAGTAGTTGTCATCGCTCGCGGGTGAGTACACAATTGATACATTGCCTTTGTGGCTCGTTTTAACCACAAGGTTTTCATGAGTGCTCATGAGTCTATGCAATTGCTTGGCTCCTAAATTTATTTTTGTGATAAAAGTTGGTTCGTTAAGAACAATATTAATGCCTGGTTTTTTGGATGACTTGAGTCTACAAATCTTATTCTCATTGGTCACTTTTTTGATGAGTCTGTCAATATATTTTCGTCTTCTTTTTTCGGTTTTGAATTTAATGTTTTCGAGCCCTAGCTCAAGATGGTAGGCGGATCTTTCGATGTCGACTTCTCCTAGTCCTGTGAGTGAAATATCCTGAAGTTCAAGCAAGTTATTGTCTTCAGCGTGTGTTTCTATGCTAATGCTATCGGCTAATTTATTGACGCTTATGACCAGTTTGTTGTCATCCTTTCCGTGAAAATATATCCCGGCAAAAAGATCTTTTGAAAGTTTTAGGATAGCGCTTGTAGGCATTGGTATTGATTTATGCTGTTAGGAATAATTTTACATGCTCTCAAGTACTGCTATGCAGTAGAAGACCTAAATGTCAGCCAACATATGCTCATTACCCTCACCCAGCAGTCGGCCCCCTACGCCCACTGGGACTTCCTGCATCCCAGTAGCGGTGATCGGTTGCGGATCATCCCCGAGCGGGGTGGTTTGGTGAGCGGCTGGGTTTGCGGAGGACGGGAGATCCTCTATTTCGATCAGGACCGTTACGCCGATCCCAGCAAAAGCATTCGCGGCGGCATCCCGGTGTTGTTTCCAATCTGCGGCAATCTCCCCGGCGACGTGCTCCCCGTGGATGGGGTTGATTACCCCCTCAAGCAGCACGGCTTCGCGCGGGATCTGCCCTGGCAGCTTCAGTTGCTGGAGGATCAGAGCGGCGTGCGCCTCAGCCTCTCCAGCACCGATGAAACCCTCAAGGCTTATCCCTTCGCCTTTCTGGTGGAGATGGACGTGCGGCCAATTGACAGTGCTCTGGAGATCAGCACCACCATCCACAACCGCAGCTCTGCGGCGATGCCCTTCAGCTTCGGGCTGCATCCCTATTTCAACGTGAGTGACCTGGCTCAGACCCGGCTCACCGGTTTGGCGGAGCGCTGCCTCAATCATCTGGAGATGGCTGATGCCGCCACGGCTGATCAGCTCACCCGTCTGCCGGAAGGAGTGGATTTTCTCTGCCGCCCAGCCGGTTCAGTCACGCTGATCGATGACACCAACGGCGCCCAGCTGCAGCTCCAGCACCAGGATCCGATGGATCTCACCGTGGTCTGGACCGAGCCGCCGCGCCCGATGGTTTGCTTGGAACCCTGGACGGGGCCGCGCCAATCCCTGATCAGCGGTGATCGAAAACTGGTGCTGGAGCCCGGTGCTGAGCAGACCCTCGCCTGTCGCTACAGCGTCTCCTGATGCACCCCGGGCAGACGGCCGCGGCTGAGTTGCAGCTTGGGATCGAATTGGCGTTTCACCGCTTCGATCAGTGGTCGGGAGGGACGATCAACCCACGCTGGCAGGGTTGATCCGGCGGTGCGTTTCAACAGCGTCATTTCGCCGCCGAGGCGGCTCACGCTGCGGCGCAGCGCCTCCAGCTGGTGATCCGGTGTGGCGATGTCGCACCAGCCATCACCACAGCCGGCTCCGGCGGCCAGTTCCCAGCACCATGGCTTGAGGGTTGTCATGGCGTCATCCCGCAGCAACAACTGCAACTGGGCTGGCGGCAGCACCAGCCGCACCAGCTGGGCTGATTGGCTGGCATCGAGGGGTGTGGTCAGCGGATCGGTGCAAGGCTGGCGTTCTGCACTGAGCTGTTGTTGCAGCGCCAAGCTTTCCAGCCGGTTCAGCTGGTCCTCCACCGCTTGGTTCGACACGCTGCTCACCACCAGCCGGAGCTGCCAGGAGCCATCGCCGCTGTTGATCCAGTCACAGCGTTCTGGCGTCAGGCTGGAGCGCAGAAGTTCAGTCCGGAAGTTGTCTTGGGCTGCAAGGTCGCCATCCACGAGCAGGCTGCTGCGGGCGGGGCGCTGCGGTTGGAGCCGCAGGGTGAGTTCCGTGATCAGCGCCAGGCTGCCCCAGCTGCCGCAGAGCAGACGCATCAGGTCGTAGCCCGCCACGTTCTTCACCACCCGTCCACCGGCCCGGGCTTCGACGCCATCAGCCCGCAACAGGCCGATCCCGATGATCTGATCGCGCACCCCCAGATGGCGTTGACGCAGTCCCCCCGCCAGCCCCCGGGCCACCAGTCCGCCAATGGTTCCGGGTGCGCCGGCCCGGGGCCAGTCAATCGGTAGCCATTGCCCCTGTTCCGCCAGTAAATCCTGCAGGTCTTGCAGTGGCAGGCCGGCTTCCACCGTGATGGTTAGATCGTCCACCGCATGGTCGATCACCCGATTGAGCTGACGACACGAGAGCACCTCGTGGCTGGGATTGAGCGGCGGGCCCCAGTCCAGGCGTGTTTCCAGGCCACTGGGCGTCCAGGGTGTGGCGCTCTGATGCCACTGGCGAACCAGGTCGATCAGATCACTGAGGGTAGCGGGGGAATGGCTCACGGCACGATGGTGCCATGAAGGTTGTGGTCATTGACGACGATCCCACCGGCTCGCAGACGGTGCACAGCTGTCCTCTGCTGTTGCGCTGGGATGTCGAAACCCTGCGCCGGGGGTTGTGCCAGCCCTCGTCGTTGTTGTTTTTGCTGGCGGACACCCGGGCGCTTACGCCAACGGATGCGGCTGAACGCAACCGCAGCATTGCCGCTGCGCTGGATCAGGCGTTGCAGCGGGAGGGTTTGGCGCGTGATCAGGTGCTGTTGGTGAGTCGCGGGGATTCGACTCTGCGCGGCCATGGGGTTCTGGAGCCTGAGGTTTTGCAGGCGTCCTTCGGCCCTTTTGATGCCACCTTGCATGTGCCGGCTTTTCTGGAAGGAGGCCGTACCACCGTGAACGGGGTACATCTCCTCCACGGCGAACCGGTGCACACAACGCCGTTTGCCCAAGACCGGCTGTTTGGTTTCAGCAGTAGTGATCTGGCCTGCTGGCTGGAGGAGAAAAGCGATGGAACCATTGTCGCGGCTTCGGTGCTGAGGATGTCTGGCCGTGAGCTCGATGCTGCCTGTGGTGCTGGCATGCCGCAGTTGATTGATCGCCTCCGCTGTTTCCAGGCCAATGTGTCGGTGGTGGTGGATGCCGAGCGTCAGGAGCAGCTCACTGCTTTAGCCGCAGCGGTGCGTGCCCTTCAGGGAGAGAAACGTTTTCTGTTCCGCTCTGCCGCCAGCATGGTGAAGGCCCTGGCGGATCCCGGCCCACCGCCGTTGGATGCAAAAGGCCTTGTGGGGCTGCGGCGACGAGCTGCCGACGGAACGGCTCTGCCGGGATTGGTGATGGTGGGCTCGCACGTGCCCTTGGCGGATCAGCAACTCGACCGGCTTTTGGCTGCCCACGGTTGTGCTGGCCTGGAGCTGCCGGTGCATCGCATCGCCAGGGTGCTGGAGGGACCAACACCCGATCTGTTGTTGGCAGACCTGGAGCGGGTCTGGTTGCAGCAGTTGCGAGCGCTGTTCGACGCTGGCGCCACACCGGTGCTGTTCACCAGCCGCGGTGAGCTGCGTTGTGCTTCAGAGCACGAGGGCCGGCGCTTGTCCTGCGCTTTAGCCGAGTTGATGGCTCGATTGGCGGCCGCCTTCGCCCCTGATTTGGGCTATCTGATCAGCAAAGGGGGCATCACCACCCAGACGCTGCTGGCCGGTGGTTTGTCACTTGAGTCGGTGCAGCTGGAAGGGCAGCTGTTGCCGGGACTATCGCTCGTGCGCCCGTCAGGGGAACTCTGTAGCGGTCTGCCGATTCTCACCTTCCCCGGCAATCTTGGTGGTGCCGACACCCTGCGGGACGCCTGGCAGCGCATGGAGGCCGGCTGAAGCGGCCAGCAGTTCCATCGGGTGCAGTACCTGAGCCCGATCGCCTAGGTGCCGCCGCAACTGCAGGGTGCAACCGATGTTGGCGCTGGCCACCAGTTCAGCTCCGGTGCCGCTGAGGTCATCGGCCTTGATCCGCCCCAGTTCAGCGGCCTCCTCCGGTTGCACAAGGTTGTAGATGCCTGCACTGCCGCAGCACACCCCCGCTTCGGTCGCTTCCTTCAGCTGAATGCCGGGGATGGCTCGCAAGAGTTGGCGAGGTTGGGCCTGGATGCCCTGGCCGTGAATCATGTGGCAGGCGTCATGCATGGCCACAACCGCGGGAAGAGGTTGCAGTTGCGTGCGGAACGTCTCCAGGAGGCCGCGATCCGCCAGGAACTCCAGCACATCCAGTACCGGAGCACGGAATTGGATGTCGCCGTTCAGCAGCTCGCCGTAGGCCTTCATCGTGTGGCCGCAGCCGGAGGCGGCCACGATCACCGCATCCAGCTCACCGGGCACGGCGTTCATGCTGCGGACGAGATCCCTCGCGAGTTGGCGGGTGAGCTTCAGCTCACCCTGGTGATGACTCACGGCACCGCAGCAGCCTTGCTCAGGTGGAATCACCACCTCAAAACCGTTGGCCTGCAGCACCTTCACCGTTGCGGTGCTGACGCTGGGATCGAAGCAGCGCTGAACGCACCCCAGCAACAGCGCCACGCGGCCGCGGCGTTCGCCGGTGGCGGGATTGATCTGAAGCAGTTGGTCGCTGAAGCTTTCCGGCACCAGGGGGGGCAGTAGTTGCTCCATCGCTTCGATCTCCGGCCCAAACAGACGGGTGAGCCCGGAGCGGCGGGCCAGGCGTTGCAGTGGTGTGCCGGCATAGGCCCGCAGCGGTTGCAGCAGGGCCCGCAGGCGCTTGGGGTAGGGCAGCACCTGCAGCAGCAGCTGGCGGAAGGCCACCTGCCATGGGCTTCGCTGGCTCGCATCGATCAGCTTTGGCCGGGTGGCTTCGATCAGCTGGTCGTAGCGCACCCCTGAAGGACAGGCGCTGACGCAGGCATAGCAGCCAAGGCAGGTGTCGAAATGGCTGGCGACCGTGGCATCCAGTTCCAGCTCGCCGGCTTCTATTGCCCGCAGTGCATGGATGCGGCCGCGGGGGGAATCCATCTCACTGGCCAGCACCCGATAGCTGGCACAGGTGGGCAAGCAGAAGCCGCAGTGCACGCAGGGGTCAGCGGCACCGGCGGGAAGGCCGGGGAGTTGGGTGCGAGATGAAGAGCCGGATTCGAGTCCCATCAGTCAAGTCTGACTGCTTGACGATTTCATTGCCTGGAAGGCTTTAAAACTGATATTTTCCCCATTCCACTTCTTGGTAAAAGATGCGCTCAATTGCGTCTTTTTGATTTGAGTTGAGTATTTCTTTGTAGGGCCTTTTGTCGGTGCGTAAGGTGGATTTGGCTTTGGGAAGTTGTGGATTTCCGGTTAGATTGAGATCATTAAATAGATTTTCAATGGCTTCCTGAAGTTGTTCATAGTGATATAAGTGGTTTACGAGGATTGTTCCTTTGTGGCTATAAATTGATCGGCAAGAAGTTGCGAAATTTTCTAGAAGACCGCCGTTGATAAAAGTGTCTAGATCGAGGTCTTTGTGGCTTTTCTGGTCTTTTTTGAGTTCAAAAAACTGGGAAAGAGCATGGTCCCATGGGTTTCGAATGAAGCAGAAGCTGTAATAGCTCTCAAATGTCGATGCACTGATGTAATTTTTGCTAAGGGCAGTTGTCGCCTCAATGTGTGTGTGCAACCCAATTGATTTGAGATATCGGCTGACGCCTTTTTTCTGTAATTTGCATTTTGCTCTAATTGCAAAGTAGTTAATTTTGTTCCACCAGGGAATATAATTTGTGGGTCCCTGGTAGCCAAGCTCCCGGCGAATCTTTTCGTCTCGACCTAATGGCGTAATGACGTCTTTGCAATTGCAGCTGCTGGACAGTGCAATCGCTGTTGATGTCGATGCTGTCTTCCGGTTGGCAAAAAATATGAATTTATTTGAGTGATTAATAATCACGAATTTCTAGCAGTTGATTGTTCAGAAGCGTTCAATGATCGCCTCGGCAAAGCCGCTGCAGCTCACGGGGTCCACTTGGGGTTCCATCAGTCGGGCCAGGTCGTAGGTGACCTGCTTGTCGGCGATGGCGGCACTGAGGCCTTTGGTCACCAGATCAGCAGCCTCCTGCCAGCCGAGGAACTCCAGCATCATCACGCCGCTGAGGATCACCGAACCGGGGTTGATCCGGTCGAGGCCGGCGTGTTTCGGGGCGGTGCCGTGGGTCGCTTCGAAGATGGCAGCGTTCTCGCCGATGTTGGCGCCAGGGGCCATGCCCAGGCCTCCCACCATCGCGGCCGCGGCATCGGAGATGTAGTCGCCGTTGAGATTGAGCGTGGCGAGGATCGAATACTCCTGGGGGCGGGTCTGGATCTGCTGGAAGATGCTGTCGGCGATGCGGTCATCCACCAGCACCATTTCTTTCCATTTGCCGTCACCGTGGCTGCTGCCGATGGCGTCGATCACCGCCTGCACTTCCGCATCGATGTCGGCTTTCTTCTCTGGTGTGAGGCTGTCGTAGCCCGGTTCGATCATCCGTGCGTTGGCCTGCACGCTCAGGTTGGGGTCCTTCTCGAGGTTGCCGAGGATCCAGCTCTCCCGCTCGGTGATGCACACATCGCGGAATTCGGTGGTGGCCAGTTCATAGCCCCAGTCGCGGAAGGCCCCTTCCGTGAATTTCATGATGTTGCCCTTGTGCACCAGGGTCACGTGGCGCTTGTTGCCCTCAAGGCGAAGGGCGTGCTGAATCGCCTTGCGGATGTGGCGTTGGCTGCCGTTTTTGCTCACCGGCTTGATGCCGATGCCTGATCCCTCGGGGATTTGGCGCTTTCCGAGCTTGCCGTTGGCGGGGATCACCACTTCGTTGAGGTGCTTGCGCAGCTCTTGGCCGACGGCGTCATCGGCTTCCCACTCCACCCCCATGTAGATGTCTTCGGTGTTCTCCCGGTAGACGATCACGTCCAGATCCTGGGGACGCTTGTGGGGGCTTGGGGTGCCTTCGTAATAGCGGCACGGGCGCACGCAGGAATACAGATCAAAGATCTGGCGCAGGGCCACATTCAGCGAACGGATGCCGCCGCCCACTGGTGTGGTGAGGGGGCCTTTGATGGCCACGCCGTAGCTGCGGATCGCTTCGAGGGTGTCCTCGGGCAGGTACTGGTAGGTGCCGTAGAGGTCGCAGGCTTCATCGCCGGCATACACCTTGAACCACTCAATGCTCTTGCTGCCGCTGTAGGCCTTGGCCACGGCCGCATCCAAAACCTTTTGCGTGGCGGGCCAGATGTCAACGCCGGTGCCATCGCCCCGGATGAAGGGGATGATCGGGTTGTTGGCCACCACGGGTTGACCGTTCTTGAAGCGGATCGGTGTGCCCTGGCTGGGGGCGGTGAGCTTCTCGAACTGGGCCATGGCGGTTGGTCGGGCGTCAGCAGGCCGAGCCTATGACTGAGCCGGTAGCCCTACGGTTCCTGATAGTGCAAACCGCGCATTCATGGCCAGTGAGCAGGTGTGGGTGGTGGCGGCCTGCTTCAACGAAGCCGAGGTGATCAGCGCCTTTATCGAGAGGGTTATGGCCTTGCCGGATGTTGACCGTCTTCTGCTCATTGACGACGGATCCTCCGATGCCACGGTGGCGGTGATCCAAGCCTGGCAGCAGAGCCATGCCGACCAGGGCGTCACGCTGCTGGAGCTCACCCGTAACTTCGGCAAGGAGGCGGCGATGCTGGCGGGGCTGGACTACGCCAACGGACGCTGTGCCGCGGCGGTGTTGATCGATTCCGATCTTCAGCACCCTCCCGAACGGATTCCGGCGATGGTGGAGGCCTGGCGCAATGGCGCCGAGGTGGTCACCGCCGTGCGGGATGACCGCGATGCCGAAGGGCTGGTGAAGGTCGCCACAGCATCCTGGTTCTACCGGGTGTTCAACCGCCTGGTGGATTCGATCCAGCTTCAGGAGGGGGCCGGTGATTTCCGTCTGCTGAGTGCACCCGTGGTTGAGGCGGTGACCCAGTTGCGTGAGGCCACGCGTTTTTCCAAGGGGTTAATGCCCTGGACCGGTTATCGCAGCGAGGAGATCGCCTACAGCCGTGTGGCTCGCGTCGCTGGTGCCACATCCTGGAGCTCTCTCAAGCTCTGGCGCTATGCCCTGGACGGCATCTTTTCGTTCACGGTGAAGCCGTTGAAGGTTTGGGGCGTGATCGGTGTTCTGATTTCGTTCCTGAGCTTCATCTATGCCGCACTGATCGTTCTGCGCACCCTGGTCTTTGGTGTGGATCTGCCGGGCTATGCCTCACTGATCGTGGCTGTTCTGTTCCTCGGGGGGATTCAGTTGATTGGCATCGGTGTGCTGGGCGAATACATCGGCCGGATCTACATCGATGTCAAACGGCGGCCGCATTATTTCGTCAGAGCCGTGCATCAGGGTTCAGAGCTGTTGCGCTGAAGTCCACTCTTTTTGGCGGTGGGAGGAGTTGAAAAAGGCCACGGACTGCTGAAAGGTCTCCTGATCCATGCCCGATGCGGCATGGCTGCGGGCCGGGTGGATGAGCACAACGGGCCTTGATTCGCGAGGGATCGTGCTGGGGCTGTGGGCCGTGATCCAGCTGCGACGCAACGCATTGCCGAACATCGATCCACTGAACAACACACCGGCGAAGCGCTGGTTGGTTGGAATCCCGGCCCGGCGTAGCCGGGGGATGGCCAGCCCGCTCAGCAGCTGCAGGATCAGCCACTTGATCAGCCCTCCTGTTTGCAGGCTGCGCCACCAAAGTTTCAGGGACAAGCCTTCCGGCAGGGGTTCCCGCGTCGTGCGCACCCAGGTGATCGATTCGGAACGGGCCAGAT
The DNA here is from genome assembly GCF_020514205.1 of Synechococcus sp. MU1625. Classification (NCBI taxonomy): domain Bacteria; kingdom Bacillati; phylum Cyanobacteriota; class Cyanophyceae; order Synechococcales; family Synechococcaceae; genus Synechococcus; species Synechococcus sp. MU1625. The sequence continues at coordinate 59,389 of NZ_VTLA01000003.1, forward strand.
CCAGCACGGCATCCAGCACCAGGGGCACGAGATGGATGTGCTGGTGGCCATCGAGTCGGATCCGCTGCAGCCCGGTGAGTTGGCGGTAGCGGCTGATCTGCTGCAGCAGAACCGTGCGCAGCTGGGGTGAGATGCGTTGGCGTTGCCACGGCAGGATCGAGGCCAGCAGCAAGGTGCCGAATCCGGTTGGCAGATCCGGAGCGTTGGGGAGGCGATGCCCTTCGGTCAGGCAGAGGTGAAGCGTGAGTGGTGATGGATCAGCAAGGTCGCGCCAGGCTTCGACAGCGGCAGCTGCACTTGGACCATTCACCAGAAGACTGGCTCCCTGGATCTGTCCCCTTCGGGCGAGATCGATGATCGCCGCATCAACCCCCTCAGCCAACCCGAGGTCGTCGGCATGGAGCAGGGGTGGTTGGCCGTTTTGTTGGTGGCGGGACTTGGCACTGAAGCGGGCCGCTCGACTCCAGATCAGTGCATTCAGCACCGTGGGTGTGAACACCAGCACCAAGATCGGGGCTTTGAGCAGCGGCAGCAGAGCGCAGACGCTGATGTTGACGACGTACTGCAGCAGCAGCCAGCGACGGGCGAACTGGCGACCACCAGTCTCTTCCCGGAAGGTCAGTAAGGCGTGGCCGAGATACCCCGCTACTGAGGCGGCCAGGAAGGCGATGGGGTTGGCCAGGCTCAGGGTCATCCACTGGCCCAGCAGCAGAAGCACGCCAATGTGAACCGCGGCGGCCGTGCCCCCTACGACGCCGTACCGCAGCAAGCGGTTCAGCAGAGGCATCATTCGCATCGTTTGGGCGTGTCGTTGCAGCGTTGCAGCAGGGCCTCAATCAGCCGCCATGCCTTCTCCTCGTAGCGTTTGACGAAGTCTTCGAAGCTCTGGGCTGCCGCCTCATCGGCACCATCGGAAATCACCCGAAGCACAAGCCAGGGGACGCCCTCCTGTTCGGCCACCTGCGCGACGGCGGCGCCTTCCATCTCAACGGCCAGCAGATTGGGAAGGGCGTCCCGCAGTGTTTGCAGCACCACGGGATCGCCGATGAAGCGATCCCCAGTGGCGATCAGACCGCTGCGTGGACGTGCGAATCCGTCCAGTTCGCTGGCGCCGTGAGCCTCCTGAAGAGCGGTCTTGGCCCAGTGAAACCAGGTCGGCTGTGGTCGGAGCTGGTCCTGATTGAGCGCTGGCAGCGTGAACCGTGGGAACAGGGGTCGGGCATCCATGTCGTGCTGCACCACGGCATCGGCCAACACCACATCCCATTGACGCAGGGCTGGATCCGCAGCGCCGGCGACACCGGTGAACAACAGCAGATCGATGCTGGGATCGCTGGCGAGCAGACGTGTGGCGGCTCGCGCAGCGCTTACCTTGCCCCAGCCGCTCCAGGCCAGGCTGAGGCGCACGTTGTCACCCCAGGATCCCCGATGGATTTTGAGATCTCCGTGTTCGCTGCAGCTCAGGTCCTTGAGGTGGCTGAGATCGGAGCCGATCTCCTCCGGCATCGCGCCAAGCAGGGCAATGTGCAGCGGTTGCGTCATGGTTTCTTAAACCTCGGGCAACCGTAACGGCGACCTCTTGCATCTCCCTGCACACTGTGCGGAAGTCGGAGGGTCCAGTGAACGCGGGTGAGTCGGTACACAGCGTGGCCCGGATGCGAGCACTGGCCTCCACGATCACGCTGGTGCGTCAACAGTTTCCTGCTGCACAGGCCAACCTCAGCCCCTGGCGGGATGACCCGCAGACCCGGCAGTGGAGTGAGGAGGAATCGTTGGATCTTTCATTCCACTTTCCTGGTTGGAGTCCACGGCTGGAATGCCGCAGTTTGCTGATGCAATTGCGCATCAGCGAAGAGAGAGGTGATGAACAGCTGCGTCTGCTGGGGGTGTTGATGCGGGGCATGACCTACGACGGCGAACGCTGGCGCCTGGCCACGGTCGGTGAGTGGCTGCCGGAAGGCCGCCATTTGCCCCAGCAGCAGCAGGTGAAGCAGCTTCAGCAGATCTGTCGCCAGTTGTTTGAACTGTTCGACGGACATGCTGTATCTGATACAGCGGCGTAACCCTTCGCAACGCTCAAGGCCACCCTTACGTGGACTGCTTATAGGGTCCTTCTATCGGTCCAATCACAAGCATTCATGTCCGTTGCACTGGCTGCCCAGATCCGTGAAGGCACGAAAAAGTCTCACACCATGGCCGAAAACACCGGCTTTGTGAGTTGCTTCTTAAAAGGCGTCGTCGACAAATCAAGCTATCGCAAGCTTGTTGCAGACCTCTACTTCGTCTATGAGGCGATGGAAGAGGAGATCGACAAGCTGGGTGATCATCCTGTTGTTGGACCGATTGGCAAGAAAGAGCTCAATCGTCGTGAATCTCTCGAGCAAGACCTCACCTACTACTTCGGTGAGGGTTGGAAAGAGCAGATTCAGCCGTCTCCGTCGGCAGTGGCTTATGTCGAACGGATTCATGCTGTTGCGAAGGAGTCCCCTGAGCTCTTGGTGGGTCACCACTACACCCGTTACCTCGGTGATCTCTCCGGTGGTCAGATCCTCAAGAACATCGCTCAGAAGGCAATGAATATGGATGGAGACGATGGTCTTCGTTTCTATGTCTTTGATGACATTGCCGACGAGAAGGCGTTCAAGACCCAGTACCGGTCTGCCATGGATAGTCTCCCGATCGATCAGGCCACGGCTGATCGCATTGTTGAGGAAGCCAACCATGCCTTCCACCTGAACATGAACATGTTCAAGGAGCTTGAGGGCAATCTCGTTGCCGCCATTGGCAAGGTTCTGTTCGGTTTCCTGACTCGACGTCAGCGGGCTGGCAGCACCGAGGCCGCCGCCGCTTGAGTTTTCGCTGGTGCCCACCGAACTGATTCGTTTTCTGGTCCCCGGGACCGGTCGCCGCTTTCGTTGTGGTGGGCTCAGCGTCGAACAGCAGACCGCCCGACTGGTAGAGAATCTGTGCCCGACCGAATTGGTCACTTACCGCGAGCGTTCACCCGATCATCCGTACCTGGATGATTGTCTTCGTCATGAGCCCCCTGATGCTCAAGTTGTCTGGGTGGTCAGTTGGGGCTTTGACGTTCCTGGTTTGATCCGTCGGTTGAACGGCCGCCGGGTTGTTTATCACGCCCACAGCAGCCAATACGGCTTTGGGTTGCCGCCTGGAGTCCCGGTATTGGCCGTCAGCCGCAACACCCTGGGCTATTGGGGTGACAAGGCTCCCCGCAATCCCTTGTTCTTGGTTCCGAATGCCCTGGACCAGGCTTGGCTTGACCGTGGCGACCGTTCGGCACGCCAAAGTCGATCCATCGATGTGCTGGTGCAAGCCCGCAAGAGCAGCCCCTATGTACTGAACCAGTTGGTGCCGGCGTTGCGGCAGGCCGGTCTTGTGGTGGAGGTGCAGGCCGGCTGGGTGGATGACTTGGTCGAACTGTTCAATAGCTCCACGGTGTACCTCTACGACTCAGCGGAGTACTGGCGCGGCCGCGGCGTGACCGAGGGTTTCGGGTTGCCGCCGCTGGAAGCGCTGGCTTGCGGCTGCGTTGTGTTCAGCAGCCTGAATCATGCCCTGGCCGACTACGGCGATCCCAGTCACACCCTGCATCAGGTTGGTTGTGGACGTCTGAGTTTCGATCTCGAGCGGATCAAGGGCGCTGTTGCTGCTCCCCAGAGCTGGCGCCCTTCAGTCGACCGTTTGGAGGCTTTGCTGCAGGAATGTTCAGAAGCTGAGCTGCTGAAGCGCTGGCGAGACGCCTTCACTCTCCTGGATGCCCTGGAAGCTGCATCCGGGCCAGATCTGAGTAGTGCCCCCACGTGGCGGTTGCAGCTGCAGCAGCTGCTCTCACGGCTTCAGCGAGTGGTCAATCGGTTGCCCGTCTGGCCTTCCCGTTAGGGCAGCATGATCCTTGGCGCGTACGGTCACTGAAGAGGTTGATGCGTCGGTTCTGGCTTGGGAAAGATGAGCCGTCAGTTTCCAAGATTTTCCCTGCAGAGTCAGACTTGGAAAGATATTTCGGCGTTGCTGGGCAAGTTGCCGGCAAGGCGGAAACGGTTGGTCGGTTTTGTCCTTCTTGCGTCGTTTTTTCAGGGCATCCTTGATCTTCTTCTGATTGCATTTTTGGCCCGATTTGTTGGCCTGTTCTCAGGTGCAAAGCTTGCAGATCGCTTGCCAGGAATTTGGGTTTTTGGTGGCGGAATTTTAGATCAAACTGGCTGGCTTTTGGCCTTATTGATTGCTTCATTCTGGCTTACATCTTTCGTGCGTTTTCTTGTGTCTTTGATGCAAAGTCTCCTGAGTGCGGAGATATGGAATGACCTCGTCAATCAGGTGTACCAAAATGTTCTTCAGCAGCAATATGAATTTTTTATTGAAAACCGTACGGCCAATCTCTCCGAAAAATTCAATCGAATTCTCAATAGTGTTTCAACCAAGGTTGTGATTCCTTTGATTGCGATTGCCGGCAATGCTTTGTCGGTCACGTCTCTATTGGTTGGTGTTGTTTTTGTCCTTGGCTATCAGGCCTTGGCCATCTTCTTGCTGATGTTGATTGCCTACGCAGTGGCTTCGGTGCTTATTACTCCTTATTTAAGGTTGGCGACCAAGCAGCGTGTTCGTTACGGCAGACGTATCAATCTTTTGCTGATGGAGTCGTTGCGATCCATACGTGATGTTCATCTGTATTCGGCTGATAAATATTTTGTGACTCGCTTTTCTTCGGATGGAGTCATTGCAAAAAGGTACGACCGACTGACGCGCTTACTGCCTGATGTTCCGCGCTTTTTGATCGAGCCTGCTGGTGTTTCGATTCTTTTCTTGGTCGGTTTGGCCCCAGCTGTTTTGAATGGGGATTCCAGTGATGTGCGTAATGCGATTCCCGATTTGTTCGCAATCATGTTCACGTTGTTGAAGATTTCTGGGCCACTGCAGAACACATTCCGTAGTCTTAATCGTTTGCGTGGTGGCCTCCCTGAAATAAAAGATGCGCTGGACTTGTTGGATCTGAAGCCTGAGAGACTTCTTTTGTCTTCTCCTGGTGTGCCAACCCCAGAAGGGTTAATGCCCCGCCGGCTGATTCAGTTGAAGGATGTCAGTTTTTTGTATCGGCGCAGCGAAAAATTAATTGTTGATGCAGTCAATCTCTCGATTCCGATTGGCTCCCGTTTTGCCTTGGTTGGGCGCACGGGAAGCGGAAAAACCACAATTGCCCATCTGTTGCTGGGTTTGCTCCAGCCATCATCGGGTCAGCTCATGTTGGACGGCATTCCTGTGAGTGCGCAAGACTTGCCTGCTTGGCAGGCCAATTGCGCCTTGGTGCCTCAAGATATTCGTCTTTTTGATGGAAGTATTCGCGACAACGTGGCGTTTGGATTGGACAATGATTCGATCGACGATGAGGATATTTGGGCTGCGTTGAAGACGGCTCAGTTTGATGATGTTGTGGCTCAAATGCCCTATGGCCTTTACACCATGATTGGAGAAAATGGCGTCAAGTTGTCTGGGGGGCAACGTCAGCGTCTCGCGCTGGCACGAGCCTTTTATCGTGGTGCCAAGGTTCTTGTCTTGGATGAAGCGACAAGTGCTCTTGACAACAGAACAGAGCATGATCTTCTTCAGGCCTTGGATCTGGTGGGGCGTCGCTGCACAACCATCGTGATCGCCCATCGGCTGTCAACAGTCAAAAAGTGCGACCGAATTGTCGAGATTGAAAATGGCAAGATCCACGCTCAGGGCGATTTTGTCTCTCTCTGCGAGAATTCGGAAACGTTCAGGGATATGTATCGCATTGAAAACACTTGATGGCAGATATCGTTCTGCTATCCACCGCTGACTGGGATCATCCCCTGTGGACGAACAAGCAGCACGTTGCTTGTGCACTCGCCGCTGAAGGTGAGCGAGTTTTGTACGTTGAATCACTTGGTCTTCGCTCGGTTCAAACCAAAACCCAGGATTTCAGAAGGATCCTACGGAGGCTGTTTCTTGGGCTGCGTTTCCTGCGGGCGGTGCGACCGGGGATCTGGGTGTTGTCTCCCTTGGTTGTGCCCGGTGGATCCCGTGGGATTGCGCTACGCCTCAACCGCTTGATGGTTCGTTTCAGCGTGTCACTGGCTTGTTGGTTGTTGCGCTTCCGTTCCCCTTGGCTTTGGACCTACAACCCGCTGACGTTGCTCTATTTGCCGTTGAAAGGGTTCGAACTGTCGATCTATCACGCGGTTGATGCGGTTCAGGAGCAGCCCTGTATGCCCAAGAGTTTGATTGAATCTGAAGAAGCCCGCTTATGTCGCTCCGTCGACCAGGTGTTCACAACGTCGCCGTATCTCGCTGAACGGCTGACAACCTATACAGAACGAATCTGTTACGAGCCCAATGTTGCTGACCGGGATCATTTTTCCGCCTCACTTGAACTTCGTGATGACCCCACGTTCGTCTTTCCGCCCGAGTTGGTAGGAATTCCAGAGCCCAAAATTGGTTTCGTTGGTGCGATCAGCAGCTACAAACTTGATTTTGCGCTGATTCGTGCAGTCGCCCTTCGTCGCCCTGAGTGGCAATTCGTTTTCATCGGGCCACGGTCAGAGGGTGAGCCCAGCACGGATCTCTCGCAGTTGTGTGGTCTCAGCAATGTGCATTGGCTTGGCCCGAAGCCCTACAGCCAACTCCCACAGTTTTTGGCTGCCTTTCAGTGCGCCTGGTTGCCATTGCAGTGCAATCCCTACACCCGCGCGATGTTTCCGATGAAATTTTTTGAGTATCTCTTCGCTGGGTTGCCTGTGGTCTCCACGCGGATTCATGCCCTTCATGCCTTTGAGGCCATTTGTTGCCTCTGCCCACCGGATCCGTTGGAGTTCAGCGAGCAGCTCCAACGTGTTTTGGCAGGAGAGGGTCCACGTCTCGATGAGCGATTGAGCGGAATTGAGGGTTACACCTATCAAAGTCGAACCCGTCGCATGCTGAAGCTGCTGCGTTCTCAAGGGGAATGCGTTGGATGAAGGAGCAGCTCTCGCTCCAGCTGGTTGCTGTCAAGAGATGGCTTAAACGCGTTGCTCCGCCGATTTTTGCGTTGCTGAAATCTTTCAACCAGCGGCGTGAACAGCTTTGGACCAGTCCGTTGGCGTATGTCTGTCGAAACAGCCGCCTGGGTCACGCGTTAGGCGTTGCTGTGTTTCGGCTCACGCAAGGGAGGCTGACGTCAGCTTCAACGAGCTATCTCATGTTCGATGGCAGCCTTCGCCTTCATCAGTATCAACAGGCTTCTTGGATTGCTGATGCGGCGTGGCGCCGGTGGCCGAATGCGATTGATGTTGTCTCGATGCAGTGCACCCTGGCGTTAAGGGCTGGTGCATTGCCTGAGGCCTTTGCTCTGATGGAGCGATCCCTGATTGCGTCGGACTATCGAGCTGTGGATCGGGTTCTTTTTCGCACCGGATCTCGCCCCCGTGATCTCCACCAAAGCGATGAGGTTTTTCGTTGGCTTTCGCATCGTGCCGACCTTGACCTCACCCGGCGCTCCTATGCGCTCGTCGCTGAGGCTTATCTGATTCTTCGCCTAGAGAATTCGGCGCGCGCTCAGGAGTTGGTAGCCGCTTTGGAGGGCATGGCAGAGAAGCTGCGCAGCGACGATGCAACGACCTGTTGTCCGCAGTCCAATCGGCAGAATCTTGGGAAGCTGTATGTGTCGATCAGCAGTGCTCTCTATCACCTCGCTCTTCTTCAGGGGGACATGCCTTTGCTGGCGCGGTGTTGGCAACGCTTGGCTGAATTCAGTCGTGCGATCGACAGGGATCAGATGAATGCTGATGCGTTGTTCCGCATGTCCAGCAACCTCGGGCGCGGTCTTGCCCTTGGCTTTCTGCTCGACCCGCGTGAATACGGAAAGGTACGCAGTGATGCGTTGACCTTGTTGAACGCTTGGACGACCGCCAACGCTGCAGGGCTCGCCCCGAGGCGACGGGTCAGGGGAAGGACGCCTCAGGAAAACCATCTCCTGTTCCTTGAGGCTTTGCAGCAGAGTTGTGTGGAGCTTCACCGGGCGGGTGGTTCCGTTACCCCGCAGGCGTGCCGTCAGTGGGCGCGTCTGCTGAATCACTCCTCTGAAGGAAGTCTGAACGACACGATCGCGGCGCTGGTGCAGAGGCAACTCACCGAGCCCGAGCCATGACGGCTGCAGCACATCCGCGCAGGTCGGCACTTCTTTTCATTGATTCGCTCAAAATCGGTGGTGCAGAGCGCGTCACCCTTCAATGGGCCGAATGGCTGTCGAAGGGAGGTTGGAGCGTCACGTTGTTGACCTCAAAGTCCGCCAGCCACGACTTCTATCCCGTCCCCGCTGGTCTTCGCCGCGTGCAGGAGCCTGCCCTGCCAGGTTTGATGAATCGTGCCTTGTTTTGGCCGTTGAAGCTCTTGCGCTTGCGCAAGTTGCTTCAGCGAGAACAGCCAGCTCTTTTGATCGGGATGACGACGCTGCCATCGATCAAGTTGGCGCTGGCATCGATCGGTCTGTCGTCGCGTCTGGTGCTTTCAGAGCGCAATTACCCTCCGGCTCGGCCGCTGGCTTGGCGTTGGCGCCTGTTGCGTCGTTTGGCCTATCCCAGAGCTCATTTGCATTTGGTGCAAACGCAGGGCATTGCTCAGTGGCTCCATCAACGCGGCTTGGCCCGCCGCACAGCGGTTTTGGCCAACGCGATTGTTTGGCCGATACCGCGTCTGGCTCCCTGGCTGAATCCGGAGCGTTCCGTTCCGCCGGGCCAGAAGGTGATCCTGGCGGTTGGAACCAAGCTCCATCAGAAAGGCTTTGATCGCTTGGTGGCCGCGTTCGCTCGCTTGCAGGCTGACTTCCCCGATTGGTCGCTGGTGATTCTTGGCATCGACGACGCTCCATATCGCGGCGTCAATCAGGCGGCCCGGTTGCGCCAGCTCATGGGCACTGAGTCCTCACGTTTGATCCTTCCGGGGAACGTCGGCAATGTTGGGGATTGGTACAAGGCCAGTGCCTTGTTTGTTCTCTCATCTCGTTTTGAGGGGTATCCCAATGTCTTGCTCGAGGCGATGGCCTCCGGTCTTCCTTGTCTGGCGGTGGACTGTCCCACCGGCCCTTCGGACCTGATTGATCCAGGATTGAACGGTTGGCTTGTGTCCGAGCAAGTCGCCTCAACCGACATGGAACAACCCTTGCGCCAGGCCTTGGAGGACACAGCTGCGCGCGTGGCCTTTGCGTCCAAGGCTCAAGCGGTCCGCCAGCGCAATGCACCTGAGAGCTTGCGACCTGTGTTTCTCGATTTGATGGGGTCTCTTTGATGCAACAGCCTCTGCTGGCGAATTCAGGTCGTGATGATCTGTGGCTGGTGCTGCCGCATCTCGGAGCGGGGGGCGCTCAAAAAGTTGCCTTGATAGCCGCCCGCCATTTCGCTGCTCAGGGTTTGAAGGTGAAGCTGGTCACGCTCATCCCAGGGCATCCTGTGGCCCATGCCCTTCCTGACGGCATTCCTCTGCTTGAACTGGGGGCACCGACCCATCGTTCCTGGTGGGCTCGCGCTGGTCGTTTCACCCTGGCGCAGCTCGACAAGCTGATCCGCTGGTTGTTTCAACTGCAGCTGCGCTGGTTCGAACGCTGGTTCCAAGCCCGTGTCTGTCCAGGGGGTCGGGGCCTTGCCATGCAGCTTTTTCGTGTGGGATCAGAGGCGACGGCTGGTTTTCGTCTCCGGCAGCTGCGCCGGCAGTTCCGCAGTCAGCTGCCCCATCGGGTCCTGGCCCTGCTCACCCGCACCAACATCACGTGCTGTTGTGCTGCCTGGGACCTTCCGATCCACCTCGTGGTGTCAGAGCGCAACGATCCCTCGCTTCAGCTGCTCCCGGAGGTGTGGCAGCGCTTGCGCCCCTTTGCCTATCGCCGCGCCGATGTGGTGACAGCCAACACAGCCGGTGTTCTTTCGGCTCTGGAATCCATGGGGCCCTGGGAGCGGCTGGCCCTGCTGCCCAATCCTTTGCCGGGTGCCCCCAGGGTTGGGGCACGTGGAGATCAGGCGAGCGCCGTTGGCTTTATCAGTGTTGCCAGGTTGGTGCCGCAGAAGGGACTGGACGTGTTGATCAATGCCTTGCCAAGGCTGAGCGGAGCCGCAACGGAATGGCCCGTCACCTTGGTGGGTGATGGGCCGGAGCGCGAGATGTTGCAGCAGCAGGCGCAGGATCTCGGGGTCTCGGGTCGGTTGCGATGCATGGGGTTCCGCCCCGATCCGGAGCGGTTCCTGGCGGAGGCTGCCGTGTTCGTGTTGCCCTCCCGTTTTGAAGGCATGCCCAATGCACTCCTGGAGGCTATGGCTGCCGGTCTGGCGGTGATCGTGACGGATGCTTCCCCTGGCCCCTTGGAGGTGGTTGAGCCGGGTGTGAGCGGTTTGGTCGTGCCAAGTGATGATCCGATTGCTCTCGCCGCCGCGATGGTGAAGCTGGCCTCGGATCCAGTGCGCTGTCGGCGGATGGGTGCGGCGGCCAGGGAACGCATCGCTTCGTTGGATTGGCCCCAGTTGGAACCGCTTTGGCGGTCGATCCTGGCGTTGTCATGACCGCTCGTGTTCTGGTGTTGGCGCCGACTCGGCGCGCGAGGACGGAAACCTTCGTGCGCGCGAATCTGGCCCGCTTGCCGTTTGCAGTGGAGGCTTGTTTCGGGGATGAGATTCCTTGCCGCGAGCCCCTTAAAGCGCTCTATGGGCTGGCGGTACTGATCAGCAAGGTCTGCACCCGGTTGGGCTGGCTGCGACTGGCCACGCTGCCCACTTCCATCGTGGCTGTGCTTTTGGTGCGACGCCACCGGCCGGATGTGGTGATGGTGGAGTTCGGCTTTCATGCCGTACGGGTGATGGAGCTGGCTCGCACGGGAGTCCCCCTGGCGGTTCACTTCCGCGGTGCCGATGCCTCAGCTGAGCGCTATCTGAAGCGTCTCGAGAAGCGCTATCGCCGTTTGTTTCAGCTCACCTCTGCTGTGATCGTCAAGAACCAAATCATGAGGAGCCGTTTGATCGCCCTTGGCGCTCAGCCGGCACAGCTCGTGATCAGTCCATCCGGTGCCGATGAGCAGCGGTTTCAGGGGGCCACTCCTGCCTCCATGCCACCGCGGTTTCTGGCGGTCGGCCGCTTTGTATCCAAAAAAGGTCCGATGGACACCCTGGAAGCCTTTGCCCTCTTGCGCGGCCTGACTGACCAGGCCGATTCGTGCCGCCTGGTGATGGTGGGTGATGGACCGTTGCTTCCTGTCGTGCAGGAACGGGTGCGCCAGCTCGGCCTTGAGCAGCTGGTTCAGTTCCCTGGCGTGCTTCCACCCGATGCGGTGGTGGAGGAGATGCGGCGCGCGCGGGCGTTTGTGCAGCATTCCCGCACAGCTGAGGATGGTGATGAGGAGGGATGCCCGGTCTCCGTGATGGAAGCTCAACTTTGTGGCCTGCCCGTTGTGGCAACCCGCCATGGTGGGATTCCTGACGTGGTTGTGGATCAGCAGACCGGTCGGCTGGTGGAGGAAGGCGATCGCCTGGCCATGGCGGAGGCCATGGCCTTGCTGGTGGATCGCCCGGATCTCGCGGCTGCTTGGGGTGCTGCGGGGCACCGTCGGGCTCAGGCTCAATTCACCGTGGCGCATCACGTGGATCAGATCACAATGCTCCTCAACGATTTGATGGGCCACAGCCGATGAGCAGCAAGCGATTGAAGTTGCTGCTGATCCGTGGCCTCGGCCACAGCGGCACGACGATGCTGGATTTGGCCCTGGGGGCGCATCCGCAGATCATTGGCCTGGGTGAGGCGGCGCGAATTCTGGCGACGCCACAGCCTGGTGACGAACATCGCGGGCCCAGTCAACTACGCGGTGCCCATCGGTTTGAGCGGCGTTGCACCTGTGGTGCCATTGCGGCGGAGTGCCCACTCTGGGGACCTCAGCTCGAGTGGCTGCGCCTGCATGACCAAACGTCGATGCAGGAGAAAGTGCAGCGGCTGCTGACGGGTTCACCCCACGCCGGTGAGGCGGTGTGGCATGTGGACTCGTATCAGGACGATCTGGAGATGACGCGGCTGCCCGAGGCGATGTTTGACATCCGGATCATTCATCTCGTGCGTGATGTGCGCTCCTGGGTTCATTCCCGGGCCCAGGCCGGTCGTAAGGCAGGCCAACGCTTGCCGGCAGCGCGTCAGCTGGCGCGCTGGTGGCGTGTCAATGCCAAGTTTGAAAGGGCTTTTCGCCAGTCTCCATACCCGGTTTTTCGTCTGGGTTATGAGGAATTTGCGCTTCAGCCCCAGCGCAGTTTGCAGTTGCTCTGCGCCTGGTTGTCGATCGATTTCCAGGAGACGATGCTGGCTCCTGGTCTCAACAGCAGCAGCCACATCCTCGCGGGGAACCGGGTGCGTTTCGACGCGGATCGCAGCCGAACGATTGCTTACGACGGTGTCTGGTTGGGGGCGCAAGAACCAACGGCTGCGCATCTCGGCTTGCTCCTGCCTGGCGTTGCCCGGATGAACCGCCGCCTGGTCTATTCCAACAATTTGCTTTGCCGCTGATGGTCTCAGCCCCCCCGCCAGGTCATGGCGGTGGCCCAGTGCTGCTCAACTGCTAAATCCGGACAGCGTTCCTGCACAGCCGTCACCAAAGGGGCGAAGTGCTGGCCCAGGCGCTGCAATAGCTCCGGCGGAACCGAGGTGGTGGCTTGGCTGGCGTTCACCCGTTGGCTCAAATCGGGGATCTGCTCTGGGATGCCGAGATACCGGCATAAATCCTGATGTGCTGCTGGCGTGAACAGGGTTTCGTACAAGCCGATGAAGACCTCCGATTCAGCGAGTCCGCCCCGCAGTGCATCGAGGGTGGCGGGGTAATCGTTCCGAGGAGATTCACGCTTGAGCAGCTTGATGCTGGCCTTATCCAGGTGCTCGATTTCATGCGCGGGTGTGAGCAAGCCACGCTTGCGCAGTTGCATGCGTTGCTGCGACAAAAACCGTTCCACTGGGTCGCGCATGATGAACACCGCCCGCATTTGCACGCCGCGTTGCGCGAAGGCCTGCTGGATGCGCTGATAGCTCTCCGCTTTCAACCCGGCATAGGAGGGGGTGATGTCTCCTGTCAGGCGGATCTGGGGTGGCTTGAGCAGTGATGCGAAGTAGTCGAAGTAGCGCTCGGGACGTTCGATGAACCGTGCCCGACGCCAGGTGCGCCACTTCAGCGGTGTGGGGTGCTTGGGCCGGAAGCAGGCAAAGCGTTCCAGCTCGAGAGCATCGAAAACGTGGTACTCCTTAAGAAAGCCGAAATCGGCGTCGCCTCGACGTTGCAGTTGATCGTGCAGCCAGGAGGTTCCTGCTTTCTGGGCACCAACGCCGAGCAAGAAGGTTGCGTCAGAGGCCAAGACGTTCTGCCGATACAACGTGCATCAGTTGATGTTCAGGGTTGGCATGCCCTTCACCAGATCGTCGATGGCTTTGACCTGAGAGAGAAACGGTTCCAGCTGATCGAGAGGTAAGGCGCTGGGACCATCGCAACGGGCCTGCGCCGGGTCTGGGTGAGCTTCCAGGAACAAGCCAGCCAGACCAACCGCCATGCCTGAACGGGCCAGGTCCACCACCTGGGTGCGGCGTCCTCCTGAGGCAGCACCACCTGGATCCCTGCACTGCAATGCATGGGTGACATCAAAGATCAGCGGCAGGTCATCGCAGGTTCGCTTCATCACGCCGAACCCCAGCATGTCCACCACGAGGTTGTCGTAACCGAAGTTGCTTCCTCGCTCGCACAGCAGCAGCTTCTCGTTCCCGCATTCGTGGAATTTGTCCACGATGTTGCGCATCTGTTCTGGGCTGAGGAACTGTGGCTTCTTGATGTTGATCACCGCACCGGTTTCCGCCATGGCGCGGACCAGATCGGTCTGCCTGGCCAGGAAGGCCGGAAGCTGGATGATGTCCGCGACCTTGGCGGCGGCTACGGCTTCCTCCGGACTGTGCACATCGGTGATCACCGGAATGCCATGGGTGTCCTTCACCGCCTGCAGGATTTGCAGCCCTTCCTCGAGGCCGGGGCCGCGGAAGGAATGAATGGAAGAGCGGTTGGCTTTGTCGTAAGAGGCCTTGAACACCAGCGGAATGTTCAGCCTCCCGCAGACGTCTTTGTAGTGGCCGGCGCAACGCAGGGCAAAGTCGAGATCCTCGAGAACGTTCACACCACCCAGCAGGGCGAAGGGGCGATCGTTCCCGAACGTGATGTCGCCCAACTTGATCTGATGCGCCACAGTTTCAAGCACGTCCTTTGATCGGGGAGCCTACCCGCCTTCAATCAATTCGCTTCAGGGCTCCTGGTCGCAAGCCAGCTGGGCTGGCTTACTCGCTCTGAATCTGCTCTCCGTTGATCAACGATGGCGAAAGATCCGTGCGTACTGACGGTTTGGATCCTCTTGATACAGCACGTCGTAGTTGGAGAGATCAATGCCGTATTTGGTTAGTTTCTTGCCCGTGTCGATGTCGACTAAATAATCTCCGGGCTGAGGTGTATAAAACTCCCCTTTTCCGATTCCGGCTTTGATGATGTAGCGCCTGGTGTCGATGTCGTAATACACAAGACGGTCGTAGGTGAGGGCTCTCATCTGGTCGGAATGTTTGAACCATCCTTTTGAGTAGATGAGGTTGACTGTTTCTCCATTCTCTTTGGCGCGTTTTGTGATGGCTCTGGCTTCGTTCAAGGTTGTACGCCATGAACGTTGTTTCCAGCTGATCAGTTGTGCGCGTTGTCGAAATGTGGCTGCTTGTCGATCTTCAATGTTTAATAGTAATAACGTGGTGCCGAGGGCCACGGCCTGAGCCTGGCGGCTGCTCATGCGCTGTTTCAGTTTCGGTGCCACACAGCTTTCCCAGATCATCAAGATGTCGAGAACGGCGACAAACTGAATGGGCAGGCTCATGTAGTTGCTGCCTTCCAGGCCTACCAAGGCGTACAAGGCAAATCCATAGGCCAGCGCCGCAAAGTTGAGTCCGTCGAGTGCGGTGACGTTTGTTTGTTTGCGGCCGATCAGCCACAGGCGTGATGCGATGAAGCCCAGGAAGACGATCAGGCGAATGTCGAGTGCCAGCACTGAAAAGCCCAGATGTGCGTCGTAGCGCGGCACATCAGCGGCAAGGCTGGGAAGCGCACTGAGAATCGCAAACGAAGCCAGAAAGAAGAGCGCCAGGCTGACAATTGCGATTTCCAGGGCATAAGCCTTTATCCATTGGGAGGGTTTGGTCGATTCCCATGTCGGCCGGCTCGGCATGGCTCCAAGGCTGCCCGCAGCGATCGTGGTGGCTGCAGGTATCACGGCCAGCAGCACTGCGGTGTCTTTGAAGAAAGGAATGAACAGTGCGAACAGCAATGCGAGTCGGCCGTTGGTCAGCCGGCCTGCGCTCAGGTAAACGCTGTAGTGATAGGCGTATAGCGCGAGTAAAAATGTGAGAAATCTTTCGCTGTAAATGAATTGAAAATAGTTGTAGGCGGATGCGCTGGTGAAGAGGAACAGCAATGTTCCCATCAGGATGAGTGAAGTGCTGGTTCGGTTTTTGTTGACCCGTTCAATCAGCTTGCAGCCAAGGATGATGGTGGCGATGAGTTCAAGAGCGCTCACCAGTGACCAGATCTTGATGTAGGGCGTCACCCAGCTGAGCGCATGAAGATCTTGATGGGAGAGTGGATAGAAGCGAAAATCGTTTCTCCCCATCGTTTCATTGATCAACTTTTCTCTGAGGCTGAAATTGTTCAGAAGCTGATCGCTGAAGATGTCGTCGTACCAGGTGAGAATCTCCTTGTAGAACCAGCTGCTTTCCTGCACCATCAGCACCACATAGATCGAGAGAACGATCGTGACGACTGGATGTTGTTTGACGAAATCTGTGACTGCTAATGGCCAGGATTTGTGTGGTCTTGGTTTCGTTTCCTGTGCGCTTGCGTTGACAATTGAACGAATCAGTAGTCCAGCGAGAACAGCCAAAACAGCGACAAATCCACCATGGGCAATGGCGTTGTATTGGCTCAGCAGAGACTCCTTTGTCGTTTCTGGAAGAGTGCTGAATCCGTTTGCGCCGTACTGAAGCCAGAGCGCCAGGACTGCGCTGACGATCAATGCCGTGCCAGACAGCGTTGACAGCCAGAAGCTCCAGCGTTGTTCAAAGACAGTTGTCGTCTTTCGCATTGCCTAGCGAATGTCTTTGTTGGGTATGGCCTTGACCAGCTCGACGACCTTGCTGTGGCGTCCGCCTGAAGTGGCTCCGCCGGGATCTCTGAACTGCAGAGCCTGGGGCAAGTCGAAGATCAGGGGAAGGCCATCGCAGCTGCGTTGGAGGCATCTAAGCACCACTAATCTCCACCCATGAGCTTTTTGGCCGGCCTCAACGACGCCCAACGACGGGCGGTGGACCATCACGAGGGGCCCCTGCTTGTGGTGGCAGGCGCTGGCAGTGGCAAGACGCGCGCCCTCACCCATCGGATCGCTCACTTGATCGGTGAGCACGGTGCCGATCCAGCTCAAATCCTGGCGGTGACTTTTACCAACAAAGCCGCCCGCGAGATGAAGGAGCGGCTTGAGCTGCTCCTGGCGCAGCGTCTGGCCCAGACCCAGTACGGCCAGCCCTGGAGCACCCTGCCACCTGTGGAGCAGCGCCAGTTGCGTTCACGCATCTACAGGGAGGTGACCAAGGAGTTGTGGATTGGCACCTTTCATGCCCTGTTTGCGCGGATGCTCCGCTACGACATCGACAAGTTCAAGGATGCGGAGGGACTGACCTGGACCAAGCAGTTTTCGATCTACGACGAAGCTGATGCCCAGAGCCTGGTCAAGGAGATCGTCACCCAGGAACTGCAGTTGGATCCCAAGCGGTTCGAGCCGAAAAAGACCCGCTGGGCCATCAGCAATGCCAAGAACCAGGGTTGGCTGCCGGACCAGCTCGAGGAGAATGCCGAAGGCCAGCGGGGCAAGCTCACGGCCGATGTTTATCGGCGTTATCGCAAAGCCTTGGCGGCTAACAACGCTCTTGATTTCGACGATCTGTTGTTGCTGCCGGTTCAGTTGCTCCAGCAGAACGAGCAGGTGCGCAGTTACTGGCATCGTCGCTTTTGCCACGTGCTCGTGGATGAATACCAGGACACCAACCGCACCCAGTACGACCTGATCAAGCTTTTGGTCACCGATGGCAAGGAGCCTCAGGATGTTGAGGACTGGTCAGGTCGTTCTGTCTTCGTGGTCGGTGACGCCGACCAGAGCATTTACAGCTTCCGTGCGGCTGACTTCACGATCCTGATGGGGTTTCAGGACGATTTCGGTGATCAGGCGCCGGATGACAGCACCCAAACGATGGTGAAGCTGGAGGAGAACTATCGCTCCACCGCCACGATCCTCGAGGCAGCGAATGCCCTGATTGCCAACAACAGCGAACGGATCGACAAGGTGCTTCGTCCCACCCGTGGGGAAGGTGAGCTGATCACGCTGACTCGGTGTGACGATGAGATTGCTGAGGCGGAAGCCGTGGTGCATCGCCTGCGCACCATGGAAGCCGCCAACCCAGAGCTGAGTTGGGGCGACATGGCGGTGCTGTACCGCACCAATGCGCAGTCCCGTTCAATCGAGGAATCGCTGGTGCGTTGGGGCATTCCCTACATCGTGGTGGGAGGACTGCGCTTCTACGACCGGCGCGAAATCAAGGATCTACTGGCCTATCTGCGGCTGCTGGTGAATCCGGCCGACACCGTCAGCCTGCTGCGGGTGATCAATGTGCCAAAACGGGGCATCGGCAAGACCACGATTCAGCGCCTCACCGATGCTGCCAATCAACTGGGGATCCCGCTCTGGGATGTGGTGAGTGATCCCGAAGCGGTGCGCTCCCTTGGCGGCCGTTCGTCCAAGGGGCTTCTGCAGTTCTGTGATCTGGTCAATGATCTGAAGGGTCGCAGCCGTGATGTGGCGCCGTCAGAACTGATTCAGCAGGTGATGGAGAAGAGCGGCTACGTCAGCGAGTTGATTGCCGATGGCACCGATGAGGCTGATGAGCGTCGCCGCAATCTTCAGGAACTCGTGAATGCCGCTCTGCAATACCAGGAGGAAAACGATGAGGGCGACCTGGAGGGATTCCTGGCCACGGCGGCCTTGTCCAGTGATGCCGATAGCAAAGACACCGCTGCCGATCGCGTCACCTTGATGACGCTGCACAGCAGCAAAGGGCTCGAGTTCCCTGTGGTGTGTCTGGTGGGTCTTGAACAGGGTCTGTTCCCCAGTTATCGCTCTCTGGATGACCCGGCTTCGCTGGAGGAGGAGCGCCGGCTTTGTTATGTCGGCATCACCCGCGCCAAGGAACGCCTGTTCCTCTCCCATGCGAGTGAGCGACGTCTCTGGGGTGGCATGCGGGAAGCGGCCGTGCCCTCGGTGTTCCTCTCTGAGCTCCCGGAGGCTTTGATTCAGGGAGACCTTCCGCAGACCGGTGGTGCGGCGCTCCGGCGTGAACGTCGTCTCGACCGGCTCACCCGCGTCGACCGTGACAAGCCCTCATCGGCCCCCGCCAATGCCGTGCGTCGCCGTCAGGCCGGGCCTGCCCCCGGCCGTAGTTGGCAGATCGGCGATCAGGTCATCCACGCCAGCTTCGGGGTTGGTGAAATCACCCATACCTTCGGCAGCGGTGAGAAGGTGTCGATCGCGGTCAAGTTTGCGGGGATGGGCCCCAAGATCCTGGATCCGCGCCTAGCGCCGATTGAACCCGTGACCACCGCTTAACCTCCTCCCCAGCCATCAACGGACTGTGTCGACCTCCAGCCAGCCGATTCCTATTTTTATCGGCTACGACCCAAGAGAGCGGGCGGCGACCAATGTTCTGATCGATAGCCTTTACCAGAACAGCAGCCTCCCTCTTGCCATCACCCCGCTGGTGACACCACAGCTGGAGGCTCAGGGGTTGTTCCGGCGCGAACGGGATCCCAAGCAGAGCACGGCGTTTTCCTTCACCCGATTTCTTGTACCCCATCTGATGGGCTATCAGGGCTGGGCTCTCTTTATGGATTGCGACATGCTTTGCCGGGCTGATATCAAGGCGCTCTGGGATCAGCGCGATGATGCTTACGGCGCCATGTGTGTTCAGCACGAGCATGTGCCAGGGGAGACCGTGAAATTTCTCGGTGAGGTGCAGAGCGCCTACCCGAAGAAGAACTGGAGTTCCCTGATGCTGCTCAACTGCAGTCGCTGCACCAAACTCACGCCCGACTACGTGAACACGGCTACAGGGCTTGAGTTGCACCGCTTCCACTGGCTGGAAGGTGACCACGAGATCGGTGCCATCCAAGGCGGTTGGAATCATTTGGTGGATGTGCAGGCTCCGCCGGAGTCCGAGCAGGTCTCCCCGATGCTGCACTGGACCTTGGGCGGTCCCTGGTTTCGCGAACAGCGCACCATGGGTGGGCCACTGGCCGCTGAATGGTTCAGTGCCCGCGACGATGCAATGAAACTCTGGGATTGATGGCGATTCGTAAGTGTGTGGTGGCCGTTCCGGCACGGCTTCAGTCGTCGCGACTGCCCAACAAGGTGTTGGCTGATATCGGCGGCCAACCGATGATCCAGAGGGTTTTGGAACGCTGCCGTCAGGCCCGCAGCGTTGAGGCAGTGGTGCTGTGCACTGATAGCGCCGAGTTGCAGGCCCGCGCTGAGGCGTGGGGGTTTCCGGTGCTGATGACTTCGGAATCCTGTAGTTCCGGCAGCGAGCGCATCGCATCGGTGGCCCATCCCCTCATGGCCCTGGCCTGGGGGGATGCGGATCCCGTTGCAGCAGAGACGGCCGTGATCAACGTTCAGGGCGATCAACCATTTATTGATCCCGCCGTGATCGACGCGATGGTCGAGGAATTTCGGCGTCAGGATCCGGTGCCCGCGGTGGTGACCCCCGTTTACGGCCTGAAGCCTGAATCGGTTCACAACCCCAATGTCGTGAAGACCCTGCTGGCCCACGACGGCCGCGCCCTGTATTTCTCTCGGTCTGCCATCCCGCATGTGCGTGATGTGGCCGAGGCGGATTGGCATCAGCACACCACCTACTGGGGGCATGTAGGGATGTATGGCTTCCGGGGAGACGTGCTCGCCGCCTGGGATCAGTTGCCTGCCTCTCCGTTGGAGGATCTGGAACGGCTTGAGCAGCTGCGGCTGATCGAGGCCGGCCTCACGATTGCCACCTTCCCGGTCGAGGGCACATCGCTTTCGGTGGACACCGCTGAGCAGTTGGAACAGGCTCGGGCCATGGTCTGACTGGCGGTCGAAACCGCAAAACATCAATACCTTGAGGCTTCTGCTCACATCCCCTCCAGTGGGGTCGAAGTCTTGTGTCTGATCTGAAATGCCCTTTCAGTGGTCATACCGGAGCCGTCACCCCATCGGCCCATACGGGAAACCAGCAGTGGTGGCCCAATCAGATTGACCTTGGTCTCCTGCACCAGCACCATCCGGCCTCCAATCCCCTAGGGGACGCCTTCGATTACCCCGCAGCCTTTGCTGGCTTGGACCTGGAGGCTTTGAAGGCGGATCTGGTGGTGCTGATGACCGACTCCCAGGACTGGTGGCCAGCGGACTGGGGACATTACGGCGGTCTGTTCATTCGTCTGGCCTGGCACAGCGCTGGCACCTACCGCAGCGCCGACGGTCGTGGTGGTGCTGGTCATGGCAATCAGCGTTTTGCCCCTCTCAACAGTTGGCCGGACAACACCAATCTCGACAAGGCCAGGCGGCTGCTCTGGCCGTTGAAACGCAAGTACGGCAATGCCATTTCCTGGGCGGATCTGATCATCCTCAGCGGCAATGTGGCCTTGGAATCGATGGGGTTCCGCACCTTCGGTTTCGCCGGCGGCCGCACCGATATCTGGCAGCCCGAAGAGGATGTGTTCTGGGGTAAGGAAACCGAGTGGCTCGCCGATCAGCGCCATACCAGTGAGGGGGGGCTGGATCAGCCACTGGCCGCTGTTGAGATGGGGCTGATCTATGTCAACCCCGAGGGCCCTCACGGCCACCCGGATCCTGTGGCCTCCGGTCCAGAAGTGAGGGATACCTTTGCGCGAATGGGGATGACGGTGGAGGAGACCGTTGCCCTTGTCGCTGGTGGCCACACCTTCGGCAAATGCCACGGTGCGGCTCCGGCATCCCACCTGGAGGCGGAACCGGAGGGGGCTGCACTGCATCGGCAGGGCCTGGGCTGGCACAACCGCTTCGAGAGCGGCAAGGGTGAACACACCATCACCAGTGGCATTGAAGGGGCCTGGAAACCCCATCCCACCCAGTGGGATCAGGGCTACTTCGAGATGATGTTCTCCTACGAGTGGGACTTGACCAAGAGCCCGGCGGGAGCCTGGCAGTGGGTGGCCAAAGATGTGAAGCCGGAGCACATGGTCCCGGATGCCCATGTCCCCGGTCGCGTGTCGGCGCCGATCATGACCACAGCCGATCTGTCACTGCGTCATGACCCGGTGATGGAGCCGGTGGCCCGTCGTTTCCATCAAGATCAGGACGCCTTCGCTGATGCGTTTGCCCGGGCCTGGTTCAAGCTCACCCATCGGGATCTGGGGCCCCGGGCTCTCTACCTGGGTGCCGATGTGCCCGAGGAGGTTCAGATCTGGCAGGACCCAGTTCCAAGCTTGGATCATCCCTTGATCGGTGAGGCCGAGATCCATGCCTTGAAGCAGCAGGTTCTGGCCACGGGTTGCAGTGTCGGCGGACTGGTGGCCACCGCATGGGGGTCTGCCTCAACGTTCCGTGGATCTGATCGTCGCGGTGGTGCCAATGGTGGCCGGATCCGCTTGCAACCTCAAAACACCTGGGAGGTGAATGATCCCGATCAGTTGCGCAGTGTGCTTGAGGCGCTGAAGACGGTGCAGCGGCAGTTCAATGCTGAGGCCACCGGTGGTCAACGGGTGTCCATGGCCGATCTGATCGTGTTGGCCGGATCTGCTGCTGTGGAGCAGGCGGCCGCTGCCGGTGGTCACCAGTTGACGGTGCCGTTTATGCCCGGCCGGACGGATGCATCCTCGGATCAGACCGACACCGCATCGTTCAACTTGCTCAAGCCAATCGCCGATGGTTTCCGGAATTGGCAGCGCAGTGGTCTGCCGCTTCGTGCGGAAGAGTGCCTGGTGGACCATGCCCAACAGCTCGGCCTGAGTGCACCGGAGATGACAGTGCTGCTGGCCGGCTTGCGGGTTCTGGGAGCCAACAGCGGCGGCAACAGCCAGGGGGTCTTGACCGATCGCGTCGGCGTGTTGAGCAACGATTTCTGCGTGAATCTGCTCGATATGTCGATCCGTTGGACTCCCACCAGTGAGGCGAAGGAGGCTTACCTCGGTCGCGATGCCCAAGGCTCCGAGCGCTGGACCGCCAGCCGTGCCGATCTGGTGTTTGGCTCCAACAGTCAGCTGCGAGCCATCGTGGAGGTGTACGCCCAGGACGATGGCGCCAGCCGTTTTGTTGCAGATTTCGTTCAGGCCTGGGTGAAGGTGATGAACCTCGATCGCTTCGATTTGCTCTGAGTCATTGCGCTCCTCAATCGTTGCGGTCTTTCCAGCCGTCGCGGCGCAGGCGTCCCCAGCGGCCACGCCCCTGAAGGATGCGTTCCGCCAGCTCCCGCACGGCCCCATGGCCGCCCCGGCGATCAAGCACCGCATCGGCACCCTGGCGGACGGGCCGACAGGCGTCGGCAGGGGCGAACAACAGACCCACCACCGGCCGAACGGCCAGATCGTTGAGGTCATCTCCCACGAAAGCCGTTTGCTCGGCCCTCACCCCCAGTTGGTTCTGTAGGGCGGTGAGGGCCGCAGGCTTGTCCTTGATGCCGACAAGGCAATGGCTGATGCCCAGCTGCCGGGCCCGTACCTCCGTCGCTCCTCCCTGGCCACCACTGAGAAAGGCGATGTGCAGCCCCGCCTGTTGCAGCAGCCGGATTCCCAGGCCATCGCGCACATCAAAGCGTTTGCTCAGCTGCCCCGCGGCGTCGAACCAAAGGCCCCCATCGGTGAGTACACCATCCACATCCAGCACGAGCAGCTGAATTGTTTTCAAGCGGCGCCGCAGCAACCACCACCGCAGCCCGTTCATGCGAGACCGGCCTGCACCAGATCATGCAGGCGCAGCAGGCCTATCAGTTGTTTCTCTTGATTGACGACCGGCAGCACAGAGATGGGTTTGCGTCGGTTGCGCTCCATTTGCTCTAAGGCTTTCACCACCAACACATCCGCCTTGACCGTGATCGGATCGGCGGTCATCAGATCCTTGGCTCTCAGATGGGTCCAGGTTTCAGGGCTGTGATCCTGCAGGGCACGACGCAGATCGCCATCCGTGAGGATGCCGAGCAGGCCTCCGGGGCTGTCGGGATTTTCGACCCAACCACTGCCGATGCCATCGCGCGTCAGGCCGCCGATCACATCGGGCAAGGGGGTCTGGGGCTGGAGGGGGTGCAGTTGATTGGCGGGCACCATCAGGTCGGCTGCCGTGAGGGTCAGCTGCTTGCCCAGGGATCCGGCGGGGTGATTGAGGGCGAAATCTGCCGGTGAAATGCCGCGCCGCTCCATCCAGACCGCCGCCAGGGCATCGCCGATGGCCATGGCCACGGCTGTGCTGGCGGTGGGGGCCAGATTCAGGGGGCACACCTCACGGTCCACGCCGGCTTCCAGCACCACGTCACTGCCGCGGGCCAAGGATGAGTCAGCTCGCCCGACGATGGCGATCCGTCCCGTCCCTCGTCGGGTCAGGTGCGGCAGCACCTCCAATAACTCAGTGGTTTCACCGCTGTTGGAGAGAAGCAGGCAGACGTCCTCGGCTGCCACTACGCCCAGATCGCCGTGGAGCGCGTCTGTGGGATTGAGGAACAGGGCCATGAGCCCAATTGAAGAGAACGTGGCCGCGATTTTGCGGGCCACGATGCCGCTTTTGCCTACACCGGTGATGACCAGCTTGGCCTTGCGATCTGCACAGCGCTCCAGCAGGGCGAGGGCCGCTTCCACTTGGTCGCTGCTCAACCGTTCGGCAGCGGTGGCGATCGCTGAGGCTTCCTCCTGCAGGCAGCGGGTGAGAGCGGACAAGGACGTAATCCGTGATGATCAACCCATTCTCCTGCACGCCACGCAATGGATCTTCCAGGTGTGCCGTCTTCGGTTCTGGAGGCATTGCAGGGCGCTGCGCGATCCCTCGGCATTCGGCGTCTGGCACTGGTTGGTGGGGTCGTGCGGGATCAGTTGCTGCATCAGCGCTGCGGTCGCGCCTGGTCAGGTGTTCCTGATCTGGACTGGGTGGTGGAGGGAGATGCCGCTGCGCTCGTGGAGGAACTGGTCCGCCAGTGCGGTCCTCGTCGCATCACCGATGTTCAAGAGCATGGGGCTTTCGGCACGGTGGCGTTTCAGCTGGATGGGATCCCGCTGGATCTGGCCATGGCGCGACAAGAGCATTACCCCGGCCCCGCGGAGAATCCCGTGGTGCGAGCAGGCACCCTGCAAGCTGACCTCGCGCGTCGGGATTTCACGATCAATGCGATGGCCCGCGATCTGGTGGCCGGTGAGCTGATCGATCTTCACCATGGCCAGGAGGATCTGGCCTCAGGTCAGCTGCGTTTCCTGCATGGGAGCAGCGTGCACGACGATCCCACCCGAGTGATCCGCGCCGCCCGCTATGCAGCGCGGCTGGGTTTCCAGCTTGCTGAGGAGAGCCGTGCGCAGATCCGCAGCACCGTTGCGCAGTGGCCCTGGCCCTGGGCTTCGGGCGATGCGGTGTTGTCGGCACCGCCTGCCTTGGCCAGTCGACTGCGGATGGAGCTGGAGCGGCTGCTGGAGCGGGAACCCTGGGTGGCTGCTCTTGATCTGCTGGCGGAGTGGCAGGCACTGCCGCTGTTGGATCCGCAACTTCAGCAGGATCCACACCGCATCGAGCGGCTGCGCTGGGCTCGACGTCTGGGCCTCCCCTTGATGCCGGCGTTGCTCTTGGGAGCAGCGGACCCAGTCGCGGTGGCGCAAAGGCTGCAAATTCCTGGCAAGCAACAGCAATGGCTGCAGCAGTGTGGGGCAATTGGCGACTGGCTGGCCGACACCCCCCCGGCTTTGCAGGCCAGCCCGTCGATCTGGTCGACGGCCCTTGAAGATCAGGGTTGGCAGCCGGAGGCGGTGGCGCTGGCTGTGACCCTCCGGCCAAGGCAATGGAAACCGCTGCTGCGCTGGTGGGGCCGCTGGCGCAGGATTCAGGCGCCGCAGACGGCGCGCGACCTGATCGCCGCTGGCTGGCAGCCGGGCCCGGCGATCGGTGCAGAGTTGCGTCGGCAGCGCAGCGCAGCCCAGGACAGCAGCCGATGAAACGCAGCTGGCTTCTGCTGGTGTTGGCTGTTTGCCTGGCCTTTGGCCTGCGGGCCTTGTTGTTGATCGATGCCACGGCGCTCTGGAGCGATGAGCTCTACAGCGTTGGCAAGAGCTTTCAGCCCAGCTTCAGCAGCCTGCTGGCGATGCTGCGGGAGGACACCCATCCCCCGGCCTACTACGGCCTGCTTTGGCTGTGGGGGCATCTGGTTGGTCAGAGCCCGGTCAGCCTTCGCCTGCTGTCCTGGTTGGCTTATCTGGCGGGTGGCCTGGTCATGGTCCGTCAGGCGATGGCCCTTGGCCAGGAGGACATCAGGTCCAGGGTGGCGGCGGTGGCAGCGCTGCTGGTCTTCTGCAGCCCCTATCCGATCCGGTTCGCGATCGAGGGCAAGAGTTATGCCGTGTTGGTGCTTCTGGTGGCGCTTGCCTGGTGGTGGCGCCGTTCGGCTCGGCCGTTTGCCTACGGCGCTGTAGCTGGGCTGGCCGGACTGACCCATTTTTATGGGTTGTTTCTGGTGCTGGCGGCCGCGGCTTGGGATGGCTGGCAGCGTCGCTGGACCGTTGCCGCTGCCGCCTTGATTGGCGCCCTCCCAGGCTTGGCTTGGATGGCCTACGCCGCGGACTATCTGTTCAGCTCCCGGGCCGGCAGCTGGATCGGTGCACCGGATTACGCGTTGCTTGAAGAGACCTTGGCTCGCGGCCTCGGCCACTGGCCGCTGCCCAAGTTGGCCTTGATTCTGCTGTTGTTGGTTGCTCTGCGGAGCTGGGGAGGGCTGCGCCGTGTGCCGTGGCCAGAGTCGGCCCTGCTCGATCAAAGCGGTCTGATGCCGTCATTGCTGATGGTGCTCGGAGTTGTTGCTGTGTCGTTTGTGAAACCGATGGCCTTCAGCCGCTACTTCGTCGTGCTGCTGCCGGCTGTGGTGCCCGTCCTGGCGGTGCAGATCGGTGGTTTGGAGCTCAATCGCTTTGGCCGTGGCTGTGGTCTTGTTGTGCTGGCGCTGATGTTGGCCAGCTGGTGGGGGCCGGGGTTCAGCGAGCTCGATGCCGGCGTCGGCGGTGTGCGGGAACAGGACCAGTTCCGTCTGATCAGCCAGCGCACGAGTGGGCTGGCTGATCGCTACAGCCCCCGTGAGCGTCTGTTCAACCTCAGCGATCGGATGGAGGCGGCGATGGGTCGGATCCCTTCGCCTTCAGTGCCATGGGGGGGAAAGGCGGATCTCAAGCAACGGCTGCAGGAGCAGGATCAGCCGCAGCAGCTCTGGTTGGCTAGCAGCGGGCCGCCACCGGCCATGGCGCGCAAGCTCAAACCACTGCTGTCGCAGCTTGAGCAGGCGGGGTTTCACTGTGAACCGCAAGCCATTGACCTCACCCATGCGCGGCTGCTGCGCTGCCGATCTGAAGCCATGGGCCGTTCTGAGTGAGCTGTGCTGCGGCTTCGCTGCTGCAGGCCAGCAGCAGGGGGCCACAGGTTTGGGGGTCCACCAGCAGCTCCAGCAGGGCCGCTGAAGGGTGCTGCTCCAGCTGAACCGGCCCAGCCAGCCAGCGCCAGGCGGTCCGGTTGGAAGGAGCCAGTGTGCTGGAAACGCCGCGTTCGAACAGCTCCAGGGCTCCGGCGTAGGCAGGTATTGCAAGGCCATCCAGATGGATCGTGAGTCCTGGTTTGTTCTGGAGCATCTCGCCCAGATGCCCGAGCAGGCCGAAACCGGTGATGTCGGTGCAGGCGTGAATGTCCTTCCGGACCGGCTCCACCTGCTGAAGCAGCGTGTGCTGGCTGCACTCCATGCCCCGCAGCGCAGCATCCAGATCAGGAGCTTTCGTGGCGCCGCTCATGGCCCCTGCAAACAGCACCCCGGTGCCAAGTGGGCGACTGATCAGCAGGGCATCACCGGGCCGCAGGCCTGATTTCAGCCAGGGCGGTTTGCTGCTGCTGCCGTTCACCGTGAGGGTGACCTGCACCCCGAGGCTTGCCGGCACGGGTGCGGCGCTGCGCGACTCCATCGTATGTCCACCGATCAGCTCGGCACCCTGTTCATTCAGAACCGAGCGGAGGCCGGCGAGGGTCTGCACCAGCAGCTCCTGCTGATCGTTGGCCGGGATCATCGGCAGCGTGATCGTTGCCATAGCGCTGGAGACCTCAGCACCGCAGGCCCACAGATCAGAGCAGGCATGCAGGGCCGTCAGACGGCCGTTCAGCCAGGGGTCACTCACAAGGGCCGGAAAGCCATCCATGCTTTGCAGCAGCTCTTGATTGCCAGGGAGACGAGCGGCGTCTTCCGGCTGCCCCCCCACCCCTACCCGTTCCAGGGCTGCGCCCAGGGGTTGGGCGGGCAACTTGGCTGCGCAACCCCGGCAGGCCATCGGAGCCGCATCGGGCATCGTTGTCGGTCGCTGAAAGCCGGCCATGAAGGCGCGGTCGATGCGTTGCTTCAGGCGCCAAATCAGCGGGGATGGCCCCAGCCGCCAGCTCCCCCATCGCGCCCAAGCGGCATCCTCATGGCTGCCGATCAGCTGCAGCGCCTGACGTTGTGGCTGCCAGGGACGAAGTGGTTGGCCCTGACAAGCTGCTTCCAGATTGGTGGCCAAGGGGCGCCCTGCTCGCACTGCCCACACCCCCGATGCCGGGCGGGGCGCTGCGCTGATGACGGCACAGTCCCCGCTGGCGAACAGGGATGGATGTCCTTCCACCCTCAGGCAGCGATCGGTGCGGATACGGCTATCGGGATCCAAGGGCAGACCGGCCGTCGCCAGCCAGGCAGGTCCCTGACTTCCAGTGCAGAGCAGGCTGGGTCCGCTGTGGTGGCTGTCGTCGTTGACCACGGCGATGCGTGCCCGTTGCAGCACCTGTTGGAGGGCTGGATCCAGTTGTCCGCTGCGCTGTTGCAGCTGAAGTGCCCTCTGCGGCCAGCGGCGTCGCAGCGCCAGAACGACTTCCAGGCCCGCGGCTCCCGCCCCAATCACCCGCAGGGGCCGAGGGTCGCTCGCCTCTTCGCTCTTCAGAAAGGCGAGTGAGGCTTCCAACGGCTTGATCGGAATCCCTGTGGCGCTCGGTCGGCTCACGGCGCCCACATCCAGGCTGAGCCAAGCGAAGTGGAGTTCGGGCCGGTCACGAAGCCTCAGGCAGTTCTGTTGAGGCGTTAGTCCGGTGATTTCCGCTTCTAAGAAAGCCACTCCGGCCCGGTCGCAGAGCTGGCGCAGGTCAATAGCGAGTTCGTCGGGGCTGTAGATCCCAGCAATCAGGCCCGGCACCATCCCCGAGTACAGCGCTGTGCTGGTGCGGTTCACCAGCACGATGCTTTGCTTTGGCCGCTGTTCCGGCTTCATGGCCCAGCGTTTCAGCACAAGGGCATGGCTGTGCCCTCCGCCGGCCAAGACCAGCAGGCCGCCTGTGCTCATGTGGGTCCTCGGTATCCGGATGGATTGGCCTGTTGCCAGGCCCAGCCATCGCGGCACATCTCCTCCAGTGTTCGTCGGGCACTCCAGCCGAGCACTATCTGTGCGGTCTGGGGGCAGGCTTCCAGACGGGGCACATCGCCGGGGCGACGCTCCACAACCTCATAGGGAATGGTGAGTCCAGTGGCGGCCTCAAACCCTTGCACCACCTCCAAAACGCTGAGGCCACGGCCCGTGCCGATGTTGAGGGTGAGGGAGTAAGGCGTTGGCTGCTGAAGCAGGTGCTCGAGTGCCTTTCCATGGGCCTCGGCCAAGTCCATCACGTGCAGATAGTCGCGGATCCCCGTCCCGTCGGGTGTTGGGTAGTCCTGGCCAAAGATGCGCAACTGTTCACGGCGGCCGGCGGCCACCTGGGTGATGAAGGGAAACAGGTTGTTGGGAATGCCCATGGGGTCCTCCCCGATCTGGCCGCTCGGATGAGCTCCTACAGGATTGAAGTAGCGCAAGGAAGCCACCCGCCATGGCCCAGACCGGCAGAGGGCCGCCAGCATCTGTTCAACCGCCACCTTGGTCTGGGCGTAGGGGTGCACCGGTGCCGTTGGCATGTCTTCCCTCAGCGGGAACGTTTCGGGCTCTCCGTAGGCGGTGGAGGTGCTGCTGAATACCAGGGTGCGGCAACCATGGCGCTCCATGGCCGCCGCCAGAACGCGGCTGCCATTCACATTCACATCCCAGTAGAGGAGTGGGTTGCCGACCGATTCCCCTACGGCTTTCAGCCCGGCGAAATGAATCACCCCATCCACGGCTCCCCCGGAGCCGAAGGCCTTATCCACAGCGCTGGCGTCGCGCACGTCCCCCTCCACCAGGGTCAGTTGGGTTGAACCCGCCAGCTCCTGCACCCGTCGCAAAGCCTCAGGACTGCTGTTGTCGAAGTTGTCCAGCACCACAAGCTCGTGGCCCTGCTCCAGCAGCACAAGACAGGTGTGACTCCCGATGAAGCCGGCTCCGCCGGTGATGAGGACGCGCCGGCTCATGTCTTCTACCAATCCGTTTTCCCTGATTCTGAATCAGCTTGATTGCATAAGCCGGACGTCTCAAGCGATTGAACTTAGGGTTCGACTGTTGCGTTGGGCTTGTGGGGAGGGGAACGGTGGTTCCTGCGTTGCGACGCGCGATCGGTGCGGAGGGTCGTGATCTGCTCAAACGCTTCAATCTGCTCGCTCCCTTGGTTCAGCAGATGGTGACCGGTGAGGCGATCGCGGCTGTCGCGGTTTCTGATGAACAGCTCGAGGAAGCACGGCTTGGCTTGCTTCAGCAGCGTGGTCACGACGGCATGGAGCAGTGGGGGGAGCTGCTGGATGAGTTGGGCCGAAGCGAGGATGAGGTGCTCGACCGACTTCGCTACGGGATCCGGCGCCGCAGCTTCATGCGAGAGCGTTTCGCGCCCAAGGCCGAAGCGCGTTTCCTGGAACGCAAGAACGAGCTGGATCAGGTGGTGTACAGCTTGCTGCGGTTGGAGAACAGCTTCCTGGCGCGAGAGCTCTACCTGCAGATCGAATCCGGTGAATCCAACTTCGCCGATCTGGCCAAGCGTTATGCCGAGGGACCGGAACGCAATACGAACGGAATCGTTGGCCCTGTCCCCCTGACCCAGGCGCATCCGAGCTTGGTAGAGAAATTACGAGTCGCTCAGCCTGGCGTGTTGCTGGAACCCTTTCGCATCTCGGACTGGTGGCTGGTCGTTCGCCTGGAGAGTTACTCGCCGGCCACGTTCACCGATGAGGTGTCCGATCAGATGTGCCAGGAAATGTTCGATGCCTGGCTCGAGCAGGAAACCTCCATGATCTTGAGCCAGCTGGCGTCTGAGACAACAGGTACGTCACCCACCAGCGACTTCAGCATCTCCCGATGACTCAGACACCGTCTTTCCCCTTACTGGAGCATCCTGCGTTTCGCGGATTGTCCGATGCCTCGGCGTCCGCGTTGGAGCGCGGTTGCAAGGTGCTCCGTTTTGAGCTCGGCGGTCAGCTGTGTGAAGCCAATGAAATCTCCGCCCGAATTTTGGTCATCCTCAGAGGCCAGGCCAGGCTTGTCGGCCGTCACAACGGACGGCTCACCACCGTGGGCAAGTTTGGCCCCGGCAGTGTGATCGGAGCTGCCAGCTTGCTGTGCGGTGTCCCCTGCGAAAACGTGATCGCCGCTGAGGAGGTGATTGCCTGCGCAATCTCCGACAAACTATGGCGGGAGCTTTATCTCTGCGAGGCATCTTTTCGTCAGTGGTGTGACGCGCAGCTCTGGCCCCAGGAGCTGCTCAAGTTGTTGGAAGCTCTTGAGCAGAACAATCCGGAAACCGATAGTTCTGCCCTTGAAAAGCTTGAGGCCGCTCTGCAATCCGCCGAGCGTTGTTCCTCGGATTCAACGGCGGTGGATGCTGCCCTGACCGCCGGAAAGCAGCTTTATGTCATCAGTGCGTGGAGCGACCTGACCGTCGGTCAGCCGGTCCGATCCTCTGCGGATCTGCCTCCCTGCGAACCGTTTGCGCTGCGGTTGGTGGCTCTGCCAGCCCCTAGTGGGTCCGCCAAACCTGGCGAGAGGCAGGACGAAAGCACTGGCTCGATCGTCACCGATGCATCCATTCAGGACGCGGAAGTCTTGCCGCCCGTGAGCAGCTTCAGTCCTGAGCGAAATGTTGTCGACAGCCTGCGACTGATCCGGGCTGATGGGCCGCTTATGGAAACCCTGGCCTGTTTCCAGATGTTGGCGCAGCTGATGAAGTTGCCGTTCCGCCGGGATTCGATCGAGAAGGTCCTGCAGGACAATCTCCGCCGCGGTCTCACCCCCAATCTCCAGCTTTGCGGGCAGTTGGCGGCCAGCCTTGGACTTCACGTCATGGCGTCGCGGGTTCCGCCGGGAGCGGGCACCCGCCTTCAGGTGCCTTCAATGCTGCCCTGGCAGGGGGGATTCGCTCTGGTGATCGCCAGCAATGAGCAGGGCCTAAAGCTGGCTTCGCCCAAGCAGGGCATGGTGACCCTGGAGCCGGACGATCTGGCGGAGCATTTCCCTGAGGGGATTGAACTGCTCTTGATGGAACGCTCCAACGCCACCCCCGATCAGAAATTCGGGCCCGGCTGGTTTTGGCCCGCGTTGAAGCGCTACCGCGGTGTACTCATTCAGGTGCTGGCCGCCAGTTTTGTGGTGCAGCTGTTCACCTTGGCCAACCCCTTGTTGATCCAAGTGATCATCGACAAGGTGATCAGCCAGCGCAGCCTCGACACCCTTCAGGTGTTGGGAATTGCCCTCGTGGTGGTCACCATCCTGGAGGGGGTGCTCGGCAGCCTCAAGACATTCTTGTTTGCGGAAACCACCAACCGGATTGATCAGCGCCTCGGAGCTGAGGTGATCGACCATCTGCTGCGTCTTCCCCTTGATTATTTCGACCGGCGCCCGGTGGGAGAACTGGGAACTCGGGTGGCCGAACTGGAAAAGATTCGCGAGTTCCTCACCGGCCAGGCGCTCACCACCGTTCTGGATGCCGCTTTTTCGGTGATTTACATCGTGGTGATGGTGATCTATAGCGGGCTGCTCACCTTGATCGCCCTCTCTGTTCTGCCCATCCAGATCGGGTTGACGATTCTTGGGGCACCCCTGTTCCGCCGTCAGTTCCGTGCTGCTGCTGAGGAAAATGCCAAGACCCAGAGCCATTTGGTTGAGGTGCTCACCGGCATCCAGACGGTGAAGGCCCAGAACGTGGAGATGGTCAGCCGCTGGCGCTGGCAGGAGTTCTATTCCCAGTACATCGCCCGTACTTTTGAGAAAACAATCACCGGCACGGCCCTGAATCAGACCAGCCAGGTGCTGCAGAAGATTTCTCAGCTGATGGTGCTTTGGATCGGTGCCTCCATGGTTTTGAAGGGGGAGCTGACCCTTGGCCAGTTGATTGCTTTCCGAATTATTTCGGGCTACGTCACGCAGCCTCTTCTGCGTTTATCGACGATCTGGCAAAACATTCAGCAATTGCGCGTCAGCTTTGAACGGCTTGCGGATGTGATCGATACACCTGAGGAATCCGATGAGGTCGACAAGTCCAAGGTGATGCTTCCTCCGCTGCAAGGAGAGGTGCGGTTTGAGAATCTGTCGTTCCGCTTCCGCCCCGGTCAGCCTCAGGTGCTCAAAGACGTGAATCTCGAGATTCCCTCAGGAACCTTTGTGGGCATCGTCGGTCAGAGCGGCAGTGGCAAGAGCACCCTGATGAAGCTGCTGCCCCGGCTCTATGACCCCGAGGAAGGTCGGATCCTGATCGATGGCTACGACATCGGAAAGGTTGAGCTCTATTCCCTGCGCCGACAGATCGGCATCGTTCCTCAGGACCCGCTGTTGTTCAGCGGAACCGTGAGCGACAACATTGCCCTCACCAACCCGGAAGCTTCCAGCGAGGAGATCGTGCGGGCTGCACGTCTTGCTAATGCCCATGACTTCATCATGGATCTTCCCAGTGGCTACAGCACCCCTGTGGGTGAACGGGGTGCTGCCCTCAGTGGGGGACAGCGACAGCGGGTTGCGATCGCCCGCACTCTCCTCAGCAACCCCAAGCTGCTGGTGATGGATGAGGCCACCAGCGCCCTCGATTACGAAACTGAACGGAAGGTCTGCGACAACCTTCTGGACAATCTTGATGATCAAACCGTCTTCTTCATTACCCATCGTCTGTCGACCATCCGTCAGGCCGACATGATCGTGATGCTGCATCAGGGAGCCGTAGTTGAAGTCGGCACACACGATGAATTGATGACGCATCGCGGTCGCTACTACGCCCTTTACCGCCAGCAGGAGAGCACCTGATCATGAAGATCAAGCCGCAAAACTTGACGACTTTGGTCAAGCGGAGCTCCAGCAATCTTGTTGCGACGTCACGCGATTTTCTGCGCCGTTTCGATCCTGGGGTCAAGCACGACGCAACTGATTTCACGACCTACGACGAGTCGATCCTTCAACAGGGTCGTTTCTGGATGCGCACCGTCACCTGGTCCCTGATCGGCAGCACTGTGTTCGGGGTGGGCTGGCTGGCTCTCGCACGTACTGAAGAAATTGTGGTTGCTCCCGGACAGCTGGAGCCGATCGGCTCCGTGCAGGACATTCAGATGCCTGTTGGGGGTGTGGCCGATCAGATCCTCGTCAAGGAAGGTGATCGGGTGAAGGCTGGCCAGGTGCTGATGAAGCTCGACACCGAAGCCAGCGAGGAAAACCGCATCAGCCTGGAAAAGACGATCAAGTTGAAGCAGGAACAGTTGACACTGAAGGAGGAGGAAAAACGCAACACCATGCAGGTCAACCAGGAAGAGGTTCTGATGCTGGAGAGCAATCTCCAGCTGCAGACAGAAATTCTGGAGCGCTATGAGCAGTTGCAGGCCGCTGGTGCTTTTTCGGAAGTGCAGTACCTCAATCAGAAAAACATCGTTGCTGAAACGCGTGGAAAACTGATGCAGACCAAGGCTGATCGGCTGCGTCAGATCGCCTTGCTGGATCAACAGACGGCCCAGTTGAAGTCGGAGCTTGCGGATCTCAATGGCCGCTTGGTTGAGAGCAAGGTCACTCTTCGCTACCAGCAGCTGAGGTCGCCTGTGGATGGTGTGATTTTTGATCTCAAGCCCACATCCCGTGGCTTCACAGCTCAATCCACCCAGACGGTGATGAAGGTTGTGCCGATTGGTTCGCTTGAAGCGAAAGTGGAGGTGCCGAGCAACAAGATCGGTTTTGTTCGGGTTCCACCCGGCTGCCCTGATCAACGCGAGGTTTGCATGGATGCAGACATCAGCATTGATTCCTTCCCGTCTACCGATTTCGGAGTGCTGAAGGGGAAAGTGACTCGCATTGGTTCGGATGCCCTGGAGCCCAACCCGCAGGAGCAGCGGCAGGAACTGAGTTTCCCCGTCACGATTGAGCTAGACGATCAACAGCTGAAGCTCAAGAGTGGATCCTCCCTGCCCTTGCAGGTGGGCATGAGCTTGACGGCGAACATCAAGCTGCGCAAGGTCTCCTATCTTCAGCTTTTGCTGGGTGAGTTTCAAAATAAAGCGGAGTCATTGCAACGCCTCTGATCTGATATCGCGCCACCCGGCAGACTGTGCCGCTGTACCTGCATCCCGCACGTGAGTCAGCTCCAAAGCCTCAGGGGCATGGTGGATCTGCTGCCGGAGGCGCTTCAGCGCTGGCAGGCGATTGAGACCATGGCGCGGGAACACTTCCAGCGCTCAGGGTTTGGTGAGATCCGCACGCCGCTTCTGGAGACGACGGATCTGTTCTGCCGTGGCATCGGTGAAGGCACGGATGTGGTGGGCAAGGAGATGTACAGCTTTCAGGACCGGGGTGATCGATCCTGCACCCTGCGGCCGGAAGGCACGGCCTCCGTGGTGCGTGCGGCCCTTCAGCACGGTTTGCTCAGTCAGGGTGCACAGAAGCTCTGGTATGCGGGGCCGATGTTTCGCTACGAGCGCCCCCAGGCCGGCCGTCAGCGTCAGTTCCACCAGATCGGCGTGGAGTGGCTTGGAGCGGAGCGGGCCCGCAGCGATGTTGAGGTGATTGCCCTGGCCTGGGATCTGCTGGCCAGACTCGGCGTGGGTGGCTTGCAATTGGAACTCAACAGCCTTGGCACCGCTGAAGACCGCCAGGCCTATCGCGATGCCCTGGTGGCCTGGCTTGAGCAGCGTTCAGAGGCCCTTGATCCCGATTCCCAGGCGCGGCTGAGCACTAACCCGCTAAGGATCCTGGATTCCAAAAACAAGGACACCCAGGCGTTGCTGGAGGAGGCGCCCACCTTGGCGGATGCCCTCTGTGATGCCAGCCGTGAGCGTTTCGAGGAGGTGCACCGTGGGCTTACCGCCTTGGGGATTCCCTTTCGGCTCAATCCAAGGTTGGTGCGTGGCTTGGATTACTACAGCCACACGGCCTTCGAGATCACCAGCGACCAGCTGGGTGCCCAGGCCACCGTCTGTGGTGGTGGGCGTTACGACGGTTTGATCGACCAGTTGGGAGGCCCCCAGACCCCCGCCATCGGCTGGGCTCTTGGCATGGAACGGTTGTTGCTGGTGCTGGAGGCTGCCGCCCAGGCGGATCCTCAAGGTTTCGCCGCCCGGTTGACTGCAGCGCCAGCTCCCGATGTGTATGTGGTGAACCGTGGCGGCGACGCCGAGCGCGTCGCGCTGTCTCTGGCACGGGACCTGCGGGCCGCTGGGCTTTGGGTGGAGCTGGATGCTTCGGGCTCGGCCTTTGGCAAGCAGTTCAAACGGGCGGATCGGAGTGGTGCGCGCTGGGCCATGGTGCTCGGAGACGAGGAGGCTGAGCGAGGAGAGGTGCGCCTGAAGCCGTTACAGCAGCAGTCGGAGGAATCAACCGTTGCGCTTGCGCCTGTGGCCGCGATCGTGGAGAGACTGCTCAACCCCTGAGGATGCAGATTCACCTCGTCACAGGCGGTGCCGGATTTCTTGGCTCGCACCTGGTCGACCGGCTGATGGAGGCCGGCGACGAGGTGATCTGTCTGGACAACTACTTCACCGGCTGCAAGGCCAATATCGCGCGCTGGATTGGCCATCCCCGTTTCGAACTGATCCGTCACGACGTCACCGAACCGATCAAGCTGGAGGTGGATCGGATCTGGCATCTGGCTTGTCCGGCCTCGCCGATCCACTACCAGTTCAATCCGGTCAAGACGGCCAAAACCAGTTTTCTTGGCACATACAACATGCTGGGGCTGGCCCGTCGTGTGGGGGCGCGCTTGCTGCTCGCCAGCACCAGCGAGGTGTACGGCGATCCTGAGGTGCACCCCCAGCCTGAGGGTTACTGGGGTTCTGTGAATCCGATCGGTGTGCGCAGCTGCTATGACGAAGGCAAGCGCATCGCTGAAACCCTCTGTTTTGACTACCAGCGCATGAATGGTGTGGAGGTGCGGGTGGCGCGCATCTTCAACACCTATGGCCCGCGCATGCTCCCCGATGACGGCCGGGTGGTGAGCAACTTCATCGTGCAGGCGCTGCGGGGCGAACCGCTGACGCTCTACGGCGATGGTCGCCAGACCCGTTCGTTCTGTTACGTGAGTGATCTGATCGAGGGGTTGATCCGCTTGATGCACGGAGAGCACAGCGGCCCGATCAACCTGGGCAATCCCGATGAATTCACGATCCGCGAGCTGGCGGAGCGGGTGCGGGGGCAGATCAATCCGGACCTGGGCTTGGTGGAACAACCCTTGCCGCAGGATGACCCGCAACAGCGGCAGCCGGCGATTGAGCTTGCCCGTCAGCAGCTGAACTGGCAGCCGACTGTGGCACTGGAGCAGGGTCTGGCTCCCACCATCGACTCTTTCCGTAGTCTCCTCGGACTGGCCCAGAGCTGCGGAACGTGACCATTCAACGGATCTGCTGCATCGGTGCGGGATATGTGGGCGGCCCGACCATGGCGGTGATTGCTGATCGCTGCCCTGAGGTGGATGTGCAGGTCGTGGACATTAACCAGGCGCGGATCGACGCTTGGAATGATGCCGACCTCAGCAAGTTGCCGGTCTACGAACCCGGCCTGGATGCTGTTGTAGGGCGGGCGCGGGGGCGCAACCTTTCGTTCTCAACCGATGTGGCGGCCTCGATCGCCGCGGCAGACATGGTGTTCATTTCAGTGAACACTCCCACCAAGACGAAGGGGCTCGGCGCTGGACAGGCCAGTGATCTCCGCTGGGTTGAAGCCTGTGCTCGAGAGGTGGCTCTGGCGGCCACCGGCCACACCATTGTTGTGGAGAAGAGCACCCTGCCGGTGCGCACGGCTGCCGCGATCAAAACCATCCTGGAAGCGGCCAGCGATGGAGACGACGAGCGCACCTTTTCGGTGCTCTCCAACCCTGAATTTCTGGCGGAAGGAACGGCCATTCGTGATCTGGAGGCTCCGGACCGGGTGTTGATCGGTGGCGATGATCCGGCATCGATTGATGCCCTCGCGGCGATCTACGCCCACTGGGTTCCGCAGCAGCAGATTCTGCGCACCAACCTCTGGAGCAGCGAGCTGTCCAAGCTCACCGCCAATGCCTTTCTTGCGCAGCGGATCAGCTCGATCAACTCGATTGCGGCGTTCTGTGAGGCCAGCGGTGCGGACGTGCGCGAGGTGGCCCGGGCGATTGGCACCGACAGTCGGATCGGTCCGAAGTTCCTCAATGCCGGACCGGGCTTCGGAGGAAGCTGTTTCCAGAAGGACATCCTCAATCTGGTGTATCTCTGCCGGCATTTCGGACTGCCGGAGGTGGCGGAGTACTGGGAGAGTGTTGTTGCACTCAACACCTGGCAACAGCACCGCATTGCCAGATTGGTGGTGGAGAAGTTGTTCGGCACGGTGACCGGCAAGCGGCTGGCGATTCTTGGCTTTGCCTTCAAGGCCGACACCAACGACACCCGCGAAGCCCCGGCGATCCGGATCTGCCTGGACCTTCTCGAGGAGGGCGCTCAGTTGGCCATTCACGATCCCAAGGTGGCTGCTGATCAGATGGCCCGGGATCTGCAACAGGAGGCAGCCCCCCAGGCGGATGCCCTCAGTGCAACCGGGAGTTGGGCGCAGGCAGCCAGTGTTGAGGACGCCGTGATGGGGGCCGATGCCGTGCTGGTGCTCACCGAATGGCAGGCCTACCGCAATCTGAACTGGATCTGTCTCGCTGCTCGGATGCGCAAGCCGGCATGGGTCTTTGACGCGAGGGCGGTTGCCGACCCCGAACAGGTGAGAGCTGCGGGCCTAAGCCTTTGGCGAGTGGGGGACGGTGAGGGTTAATGGCGCGAACAGTTCTGGTCACTGGCGCTGCAGGCTTTATCGGCGCAGCCCTCTCGAGACGACTTCTGCAGCGTGGTGACCGTGTTGTCGGTCTCGACAATCTGAACAACTATTACGACCCCAGCCTCAAGCAAGCAAGGCTGCGTCAGATCGAAGCAGTGGCTCCGCCAGGAGCTTGGCGTTTTGTACGTATGGGTTTGGAAGATGCACAGGCCTTGATGGCGCTGTTTGCCGAAGAACGTCCCCAGGTGGTGGTGAATCTGGCAGCGCAGGCCGGTGTCCGTTACTCACTGGAGAACCCAGCGGCTTACATCCAGAGCAATCTGGTGGGTTTCGGCAATTTGCTGGAAGGGTGCCGCCACTACGGTGCCGAGAATTTGGTGTATGCCTCGAGCAGTTCGGTTTACGGCGGTAACCGCAATCTGCCGTTCCACGAACGTCACCCGGTCAACCATCCGGTGAGTCTCTACGCCGCTAGCAAGAAGGCCAATGAGTTGATGGCGCACACCTACAGCCATCTCTATGGCTTGCCTGCTACGGGCCTTCGTTTTTTCACTGTCTATGGTCCGTGGGGACGCCCCGATATGGCCCCGATGTTGTTTGCTCGGGCGATCTTGGCCGGTGAGCCAATCAAAGTGTTCAATCACGGCAAGATGCAGCGAGATTTCACTTACATCGACGATATTGTTGAAGGGGTAATGCGCTGCTGTGACAAACCAGCGACAGCGAATCCTGAGTTTGATCCGCTTCAACCGGACCCGGCTACTGCAGCAGCACCGCATCGGGTTTTCAATATTGGCAATAGCCGACCTACAGAACTCTTGCGTTTCATCGAGTTAATGGAGCGTGCACTCGGTCGCGAGGCGATCAAGGATTTTCTGCCTATGCAGCCAGGAGATGTTGTAGCCACTGCCGCTGACACATCTGCCTTGAAGATGTGGATTGGTTTCAAGCCTTCAACGTCTATCGATTTTGGTATAGCAAAGTTTGCCGAGTGGTTTGTAGACTTTTATAAGTAATCACCGTGATGCGCTCTTGTTGTTTGCGCCAGCTTTGCATGATGGGGCTAATGAATAATAAATTTATTTTTTAGGAATAGCGCCATTGAGGCTTTTGTTTCGTTCAAATTAGAATTTGCAATAATCTGAATCTTTGACAAATAATTGCTTCTTCAAAAAAGATATTAACTAAAAAATCTGGGAACGACTTGATTCTAGGAAAAGGCTTGTTAAGTCAGTAGGTTTTGGCTGAGGAAAGGATCGATGCGGAGATGCTGGTTAAACACTTGACGAAGCATCTTTCTGTCCAGGCCACTGAGCTTGCGCTCGAGCAACGTACTAGGCATAAGGCATCCAACCGTGTAAAAATCTTTTACTAGAGCTTGATTCGCTTAGAGAGCAGAGAGATAAAAATATATATGACGCCCGCACGGAGGTTTAATTGACTCTTCTTCAGTTGCATCAGTTAAAAGCTAAATTTGATTAGTCACTGATGGCTATTCGAATGCAATCTGAAATAGTTAAAGTAGTGGGCGGTTGCAAGAGAAGATAACTGCTTTTTTGGTGAATGTATTCATTGATTAGTAGAATTCAGGTCGATACTGATCTTGGTCCAAAAAAAAACCGGCTCTTGAGCCGGTTAGCTTGTTTCTTGTTTTTATCAAGCAGAACCGACTCCGGTATATGAGCCGTAGAAAAATAGTCCCACAACAAAAAGAACAGCCATTCCACCTGCAGTGGCAACCAGCCAGAGAGGGAGAACGCCTTCGGTCCAGCGACTTCTCCAGGGCACTGCGGGTGTGCCATCAGGATTGCGATCGGGAATTCGACCGTCGGGATATTGGGATTTTTTTCCGCTCATGGAATGAACCTCAGTTGAAGAAGTAGCTGGACATGAGCACGCCGGTCACGAAGACAAACAGCAGACCCAAGTAGAGACTGGTGCGGTTGAGCTCAACCGGAAGGTTGTTGGGATTTGGATTGCGTTCCATAGGTCAGATCAGCGGCGAATGAACTGCATCGCGCCGAGGGCGCCAAGAAAGAACACTGTCGGGATGCCGAGGGTGTGCAAAGCCAGCCAGCGAACCGTGAAGATCGGATAGTTGCGTGGCGTTGTGGCAACGGGGGGTGCTTGTGTCATGACTTATTTCAGGCGGATGTCGAGATCAGACTTGCCCTCATAGCGCTGGCTCACCACGGGAGCCTTGCTTTCGGATGCCTGGAAGTAGGCGTCGGGGCGAGGGGTGCCGAAAGCGTCGTAGGCGAGGCCGGTGGACACGAACAGGAAGCCTGCCAAAAAGATGGAAGGAAGTGTCACGGCGTGAATCACCCAGTAACGGATGCTCGTGATGATTTCGAAGAACGGGCGTTCTCCTGTTGAGCCGGCGGCCATGGCGTTGGGCGTGTCAGAGCGATGATCTTAGGAGGTGGGTCTGGTGAGCCGAGGCTGAGGGGGTGCCTCAGTTACACAGCGTTGCCGACCCAACGGAGCAGGTTGCCCCGCTCACCCAGCACAAAGGCATGCTCTCCGTCGAAAACCATGCGGGTGAAGTTGCTGGGTTGACGGTCCCCGACAGGGTCGTTTTCCCAGCTGTCGCCGCCGTCTTGGCTTACGAGAAGAGTGCCGTTACCACCACCGGCCCAGATGGCGCCGTCGTCATCCCAGGCCAGATCCATGTACCCGTAGCCGTTGGTGATGGGAATGATGGCTTTGCTCCAGCTGTCGAAATCCCCGGGCTCATCGTTGAGGCGGATCTGCGCGCCGCGAGCCACCATCCAGAGATTGCCATCGGGCTGGAAGCCGATGCTCTGCAGCCGCTGACTGCTCACGCGCTGGTGGACTTGCCAGACAGAATCGCCCGGTTGCCACGTGGCATAGAAGTTGCCCAGACCACTCACACTCACATAGCTTCCGTCATTGCTGCGTCGCAGATCTCGCACGGCGCCCGCTGCATCGGTCACCTTCGCTTCCCAGCTCGACCCATCGTTGTGGGTTTCGTAGACCGCCCCCACGTTTGTGGCAAGTTCTGCCGAATGGCTGCCCAGGGCAGTGATTAGGTAGGGCTCACCGGGCAATTTGGTGTCGAGGAAAAGTCGTGTCCAGTTCTGGCCGCCGTCCTCGCTGTGCATCAGCAATCCTGGTTGTCCAGCAATCCAGCCTTCATCACCATTGAAATCGATACTGATCAGACGAAAGTTCTCTTCGTCGGGAAGATCAAGGCTGCGTTCGTTCCAGTGAGCTCCGCCGTCGTTGGTTTCTCGGATCATGCGATTGCTGCCCACCAGATAGCCGTGGCTGCTGTCGGTGAAGGCCACATCTAATGGATTCGCTTGGGTGTCGAGGTCCAAGGCTTGCCATGGACTCGATGTCGCCATCGGAACATGAGTGGTGACGCACCCACTGAGGCTGATGCCGAGCACCAGCGTCAAGAGCAAGTGGGTTACGGAGTTGAGTAGACGTTTCATGACGGGGCCTCAGCGCAGGGAATAGAGGGATAGGAAGAAGGCGACGCCGAGGGCGAGGCTGCCGAAGATCAGAACATTTTTCTGGCCCGGGGTCAGACGGTTGACGCCAAGACCGAAGTCGAGATTTTCGTCGAAACCACTGGCTTTGCTGCGGGGGCCAATATCGCGGAAGGCGGCAACCCTGCTGCGGCATACCGGACAACGAAACGACATCGGGTCGAGATCAACGAAGGCCGTGCCTGATTCAATTCCGATCTTTTTGACCCCTTCATCCGGGTCATAGACGTAGCCGCAGCTGCGACATTCGAAACGGTGGGTGCGTGGGTCGCTCTTTGGAGCGGTTTCAACCGGGGTTCCCACCGCTTCGGTGGTTTCGACCGGCTGGACGGACTGTTGTTCGTCGCTCACCGCTGTCTTGCTTGGCGGAATGACTCTATCGACGACAACTCCCGACAGTGAATGCCAGACTGCATCGGACTACGGGGACCTCCATGTTTGCCCTGCCCGGCTACGACGCTTTCCTGGGGTTTCTGCTGATCGCTGCAGCAGTGCCTGTGTTGGCTCTCGTGACCAACAAATTGGTGGCACCCAAGAGCCGCGCTGGTGAGCGTCAGCTCACCTACGAATCCGGTATGGAGCCGATTGGTGGGGCCTGGATTCAGTTCAATATCCGCTATTACATGTTCGCGCTGGTCTTTGTCATCTTTGACGTCGAGACCGTGTTTCTTTACCCCTGGGCCGTGGCTTTCAACCGCCTCGGCTTGTTGGCCTTCATCGAAGCCCTGATCTTTATCGCCATCCTTTTGGTCGCCTTGGCCTATGCCTGGCGTAAAGGCGCCCTTGAGTGGAGCTAGCCATGTCTGAGAACACCTCCCCCTCCATTGCGGCGGTTCGCGACCTGCGGGAAGCGAGCTGTGGTCCGATCGGTGCTCCGACCGTGACCAATGACCTCAGCGAGAACGTCATCCTCACCAGCCTGGATGACCTGCATAACTGGGCACGTCTGAGCAGCTTGTGGCCCCTTTTGTATGGAACTGCTTGCTGCTTCATTGAATTTGCAGCGCTGCTTGGTTCCCGCTTCGACTTTGATCGGTTCGGTCTGGTGCCCCGAAGCTCACCGCGTCAAGCAGACCTTCTGATTGTGGCCGGCACGGTCACCATGAAGATGGCTCCGGCGTTGGTGCGGCTCTACGAGCAGATGCCAGAGCCGAAGTATGTGATTGCCATGGGCGCATGCACCATCACAGGTGGCATGTTCAGCGCTGATTCCACAACCGCCGTGCGCGGAGTTGACAAACTGATTCCTGTTGATCTTTACCTGCCGGGTTGCCCTCCCCGGCCTGAAGCGATTTTTGACGCGGTCATCAAGCTGCGCAAGAAAGTTGGTGATGAGTCCCTGGCTGAGCGTCGCAAGCATCAACAGACCCATCGCTACATGACGGTGTCCCACCAGATGAAGCGAGTTGAACCTGTGGTCACTGGCTCATATCTGCGTGCCGAATCCCAAAAAGCTGCCCTTGCTGCTGCTCCAGCCGGTCAGACCTTGGCCACAGATGCCGCCGTGCTCACCCCTGCTGCTGAACCCGTCGAGTCATGAGCGAAACCCCCTCCCAAAAACCTGCCGCTTCCGATGAAGCTGGTGCTGTCGTTGCGCCCGAGCCTGGTCCGGTGAGCCAGTGGCTGAACAAGCAAGGCTTTGATCACAACAGCCTTGAGCCCGATCATCTTGGCGTCGAGCAGATCGGTGTGGAAGCTCCCGTTCTCCCTATGATTGCTGCGGCGCTCAAGAGCAACGGTTTCGACTATCTGCAGTGCCAGGGCGGTTATGACGAAGGCCCTGGTGAGCAGCTGGTTTGTTTTTATCACCTGTTGGCGATGGCTGAACAGGTGGAGGCCATGGCGGCCGATCCCTCCGCAAAGCTGAGGGAAGTGCGGATCAAAGTGTTCCTTAGCCGTGAGGGCACCCCGTCACTTCCGTCGATCTACGGCCTATTTCGTGGAGCTGATTGGCAGGAGCGTGAAACGTTCGATATGTACGGCATTCAATTCGAGGGCCATCCCCATCCCAAGCGTCTTTTGATGCCGGAGGACTGGAAAGGTTGGCCGTTGCGCAAGGACTACGTCCAGCCAGATTTCTACGAAATGCAGGACGCTTATTGATCGCGTCTCAGGATGCGTGTTGGGAGCGGTGGCTGCGGTAAAACCTGATGACTGCTAGAGCCAGGCTGCGGGAATCGTGACGCAAGGTCGCTGTAGGTCGGACTCCCTGCAGAGGTGCTTGGGTGACGTCATACCCATCCGATCGAAGCCCTTCGGCATCACAGCGCACCGGATCCGCACCCCGGCTTTGGTAGTGGCGCACCAGGTCTGAAGGTGGCAGGTCGTCTTGGGCAAGAACGGCATTGAACAGCTTGGGTTCAATGCCGAGGCTGGCCAGCTGGGCTTCGATCGCCCGGATGTGACCGCGCACATCAAGGCCGTCGGTCTCGCCGGGCTGTGTCATCAGGTTGCAGATGTAGAGCCGTGGTGCTCGGCTGCGTTTGATGGCACTCACCAGCTCCGGCACCAGCAAATTTGGGAGCAGAGACGTGTAAAGGCTGCCCGGCCCGAGCACGATCAGGTCGGCGTTGGCGATCGCTTCGAGCGCTCTGGGTAGGGCAGGAGGGCGTTCTGGAATGCAGCCCAGACGAACGATGGGGCTGGGGGCGTTTCCGATGTTGCTCTCTCCTTCGATCCGTTGACCGTTTTCGAGCTCTGCCCAGAGCCGCACATCCACATTGGTGGCAGGAACCACTTGTCCTTGAACTGCCAGAACACGACTGGAGGCGGTGATGGCTGTTTCCAGATTGCCCGTGATGGCCGTAAGGGC
Source organism: Synechococcus sp. MU1625 (assembly GCF_020514205.1). Taxonomy (NCBI): domain Bacteria; kingdom Bacillati; phylum Cyanobacteriota; class Cyanophyceae; order Synechococcales; family Synechococcaceae; genus Synechococcus; species Synechococcus sp. MU1625. Next base: position 104,228 of record NZ_VTLA01000003.1, read on the forward strand.
TGAAAGAAAAAGATTGCCGAAGCTGTGACCTTCCAGGCCGCTACCGGCCGAGAAGCGGTACTGGAAAAGGCGGGTGAGCAGAGGCTCTTCTGTCGAGAGTGCTGCCAGGCAGTTGCGGATGTCACCTGGGGGCAGCACCCCCAATTCCCGCCGGAGCACACCGCTGCTGCCGCCGTCATCCGCGACGGTGACGATGGCGGTGATGTGACTGCTGTAGCGCTTCAAACCACTCAGCAGGGTCGATAAGCCGGTGCCGCCGCCGATGGCCACGATGTTGGGGCCCCGGTTCAAGCGGCTCTTGGCCCGCAGGGCATCCACCAGCACGGTGTCTTTGTCGGGGGCGAGAGCCTGTTGAATCGAGCCGAAGCTGCGGCTTTGACCCCAGAGGAGCAGGCCACTGCCGATCAAGACCACCAGTGGCCCCGTAAATTCACGGGGCAACACGGTGGTGAGGGTGCCCAGCAGCCAGCTGAGGGTTTCCAAAATCCAGTAAATCGGCTTCAGATCGGCCCAGATGGCGGCACCCAGCAGAGCCATCAACAGCCCCAACCCGGATGTGAGCAGCCAGCGCTTGACCACCAGGCCGGGTTGCAGCCAGCGCACTGCCCTTTGGGATCGGGTCATCAGATCCCGACGCCGCATGTCGCGCATCATCCGGGCCTGGCGTCTACTTTTCGGGGTCTTTGGCGCCAAGGAAAGACTTGGTCCGCTAGTTCACCAAACTGTACGGAGCTTGTCGAAAGGCGGCAGGATGTCTGTGTTTTTCGGCCCAGATCGTGCCGCAGTCTGTACCCGTCGTGGAGATGCGGGACCTCACGATGCAGTGGGGACCTAAGCCTGTGCTGAATCGGGTCAATCTGACCCTGCGCCCGGGGGAGCGGTTGGCCGTGGTGGGCCCATCGGGTGCGGGAAAGTCAACGGTGCTGCGCCTGCTGGCTGGTCTGCAGTTGCCCACCACCGGTGAACTGCGCGTGTTCGACCAACCACAGACGTATCTACGGCTGGATCAGACCGATCCGCCCGACGTTCGGCTGGTGTTCCAAAACCCCGCCTTGTTGGCCTCCCTCACGGTGGAGGAGAACGTTGGTTTCCTGCTGCGCGAAAGGGCGCAGCTGTCGCAGAAGGAGATTCGTGATCGTGTGAATGCCTGCCTCGAAGCTGTTGGGCTCTATGACGTGGCCCACCTCTACGCCGGGGAATTGAGTGGTGGTATGCAGAAGCGGGTGAGCTTCGCCCGTGCGCTGATTGATGATCCCCAGAGGGGGGATCAGTCGATGCCCTTGCTGCTGTACGACGAGCCCACGGCAGGCCTCGATCCTGTGGCCTGCACGCGGATTGAGGATTTGATTGTGAAAACCACCACCGTGGCGCAGGGGTGTTCGGTGGTGGTGAGTCATGTACGCAGCACGATCGAACGGTCTGCGGAACGGGTGGTGATGCTTTACGACGGCCAGTTTCAGTGGGAAGGCTCAGTGGATGCGTTCCGCACCACAGACAACCCCTATGTCGTGCAGTTCAGGACGGGTAGCCTGCGCGGACCGATGCAACCGGCGGAGCACTGATCACCATGCGACGCAGCGTTCGTGATGCCATCGTCGGATTCACTGTGATCGGCGGCATCATCGGCTTTGCTTCCACGGCCTTGTGGTTGCGAGGTGTTCGTTTGGGCTCCAGCCACTGGACCCTGACCGCACGTTTCAACGATGCGGCTGGGCTGGCGGAGCGCTCCCCTGTGACCTATCGGGGGATCCTGGTGGGTTCGGTGCGCTCGATTGCGGTGACGCCCGAAGCTGTGGTGGCTGAGCTCGAAATCGACAAAGGTGATCTGCTCCTGTCGCTGCCCGTCACGGCCACGGTGGCCTCCGGTTCCCTGCTGGGGGGAGATGCGCAGGTCTCACTTGTCAGTCGCGGCACACCGTTGCCCAAAGGTGCCCCTCTCCCGCGTGCTGCTGACTGCCGGGCTGAACAGCAACTCTGTGATGGCAGCACTGTGGAAGGGAGTGAGGCGGCCAGCCTTTCGACAGTGACGGAAACCCTGCAAGAGCTGCTGGCCCAGGCTCAGCAGGAACGGGTCATCCCAAATGTGGCTGCATCACTTGAGCAGATTGAGGCCACCACAAAGGAATTTAGGCTGTTGACCGTGCAGTTCCAGGAGGAGCTGGCCCAGGCTGTTCCGGTGATTCGCAATCTGGAGGCGGCGACGGCGCATGTGAACAACATTGCGTCCTCTCTCGATAATCCCCAGACGTTGAGTGAGCTCAAGCAGACGGCCGCCAATGCCGCACAGCTCACCGCCAAGATCGATGCGGTCGGCGGCGATGTGGCTCAACTCACAGGGGATCCTGAGTTCATGCAGGGCGTGCGCAATCTCACCATTGGCTTGGGTGAGTTGTTTGGTGAGATTTACCCGGCCCAGACCGCTCAATAGGCACGATCTTGTGCCTGTGATTTCACGAATTATTCACGATATCGTTCCGTTTAGATGTTTGTGATCGCATCCATCGCCACAGCTGCGATCGCCTGATCGCTTGCCTTGGGCAGCTGCACGTATTTGCCTCCGGCGGCTTCGGCGAGATCTTTCCCCATGCCGCTGCCGATGAACTTGCGCTCGGTGTCGATCACCAGCAGCTTGATCCCGAGCATCCGGTAACGGGCTGCTACATCCAGCACCTCCTGCTTTAGGTCGGGTTTCTCCTCGCCCTCCAGCTCGGGTTGGCCCAGAGAGGTGCTGAGTGGCACGTTCCCGCGTCCGTCGGTGATCGCCACCACCACCACCTGGCCGAGATCGCCAGTGGCCAGTGCGTTCGCACCGACACGGGCGGCCTGGGTGAGGCCATGGGCTAGTGGTGAACCGCCGCCGCAGGGCATCGATTCCAGCCGGCGGCGGGCTGCCGTGATTGAGCGGGTGGGGGGCAGAAGCACTTCGGCCTGATCGCCTCGGAAGGGGATCAGGGCCACTTCATCGCGGTTTTCGTAGGCCTCGGTGAGCAGTCGGATCACGGCGCCCTTGGCGCTCTGCATCCGGTTCAGGGCCATCGAACCGCTGGCATCGACCAGGAACACCACTAGGGCACCGGCTTTGCGCTGCAGAAGCTTTGCCCGGAGGTCGCCCTCTTCCACGATCACGGTGCGACCGGGTTCCCGTTCCCGCCGGATCTTCTGGTAGGGCGCGGCGGCCCGCAGGGTGGCGTCCACGGCGATCCGGCGGACCGGACCGCGCGGCAGCATTGGTTTCACATAGCGACCACGACTGTCGCTGAGCACCACCGAACGGCTTCCGCTGTTGCCGCTTTTGGCTTTGGCGGCGTTGAACAGCAGCAGGTCGGGGTCGACCTCAATCGCTTCCGGATCGAGCATGAACTCTTCGGGAACCGCCGGTGGAGCCTGATCCTCCTCGCCGTCACCCTCGTCGTCGTCGCTGCTGTCGTCCTCGCTGTTGTCCTCCGGTGGGTCGGCCTCCTCGTCGTCCGATCCCTCCGGTGGTGGTGGGTTGTCCTGTTGCTGATCCCCCTGGTCCTGCGGCGGTGGCGGTGGCTCCTGGTCTTGCGGCGGCGGCGGTTCCATCTGCTGGTCTGGTGGCGGCATCTGGGAGGCCCGTGGTGCGATCACAAGGGCGACGGCCACCTGGAGGTCTTCGGCTTCAACCCGATCCCGGCCGCTGAGGGCCGCATGGGCCCGGGCCACCCGTACTGCGTAGAGCTCGGAGCGGTGGCCTTCCACGTCGCCGCGGATGGCTTCAGTCACCAGATATTCGATTTGTTCGCGGCTGATCTGCACATCCGGCAGCCACTGGCGTGCCAGTAGCAGCTGGGTGGCCAGAGCATCCGTTTCTTCCCCCCACTTTTTGGCAAAGCTGCGGCTGCATTGGCCATGACTGATGACCGAATTGGTGATTTCCACCCGCTGCTCGGTGCTCACCAACTGGTTGGCCGACAGCACAATGGCAAAGCGATCCAGCAGGTGATCGCGAATGTTGCCTTCCTCTGGGTTGTAGGTGGCGATCAGCAGGGGGCGGCAGGGGTGGCTGAGGCTGAGACCTTCACGCTCAACACGGTTCTCGCCGCTGCCCACGGCCGCCAGCATCAGGTTGACGATGCCGTCGTCCAGCAGGTTGAGTTCATCGACGTAGAGCACGCCGCGATGGGCATCCGCCAGCAGGCCCGGCTGGAAAACGGCACTGCCACTGGAGAGCGAGGCGGCCACATCCACGGCACCCACTAGACGGTCTTCGGTGATGCCGAGCGGGATCTGGACGAAGGGGGCAGGGATCACCTTCGAGGGCGCATCGCCGCTGATCCGTTCCCGGGTGGCGTCGTCCCATTCCTCAGAGTTCTGCGGGTCAAGGTTGCGGCCCACGCCGCCTTCTGTTTCCAGAATGTCGATCGGCGGCAGCAGGGCGTGCAGGCCGCGCGCCAAGACAGATTTGCCGGTGCCGCGTCCACCGGCGATCACCACCCCACCCAGGCCAGGATCCACTGCCGCCAGCAGCAGAGCCAGTTTCAACGTGCCGTGGCCGGTAATCGCCGCCATCGGAAAGGCACGGGTGGCCTGGTCGTCCTTCACCGCTACACCGGTTGCCACCATGGACGCGTTCAGCCCGTTCGTGCGCGCCAGTCTCGCTGATGCCCTTCATCGTTGACGCCTCTGTTGCAGTGGCGCTGGGGGCTAACCAACCCAGTGCGGTCGGATTGCCCCGCGACACGCTGTTGGTGGTTCAGCCTCTGCTGGAGGGTTTGCTGCTGGACTGGGCCGCTCAGGATCTTCGATTTCACTGGTCGACACTGCATGACACGGCGCCCGTGGGCGGCCCTGCGGGCCAGCCCCACTACTGCAATGCCGTTGTGTTGGTGGAGGGGGTGAAGGCCCAGCCGATGGCGACCGCTGCGTTGGATCTGCTGGATGCACTCCAGGGGTTGGAGCATCGCTTCGGTCGGGATCGCTCTCGAGAGCAGCGCTGGGGGCCGCGAAGCCTTGATCTGGATCTGCTGTTCTGGGGTGAGCTGAGGCTGGAGCACCCCCGACTGGTGTTGCCGCACCCTCGCCTGCACCTCAGAGACTTTGTGCTGGCGCCGCTACTGGAGGCGATGCATGGGTCGCCTTCATCACAATCACCCGATCGGCCTGATCCAGCAGCTCAGGGTCGTGGCTGCTGATCAGCGTTAGACGCTGTAGAGCCCGTTCGCGAATCACGCTACGAACCTGTTCAGCTGCCCTTGCGTCCAGGAAGGCTGTGGGCTCATCCAGCACTTCCACGGGTTTGTTGCGCAGCCAGGCGCGCATCAGCCCGAGCCGGTGAATTTCCCCTCCTGAGAATGAATCCTGCGCCAGAGCCAGCGGTGCATCCAATCCTCCGGGACGTTGGAGCAGGTGGGCGAGCCCCAGCCGCTGCAGCCAGGTTTCGATGGCGTCCTGGGGGCAGGCGGCCCCCAGCAGCAGGTTGTCGCGCAGGCTCGCTTCGAACAGCACCGCGTTCTGGGGGGCGTAGGCAATCAACTCGTGAATCTGCTGGGCTCCGGCCAGCCCGCTCAGCCTCCATGCCTCTGCATTGCAATTCACGTCCCAGTGGCTGTCTTCTTCATTCAGCAATCCACAGATGCGGTCGAGCAGTGTTGTCTTGCCGCTGCCAGACGGCCCGGTGATGGTGACCAGGCCGTTGGCGTTCAAGTGCAGTGCGTTTTCATCCGTTGATGCGTGCCAGCGCAACTGGCTCCATTGCGCCGCTGAAAGCATCGCCAGGGTGTCTTCCGCGATGGAGAGATCGCTGGCTTCACTTCGGCGGGGAATCAATTGACCGCGCCGTTGGCGCAGGGCCTCGTAGCCCGGCAGGTTTCCCAGGCAGAGGCGGCGGGCTTGCACCACCGTGCTCAAGGAGGCGCTGGCGCGATAGGCCAGCACCAGCGTGGTGGTGAGCACCTCAGAGGTAAGGGCTTCGCCCTGCAGCAGCATCCAGAGGCCGGCGACGGCCACCACCAAGGTGTCGCGCCAGGCGTTGAAGCTGGCCCGGCGGCGCACCCTTTCCCGCAGCAGCCAGCGACCTTCCGCGGTTTCCTGGGCAAACCGCTGCAGCAGCCAGCTTTCAGCCGCTGCGGCGCGCAGGGCCTTGAGGCCATGCAGACCGTCTCCAACCGTTCTCTGCAGGGCTGCATTCAGACGGCTCTGGATTCGGCCCAGGCCCCAGCTGCCGGAGCGCTGCAGCAGGGCCGCTGCCGTTGTGGCCAGCAGCGCGAGCAACAGCGGCCATGCCGTGGCTTTGCCGACCAGCACCACGCTGGCTAGGTAGATCCCCATGGCGAGCACCGCCTGCCCCATCCGCACCGCCTGGTCCAGGCTGAGGGCGCTGCGGTTGATGTCGGCCATCAACAGGGCGAGCAGCTCGCCGCGCCCTAGTCGATTCAGCTGGGCTGATGAGGCTTCGAACACACGGTGCAGCAGCTGATGTCGCAGCCGATCGGTGAAGCCAGAGCGCAGCCGCTCGCGGTGGATGTCGACCTGGGCCTGAATCAGACCCCGCAGCAAGATCAGACCCACCAGCAGCCCGAGGCTGGCGGCGATGGGCAGGCCGCCGATCAAAGGGCCTGCGCTCGAGGCGGAGCCTGACCCCAGCAGCAGCGTGACCGCCAAGCCCAGCCCGGCGATGTCGAGCAGGCTGTTGAGGGTGCTCAACCCGCTCAGCAGGGCCAGATGACGCCACCCCGCTTCCATGGCAAGGGCTTTTAGCAGCTGGACCTGGCCCCGTCGCGGCAGGGGTTGTGGTTGTGGGCTGGTGGCCTTCAAAGCAGATGACACGGGGGGCTGGGTTCACCCGCCATGCTGGGCCCCAGCTACGCCCGTGAGCCATGTCGCCCCTGTCGTCGCCGGAATCCTTTGAACTGCTGGAAACGGTGGAAGCAGTGGATGCCCGCAAGATCCGTTTCGAGCGCAACCGGATCAAGCTGCCGATGGGGGTGGAGGCCACCTTCGGAATGATTCGCCATCCCGGTGCGTCCCTGGCGGTGCCGATTACTGATGACGGCCAGGTGGTGCTGCTGCGGCAGTACCGCTTTGCAGTGCAGGCGAGGCTGCTCGAGTTTCCTGCCGGCACCCTGGAAGAGGGCGAAGACCCTCTGGAATCGATGCAGCGGGAATTGGGCGAAGAAGCTGGCTACAGCGCAGCACGCTGGGATGTCCTGGGGCCGATGCTCCCTTGCCCGGGCTATTCCGATGAGGTGATCCACTGCTTCCTGGCCCGGGATCTCACCCTCCTGGAGAACCCACCGGCCGGTGATGAGGACGAAGATCTGGAGGTGGTGCTGATGACACCTGCTGCGCTGGATGCGGCCCTGGCCTCTGGCGATGAATGGCTCGATGGCAAGAGCGTTACCGCCTGGTATCGCGCCAAGCAGGTTCTCGGCTTCTGATGACAACGTCTCGCGTTTTGTTCTGGCACCGCCGCGATCTGCGCCTGGCGGACAATCTGGGACTGGCAGCTGCCGCTGAGATCAGCCCGGCGCTGACCGGCGTGTATGTGCTCGACCCCAAGGTCATCGATCCTCCGGAGCATCTGCCGGCGATGGCGCCGGCCCGGCTGTGGTTTTTGGTTGAAAGCCTGGTTGAACTGCAGCAGCGCTGGCGGGAGGCCGGTAGCCGTCTGGTCATTCTCGAGGGGGATCCTCCGGACGTGCTGCCAGAGCTGGCAGAGCAAATCGGCGCCGAGGCCGTGGTGTGGAACCGCGATGTGGAGCCCTATGCCCGTGAGCGGGACCGCCAGGTGGCGAGGCGGCTCCAGGCCGATGGTCGGAAGGTGGTGGTGGACTGGGATCAGCTGCTGATCGCTCCTGAGCTGGTCAAGACCGGTGGTGGTGATCCTTACCGGGTCTACGGCCCCTTTCTGCGCAACTGGCGCGGCCAAGTGCTGGCCAAGCAGCCCAGCACCGTTGCCGCCCCCACCGGGCTGGTGGATCTGGATCCCGTCCACGTGCCGGCGGGGGATTCCCTTGCGGCATTGCGGGAGAGCCATGGTTTCAAGGGCACCGAGATCTGCCCCTGCCTTCCCGGCGAGGCGGCGGCCTTGGAGCAACTCACGAGGTTTTGTGATGGACCGCTGCTCGGCTACGAGCCTGATCGCAATTTTCCCGGTACCGCCGGCACCTCGACCCTCAGTGCTGCCCTCAGTGTGGGCACCCTCAGCCCCCGGCAGGCTTGGTGTGCCGCCCAGGACTCCCGCGCGCTGGCCCGCTCCGAGGAGCAGCTCCATGCCATTGCCGTGTGGGAGCAAGAGTTGTGCTGGCGCGAGTTTTACCAGCAGGCGCTGTTCCATTTCCCCGAACTGGCCGATGGCCCCTACCGCGAGCAGTGGCGCCGTTTCCCTTGGGAGAACAACGAGGACTGGTTCGACTTCTGGAAGGAGGGCCAGACCGGCATGCCGATCATCGATGCCGCCATGCGTCAGCTGAATCAGACCGGCTGGATGCACAACCGCTGCCGCATGATCGTGGCCTCTTATCTGGTCAAAGATCTGATCTGCGACTGGCGTTGGGGCGAGCGCGCTTTTATGGAGCTGGAGGTGGATGGCGACTTGGCCGCCAACAACGGTGGTTGGCAATGGAGTGCCAGCAGCGGCATGGATCCCAAGCCGCTGCGCATCTTCAACCCTGCCACTCAGGCCTCCAAGTTCGATTCAGCCGGTGATTACATCCGCCAGTGGGTGCCGGAGCTGCGCCATGTGAACACCAAAGATTTGCTCAGCGGAGAGATCGGTGCTTTCGAGCGGAGGGATTACCCCGAACCCCTGGTGGATCACAAGAAGCAGCAGGCCAAGTTCAAGGCGCTTTACGCCACCATCCGGTCCTGATCGCGCCCTTCGCTGCGGCGGAACTGGGCTGGAGCATTGGACACCAGCAGTTGGCGCAGGGTGTCGATCACCGTTTGTTGCTGGTCTTCCTTTAACTCAGGGAAGATCGGCAGGCTGAGAACTTGGCTGCAGAGTTGTTCTGTCACCGGCAGGGAGCCCTGCTTCAAGCCGAGGTGGGCGTAGGCCGGTTGCCGGTGAATCGGAATCGGGTAGTAGATGATCGTGCTCACACCGCGCTCCTGAAGGGTCTGTTTGAGCCAGTCGCGGCAGCAGCTCTCCGGGATCCCGTGGCGTGCACTGGTGGTGGAGGGATTACAGCTGGCGTTGCAGAGCGGTTGGCCGGTGGGGCAGCTGCCGATGCGCACGACGAACTGGTTCCAGCTGTGGCCTTCGTTGGAGGACGGCAGGGTGAGTCCTTGGAGATCCCCGAGGGCATCTCGGTAACGGGAGGCAATGGCTGTGCGGTTGCTGATCCAGCTCTCCAGCTTCGGCAGTTTCACATTCAGCACTGCTGCCTGAATGGCATCAAGTCGGCTGTTGTACCCAAGGCTCGTGTGCAGGTAGCGCTCGGGCATGCCATGCACGGCCAGCTCGCGCATGGCCTGGGCCAGATCGGCATCGCTGGTGGTGACGGCACCAGCGTCACCGGCCGCACCGAGGTTTTTGGTGGGGAAAAAACTGAAGCAGCCAGCATCACCAAAGCTGCCTACGGGTTGGCCGTTCCAGCGGGCTCCCGTGGCCTGGGCGCAGTCTTCGATCACCTTCAGTTGATGGCGCTCCGCAATCGCCATCAACTGGTTCATGTCCACCGCACGGCCAAATAGATGCACCGGCATCAGGGCCTTGGTGGCCGGGGTGATCGCGGTTTCGATTTGGTCGAAATCGATCAGGTAGGTGCTGGGGTCGACATCCACGAACACCGGTGTGGCGCCGACGGCGCTGATGGCTTCAGCGGTGGCGAAAAAACTGAACGAGCAGGTGATCACCTCATCGCCTGCACCAATGCCGAGGGCACGCAAGGCCAGGATCAGTGCATCGGTGCCGCTGTTGCAGCCCACGGTGTGGTCGCAGCCGACGCTGACGGCAAAGGCCTCCTCGAATTGTTTGATCTGCGGTCCGCCGATGTACTGACCGCTGCGCAACACCGCAAGAACCGCCTCTTCGAGGTCCACACCCAGATCGTTGATCTGCTGGCCGAGGCTGAAGGGAGGTACCTGCATGAAGGAAAGCTTAAGTGGCTCCGCCGAACCACTCCGGTTCGTGTCCGGGGTTCCACTTCACATTGCAGCCCACTGAGGCTGTCTGCTCCGGGTTCACCGGTGCTCCCGTCAGCACGGAAATGAGGGCGGCCCGCAGGTCTCGGCCGTCGAGGGGCTGATCATTACCGGGTCGGCTGCCGTCCAACTGGCCTCGATAACGGAGGGTCTGTAGGCCTTTGTTTTCGGGTGCAAACAGGTAGAACTCCGGCGTGCATGCAGCCTGAAGCGCCTTGGCCAGGTTCTGCTGCTCATCCAGCAGATATGGAAAGCTCCAGCCGTGGCGCCGGGCTTGATCCGCCAGTTGTGCCGGCCCGTCCTGGGGGTGGGTGATCAGGCTGTTGCTGCTCACGCCGACCAGTTGCAGCTGGTCGCCAAAGTCGTGCTCCAGCCGGGTGAGCTCTGGCTCCACGTGTTTCACAAACGGGCAATGGGCACAAAGCACCATCAGCAGCAGGGGGCGATGGTCCAGCGATTGGCTGTTCAGCCGGCCGCCCGTGACCTGGGGCAGATCAAAACCGGGCAGCGGCGTGCTCAGCGCCAGCATCGTGGATGGTGTCAGGGCCATGACGCGCAGGCAGATGCGGCGAATCTGCTTCAGGATGGCCACCTCCGGTGGTGATGGATGCCGCGCCTGCGTCTGATTTGGGGAGTTGCCTTACTGCTGGCGGCCTGCGGTGCCCCCAAGGAACCGCCCAGCTGGCGCTTGTTCCCTTTGCAGCGGTATGTGCCCCATGACGGCGTGGCCGTGGTGAGCCAGCCGGATGGGTATGGGATTCATATCTATTTGGAAACAGACACCAGCTTCCCGGGGGTCTGTCGTCCCCGATGGCTGCCGGATCCAGCCCGCCTGTTCAACGGCAACGGATCCACCCCGTTCAGTTCTGGTCTTGCGACCCGCCAGGAGTTTTTCGATGCGGTGTCCCGGCGTGATGTGCGGGCTTTGCTGGAGAAGGAGCTGGAGGCACTATGCGAGGCCCGCGCATCAGATGAGCGCTGGCAGTGGACTGAGCCGCCCCTCAGCGAAGACCAAGTGCTCCCCGTTCAGCTGCCATCTCTGGAGGAAGAGGACCTGCTGACCAATCCTGTGGAGGAACTGAAGCGGGTCCGGCAGTTGCTTAAGGATCAGCAGGATGGGGAGTAGCCCTCCCAAACCACTGCTTCGGCGTCCCGCCAGTAGCGGCTGAAACGCCCCAGCCGCGGTGGACGTTCCAGCTCCACGAAGGGCTTGGGATCCAGCAGGTCAAGCGGCAGTTCCGCCTCGATGGCAGCGCCAATGCGCTCCAGGCGTGGATCCACTGCGCTACTGCTCACCACACCATCGGCCTGATGGCGACGCGCAAAGGCCAGCACCTCATCAGCAACGCCCCCCTTTCGCAGGGTGACGGGAAGGTCGAGGGCGTTTTCGTAGAGGAAGCCAAGCCGTTTGCGGCTGATTCTTGCGTCTTGGATCCAGTGAGTGTCGAACACGAACACCGCAGGTGCCTCGGGCCAGGCCTGCAGCGCTGGGTTGTTGGCACCAAGGGCCTCCTCGTGAATCCAGAGGATCGGACGTTCAAAAGACATGAGGACTCTCCTGCTTATCGCTTGGGACGGGCCAGGGCGGCACTGGCGCCTCCGCTGCTCCGGCGTTGGCGGTTGCGCTGCTGGTTGCGGTTGTTGCCGGTCTCCCGAATGGCTGGCATCGGGGCGAACAGCTGGTTCTCGAGTTGGTCGTAGCTGCCTTCAAAGGGGCAGCTTTTCGCGCTGGGGCAGCTGTCGCAGTAGTGCCCGTCGCTGTAGCGCTCCAGGTTGCCGCGGTTGAAGAAATAGGGCTTGTGGCTGAAGGTGCTGGCCACCCACTGCCAGCTCAGATGGTTGCTGGCCGGGTCGCCATCCAGCAGGTGCTCAAGAAACCAGTCGGCTCCAGCCTTCCAGTGCACCCTTCGCCAGTGCACGAGCCAGGCGGCCATCCACATGCGGGCGTGGTTGTGCAGCCAGCCGGTGCTCACCAGTTGATCGCGGAAGCCATCCATGCAGGCCAGCCCTGTGGTCCCAGCGCGCACATCGGCCGGCAGCTCCCGGGCGTAGGCAGCAGCGTCATGGCCAGTCTTGAACGGTTCCTGATCGTCATGGATGCCATCCCCTAGATCGAGCCACATCCGTTGCCAGAAGTCCCGCCACCCGAGTTCGTTGATCAGCTTTCCGCCCTCATCGCGGTTGCGGATCCGTGCAAACACGGAATCGCGAACCTCCGCGAGGCCCAAAACACCATGGCGGATGTAGGGCGACAGCCCGGTGACCGCGCCCCTGAGGTGATTGCGGCTTTTGGCATAGCGCCTCGCGTCTATGCGCCGCAGTTTGTCTTCGGCTGCCTCACGACCACCGCGTATCGGGCTAAGAGTCCCTTCCGCCTCTGGAAACTCTTGCGCCAACAGGGCATTGAGGGCATCGCGGGAGGCGAATTGCCGCGGCAGGTCGCCGTTGATCGGGGGTGACGCAGCGCTGGGCACCGGCCTTCGTCAGCAAAGGAGCGGTGATCTTGGCGGGGGATGGGGGAGAATCGCGCGAATTCAACCCGTTCCGGTCTGTCCTGATGCTGCTTGATCTCACCGGCAAGAAGATTCTCGTTACCGGCATCGCCAACAACCGTTCCATCGCCTGGGGCATTGCTCAGCAGTTGAAGGCGGCGGGCGCTGAGCTGGGCATCACTTATCTGCCGGATGAAAAGGGCCGCTTTGAGTCCAAGGTGCGCGAACTCACCGCACCCCTGGAGCCCAGCCTGTTTTTGCCACTGAACGTGCAGGACGCCGAACAGATGGCCGAGGTCTTCGGGGAGATCAAGGAAAAGTGGGGGGTTCTCGACGGCCTGGTGCACTGCCTGGCTTTTGCAGGCAAGGAAGAGCTGATCGGCGACTACAGCGCCACCACCGCTGAAGGCTTTGCTCGTTCCCTCGATATCAGCGCCTATTCCCTGGCTCCTCTCTGTGCTCATGCCAAGCCGCTGTTCAGCGAGAAGGCCGGCGTGATCACCCTGTCGTATCTCGGCGCTGAGCGGGCCATCCCGAACTACAACGTCATGGGTGTGGCGAAGGCCGCGCTGGAAGCGTCTGTTCGCTACCTCGCCGCTGAGCTGGGTCCCGAGAAGCAGGTGCGCGTGAATGCCATTAGTGCTGGCCCGATCCGCACCCTGGCCAGCTCCGCCATTGGCGGCATCCTCGAGATGATCCACAACGTGGAGGAGAAGGCTCCCTTGCGTCGCACGGTCACCCAGATGGAAGTGGGCGGCACCGCAGCCTTCCTGCTCAGCGATCTGGCCAGCGGCATTTCCGGTCAGACCATTTATGTGGATGCGGGCTACTGCGTCACGGGGATGTAAGGCACGATGTGAACAGAGGAGGTGGAGTGATGGCACGCCAGGGAGACATTCATCGGGTCACCGGTGAAACCGATGTGAAGGTGCGTCTGGATCTGGATGGCTCCGGCCAGTGCCAGGCCAATACCGGAGTGGCATTCCTCGATCACATGCTTCATCAGATCAGCAGCCACGGACTGATCGACCTGGAGATCAATGCGGTGGGAGACACCCATATCGACGATCACCACACCAATGAGGACGTGGGGATTGCCGTGGGGCAAGCTTTGGCTCAGGCCCTGGGAGACCGCCGTGGTATCCATCGCTTCGGGCACTTCGTGGCACCGCTGGATGAGGCCCTGGTGCAGGTGGCACTGGATTGTTCCGGTCGCCCGCATCTCAGCTACAGCCTGACGATTCCCAGCCAGAAGATCGGCAGCTACGACACCGAGCTGGTCAAGGAGTTCTTCGTGGCGGTGGTCAACAACAGTGGCCTCACCCTGCACATCCGTCAGCTGGATGGCGTCAATTCACACCACATCGTGGAAGCCTGTTTCAAGGCCTTTGCCCGGGCCCTGCGCATGGCCACCGAGGTGGATCCACGCCGGGCCGGTGCCATCCCCAGCAGCAAAGGGGTTCTGGAGCAGGCCGGCGCCAACTGATAGCGGCGCCGCGCTTCACAGTCCGTTACGAGAGGATGGGAGGACGTTGATCGTTCGCCCGTGACCGTCGCCCCCGCCAGCAGCTACGACCGCAGCGACTGGTCCAGCGCCTTCGTCAATGTGGAGGAGGAGCTCACCGATGTGGCCTTAACGCCGGTGCGTGGAAGCGTTCCGGCGGAGCTTCAGGGCACCTTCTACCGCAATGGCCCCGGGCGTCTGGAGCGCGATGGACACCGCGTCCATCACCCCTTCGATGGCGACGGCATGATTGCGGCGATGCGGTTTGAGAACGGCAGCGTCCAGCTCAGCAACCGCTATGTCCGCACCGAGGGCTGGCTGGCGGAGGAGAAGGCTGGCAAGGTGCTTTACCGGGGGGTCTTCGGTAGCCAGAAGCCCGGTGGTCGTTTGGCCAATGCGTTTGATCTGCGCCTGAAGAACATCGCCAACACCAACGTGGTGCGCCTCGGCGATCAGCTGCTCGCTCTTTGGGAGGCTGCCGAGCCCCATGCGCTGGATCCCCGCAGCCTGGAGACTCGCGGTCTTTCGCGGCTCGATGGTGTGCTGAAAAAGGGTGAAGCCTTCAGTGCCCACCCCCGCTTCGATCCCGGCCATAACGGCCGTCCCTGCATGGTCACTTTTGGGGTGAAGACCGGACCTCGCAGCACCATTCGCTTGATGGAGTTCGCCACCGATGGCCCCCAGGCCGGGGCGTTACTGCACGACCGCTCCGACAGCTTTCCCGGTTTCGCCTTCCTCCACGATTTCGCCATCACCCCCAACTGGGCGGTGTTCCTGCAGAACGCCATCGCCTTCAACCCCCTTCCTTTCGTAACCGGCGAAAAGGGTGCGGCTCAGTGCCTGGCATCCCAACCCGGTGGGAAAGGGCGTTTTTGGCTGATACCGCGAGACTCCGGTCATTTTGCCGGTCAGAAGCCGCGCATCCTCGAAGCCCCCGACGGCTTCGTCTTCCATCATCTGAATGCGTTTGAAGACGGTGATCATCTCGTGGTGGAGAGCATCGTCTACGACGATTTCCCGTCCATCGGTCCCGATGACGACTTCGCTCAGGTGGATTTCGACACGGTGCCGGAAGGAATCCTGCACCGTTGTCGCCTCGACCTCAGCCGGGAATCGGTGCAGACCGAGCGGATCAGCGAGCGCACCTGTGAGTTCGCCATGGTCAACCCCGAGCGTCAGGGTCTCAGCGCTCGCTATGCCTGGATGGCAGTGGCCGAGCGTGAGACGGGCAATGATCCGCTGCAGGCGATCCAGAAGCTTGACCTCGATTCCGGTGCCACCCACACCTGGAGTGCGGCACCCCGTGGCTTCGTGAGTGAGCCGCTGATGGTGCGCCGACCCGGTGCGGAGTCCGAGGACGACGGCTGGGTTCTGGATTTGGTCTGGAACGGAGCCCGTGCCGCATCTGATCTGGTCATCCTCAATGCCCGCGATCTCGCGGAAGTTGCGGTGCTGGAGCTGCCTTTGGCTGTTCCCCATGGCTTGCACGGCAGCTGGGCACCCCAACGCTGATACGTTGAGGCCCCTCGCAGGCCTCACGGGTGCCAACGTCATTCACGCGTCCGCAAATCAAACGTGATGAGCGGATGCTGTGGATCCATGCCGGTCCCCATAAGGCAGCCAGTAGTTACGTCACCGAGCGACTTCGGCAAAACCGGGACCATCTCGCAGCCCAAGGTGTGTTGATGGACGGTGATGACAATCGTCTGGCCAACGCCATTGCACAAAAAAACTATGAACCCGTTGAGGAAGCGCTGGCCACCCTGCCTTCTTCACTTCACAGGGTTTTACTTAGTAGTTCCTCTTTGGATGATCGGATCCTTAGTCGAACTGCCTTGGGCAGATTGCAGGCCCTGGTTGAGCGTCAGGGGTTCAAATTAGGAGTCAGTTACTTCGTTAGAGATCAGCAGTCTTGGTTGAATTCAGTCTACGCACATCGAGTTCGACGTTTTCGAGAGACGCCTGATTTTGAGCGATATTGTGATTACATTATGCATGATTCTGACTCGTGGGATATTTCTTATCCATCCAAATTTCGTGTGCTGAGTCGCTTCCCCTCGATTGCGACGTTGTTTCTTCCTTTGTCCAAGCAGGTGGCGATCACCGATCCGTTTCTGGCCTTGGTTGATGCTCTGGGTCTGGATGCTCCATCGGGTGAACAGGGCTGGTTGGCGGGCCGTTCCTCGAAGCAGAACATCCAGCCTGGCGCCCGGGGTATCTGGATGTCGGCTCTGTGTCGCCGCTTGATGGTGGAGACGGGTTTCGATCCGGAAGTGCTGAAGCGGAAGGGCAAGGTCATCCGTGACCTCGCGATCGAACTTGGCTGGGATCGGGAGAAGTTTGACGGTTTTGATCAACCGCTTCATGACAGGGTGTCGGCCTTTTATGCCAGCTCTAACGAGGCTTTTGCACAGCAACACTGGGGTGTCAGTTGGGACAGCCTCTTCCCAGTGCGGCCTGCGGGGCAACAGGTTTATTCGGGGCCTGGGGCCGAGGCGGAGCGGAAGGAGATGCGAGATCTGATGGTTCGCGTGCTGAGGGAGCTGCGTTTCCCCTGGCGCTTGCGGCGTCGTTTCTTTTCTCTGTACGACGCCGCTGTTTGAAGGCGGTTTAGATCAGCTAAGGCCTTCGCGCTTGGCCTCTTTCCAGGCCAGCCGTGGCGCGCTCCAGAGGGTTGCCAGCACCAAGGGCGTGACAGGAACCGCTGTGATCACGATGAAGGCTTGCAAGGCGTCGATGGAGGTGCTGTCGCCCAGGCCCGTGCCGATGCGCAGCAACACCAGTGTGAGGCTGCCAATCATCAAGGCCCAGAACAGCCGCAGCAGAGCGGGCGGCTCATTGCGGCCGCTCACCACCATGGCTGCGGCGTAACTCATCGAGTCGGCGCTGGTGCACATGAACAGCACCACCAGCAATAGGCCGATCGGAATCAGCAGGCCGGCTAGGGGCAACTGGCTGAGGATGGTCAGCAGCGCAGCGGCGGCTCCGTTTTGGGCCAGGGCTTCACTGATGCCACCTCCGGCTAGCTCGAGATGTAATCCGGTGCCCCCAAGCAGGGTGAACCAGAGATTGGTCACGATCGGGCAGAGGATCGCTACGGCCAGTACCAGCTCACGGATGCTGCGGCCGCGGCTGACGCCGGCGGTGAAGAGCCCCATTAGCGGCGCATAGCCAAGGAACCAACCCCAGTAGAAGACAGTCCAGCCGTTCACCCAGTTCGAAGGCGCTGCGTTGGGTGCAAGAGCCATCTGCGGCAGATGGACCAGATAACTGAAAAAGCCGCTGAAAAAGTGCTGGATCAGCCAGAAGCCAGGGCCTAAGAACAGAAGGCCTGCCGCCATGGCCAGAGTGAGCCATACGTTGAGCTCCGACAGCCACTTGATGCCCTTTTGAATGCCGCTAACGGTGGATGTCGCAAAGACGGCCGTCAGAAGCACCACCACCAAGGATTGCAAGCCGGCACTGTCGGTGAGCCACGGCAGTTTCCCTGCAGCGTTGCTGAGCTGCAGGGAAAGGAATCCCAGGGGGCCAACGGTGCCGGCGATCGCTGCCACCACAGACAAGCCGTCCGCCAGGTGGCCGATCGGGCCATCCACCCAGCTGCGCGGCACGATGTTCACCAGCAGGGTGCGGGGACGCAGGGGTTCACCGCGACGTTCGAGGATCGAGAAGGTGATCGTGGTGGTAGTGGCTACAAGAGCCCAGGCCAGGAACCCCCAGTGCAGAAAACTCACCGCCAGGGCAGGATCCACCGCTGCGGCTGTGCTGCCTTCGACACCTTCAAAGACCGGTGATGGTGTTTGGAAGTGATACAGCGGTTCGGCTGCAGACCAGAACACACCACCTCCCGCCAGCAGGGTGCAGATCAGCACCGCGCACCAATCGAAGAATTTGAAGCTCGGCTTGGCGTCCGCTCCGCCAAGCCGGAGTTTGCCGATAGGGCTGATGGCAAGGATCAGCGCGATCAGAAACAGCAGCACCACCATCCATTGCCAAACTCCCCCAAGGGCATCACTGATCACGGCTTTGCCGGTTTCAGTGAAATGCTTGGCCAGAGCCAGGTCGATGGCCGAGACCAACAGAAAAATCAGCAGGGGGATGGCGCCGACCCAGAGAGGGGGCTGTTGCCACCAGGAACGCTGGTTTGCGGGGTTGTCAGACATCGGATGAGGGGTGAAAGGTCAGGCTCGGACGGCGTCGCGTTGGTGGCTCCAGCAGGAGAGATCCACTGCAGGTTGTTCACCACTGGCGAGGCGTGCCAGAGAATCACCAATCAGGGGAGCGAACTTGAAGGCCTGGCCGGATCCCCCTGCAAACAGACTCAGCTTTGGGGTGAGCCGATCCAGCACGAAGTTCACATCGCTGGCCATGGAGTACGGGCTGATCACGGTCTCGACTCGCTCCTGAACTCCCTCCAATTCGTTGAACAAGAAGGTGTCGAGCAGCTCCACCAGTCGGGCTGGTGGCTCGGTGGCCATGGCGTTGGGTGCGGCGACTCTCAGTTCTCTTGGGGCCCAGTCGATACCGGCCTTGATCCGGGGCCGGCCATCCGCCGTTTGGCTCAACACGGGGAAGCCGTAGTACAGGCCACCGTCGTCGCCTCGTTCTTGCTGGAAGCAGAACCACTGGGGGTAGCGATCAGCGAGTGCTGGGTTGACGGTGTAGTGGGCCCAAAGCATCGGCCACACCTCCAGTTTCGGTGCCAAGCCGAGGGGGGCCAGCAACAGTTGGCTCCAGATCCCGCAGGCCACCACCAGTTGGCTTGCGGCGATGTGCTCGCCGCTCTGCAGGGTGACGCCTCCACCATCGGGATCCAGTCCGGCCACTGGGTAGTGCTCGATCAGCTGATGGCCGGCGTTACGGGCGGTATTGATCCAGTGGGTGACAACTTTGTCGCTGCGCACTGCACCGGCGGTGGGTTCGAACAGGCCAGTGAAACCCGTCTTCGGCTTCAGCGGGAAACGGGCAGCGATCTGTTCGGCATTGAGGGCCTCATAGGGGATCCCCTGATCGTCCATGACCCGGCGGGCCCCGGGGATCGATCCCTCAATCGTTTCCTCATCCCAGCTTTCGCCGTAGAAGAGCAGGCCGTGGGTCTCTCTCAGCTGCTCGCCGGCGTGAGTTTCCTCTTCCCGCCAAAGGCGATTGGCCTCCTGGGCCAGACGGCAGAGCACCGGGTCGGAATACATCTCCCGGAACATCCGGGTTTCGCCGTAGCTGCTGGCCTTGGCGTGGGCCAGGGTCTTGGCTTCGAGCAGCACCACATCGCGCACGCCGCGGCGGGCAAGGGATGCAGCGCAGCTCAGGCCCGCCATGCCGCCGCCGACGATCACGACCGCTGCGCGGCTGGGCAGTGAGGAGGGCGTGCTCATTCGCTATCTCCAAAGCTGAGGCCGATGGGATCGGTGGAGGGTGTCGCCGCCACTTCCTCGAGGGCGGCCCCAACCGACAAACCCTGTTCGCGCTGATTGAGATAGTCGCTTGCCCGCCGGCGCACCTCATCGCGTACGAAGGCATAGACGTCCGTGGCGCCTGCGTCCTTCCAGGCATCGGGGGAGAACCGCTCGATCGAATCGGCGATCACGGCGCCAGCATTCACAAGAGGGTCCGGCAGCACCCGCACACCGCGGCGACGCAGGTCGTCTGCTAACTGCGGTTGCTGGAAGGGGGCATTGGCTGCAGGAACCACGGCGGGGGTCTTCAAGGCCGTTGCCATTTCGGCGTTGATCAACCCGGAGATGGAACAGGGCAGCACCAGGTCGAGGTCCAGTTCCCACCAGGCACAGCTCTCCGGCAGAGGCGTCGCGCCGGGAAAACTGGCTCTCTCGCGATCCAGATCCACGGTGAACACCGTCCAGCCGTGATCGACGAGATGACGGGCCACCGTTCCGCCGACGGCACCGCAGCCGTGCACGAGGGCCCGGCCGGGAATGGCGTCTTTGAGGTCCTTCTCCAGCACTGCCTCCACGGCGCCGAGGGTGCCATGGGCAGTGGCGGCACTGGCGTCTACTGGGCTGCCGACCGCCGCCAGCACATGCGGTGTGAGCGCCGTCAGACGCTCCATGTCCTCCAGGCTGGTGTTGAGATCGCAGCCAGTGATCATGGCGCCATCGAGCGACTCCAGCAGCTCGGCGGTGACGCTGATCAGTTCATCCTTGACCGCATCGGGCTCCGCTGCCCGGGCGACGATCTTGCCTCCAGCAAAACCGGTGCCGTAGAGATCGTGCTTGTGGGTCATCAACCCCGCCAGCCGCTGTCCGTCAGCGATGCAGGCCTCATCGCTGGGGTAATTCAGCAGGCGCAGGCCCCCGTTGGCGGGGCGCTTGGCATCAGTGTCTTCCGCCACCACGAACACCGAGAGGTGGTCGGAGACGTGTTCCGCCAGCACCGACACAGTCGGGGATGCTTTCTTGCTGCTGCTCATCAGGCCACCTTCTCCATCATCTGGTGGTGTTCGACGTAGTCGAGACTCCATTCGCTGGGGGTTTCGGCGATGCGCTGTTGCAGACGCTCGTACACCGTGTCTGCAGCGGCGTCCCCGGCAGCACTGGCGAAGCTGTGGCGACTCCAGCTGCGGATCGTCGCCATTAAGCCCGCGGCGAAAGCGGTCGTGTCACCGTTGTTGTTCCAGCGGCGTCTGTAGGGGCACTTCACATAGACTGTCCGCTCGTCCACGAGGCGCAGTCCGTTGCGGTAGGCGGCGCTGCTCTCGTCCTTCAGCGGAGCCATGAACTCCTCGGGGGACTTGTAGAAATTCAGAACGGTGCCTTTTTTGTATTGCTCTGCGCTGATCAGACCTTCCTCGGCCATGCCGCGCCAGATCTGGTGCAATTGGTCGTGCACATTGCGGGTTTCGCCGCCGTTATGACCGAGATAGCGTCCTTCGTTATCGCGTGAGAGGTTCACGGTCAGCAGTCGCCCGCCCACCTTCAGCTCGCGACTACGCAGTTCGAGGATGTAGTTCCAGTCCTTCATCGCCTGGGCGGTGAAACGCTCAAGGGCATCGGCATCACTGGAGGCCAGCACATGGGTGTGGCTATCGAGTGGTCCGGGCGAAGCGCTCAGCCAGTGCATGGCGGTTGCGGAGAAGCCGAAGCTCACGCTGTCCGGGGCCACGGAGGGCTCGTAGAAGCTGCGGGCACTCACCAGCACTGTTGGCTTTGGATCCCGGGGAATCTGCAGAGCCAGGTTTTCTGCCAGAGCGAGGTTGTCGTTGCTCGGTAAGTCGTTGCCGATCAGCGTCAGATGAGCATTCGGCTGGTTGGCATGCAGGCGATCCAGCACCTGATTCCAGAGCCCTACAGCAGTGCCGCCATCGGCAGCTCCGTAATCGATCAGGACATGGCTGTCTGCGACAGCCAGTTGATTCACACAAGTCAAGGCCCAGTCCGAGGCGGCTTCAATGCACAGAAGAGCGCCTTCGGTCTGCGCGCTGTAACCCGTGGTCATGGCGATGGCCATGGACCTCGTCAGCGGCAGGCCTCACCGTACAGACCATGGCTGAACTGACTACGAATTAACGCGTCTGCTTCACGTTGCTTGGAGCAAATGACGCAGTTGGGGTTCCAGGAGGCTGAAGGCTCTGCCGCGATGGCCATGCTGTTTTTTCTCAGCCAGGGGCATCTCGGCAAAGGTGCGGCCCGTTCCAGCGACTTCGAAGATCGGGTCGTAGCCAAAGCCTTGCTCCCCCCGAGGCGACGCCGTGATCAAACCGTCGCAACGGCCTTCCACCTCAAGCAGAACGGATCCATCGGGGGCTGCGATGCAGAGCGCAGCGCAGAAATGGGCTTGGCGTTGCTCTGAGCCGTTCAGCGCCTTCAACAGCCGCGCGATGCGTTCCGGATCGGTGGGGGCGTAGCGGGCGGAGTGAACACCCGGGGCGCCATCCAGGGCGTCCACGCTTAGGCCTGAATCGTCGGCCAACGCCCATTCCCCTGTAGTAGCTGCAACCGCTTGAGCTTTGAGACGGGCATTGGCGGCAAACGTGCTGCCTGTCTCCTCCACCTCCAAACCCTCAGGCTGGGGCCGCACTGTGACGGGGAGGGCCTGCAGCAGACCCTGGAATTCACGAATCTTTCCGGCGTTTCCGCTGGCGATGACCAGTGCCTTCATGCGGCCTCCGCGAACTGCCTGCCCCAGGCCAGCACAGCATCCACCCGATCGGCATCGGGCCCTTCGCAGTAGAGCCGCAGTAGAGGTTCGGTTCCGGAAAAGCGCAGCATCAGCCAGTGGCTGGGCCCCATTCTCAGTTTGATCCCGTCTGTGGTGATCACCTCCAGCACCTTTGCCCCTGCGATGGTCGAAGGTGTGCTCTGGGCCAGCAGGGTCTCGAGCCGTCGGCGTGCCTCCATGTCAGCCAGTCGCAGGTCGAAGCGGTCGTAGTGGCTACTGCCTCCGTGCTGCGCCTGGAGAGCATCCAGTCGAGCTCCCAGGGGTTGCTTCCCTTCAACAAGGGCTTCCAGCACCAGCATTGCTGCGAACAGTGCATCCCGTTCGGGCAGGTGCATGCCGAATCCAACTCCACCAGATTCCTCGCCGCCGATCAGTACGTCCCCCGCCAGCATCTCCGCGGCGATGTACTTGAAGCCCACAGCGAGCTCGAGAACGTCGCGTCCCTGCGCTTCCGCCACCAGTCGCATCAGATCAGATCCGCTCACGGTCTTGACCACTGCTCCTGGCAGCTGCCGGGCGCGGGCCAGGTGATCGATCAGCAGGGGCATCAGCAGCTGAGTGCTGCAGAACCGACCTGTTTCATCCACAGCGGCAATGCGGTCCCCATCGCCGTCGAAGACCAATCCCACGGCAGGGCTCCCCGCGTCGGTTGAGGTCTTCACCGCTGTGATCAGCTCTTCGAGATAGGCCGCAAGGGGTTCCGGCGGATGACCACCGAATAAAGGATTGCGATCGCTGCGGATTTCTTCCACCACCCCATGGGCCTCAGGCCCGAGTAGCTCCGTCACACACCCGGCGGCTGAGCCGTGCATCGGATCCACGATCACCTTCAGGTTGATGGCCTTGAGGCCCCGCAGCAGTGCGGTGAGGTCGAGCTTGCGGCGGAGACCTTCGAGATGCTCGCCCCGACCATCAAAACGGGCGACCTCCGCTTTGATCGGTGCTGTGATGCCGCCGGCGGCCAGTCGTCGTTCGACTGCGGCGGTGAAGTCGCCCTCGACTGACCCGCCGAAGGGGCCTTTGATCTTCAGCCCCAGCCATTCCGGCGGGTTGTGACTGGCGGTGATGACCAGCGCTCCAAGGGCTTTGCGCTCCACCACGGCCCAGCTGCAGGCCGGTGTGGGGACAGCGGTGTCTGTTAGTAGGGGCTCGAGTTCACAACCCCGCACGGCGGCGGCGATGGCTTCCGCTAGTTCGGGAGCCAGGAAGCGCCGGTCATAACCGATGACCACCGTTCGGCTGTTGTGGCCTTCTGGGGCGCGATGCGCGAGCTCCTGGGCCGCGGCAGCGGCAACGGGCAATAAGCGCTCCACGGTGATGTCGACACCGATGATTCCGCGCCAGCCATCGGTGCCGAACTTGATTGGAGCTGGGCTTAGGGGGAGGGGAGCCGATGCCATGGCACAGCCTGCACTTCAGTGGATCTAGCAGCTGGCAGCCGTAGGGTCGGCGGATGGGTGACACCCCGCCTGCCGACAACGCCCTCACCGACCGGTTGCTGCGCAGTTGGCTGCGTTGTCGTCGCAAGGCCTGGCTCGATCGCCATGGAAATCCTGCTGAGCGACGTTGGACCGCCCATCGCAATCTGCTGCTGGATGACCAGCAGCGATGTTTTGTGGGATTGATGCCCCGCAAACCAGGCCATGGCTGGGCCGCCTGTGTTGCCGGTGCCGACGCCGTGGTGGGTCTGCGCCTGAAGGGTCTGGGCCCTTCCGGGGAACCGTTGGAGGCGCATCCTCCCCTGCTCAGGCGGGTCAAGGGCCAGAGCCGCTGGGGCGACTTCGCCTATCAACCGGTGCTGGCACGTCAGGGCCGTCGTACTACTCGGGAACATCAGCTGCCCCTGGCGCTGATGGCTCTGCTGCTCGAGCAGGTGCAACAGGGCGATGTCCCATCCATGCTGGTTCTCGGCGGCGGCGGCCGGCGGCTGGAACAGGAGCGGGTCCATCTGTCGAACAGCATGCGGCGACAGCTTTCGGAAGGGTTGCGCAAACTGCGTGAGGACCTTGAGCGGTCGGTCCCCCCTCCTTTGGCAGCCGATCGACGCAAGTGCTCACTCTGCAGCTGGCGGGGTGTTTGTAACGCCGTGGCGGCGGAGCAAGGGCACTTAAGTGAGGTCAGCGGCATCGGAGCCAAGCGCCGCGAGATGTTGCTGGAGCTTGGGATTCGCGGCCTATCTGATCTGGCCGCTGCTGATCCGATGCAGCTCGCTGAGCAGCTTCAACGCTTCGGTGATCAGCATGGTGAGGTGGCTGCAGCCTTGGTGGCCCAGGCCAGGGCGCAGCGCGATGGTCGGGTGGAACGCTTGGACGCTGCACCGGCACTTCCGGAACTTCGTGACTGCCCTGGTGTGCTCCTTTACGACATCGAATCCGACCCCGACGCCCGTCACGACTTTCTCCACGGTTTTCTGGTCTTGCACAGAACCGAACGTGGGGACTGGGACCTCGCTTCAGTGGCCTATCACCCGATCCTGGCCCTGGCCGAGCACGGTGAACCCCGTTGCTGGCTTCGGTTGCAACGCCTGCTGAATCACTACCGGGGGTGGCCCATTCTTCACTACGGGGAAACAGAAAGCCTGGCCTTAAGGCGCATGGCCGAGCGGCAAGGTGTCGATGAGGCTGAACTTCAGCAACTTCGTCACCGTCTCGTGGATGTTCATGCCCGGGTGCGGCGTCACTGGCGCTTGCCATTGGCCAGTTACGGCCTCAAGGCCGTGGCCGGTTGGCAGGGGTTCCGTTGGAGTCAGGTCGGTGCTGACGGGGCCAGGGCCTTGTTGTGGTGGCGGCAGTGGCAGGGCGATGGCCCAGATCGACGCGGCAACAGGCATGGGCTGAGCTGGATCTTCGATTACAACCGCGATGACTGCCTAGCCACCTGGGCTGTTGCCGCCTGGTTGCTGCAACAGGATCAGACGTCGGGATCCTGAAACGCCTCAGGTCGGCTGAGCTGGAGCAGTTCCCCATTGGGTCCCTCCAGCGTTTCACTGGCAAGACATTGGCGGCGAACCAGGGCCAGTCCAATCCACGCGTTGTCGTGTTCGAGAGCACTGGTGATCACCCCGGCCCGCTCTCCCTTCAGGGTGAGTTTTGTGGCGCTCGACAGCGGGCTGCGGCAGCTCCAACAGCGCAGCTCTTGTTTCACCCCCGCTTTCCCGATGAGTTTGGCCATGGTCTCCTGTCCCAGGTAGCAGCCTTTCTCTGTACTGATTCGAGCCACGAGTCCCAGTTCCAGAGGGTTGGTCTCGCCATTGAGTTCACCTGGCCCTGGTGGGAAGCCGCTCTGGAGCCGCCGACGCTCCAATGCCGCGGCGGTGGCGGGCTTTCCTAATGCCCATGGCTCTGGCAATGCCACATCCGGCTCAGGCCAGATCACTGCAGCGTCAGGCTCCAGCCATTGCAGCCGGCGCCGCTGGGCCAGGGGTTGGAGTCGCACACGATCGGCTGGAAAGATCACCTGATCGAATCCGGCGTGAACCGCAGCAGCATCTCCCGCCAGAACGATCACATCGGCTCCATCCGTATCCAGACGGACTTCCAGCAGCGCCCGTAAGCGTCCCGTTGCGGTCAGCCAGCAGGTCTGCAGGAGATCACCGGGTTGGAGTGCGTTGAGGTCAGCACTGGTCTGACCCTGAAGAAACTGGCAGGCTCCGCTGCCGCTCAGGCGCAGTTGGGGGAATGTGGCGTCCCAAAACAGCCTGCTCATACCTTGGTGACGGCGGCGATCTCAGACAATTTGTACAGGCTGATCAGCTCGAGATTGTCAGCAGCCATGGCGGCATCGCCCCCTTCTTCCCGGTCGACGATGGTGACGACCCTCTTGACGCAGTAGCCGGCGTCGCGCAGCTGCCGGACCGCTTTGAGGGAGGACCCCCCTGTGGTTACAACGTCTTCCAGCACGGTGATCAGTGCCCCGGGCGCTGGTAGTGGTCCCTCCAGCCAGGCTCCAGTGCCATGGCCTTTGGCCTCCTTACGGACGATTAATGCATCGAGATCACGGCCCTGATCGGCGGCGGCCATGGCGACACCGCTCACCAGTGGGTCTGCTCCGAGGGTGAGGCCGGCCACGGCGACTGCATCAGTTTCCACGTGGGTCAGCATGGCGCGACTAATCAAGGCCAGGCCAGAGCCGCTCAGGCTTACTGGTTTGCAGTTCACGTAGTGCTCGCTCTTGCGGCCTGACGCAAGGGTGAAGTCTCCGTGCCGGTAGGCCAAGGTGGCCAGGCGGCTCAGCAGTTGCTCCCGCTCAGTCGGGACACTCGACGATTCAGGCATGGGTCTGGCCGCGCTTCGCAGATGTCCTTAGTTTGCGCTTAGAGCTGTTTCCTCCGGTGCTGCTGCGCTCGTTCTTTCGCTCGGGATTGTTGGTGCTCGCTGGCCCATCGGTGCTAGCAGGCCCGCTGGTCTGCACGACCAGCATCGAGGCTCCTCCACCGGGCAGTGGTTCTGCTCCCGTGGAAGTGACGGTGTGCCATCCCACGGAGACCACCAGTGAGCTGATCAACCGTCGCCTGTTCACTTGGACCTCACCCATGGCCAGGGGTGTGGATCCCCTTCATCAACTGACTGATTTTCTGGGTATCGCGGTTGGAGGAATCGAGGGGAATCGGGTAATGGGCCTGGGCTTTCCGGATCAGACCCTGATCTGGGACGGATCCGCCCTGCAAAACACGACCGGAGCTCTGCTGGAGGAGCAGAGTCCGCCGCTGCCGTTGCGGAACCTCGATATTCCGAGCGGATTCGACGGCAGCCTGGCCGCCTCCGACATAAACGAATCCGACCTGGAACGACCAATGCCCGATGACTTCCCCGACGTCACTCCCCTGTGGTAACACTCTCTTTGAGGGGGTCTAGCAATCTGGTGAATGCAGCGAACTCATAATTCGCCTAAGGCGAGTTCGATCCTCGCGACCCCCATTCCCCCCTGTTGATGCGGCTTTTACTGCTGGCTGTCCTGCTGGTTTTACCGGCCTTCTTCGCGGCCGCAGAGGTGGCCCTGTTGCGGCTTCGCCCCAGCCGTGTCGAAGTGCTTGTGGAGGAAGAGCAGACCGGGGCCCGCTCCATTCAGCGTCTGCAGCGACGCCTGCGGCGGGCTTTGTTGGTTTCTCAGCTGGGTTCCACCCTCGCTCTAGTGGCTTTGGGCTGGGCAGGCCGCGGTTTGGGGGGTCGGCTCTGGTCGGATGGCTCCCTAGGTGTGGCCTGGCGGGATACGGCGCTGTTTCTCGGGATCGTGCTGCTCGCCACGTTGGTCGCCGGTTTACTGCCCAAGGCCTGGGTGCTGAACCGTCCGGAATCCTCCGCGCTCCGACTGGTGCCGTTGCTGGAGGTGGTGATGCGCTGCTTGGCTCCGCTGCTCAACCTGCTTGAGGCACTGGCAGGCCTGCTGATGCGCCTGCTCGGCCTGGCTCCCCAGTGGGATGTATTGGTGCCAGCACTCTCTGCCGGTGAGCTGGAAACCCTCGTGGAATCCGGGCGGGTCACGGGATTGTTTCCCGATGAAAAGAACATTCTTGAAGGAGTCTTCGCCCTGCGGGACACCCAGGTGCGGGAGGTGATGGTGCCTCGCTCCGGGATGGTCACGCTGCCGGCCACGGTCCGTTTCGCGGAGCTGATGGAAGCCGTGCATCACACCCGTCACGCGCGGTTCCCGGTGATTGGCCAGTCGCTGGACGATGTGCGTGGCGTGCTGGATCTCCGTCAGATGGCTGAACCGATTGCACGGGGAGAGCTCCAGGCCGATTCGCTGCTTGAGCCCTATCTCCAGCCTGCGGTGCCCGTGCTGGAGACCTGCACCTTGGCGGAGCTGCTGCCAATGATTCGAAGTGGCCAGCCGCTTCTGTTGGTGGTGGATGAGCACGGCGGCACTGAGGGGCTCGTGACAGCAGCAGATCTCACCGGAGAAATCGTTGGTGATGAGGATCCCGGCGAGACCGATGAGCCAGATCTGCTCGAGGAAAAGGACTGCCCTGGTGTTTGGCTGGTGGCGGGAGATCTGGAGATCTTCGAGCTGAACCGTCAGCTGGACCTCGATCTGCCCGAGGCGGATGACCATCACACCCTTGCGGGTTTCCTGCTGGAGCGGCTTCAGCACATTCCATCCGCTGGGGAAGCGCTGCATTTCAACGGCCTGCAGTTTGAAATCACGGCCATGGCAGGGCCGCGGATTGACCGCGTCCGGCTCGTTCTTCCTAGTCCAGAGGATGATTCCGACTGAAGGCCGATAGTCTTCCCCCAACCGACTGCCCGTTCTGATGTCTCCCGACCCCATGGTCCCAGTGAAGGTCGGGGTGATCGGAATCGGCAACATGGGTTGGCACCACGCTCGTGTGCTCAGCCTTCTGCGGGATGCCGACTTGGTGGGAGTTGCGGATCCCGATGCCGAGCGCGGACAGCTCGCTACGGAGCAATTCGGCTGCCGCTGGTTTGGGGATTACCACGCCATGCTTTCTGAGGTGGAGGCGGTCTGCATCGCTGTTCCCACCCTTCTGCATCACCCCGTCGGCCTGGCCTGTCTTCGAGCGGGTGTGCATGTTCTGATCGAAAAGCCGATCGCGGCGAGTCAAGACGAGGCCACCGCGCTGATCGAGGCTGCGACAGCAGCCGGTTGTCTGCTGCAGGTTGGTCACATCGAGCGGTTCAACCCCGCTTTTCGTGAACTCACCAAGGTGGTGGCCAACGAAGAAGTCGTGGTCCTCGAGGGGCGTCGCCACAGCCCCCATTCCGATCGGGCTAACGACGTCTCCGTGGTGCTGGACCTGATGATTCATGACATTGACCTTGTGCTGGAGCTGGCCAAGGCACCCGTTGTCAGGCTTGCCGCTGCCGGTGGTCGCAGTGCCGAGGGACCGATTGATTACGTCAATGCCACGCTGGGTTTTGAGAATGGTGTTGTGGCCAGCCTCACGGCCAGCAAGATGAGCCACCGCAAGATCCGCAGCCTGAGTGCGCACTGCCGCTCAAGCCTGGTGGAAACCGACTTCCTCAACCACACCCTGCACATCCATCGCCGCGCCCATGAGTGGTATTCCGCAGATCACGGTGAGCTGCTGTACCGCAATGACGGCTTCATCGAGGAGGTGAGCACCACGTCCATCGAACCGCTCTACGCCGAGCTTGAGCACTTTCTCCAGTGCGTGCGCGGCCGGGAAACCCCTGCTGTGGATGGTCTTCAAGCGTCGCGTGCACTCAAGCTGGCCGACCTGATCGAGCAGGCTGTCGAACACCCGGATACCGGGGCACCCTTGCCTGCACCCATCTGACGGGCCTGACTCGGATCAGACCAGCCCTTCTTGTGCGGCCAGCTCCCGCAACGCCGTGACCTGCCAGCGCCGACAGTCACCGGGAGAAGATCGATAGAACTGCCCCCAGGCCTGGGCTTTCTGCTGCGGGTAGTTCTCAGGACTGAGGGATGGATGACTCTGTTGCCAGCCCACTCGGACGGCATGACCGATCACCACGTCGAGGGCTAGGTCATCCTCGAAGCGCACCTCCGGATTGGCTTCGACAAAGGCCATCAGCGAGAGCAGGCATTCGCTGCAGAGTTGCCGGTATTCCGGTGCTTTGATCCGACTAAGCAGATGGTCGACTTGGACGGCGAAATTGCGTTCGCCGGGTGTTTTCTCAAGGACGAGACGGCTGTTGAGTCGATTGCGCCGTTCCAGCTTGTCGCCGATCACAAGGCCGCGGCAGTGTTGCAACAGGGACCAGATGCCGGCATAGAAATCGCGGGGAACTTTCTGGAATGAGCCCAGACGGATGCGGTGTTGAAGCCAGTCGCCGCCTCCGGGCGTTTCTTCCAATGGGTCGGGAACGGACCACTGCACCCTCCCGCTCACGTGCAGCTGTTCGCCACGTTGCAGGGCTGCCTTGGCATGGTCCACATCCTCGAGCACCGCGCGCAACCGTTTGCGGATGGCGTGGGGTGCTTCGCTGCAGAGGGCTTCAAAGGCCTCGTCCTGACTGAGCATTTTCTCCACGGCCAGCTCCGATGTCAGCAGCAGCATCAGCTGCCCCAGCTGCAGGGTGAGGCTGCCTTTGAGTAGGGCTGGCTCCCGCCGCGCCACGCTGTCGAGGGCCAGCAGGAGTTCCTGCTCGAGCATGCGTTCACGACCGTCGATCCCGCTGGTCGTCTCAATCCGTTCGGCGATGGCAGCGCTGTCCATCGGTTGACGGAGCCTGGAGTCGCCGGTGTAGTTGCGTCCCACCACCACTTGTTTCTGGCGGACGAGAAGATCGGTCAGGGCATCTTCCAGCTGGGGATGCACCATGCCCATGGCGCCGGCACAGCGCCGCACCACATTCCAGTCTTCACATCGCAAGCCCCGTTGATAAACCTCCTCGAGCAGGTTGCTCAGGGCCACCGGATGCCCATCGGGGCTGCGTTGAATCCCTTGAGGTCCGAGACGCCGTTGCAGCAATTCCAGTACTTCGGCTTGTTCATGCAGCAGCCCACTGCTCCAGAGGCGCTGGCTCAACTGTTCGATTGGGGTCTCATCCAACTCCTGCTCCTCAGCAGCAGTCAGGTCCCGTAGATCGGTGGCGTCGCGCAGCACATGCTGGGGTTGATCGGATGCCGGGACGGGCTTCTGCTGAAGCGGTGGGAGCTGGACCTCCTGCCCCTGATCCACCAGCTGACTCAGGCGGCCCAACCGGACGGGGATGGTTTCAATCACGCCGCTGCTGAGTTGATCGGCAAGTTTGAGGATGACGTCACGATGCTGATCCAGGGCTGTTTCACGAATGGGAATGACCAGAAGCGGCAGCCCCACACCCCGCCAGTGCCGTTGCAGCAGATGCAGCTCATCCACAACGCTTTCCAGCATCTCCTCAGGGTCATCAGCCAGATAGCTGCTGCGGTCTTCCAGAACCGACGGGGTGAACACGCTGATAGAGCCGTCTTGGCGGTAGACGCGAGCGGTGTCCTCAGTTTCCACGCGGTGCCCAGGGCGTCCGCTGAGCTCCAGCCGCGGATTGGTGCCGGCCGCTTTCAGCCGTTGTTTCAGCTCGTCGGACGACAGCACGGGAATCACCGTGGTTGGGTCGATCGGCACCTCTGCAGCCAGTAGTGCGTGGCGCACGGCATCCGTCTCGGGAGCCATCGCCACGAGAACTGCCTCGGCGCCCAGTTGCTTTGGATCCCTGCGCCCACAGGGGTCGATGTCTTCGGGGCGGATCAGATCGTTGAGCAGCATTTCCCCCAGCCAGACGAGGCTTTGGGTCCAGATCAGCGGCAGATTGGTGTTCGCCACCCTGGCCTGGCTGCCTGGATTCATCCGTTCCTGGTCGACCACACTGCCAGGGACTTGATAAAGCTCCGGGTAGAGACGTTCTCCGTCTTGTTCGACCGCCAACGCCTTTAGCTTGCTGTGCAAGCGCTGGGCCTCGTCCGAGCGGCCTTCGCAGCATGCGGTGACCAATTCGAAGGCCAGAAACAACGGCCACTCCGACTCGATCCCCTCAAAGGCGGCGAGCTCCTCAGCTTCGTAGTGCAGGCGGCTGACGTCTTCCACCACCGTCTGGTGACCATCCCGAAGGAAGCGTTTGTAGCCGTAGGCCCCGCCCAGTTCCCGTCGAATGCGACGGCCCGTGCGCTCCACCAGGGCAGCATCTTCCACTGCCCAGGCGGGATAACCAATCACGGAGAGACAGGCACTGTCTGCTTCCTTGCTGGCGGATTCCCGTGGCAGGAGCCCTTGCAGGGCGCGACGCAGGCGCACGATGGCCCCCTGAGGAATCAGCAGGACGCAGCTGCCGTCGCCATGGGGGCCGTAGAGGTCAAGCCCATCAAGCGATTCCAGGGCGGCCTTGGCCATGCCGATTGAGCTCGCATTGCGCTCCGGCAGTCCATGGTTTCCCTTGTCACCGCGTTCCCAGATCCCGTAATCGGGGGTGCGGTAGGCCCTTGAGATGTAGTGCACGAGGTTTTGGAGGAAATCCACCTCGTCACGGCTCTGCACCACGGCGCAACCGCCCTTGGTCAGCTGCGCCAGCTGCAGCAAGAACAGAGAGGTGGCATCCAGTTGAAGATGGCCCCAGGCGTCATCGGCTACCACCGATTCACCGGTGCAGCTGTCGTATTTGGCGTGGAGCGCGTCGAGGGGATGCAGGCTCTCCTTAAAGCGCTCCACTTTCACGGATTGGCGCATCATCGAGCGCATCAGGCCGCGCATGAGGGCTACCACCCGCTGCTCCAGTTCCCAGGATCGTCGGCTGGTTTGCCCCTGTTGACGGCGGTGGGCCAGGGCCAGTCCCCAAACACACTGCACCGAATAGACGCAGTCCCGCACCCAGGCATCTCCATAGTTGCCATGAATGGTGTGGGCGGTGCTGGCGGGGAGCAGGCCGCTGATCGGGTCCTGCCGATCGAGAACGACCCGTTGGATCGATTGATCCAGACGCTGAAGGTTTGTGGCGTGGTTCTGCGGAAGGGTTTCCGTCGTCGTCACAACCATGCCCTCATCCATCACCACCCCTAAATTCTCCAACGCAGCCCCTCGGCCATGGATCCTGTTAGCACCACTCCCAATGACCGCCGCCGCTGCGAGGTGCTCGGCGTGCCTGTGGATGCCTGCCGCGACGTCTGTGCTGCAGCTCTCGGCCTGCACGCTCGGGGAGGGGGACGCATCGTCACCCTCAATGCCGAGATGACGATGTCTGCTCGGGCGGATGCCTCTCTGGGGCAAGCGATCGGGACCGCTGATTTGGTGATTCCGGATGGGGCTGGAGTGGTCTGGGCCCTGGCGCGTCAGCGGATCCGTGTCGTCAAAACAGCAGGGATCGAGCTTGCTTGGACCTTGCTGAATTACGCAGCAGCCCATCAATGGCGAGTTGCTTTGGTGGGTGCTTCACCTGAGGTGATGGAGACCCTGCGGGCGGACTTGCCCCAGCGCATCAGCGGGCTCAATCTTGCCCTCGCTGTGGATGGCTATCAATCACCCCAGGTCTGGCCTGGCATTGAGGCTCAGCTCAAGACATTGAAGCCGGATCTCGTTTTGGTGGCCCTGGGCGTGCCGCGTCAGGAAACCTGGTCTGAGCGGGTTTCGTCTGGTCAGCCAGGGCTGTGGATGGGTGTTGGCGGAAGTTTTGATGTCTGGGCCGGCACCAAAAAACGTGCCCCCGGATGGATGTGCCGGATGCAGCTGGAGTGGTTGTATCGACTCATCCAGGAACCCTCCCGTTGGCGACGCATGCTTTCGCTGCCGGCCTTCGTTGTGGATGTGATCCGGATGGGTTGAGGGATCAGCGGAAGCCCACAGAGGCTTGCCAGACAAAGGCAAGCAGCAGGAAGAAGACCGGGATCAACGGAAGGATGTCGATCAGCGGAGAGAAGGCCTGATAGGCCTCGGGCAGCTGTGCCAGCAGGTCGAGGGTAAAGGCGGCCATCCCTTGCATCAAAAAGGCGTTGGGCTGGACGCTACCACGTGTGATGAGCTGGTGAGTCCGGCTCCCAGGGAGCGAAATCCTCTGAAAAACAGCCGTCGCGAATGGCTTGTGCCATGGCGGACGTGAAACGCACCAACTGCGTGATGTTGTGAATGCTCAGCAAGGTGAGGCCCAGAAGTTCCTCGCTGCGAATCAGATGATGCAGATAGGCCCGGGTGTGTCCAGTGCAGGCCACGCAGGAACAGCTCGGATCCAGGGGTGTGTGGTCGTGGCGGAAGCGGGCATTGCGCAGATTCCAGCGTTCGCCGCCCACCAGTGCTGTTCCATGGCGACCCAGTCGGGTGGGCAAGACACAGTCGAAGAGGTCGATGCCGTTGGCCACGGCGATGGCCATCTCTCGCAGGGTGCCGATGCCCATCAGATATCGCGGTTTGTTCGTGGGGAGTAAGGGCGTGACATCCCGCACGATTCGGTGCATCTCCTCCGCGGGCTCACCGACGCTGACGCCGCCGACGGCGATTCCCGGTAGATCAAAGGAGGCGACGGCACGGGCACTCTCCCGCCGTAGATGCGGGAAACAGCCGCCCTGAACGATGCCGAACAGGGCCTGATCCACGCGTGTGTGGGCTGTGACGCAGCGCTCGAGCCAGGCATGGGTGCGGCGACAGGCATCGATGACGTCGTTCTCCGTCGCCGGATAGGGCGGGCACTGGTCGAAGGCCATGGCCACATCCGCCCCGAGGGCCATCTGAATGCGGGTGGCATGTTCCGGTGTCATGTCGATGGTGCGTCCATCGCGGGGGTTCCGGAACACCACGCCGCGGTCATCGATTTTGTTGAGGTCCCCCAGGCTGAACACCTGAAAGCCCCCGGAGTCGGTGAGCATCGGCCCGTCCCAGCCCATGAAACGGTGCAGGCCACCTGCCGCTGCCACGATCTCTTCGCCGGGCTGCAAATGCAGGTGGTAGGTGTTGGAGAGCACCATCTGGGCACCCGTGTGGCTCAGTTGCTCGGTGCTGATGCCCTTAACGGTCGCCAGGGTGCCCACCGGCATGAAGCGTGGTGTTTGAACCGGCCCATGAGGGGTCGTAAACGTGCCGCACCGGGCCGCTGTGTTGGCGCAATGCGCGTTGATCTCAAAGCCGAACAAGGCCGATCTGCCCCTGCAATGAACCTACGGTGAGGGCTGATTGCACCCGTTACGCCATTCCCCGGAGCGCTCCGTCCTGGCTGTCTGATCTGGCGGGAGCCTGGATCTTCTACACGGTGCTGCCCGCATGGCCCTGGCCGCAGCCCTCGTTTCAGCGCATCGCTCGCTTTGCTCCCTGGATGGGGCTGCTGATCGGAGCGCTGCAGGGGCTGCTCTGGAGTTGTCTTTCCGGGTTGGGTTGGCCTCCTGCAGCCTGTGCCCCCTGCGTGGTGGCTCTCGGAATCCAACTCAGTGGTGGGTTGCACCACGACGGCTTGATCGACACGGCGGATGGCCTCGGGGCGCCTGTGGAACGGAGGCTGGAGGCTATGGAGGACAGCCGGGTGGGTGCCAGTGGCGTGCTGGCTCTCGTGATGGTGCTGCTGCTGCAAGTCGCGGCGCTGATCCAACTGGGGCCCCAGGCCCCACTGGTGCTCTGTCTGGCTGCGTTCTGGGCACGGGTGTCACCGCTTTGGGCCATGGTGCGGTTCGACTATCTGCGGGTCGATGGAACCGCTGCTTTTCATCGCGACAACGCCAGGCCGCTCTGGGATGCACTGCCCACGTTGCTGGCTGTGGCGCTGCTAGCTGCGCTTGTGGCGCCCCTCCCTCTTCTCTTGGGGGGTGTTGTGGCGATCCTTGTTGCCCAGGGCCTCGGGCGACGTCTGGGGGGGCATACCGGCGACAGCTATGGAGCGGTTCTCGTTCTGACCGAGATGATCACGCTGCTCGGCCTGGCGTTGTTTCTGCCGGCCAATTGAGGATGAACGCATTGCCCTCAGCGGGCAGATCCGGAGCGATCGTGGTTGGCTCCACGCAGAGGCGGAGGTTGCGGCCCTGCCGTTCCGCTAAGGACCGTGCGAGGGCGAGCCCAAGGCCGGTGCCGGCACGGTCTTGGCCGGTTGATCCCCGCGCTCCCCTCTCGAAAATCATCTCCCTCTCCTCGATGGGGATTGGCGGTCCGTCGTCCCAGACGCAGAGCCCGTCGGGCAACAGACACAGGCCCACGCTGCAACCCGCTGGGCTGTAGCGGAACGCATTTTCCAGGAGGTTGGCGACGATTTCTGCAATGGTGCCGTCTTGGGACGGCTGATCAATCCATTGGGGCCACGCTTGCGGCCCCTCCCAGGGGCGGCCCTGCAGGCTTGCTGTCGCTTCCGCTCGCTCCAGCAGAGGCATCAGCAGGCTTCGCATCGTTGCCTCGCCTGCAGCGGGCCCGGGGGGTAAGAGGGTCGGGCCCAGGGTCTCCTGCTGTGGCAGGCGCTGTTGTCCAAGGTCATCCAGAACGTCGATGTACTGGCCCAGTTGCCTTTGCTCCGAAAGCATGCCCTCCACGAGTGGACGGTGGGAGCTGTCAGCTTCGAGGCGCCGCATTAGCAGCTGGGCGTAGGTGCGCAGGGCCGCCAATGGATTGCGCAATTGGTGAACGAGGGTGCGCAGTTGGTCGTTTTGTTGGCTCAGTTCCTGGCGGAGTTGCAGGCATTCCAGGTCTCGTCCAAGAGCGTGGCTGATGGCAGCAGCACTGCGCCGCATTCGCTGGTCCAAGCTCAGATTCCAGCTCCGTTGAGGATCCAGATCGGCTCGCAGTGCTCCCAGGATCAATCCGGCATCCTGTAGGGGGTACCAACGCCGACTTTGATGCGGCAGGCGCAGGTACGGGTCGGCGTCGGCGGCGGGAAGGGACCGTTCATTGGCGGACCATTGCCGGATAAGCAGCAAGGGTGGACCTTGTTGATTGGGTGGTGCACTGACGTAAAGCCCTAGATGCTGAATGCCTTCTTTGGCGGTTAGATCAGCCAGCTGTTGGTCTGTGAATTCAAAGAATCGATCGGTGAGTTGCATCAGATCCGGTCGATCCATTCACGTGCTTGAGCAAGCCTGCGGGAGGGGGACTTGAAAAATCTGGGAAAAGTCTTAAGATCCTCTTATCGACCGAGGCGCTGTTCTTTGTGAACAGACGCCCACCATCTCTCACAACGGTTGCATTTGTTGTGCAACCAAAGCTACAGCAGAGGTTGAAGTGTCCTCAGCTGATCCCCGCTTGGGTGTTGGTGTTCTGCTGGCAATTGTGGTGCGTCCGCAATTGCCTCGACGCGGTCCCTTGCGTCTGGCGTTTTTGCGCCGACCGCTATTGACGATTCCGTGGTGATGGTCATTTCGCCGAAACGGATTTCGTCTGTTCTGACGATTCACCCCGTTCTTCCTTTCGTACCGGAGCCCTTCCATGTCCAAGAAGCGCAAGCGCATCAGTCGCCGTCGTCTGGCAGGTCAGCGGGTCTTGGCGCATGTGCCAACCCATCACCTTGAAACCGGTGAGTACAAGCCCGTCACCGCCGCGCGTCGGTACATCGCTGAGGCTGGTTTGGTATCTCCAGCGCTGCTGAACGTGCGCCGGAATGAGCACACCACCGATCGCTTCTTCTGGGGTGAGAAGGGCTTGTTTAGTGCGCAATACGCCGAAGAGAATCATTTCCTCTTCCCGTCGTTGCGCACCATCGTTGATTCCATTGGCGAAGACAAGCTCTTTGAAGGCCTTGAGCTTGGCGCTGATGATTGGGAGGAAATGGAGGAGTACGAGTACGCCTTCGTTTGATCAGGCGCTCTTCAGAACACGCTCGATAAACAGCACGATTGGCTGCACCATCTCATCAGGGATGGTGTGGCCGTTTTTGAATGGCAGGGTCTGGCATCGATCTGATTGCAATTGCGAGCCGATTGCTTGCATGGCCTGGAAAGGCACCACGGGATCTTCAGAACCATGCATCAGTAAAACGGGGGGATGCTGCTCGGGTGGAGCCCAGTTGGGATGCGGGTAGCCGCTGCAGCTGATGACCCCTGCCACAGGCAGGGAGCAGCTGCAGTCCAGAGCCATGGCTCCCCCCTGGGAAAAGCCGAACACCACCGTTTGTTCCAGGCCAAGGCCTGACTTGCTCAGGTCTTGCAATTGAGCCTTCAGGCGGTCAACGGCCGTGGGCACGGCGCTCCACTGGGCGGGGAACAAGCCGTACCACTGACGTCCCCCCGGTTGGTCTGGGTGGAGTTCAGGGGCCTCCAGGCACACCACATCAAGCTCCTTGGAGGTTTCACAGGCCAGGCGATCGCCCAGAGGTTTCAGATCATCTCCATTGGCTCCCCAGCCGTGGAGGAGCACCAGCCGGCCATCCATCGGGCATCAACATCACTGCTGCGTAGGTTGGCTCACGACCCAGTCACGACCCTTCGATGGCTCCTGTCGCTCTGTTGAGTGTTTCCGATAAGTCCGGGCTGGTGCCTCTGGCGGAGGCCCTGCATCGGACCCATGGCTATCAGTTGCTCTCCAGTGGAGGCACAGCCAAGGTGCTGGAGCAGGCGGGCCTTCCGGTCACCCGTGTGGCGGATCACACCGGGGCTCCAGAAATTCTTGGCGGTCGTGTGAAAACACTGCACCCAAGGGTGCACGGCGGAATACTGGCCAAGCGGGGTGATGCAGCCCATACGGCTGATCTTGAACAGCAGAACATCGCCCCCATCGATGTGGTGGTGGTCAACCTTTACCCCTTCCGAGAAACGGTCGCCCGGCCGGATGTCAGTTGGCACCAGGCTATCGAGAACATCGACATCGGTGGCCCCGCCATGGTGCGGGCGGCTGCCAAGAACCATGCCGATGTGGCCGTCCTCACAAGCCCTGATCAATACGATCGTTTGTTGACCGCCATGGCGGAGTCCGGCGGGAGTGTGCCTTCGGATCTGCGTCGCCAATTGGCCCTTGAAGCGTTCCAGCACACCGCGTCTTACGACACTGCAATCAGCCGCTGGATGCTCGAGCAAAGCTCAGTGGAAGACAGCCCCTGGCTGGAAGCTGCCCCTCTGCGCCAGACCCTGCGGTATGGGGAAAATCCTCACCAAAAAGCGCGCTGGTTCAGTCATTCCAAGCAGGGTTGGGGCGGTGCGATTCAGCTGCAGGGCAAGGAGCTGAGCACCAATAACCTTTTGGATCTGGAGGCTGCTCTCGCCACCGTGCGTGAGTTTGGCTACGGAGCCGATGGTGACGCACCGGCTTTGCAACCGGCGGCCGTCGTCGTCAAGCACACCAATCCTTGTGGTGTGGCGATCGGGTCAACGTTGCCTGCCGCATTGACCCGGGCTCTGGATGCTGACCGGGTTAGTGCTTTCGGCGGCATCATTGCCATGAATGGTGTTGTGGAAGCCACGGCGGCCCGTGAAATTACCAGTCTTTTCCTGGAATGTGTGGTGGCACCAGGATTTACGGCCGAAGCGCGGGAGGTGCTTGCGGCCAAGGCGAATCTGCGGCTTTTGGAGCTGTCTCCTCAGGCCATCGACGCAGCTGGTCCCGATCATGTGAGAAGCATTCTTGGCGGGCTCCTGGTTCAGGATTTGGATGACCAGGCGATCACGCCGGCAGACTGGACTGTGCCCAGCCAGCGTCCGCCTACACCCCAAGAAAAGCTGGATTTGGAATTTGCGTGGCGCTTGGTGCGTCACGTTCGCTCCAACGCCATCGTGGTAGCTCGGGATGGCCAGAGTCTCGGCGTGGGTGCTGGCCAGATGAATCGGGTGGGATCGGCCCGGATTGCCTTGGAGGCTGCGGGTGATCAGGCCCAGGGGGCGGTGCTGGCCAGTGATGGTTTCTTCCCCTTTGACGACACGGTGCGTCTGGCCGCCAGCCATGGCATCACCGCCGTGATCCATCCCGGCGGGAGCATGCGCGATGGCGATTCGATCAAGGCTTGTGATGAGCTCGGTCTGGCGATGCAGCTCACGGGCCGCCGTCATTTCCTTCATTAACCCTGGTGGTGGGGGGCGTCGGCCCCCTAGCCTCGCGAGACTGACGCTCCGCGCCGATGCTCGCCACCCTTCCCTTCAGCCTCAATTTCGCTCACCCACTGATGGAGTGGAGCTTGCTTGCCGTGGGTGGTTGGGCCCTTTACCTGGGGATCAAGGCCAAAAAAACGCGCACTGGTACGCCAGAGCAGCGTAAGAATCTCGCGCCGAAAAAGTTTGCCCAGCGCCATTACCTCTGGGGCAGCATCCTCTTAGCGGTGATGACCCTCGGCACGCTGGGTGGCATGGCTGTGACCTATCTGAACAACGGCAAATTGTTCGTTGGACCGCATCTGTTGGTGGGTCTGGCCATGACAGGGATGATCGCTGTTGCCGCGTCGCTCTCACCCCTCATGCAACGGGGCAATCTGATTGCGCGCAAGGCTCATGTGGGACTGAACATGGGCATGCTGACGCTGTTCCTCTGGCAGGCCTTTAGCGGAATGGAGATCGTCAACAAGATCTGGACCAACCGCTGAAGATCCTTCAGAAGGCTGCCCACTGACCGGGTGGGCAGCTCACCCGTGGGTGGTATGGAAATCCACCTGAATGAATCAGGCTGGAGTGCACTCGATACTTGGACTATGTATCTGGGATCAAGGCTAAAAATGTCGCGCTGAAAAAGTTTCCCCAGCGCCATATCGTCGCGGACAGCATCCTGCTGGTCGAGTTGGCCTTGACAGGGATTCTTGCCATTGTTGTATCACTCCCACAGCTCATGAAGTGGGGCAATGTGATTGCGCATAAGCTTCATATTTTCCTGAACACGCTGCTGCTGTTTCTCTGATAAGCGGCTTCCGGCTTGATCTTAAACGTAATTGTTGAAGGTAATTGTGCTGCGATCTTTCGATTAACGATGAAAGTCTTCTCTTTTGAGTGGTGTTTTACGGTCGTTATTTGTGATGTAAAAGAATGCAGTTGCCGCAACAACTGCCAGCGGGATTGCCGTAAAAAGAAGCAGCGCGATTGCGGTGTAATCTTGATGCATATGTAAAAAAATTTTTTATACCTTACTTCCCTGTTCCGAGAGTGATGTACCAAACTTGACTTTTGGATTGTTCAAAAAGATCTTCCGCTCTGTCTCTAATTGATTGTGAGTTAATTGGATAAACTATTGCCGATAGCATTGCTGGCTTAGGCGAATATAGTTATTTAATTAGCTTTCTGCAGATCATGCATGTAAGGTTTTGCATGAATTTTTGATCAGCAGTAATTTCGTGGTGCTGATTGATGATGGCTTTAGTCGTGGCATGAACCACAACTTCTAGCATTAAATTGCGATCATTTTTGAATTTCCTCATTTGTTTGATTGGTTCTAAATCCTTGCTGAAAAGCTTCTAAATCTTGTCGTGCTTGAAGCCAAATGATAAGGCGCTCACTGCTTTGGTATTCCATCCAATTAGCTTCTGAGGCAACAACCTTCGCGTGAAGAGCGCGTTCAGTTTTGGTTTCAAAGCGGATAACACCTTGACTCAGAGGTGCATGGACAAAATAATCCCAATTAGGCTCAACCATCATCAATAATATATCCTCATTAACTTAGTTTTTGTTCCGATTAAATCCATCCATAATTGACCATACGCTGTAAGCTAATTTATTAAATTACGTTAAATCTGAGTGATACAAAATGATTGACTTGCTCGAAGCATAATACTTGAATCAACGCCTTCTTGCCTCATTTGTTTCGATCATAGTGGCACCTTGAGATGTAAAAAGTAAATCAAGCATCTTGGCTTTTGGCTTAAAATTCAGCTTGTTCCCCATTCAGTAATCCTTCTCGACTTTTTGGCATAGGTGTAAGAGTCAAGGGGCTAATTTAGGGAACTTTTAATGATGTTTGTCATTGTAAGTGAAGCGAATGGATTCGATGAAAGGCTTGCTGAAACCCGGATTTTTCTTGGCTATATATGTTTTAATGTGTTTTGGTGTTCTGGTTTTAGCTATTCACGAGTCAACCGCTCAGCCGATCGGATTGCTGGTCGTTGCCATGGTAATGACGCCAATAATTGTTTCGATATGCGGTGGATTGCCCGTTGATTTTATGAAATCTAAAGCTAAATAGAGTATAGAAAAATTTTAACTCATTGGTGCGCTAATAAATCATCATTTTGCCTTGGCTGAATATGCTAATGCGTTCAACTTTTTCTCAAGATTATCGTGAGGTGACCTCTTGAATAATTGCTTTTGACCAGGCTTGCAGGCGATCATCGGTTTTTTCTGATTCATTGTCTTCGTCGATGGGGAGTCCACAGAACATCCCGTCGATAACACTTTTGGACTCATCAAAAATATATTGCTCAATCGATACATGGCCAATCATTCGACCTCCTGCGGATTCAAAGGATCTGTATAGTTCTTCCATGGCATCGCAGAAGTATTTGCTGAAAGCCGCTGAATCGCCTAAGCCTACAATGCCAATGGGTTTATTTTTAAGTTTTAAGTGAGGAATATTGTCAATGTGGTCGTCCCAAGTTGTGCCAGATCTTTTGACATCAGAGCCGGTATTCCAGGTGGGTGTGCAGCAAATTAATGCCTCAGATTCCTCTAATTCTTTTGTAAAATCAATTCTATCAAGATCTTTTAATTCTGAACCTGGTAGCAATATATTCAACCTTTCTGCGATGTCTTCTGTGTGGCCAGTCGCTGATGCGTAAACGATAGTGAAACGCATGAGCCATTACTTATGATTTATTATCATAAGTGCTTTTAGGCCCAGCCAAAGTACTTTTTTGACGCGATGATGTTGTGCAATCTACGAATGAATCTGCTTTTCAGTCGATGTCCTGCTCAAGAAGTCAATACGTGTTCATTACTGGGATATCAGTGATCTATTTAAAGCAACTGGTCAGGCGGTGCCAAGTCCGTTGAACAGCTCTTTATGAACAACAAATGTATGGTAGAGAGCTGTGCCTGATTCGGGTTCGAGTCGTTCTCCGTCAGCGTTGAAGCCGATGCTGCACACCAGATTGCCTCTCCAGCTGATCTGATCCGGGCTCTGACTGGCAGACCAATCCATCATTTCCTGAGCCTGTTCTGGTAGCTGGGCAGCAATTTTTTCACAGGCTTTGTTCAGCTTGTAAAGAGCTGGAGGCTTGGCAGGCAGTGCAAGGGATTTCCTCAATGAAAGCTCATCGAAGATGCCGATGTAGCGGATGTGTTCAATGATCTCAAGCTCGCATGGATCCAGGCCAGCATCGTTGAGTGCAAGCTCGAAAAACTCAACATCCAGGAGGGGACGCTTGATCATGCAGGTTTGATGCCCAAGGTTGAAACCGCCTCGGAAGTGACGAGTTCAATAATATACAAATGCTATAGCTCTTTAGAGGCCCGTGTCCATGCTGTGAAATGGCAGAGCCAATACCAAAGTGGAGCCAGGTTGATCATGCATGCTCGGTTTGCTGATTTATTTAAAACTATTGCTTTCTATGTTCGCATCACAAAAAATTGTCTCATTGTTCTGGCTTTGTATCCATGTTGTCTGAGTGATTCCCGTTTAGATGCAACTTCCCGTCGCTGTCTTGGGCGTTGCTCGGGCGCTGGATCAGTTGCTGATTTTATCTAAAAAATCTGGCTTGCGGCGCATTTTTTCCTGGATGTCGCCAAGCATTGAGCTGTAATTTGTGTGCACAACAACCTCCATGGTCTTAACCACCTTGTGGATTTTCCAGAGGCCGATTTGTATCTCAGAACGTGCATAGGTCACCTGCCATGAGTCTGGATTGGGGCGACCGACTTGCTTCACCGTGATCTGGGTCCAGAAGGAGCTGCGGCGATGGGCGGCTTCGTAGCAGTGGCTCACGCTGCCATCGGCCTTCTTTGTCTTTTCGAAGCCGATGCTCTGCAGTTGCTCGCTCCAGTTGGACATTCTCAGGACGTGAATGGACGAATTTAAACCGTTGCCTGATACTGGCAGATTCTCTTGTTTCCCTGATCAGGATTGTGCAATGGGGCCTGGGTAAATTATTCCTAATCTCAAAAATTTGTTGCCAAGATGAGTAGTTATTTGTGCCATATAGACGATCAAATCGAACGGATGCATTGGTTGAAGATTGCTACTGGCATCGATCTTCCGTTGCCATGGAGTGTTGTTCTTACAAGTTCGCAAGAGCGAGAACGGGTGGAGATCCATGATTTCATGGCCAACTTGAAGAATTATTTGATGCTTGATTCGTCGCCGGTCGATCAATGATGGAAAGCTCGGGGAGCTGCTGATCGGAGCTGACGATTGGAGGCAGTGATTCGGCT
Organism: Synechococcus sp. MU1625; assembly: GCF_020514205.1. NCBI lineage: Bacteria > Bacillati > Cyanobacteriota > Cyanophyceae > Synechococcales > Synechococcaceae > Synechococcus > Synechococcus sp. MU1625. Next base: position 148,136 of record NZ_VTLA01000003.1, read on the forward strand.
GGAGGTGCCGCTCATCAGGTGGACCTCAAAACCTTTCAGCGCTTCGATCTCCATGCTGCGTCTGTGATCACGTGTGTCACGGCTCAAAACAGTCTTGTTGTCACGCATGTTGAACCCTTCAGTTGTTATTCGGTTGGTCAGCAGAATGAGGCTGTTTTTCGGATCTCGTTATCCCTCTCTTGAAATTTGGGATGTTGCACTCATCGGCGATTGTGGAAGCTGGTGAGGGTCCTGGCGTCTAGCGATCGCAGCTTGCAATGACGCCACCCACTCCCACAAGGGGACGGGATGAACTCTCGGTACTGCAGTCATGGCTGCTCTCGTCCTCGGTCTACCACTCGCAGATGCCGTGATCTAGCCCAAGGTCTATGTCAGGCAAGCATTGCTCCAAGCGGTTGCCTGTGGGCAGGAACTTGGATGTGTGGGTGCAGGAGCGAACTTGTGAGCAAGTGAGCTAAGCCCCATCCCTGCTGCTTTAAAAGGCTGCCCGTTGACGGGGTGGGCAGCTCAGACCATGGCTGGCATGGAAATCTTCTTGGACCTTCCATGTCAGCCGACGCGAAATCTGTCGAACGATCTGTTTCAGCAGATGGTCACCGCTGCTCTGGACCAACTGATCCGGCAACATCGAAATCACTTTGGGTAGCCGGATCCAGACCTTGAGATCAAGGTCCCACTGCACTGAGGTCTGCTCTTGTTCAGGGATCAGTCGCATCCCAGCGCGGAAGTCGACGTCATAGTGATTTCGCAGTGCGAGGGTCTGCGGCACCGTGCGCAGTGTTTCGATCCGGTAAATCCCTTCCTGTTGCGGCAGCAGTCTCAGAGCAATCGTTGGCTCCACTTCGAAGCCGAAGTTTCCGAACCGCCCCAGGGTCAGGCTGTAGGACTGCAGGTCGATGGCCTCGACCTGCATTGGACTAGCGCAACGCTGAAACCAGCTTTGGTGGTCATCCAGGTAGCGCGCCACGACTGCTTGGGGAGCCAGCATCTGCATCGAATCCTCGAAGTGGCTGCTGTAGCAGCGCACCTGGGGGTCGGCACCATGAAGCTGATTGTCGGTTTCAGTGGGCGACAAGACAGTCACGGATAGGGAGCTGCCGACGATGGGCGGATTAAAGATGAACCAATGTAAAGCTCCTTGCGATTCAGTTTTCGCTCAATTGCATCAGTTTTTCGATCACCTCTTCCACAGCCCGGTCTGGGGTTGAGGCACCGGAGGTGATTCCCACCTTGACGGGTCCTTCAGGAAGGAAATCGCCTTCACGACAGAGCTCGGCGGAAAGGGGTTTGTGCTCAATCGAATTGCTGCCGACGTCAATGCGCTCGGGCGTGTCGATGTGGAAGGAGCGGATGCCTCGGCTGATGGCGATTTCCTGCAGGTGGGTGGTGTTCGACGAGTTGAAGCCACCGATTACCACCATCAGGTCCAACGGTTCATCCACCAGGGAGAACATGGCGTCCTGACGCTCCTGGGTTGCGTCGCAGATGGTGTTGAAGGCCAGGAAGTGATCGTTGAGCTGGGTGGGGCCGTATTTGCTCAACATCGTGCGCTCGAACAGGCGTCCGATTTCCTCCGTTTCGCTCTTGAGCATCGTGGTCTGGTTGGCCACACCCAGGCGTTCGAGGTCTCTGTCGGGATCGAAACCAGGGGAGCACGCTTTGGCAAAGCGTTCGATGAAGGCATCGCGATTTCCGTTGCCGAGGATGTAATTGGCGACGTACTGGGCTTCTTCCAGATCCAGCACCACCAGATAGGTACCGGCAAATGAGCTCGTGGCGAGTGTCTCCTCGTGCTTCACCTTGCCGTGAATGATCGAGGTGAAGGTGTGCTTTTTGTGTTTCTCCACGGTGTTCCACACCTTGGAGACCCAGGGACAGGTGGTGTCAACGATGTGACAGCCCCGCTCATTCAGCAACTGCATTTCCTGAACGGTGGCGCCAAAGGCCGGAAGGATCACCACATCACCGGAGGTGACACCGGAGAAATCCTTCACCCCTTGTTCAACGGGAATGAATTGGACATTCATCTCTCTCAGATGATCGTTCACAGAGGGGTTGTGAATGATCTCGTTCGTGATCCAGAGACGCTCGCTTGGGTAGTGCCTGCGGGTCTCGTAGGCCATTGCCACGGCACGTTCGACGCCCCAGCAGAAACCGAATGCTTCGGCCAGTCGAACGTCGAGCCGACCGTGTTCAAGTCGATAGCCGTTGTCCCGAATTGTGCCGATCAGACCGCTCTGGTAGGCCTGTTCGAGGCTTTCTGCCACTTCCTCGGCACGCCCGAAGCCTCTCCGGTTGTAACGCTCGGAATGATGGAGGGAGCGCTTGAAGGCGTGGGTGTCCATGGGGTGCGCCGGTGTGGGGTAACTCTATGTGGCCTGAAGCTGCGATCCAGGCAGCAAAAAAGCCCGGCCGATCGGCCGGGCTTGAGATCAATAACTGTGCCTAAACGGAATCAGTTGTTGATGGTGGAGAAACCGGCGTAGGCCTCCATGCCGTGTTCGCCGATGTCCAGCCCTTCGGTCTCCTCCTGTTCGGTGACGCGGATACCACCGAAGAGGGCACCGATGATCTGCCAAGCGATGTAGCAGGTGACCACAGTCCAGATGGCGTAGGCAGCGGTACCCAGGGCCTGGATGCCGAGCTGCTCAACACCACCGCCAACAAGCAGGCCGAGAGGTGAGCCGTCGCCCTGGATGTCATAGCCCCAGAGGCCAATCACGAGCGTGCCCCACACACCGCACACACCGTGAACGGAGAAGGCTCCCACCGGATCATCAATGCCTGCGGCATCGAGTGCAGCGACGGAGAAGACGACGATGATGCCTCCCACCAGACCTGCCACCCATGAGCCCGCCAGGGTCAGGTTGCCGCAACCAGCGGTCACGCTCACCAGGCCGGCCAAGATGCCGTTGATGATCATGGTCAGGTCAGGCTTTTTAGAGGTGATCGTGGAGATCACCGTGGCACCGATGGCACCGCCGGCAGCGCCGAGGGTGGTCGTGACGGCCACATAGGGAACCCACTGGTCCATGGCCAGCTGGGAACCGGGGTTGAAGCCATACCAGCCGATCCAGAGGATCAGAGCGCCGAGGGTGGCGATGGACATGTTGTGGCCAGGGATGGCCTGCACCTTTCCATCGACGTATTTGCCGATGCGGGGTCCAAGCAGCAGGGCGCCGACCAGGCCGGCCCAGGCACCAACGGAGTGCACAATCGAGGAGCCAGCGAAGTCAATGAATTCGACATTGCCCACGCTGTTGAGCCAGCCACCGTTCCACTCCCAGCTGCCAGCAACCGGATAAATGAAGGCAGTGAGGACGAGCGCGAAGATCACGAACTCACCAAACTTGATGCGCTCCGCCACAAGGCCGGAAACGATCGTTGCAGCTGTTCCGGCGAAGGCTGCCTGGAACAGGAAATCAACGGTGGGGACCAGGCCGGCATCGCTGATGGTCTCAGCGGTGACGGTTGGATCGAAGAAGAATCCTGCGAAGTACAGCCAGCCGTCGATCGCGGCATCGCCATACATAAAGGAGTAGCCCACGAACCAGTAGGCGGTCACCGCGAGGGCGAACACGAACAGGTTCTTGGCAAGGATATTGACGGCATTCTTTTGCCGACACATGCCTGCTTCAACCATGGCGAAGCCGGCGTTCATGAAGATCACCAGGATGGTGGCGACCAGAAGCCAGAGGTTGTTGGCCAGAAAAGCTGCGGAGAGTTCAGGTAGCTCTTCGGCTTTGGCAGACAGCGTGAAGATGCCCAGCCCCATAAGCGCCAAGGGCGCACAGGCGAGCCAGGTCATGGCGCGGTTGGAGCTGAAGCCCCGGATGCTCTTGAGAAGCAGCATCGGGCCTTCCAGGAGGCTGGCCTCTTGGAGTGTTTTGCGTCGCCGTTCTGGAGGCGCGTGGAATGCAGTTGTCATGAACGAGGTTGCAGAGCTGCGAGACACGTCTGGAATGTTCCCAGACGAACCAAACCAACCTGCCTGGGGACTGGCACCCGCCATGTTCGATCTGCTACCAAAATTCAAACTGGTCTAACTGGGCGCACTCCCTGCCAATGCACCGCGTCGGCGGCAAAGCTGAAACAGCACGGCAGAACTTCCACGCCGCTGCCGGTGGATTGGCGAAACAGTTCTCCGTAGCGCGGATCAGCACTGTCGCCGGGAGCAAACTCGTTCACATCTGGGCGGCTGAGGCAGGGCACGAGCACCGCGCGAGCTTCCGGAAGCACACCCATGAGCTCGATCAGATGCTTTTGGCCCCGCTCGGTCACCGTGTCAGGGAATAGTGCGGTTCTGCCGTCGGTCCAGGTTGTGTTCTTCACCTCGAGGTAGATCAGTCGTTGATCGGGGTTCTGTTCTGCCGGGGTCAGGAGGAGGTCAATCCGGCTGCGCTTGTTTGTTCCGTAGGCCACCTCTCCGCGGATTCCCGCAATCGCACCGAGTTGAGTGTCCAGACACCCCGCTTCGATCGTGGCCCGAATCAAGCGGTTGGGGAGGGCGGTGTTAATGCCGACCCAGCAGGGTTTGCCCTCTGCACCTGGAACTTCGGCTTGTTCCCAGGTCCAGGCCAGCTTGCGTTTTGGAGAGGGTGCGTGGCGGAGACGCACCCGTTGGCCAGGGATCAAGACCCCCGTCATTGGACCGGTGTTGGCGCAATGGGCCGTGACGGTTTCACCACTGCTCAGTTCCACATCGGCGAGAAAGCGTTTGTAGCGCTTCAGCAGCACGCCCTCCGTCAGGGGTTCAAAACGCAGCAGGGCATTGCCCGGAGAGGGAAGGCCAGTCATGGCAGCAGCCGAGATCTGCCCATGGTCTCGTGCGATGCATTCACAATGCGCCCAGTGCTGGGGGCGGAATGGCGCGTTCACTCAAGGGGATCGCATTGGTGGTGACCCTTGGCACCCTGCTGAGCAAGGTGGGTGGCCTCATCCGGCAGCTGGTGATCGCAGCGGCCTTTGGGGTTGGTGCTGCCTATGACGCATACAACTACGCCTATGTGCTGCCTGGATTTCTTCTGATCCTCCTCGGGGGGATCAACGGCCCTTTCCACAGCGCCATGGTGAGTGTTCTCAGCCGGCGCCCCCGGGCTGAAGGGGCTCACATCCTTGCTGCTCTCAACACCAGCGTCAGCGCTCTTCTTTTGCTGGTCACGATCGTTCTGGTGCTGGCGGCGGATCCCCTGATCACCCTGGTGGGGCCGGGTCTGGCACCCGATCTTCACGCCATCGCCAGGGTTCAGCTGCAGGTCATGGCACCGATGGCGCTGCTGGCCGGACTGATTGGGCTCGGCTTCGGTTCCCTCAACGCCGCAGATGAATTCTGGATTCCGGCGATTTCACCGCTGATGTCCAGCGGGGCCTTGATCCTGGGTGTGGGACTTCTGTGGTGGCAGCTCGGTGCTGACATTGCCTTGCCGTCCGCCGCCATGACCGGGGGTGTGGTGTTGGCATTCGCCACGTTGGTGGGGGCTTTATTGCAGTGGTTGATCCAGCTGCCGGCTTTGATCCAGCAGGGGTTGGCTCGGTTCCAATTGGTCTGGGACTGGCGGCATCCCGGCGTGCGAGAGGTCTGGCGTGTGATGGGGCCCGCGACGCTGTCGTCCGGAATGCTTCAGATCAATGTGTTCACGGATCTGTTTTTCGCCTCTGGAATCGTCGGTGCGGCTGCAGGTCTGGGGTACGCCAATTTGCTGGTGCAAACGCCGCTGGGCCTGATCTCGAATGCACTCCTGGTGCCCTTGCTGCCCACCTTCGCCAGGCTCACGGCGCCGGCCGATCGACCGCAGCTGATCGAACGGATCCGGCAGGGGCTCATGCTTTCCACCGCATCGATGATTCCTCTCGGCGGTTTGTTCATCGCCTTGGGTGGTCCCATCGTCGCCCTGATCTACGAGCGTGGAGCCTTCGATGCGACAGCGGCTCAGCTGGTGACGGGTTTGCTGATGGCCTACGGCCTTGGCATGCCGGCCTACCTCGGTCGGGATGTGCTGGTGCGTGTCTTTTATGCCCTCGGCGATGGGACGACGCCCTTTCGGCTCTCGCTGGCGGGGATCGGTCTGAACGTGGTTTTTGATTGGCTGTTGGTGGGTGGCCCGACCCCTTGGGGGAATCAGTCGCCGTTCAATTTCGGAGCGCCCGGGTTAGTGCTTGCCACGGTCGCCATCAACCTGCTCACCTGTCTTGCCTTGCTGGTTGCTTTGCAGCAACGGATCTCAGGCCTCCCATTGCGGCGCTGGGGGCTTGATCTTTTGCGGCTGGCCATCGCTGGTGTGCTGGCCGCAGGCGCCGCCGGGATTCTGTTGGCCGTGGTGAGCTGGCCTTCAGGAGTCGTGGGCCTGCTCCTGAAGGTGTCTGCACCTGGCCTGCTGGGTCTGCTGTTGTTTGCCTTGATCGGTGCTCAATTCAAGGTGGCGGAGGTGCGTGAGATCACGCAGCTTTTGGTGGGTCGATTCAGGTCTCGCTGAGACGAATATCACGCTCTTCACGCACCTGGATGGGAAGTTCCAACTGTTCGCGACCCACGAGCTGTGGTCCTTGAACAGAAACGATCCGTGCTTCGATCCCGAACTCCTTGAAGGCGGTTTCCAGTTCCTGAATCAGGGCCTTTTCGACCTGGGCCTCTGCATCGACCACCCGTCCAATCAGCCGTTCACCCAGTCGGCCGATGCGCTGGCGAACGACGTCTCTCGAGTTGGTGACTTCAATAATCAGCACACCAACCGCGGCGGATGGACTGCAACCTTATCCGCAGTAAGGCTCAAGGATCTCTTCGAGATCACGGAGCTGGCTGGGGGGAATGAGTTTGGCGAGGGGGAGCTGACTAGCGCCTCCTGCCAGCGGAACCTTCACGGCATCAAGCGCCTGCCGAGCAGCAACTTCAGCTCCTTGATTGACGCGAGCACTGCATTCGATCGCGAGGGCGGAGGCCAGCTCGGCATCGCCGAGGTAAAGATGCCAGCCGCTGATTTGAACGTAAAGGCGATCAGCTAAAGCGCTTTGAAGGTCCTGCAGATCGCTGGCGGAAAGGGACATCAGCCCAGGAGGAGCGAGGGGGATTCCTCCATGCTGGCGTTATTCCTCTGGCTTGGGTCGCTGAAGAATTACCCATATCAACTGGCCCAGCCACAAGGTTGCCCAGAGTCCGGTGACCCAGGTCAAGCTTCCCGGAGGAAAGGGATGGCGCATCTCTTGCAGGAACCAACTGCCGCTGTTCACCGCGGCGAAGATGCCGCCGTGAAGGCATAGGTTCACGATGCGCTCGAAATGCCGGTAGGTCGGATCCTCAGGGTTAGCGGGGCCATACCAGCGGATCGGCATTGCTCGGGCTCAGAAACACCTGAATCCTGGCGCGGCCGGGGCCCGGTTGACGAGCGGACCCTCGATGGGGTCTGATAGTCCCACGCCAGCGCTTGTAGCTCAGCGGATTAGAGCATCTGACTACGGATCAGAGGGTCGGGAGTTCGAATCTCTCCAGGCGCGTTTCAACTGCCCCCATGGGCAGTTTTTTTTTGGTTGATCGCTCGGCCTGATCGCTGTGGTTTCTTACGATTGGTCAAAGCTTTACTGACATTTCATGGGCCAGGCTTCTGGACGCGCCATCGACGCTGATCTGGCTCAATCGGATCCGGATATTGCTGCGTTCATCAACCGGGAACAGCAGCGTCAGGAAACCCACCTTGAGCTGATCGCATCGGAGAACTTCGCGTCCCGCGCGGTGATGCAGGCTCAGGGTTCTGTCCTGACCAACAAGTACGCCGAGGGTCTGCCCAGCAAGCGGTATTACGGCGGTTGTGAGCACGTTGATGCCATTGAGGAGTTGGCCATCGAGCGGGCCAAGCAGTTGTTCGGGGCTGCATGGGCCAATGTGCAGCCCCACAGCGGTGCCCAAGCCAACTTCGCCGTTTTTCTGGCCCTGCTGCAGCCCGGGGACACGATCATGGGGCTCGACCTGTCCCATGGCGGTCATCTGACCCATGGCTCTCCGGTCAACGTCAGTGGCAAGTGGTTCAACGTCGTTCAATACGGCGTCGATAAGGAGACCCAACGCCTGGATATGGAGGCGATTCGGCAGCTTGCTCTGGAGCACAAGCCCAAGCTGATTGTTTGTGGCTATTCCGCCTATCCGCGAACGATTGACTTCGCTGCGTTCCGTGCCATCGCGGATGAAGTTGGTGCCTATCTGCTGGCCGATATGGCCCACATCGCCGGCCTCGTGGCTGCTGGCGTCCACCCCAGTCCCGTGCCTCACTGCGATGTGGTGACCACCACCACCCACAAAACCCTTCGCGGCCCCCGTGGTGGTTTGATTTTGTGCCGCGATGCTGATTTCGCCAAAAAATTCGATAAGGCCGTTTTCCCCGGCAGTCAGGGCGGCCCTTTAGAGCACGTGATCGCGGCCAAGGCTGTGGCTTTTGGTGAAGCGTTGCAGCCTTCGTTCAAGGCTTACAGCCAGCAGGTGGTCGCCAATGCGGCGGCCCTCGCCGAACAGCTGATTGCCCGCGGCGTCGATGTCGTCAGTGGTGGCACCGATAATCATGTGGTGCTGCTTGATCTGCGGTGCATTTCGATGACAGGAAAAGTGGCTGATCTGCTGGTGAGTGATGTGCACATCACGGCCAACAAGAACACGGTTCCCTTTGACCCCGAATCACCCTTCGTCACCAGTGGCCTGCGGCTGGGAACTGCTGCACTGACCACGCGCGGTTTTGATGTTCAAGCCTTCCGCGAGGTCGCTGATGTGATTGCCGACCGTCTTCTGAATCCCGAGGATGACGCGATTCGGCAGCGTTGCCTGGACCGTGTGGCTGCTCTCTGTGAGCGCTTCCCCCTCTACGCCGACAGCAAGCAGCCTGTTCTGGCGTGAGGTTCGGCCCTTCCACTCGAAGCAGCTTGGGTGGGTTTTGCTGTGCGGGTTGCAAGCTCTTTAGGATTGGGATTACTCCTTCTGACCGGGGGACCGTCTCTTTCCCGGAGCTTTTGTGAATCTCTTGGCCAGCCCTATTGCGGTTGCCTCGGTCAGTTTTCTTCTGGCCGCGGTGATCACCACGGTGCTGGTGCCCCGGGTGCTACGGCTGGGTCTTCGCTTCGGGTGGACCGATCAGCCCGATGAGCGCAAGCAGCACATCACCCCCATGGTGAGACTTGGGGGGGTTGCCATGGTGCTGGGTTTTTGTCTGGCCTTGGCGGCGGTTTGGTCGATGGGGGGCTTCGGACTGCTGGCTCCGGCAAGGGATCAACTGATTTGGAGCACCCTGGCCGGTTCACTCTGCTTTTTTCTGATCGGCTTGGCGGATGACCTCTTCGCCCTTTCCCCGTGGCCTCGACTGGCTGGGCAGGTCGCCGTGGCTTGTGCGGTTTGGAGCCAGGGCGTTCGGATTGGAGCAATCGATCTCCCCTGGCTCACCGCTTCCGCAGGTCCGATTGCCTTGCCGGACGGCCTCAGCCTTCTGGCAACCGTTGTTTGGCTGGTAGGGATTACCAATGCCATCAACTGGTTGGATGGCCTTGATGGCCTCGCCGCTGGGGTTGCTGGCATTGCTGCTGTCGGACTGGTGTCCGTCAGCTTTTCGCTTCATCAGGTGGCCGCTGGATTCCTGGCCGCTGCACTGGCTGGCTGCTGCCTTGGTTTCTTGCGACATAACTTCAACCCAGCCCGGATTTTCATGGGCGATGGGGGTTCCTACTTCCTCGGGTTCACCCTCGCTGCCGTCAGCATCGTGGGACCCGCCAAGGGGCTCACAACCGTCAGCTTGCTGCTGCCGCTCCTGATTCTCTCGTTGCCGCTGGCCGACATGTCGGCCGTGATCATGGGCCGGCTGCGGGAAGGCCGCTCTCCCTTCTATCCCGACCGCCGTCACCTCCATCACCGTTTGCTTCGCGCCGGGTTCAGTCATCGGCGCACGGTTCTGTTGATCTACGTCTTCACCCAGTGGCTCGCAGCCCTTGCCCTGGTAGTTGCCAACGCTGAGATGCGCTTCCTCTGGCTGGCTCTCGCAACAGCCATCCTGGTGGCTACGGTCGTGATTAGTCGTCGTCAGCTGCAACACGAGCGGGCCCTGATGAGCACCACGCCGCGTGCCACACCCGTCGACCCTGCTGCCCTTGGCAAGCCGCGTGGCTGAATCGGGCGTTGAAGTTCTGTGTGTGGGCACGGAGTTGCTGTTGGGCGACATCCTTAATGGCAATGCCCGATGGATCGCTGAACAGTTGGCTGGTTTGGGGTTGCCGCATTACCGCCAGACGGTCGTCGGCGACAACAAAGACCGCTTGGTTTCCGCCGTGCGTGAGGCTTCGCAGCGTTGCAGGGTTCTGGTGACGACAGGCGGTTTGGGCCCCACGCCGGATGACCTCACCACAGATGCCCTGGCTGCTGCCTTCGAGACTCCTCTGGAGGAACGTCCAGAGCTCTGGCTGGAGATCCAGCGGAAGTTATCAGCGGGAGGCCGGCCGGTGGCTCCCAGCAATCGCAGCCAGGCTTTTCTCCCCCGGGGGGCTGAGGTTCTTCCCAATCCAAAGGGCTCGGCTCCCGGGATGATCTGGTCGCCGCGACCGGATTTCACCATCCTCACCTTTCCGGGGGTGCCCTCGGAGATGCAGGCAATGTGGACGGAGACGGCCGTCCCGTGGCTCCAAGCGCATGGTGGTGCCACCGGGATATTTGTTAGCCGTCAACTTCGCTTCAGCGGCATTGGTGAATCCGATCTGGCCGAGCGCGTTGCTGATCTGTTGGCCTCCACCAATCCAACGGTGGCGCCCTATGCCTCCCTTGGAGACGTGAAATTACGGCTCACAGCCTGTGCCCCGAGTGCCGATGCTGCAGTTCAGATGCTGGTGCCGCTTGAAGCGGAGCTGCGGCGCCGCACAGGGGACCACTGCTACGGCGTGGATGAGGACAGCCTGGCGTCGGTGGTGATCAGCCTGCTCAAGCAACAGGATCAGTCTCTGGCGGTGGCTGAATCCTGCACCGGAGGCGCACTGGCGGCGGCTCTCACGGCTGTTGCAGGCTCTTCATCGGTTTTTCAGGGTGGCGTCATCGCCTACAGCAATGCGGTGAAACAGGGCCTGCTTGGGGTGTCGACGGATTTGCTCATGACCCACGGTGCTGTCTCGCAGCCAGTGGTCGAAGCGATGGCCCGGGGAGCCAGGGAGCGCCTGAATTGTGACTGGGCGATTGCGGTGAGTGGAATTGCCGGGCCTGGAGGTGGAAGCGCCGAGAAGCCTGTGGGCTTGGTGCACCTTGCCTTGGCCGGCCCCCATGGTTGTGAGGCTTGGGTGCACCGCTTCGGTGAGCGCCGTGGCCGGGCGGCTATTCAGAGGTTGAGCGTGATCCGCGGCTTAGACCGTCTTCGTCTGCGCTTGCTCGCTCAGGTTTAGGGTCGACGGTTACTGCGGCTGAACAGTTGAGTTCCGGCACCCTCTACGACAAGGTGTGGGATCTGCATCGGGTGGCGGAGCTTCCCGGCGGATCCACCCAATTGTTTGTCGGTCTTCATCTCATCCATGAGGTCACCAGTCCCCAGGCGTTCTCGGCTCTGAAGGACAAGGGCCTGACGGTGCGTTGTCCCGAGCGTACTGTCGCCACGGTGGATCACATTGTGCCGACCACCTCCCAGCAACGTCCGTTCGCCGACCCGTTGGCGGAGGAGATGCTCAGCACCTTGGAGCGGAACTGTCAGGAGTACGGCATTCCTCTCAACAACATCGGCAGCGGAAGGCAGGGCATCGTTCATGTGATTGCCCCGGAGCTCGGTCTGACCCAGCCGGGGATGACGGTGGCTTGCGGTGACTCCCACACCTCCACCCATGGCGCCTTCGGGGCGATCGCCTTCGGAATCGGGACCAGTCAGGTCCGCGATGTGCTTGCCAGCCAGAGCCTGGCCATGAACAAGCTCAAGGTGCGCCGAATTCAGGTGAATGGCCTCCTGTCGGAGGGGGTGTCTGCCAAGGATCTGATCCTTCATGTGATTCGCCGCCTTGGCGTGAAAGGCGGCGTTGGTTACGCCTATGAGTTCGCAGGGCCTGCGATCGAGGCGCTGTCTATGGAAGAGCGGATGACCCTCTGCAACATGGCGATCGAGGGTGGAGCCCGTTGCGGTTACGTCAATCCTGACCAGATCACCTTTGACTATCTGAAAGGTCGTCCCCATGCCCCGGAGGGTGATGCCTGGACCCGCGCTGTCTCCTGGTGGAGCTCCCTGTCCACCGACCCCGATGCAACGGTCGACGATGAGGTGGTCTTCGATGCGGCTGCGATTCCACCCACGGTGACCTGGGGCATCACTCCCGGCCAGGGATTGGGGATCGATGAAACGGTTCCCAGCCTCGATCAGCTGGATTCAGGGGAGCGTCCGATCGCGGAGGAGGCCTACCGCTATATGGATCTCCAGCCAGGAACGGCCATTGCTGGAGTCCCTGTGGATGTCTGTTTCATCGGCAGCTGCACCAATGGTCGTCTCAGCGATCTCCGTGCCGCTGCCGATGTGGCCCGTGGGCGCCAGGTGGCTGAGGGCATCAAGGCGTTTGTGGTTCCCGGCTCGGAGCAGGTGGCAAAAGCCGCTGAAGCGGAAGGGCTGGATGTGGTTTTCCGTGCCGCAGGTTTCGAGTGGCGGGAACCTGGTTGTTCGATGTGTCTGGCCATGAATCCTGACCGGTTGGAGGGACGCCAAATCAGCGCCAGCTCCAGCAATCGAAATTTCAAGGGTCGGCAGGGATCGGCCAGTGGGCGGACTTTGTTGATGAGTCCAGCGATGGTGGCCGCTGCTGCCGTGAATGGTCGTGTGACTGATGTCCGTACTTTGATTTCTCCGTCAGCATCGTGATGGCTCTCTTCCCGACTGGTCCTGTTCAGCATGTGAGTGGAACGGCCATTGCCGTGCCAGGCGAAGACATCGATACGGATCGGATTATTCCGGCACGCTTTCTTAAATGCGTCAGTTTCGAGGCGCTGGGCGACCAGGTGTTTGCTGATGACCGTCTGGAACTCTCCGGCGAGCATCCCTTTGATCAGGCCCGTTATCAGGGTGCCTCGATCCTGGTGGTGAATGGCAATTTCGGCTGCGGTTCCAGCCGTGAGCATGCACCCCAGGCGTTGATGCGCTGGGGAATCCGTGCAGTGGTCGGTGTCAGTTTTGCCGAGATTTTCTATGGCAACTGCCTCGCTCTGGGCATTCCCTGTGCAACGGCTGCGCCGGATGAGATCAAGGCGATTCAGGCGCAGGTGTCTCGTGAACCAGGTGGCTCGTGGCAGCTGGACCTTGCTGGTTTGCAATTGACGTCGGCGGAGTCCAGCTGGCCTGTGTCGATCGATGCCGGCCCTTTGGACATGCTGCGCAGCGGTCGCTGGGATGCCACGTCCCAGCTTCTGGACCATGGTCCTCAGGTCGCAGCGTTGATGCAATCACTGCCGTACATCAACCAATTCGCCGCCAATTGACGGTCAAGCGCGACTCCTGTGTCTATGAAAGAGATAGGAGGTTGCGTGTTGATGGCTCATTCGTTGTCGCGGTTGTTGTTGCCGTTGTTGGTTCTTGTCGGTGTCGGTCCCGCAGGTGCGATGCCGCTTCAGGTCCAGCCCCACGATCCCTTGGATCGCAGTTGTCCTGGTTGTGACCTGCGCCATGCGGATTTCCGTCAGGCTCACCTCATCGGCGCTGATTTTCGGGGCAGCGATTTGCGCGGAGCCGATCTCAGGGAGGCGAATCTTGAAGGTGCTGATCTCACGGGGGCCCTGCTGCAAGGAGCTGACCTGCGGGGAGCCAACCTCACCAATGCAGAGCTGTCTGGTGTGGATCTGCGCAATGCCGATCTGCGGGACGCTCAGGTGATCAATGCCTATGCGCCGAACGTTCGGACCACCGGCATGCGTTATGCCGGTGCTTCACTGCTCGGAAGTGATCTGATCATCGGGGGCGGTGACTGATCAGAAGGGTCGATCCGAGTTGTTCGTCTCCATCCAGTTCGTCGGGGTGTAAGGCACAAACGGCACTCCTGTGCCTTTAAAGCCAAAGTCGTTGAGACGGAAGCGGACGCCACCAATACCTTCGTACGGATTGAAGTAGATCCCGACGTCGTAACTGCGACGTTGCCAGCGCAGTTCGACGTTCGAGTTGACCGTTTTGCCGTAGTACTCCGAACCGGGGTCGACGTTGTAACTGACGCCTGTACTCAGCACGACCGGCCCCACGATCTGCTGTGTGAGCCCGATCCCAAGGGTGGCGAGATCGACGTTCCGATCAAAGGCGAAGGGGCTGTTGCCGTTTTTCAGGGAGCCGCTGCCCACGATCGAGATCTGTGTGAAATCGAGGAAAGGCTTGCTGAAGGTGCCCAGGGTGATGGTGGGGCCTCCGCTGAGGCTCAGGGTCTCTTGGTGACGGCCATCGCCATAGACAGCCACCGAAGTGTTGACGTTGGTGTTCAGACTCAACCCGGGAACAATTGGAACGGGGGAGTAGCGATAGGCCGCCGTTGGAATCAGCTCTGCTGTGTTCCCTTTCAACAAGGGAATCTGGCTGGTGATTGAGGCATACAAGCTGCCACGCCCAGTACGTAAGGGGCGGTTGCTGTTGAAGCGATCGGCGTCGTAGTCACCGATGGCACCTCGAATCAGATAGTTGTGGTCTATGTCCCCTGACGACCAGCTGCCCCGGGTTTGGGCGTAGACGCCATAGGCCGCATTGATGTCGGTCTCACCAAGGGAGCCATTCCAGGTGCGATAGCGGTAAGCCCCGAACAGTTTGGTCTCCAGCACGCCCAAGCTGCCCAGGTCGATATCTCTGCCGAAGCTTCCCCAGAAGCGACTTGCGCTGAGGATGTCATCGGGATCAAAGCTGCTCATGTCGGCGTCGGCGCTCAGCCTGTAATCCCCGTACCGGCCGCGAAGTTTGGCGTCCAAGCCAAACAAATCACCGGCACTGTTGAAATCGCCGTCCATGGCGCGCTGGAGCATGAACTGCGGCTGAAGGGATAGCTCCGTGCTGGTACCGATGGTTAGAGGCTGGAGGTTGCGTCCCACAAAAAGGCCACCGCGGTCTTTGTTGTCGATGCCAACAACCAGACGGTTCTCAACTTCCTCCTCCTTCTGGATGAGCTGTCGACGTGTCACAGGGATGGGCAGTCGCTCTTCGACGATCAGGCGGTTGCGACGCGCCGAGATCAGCACATCACCATTGGCTTGTTCCCTGGCAATCACATCCTCTGCATCGATCCTGGTTTGAGCAGGGGTGAACGGATCGTTGCTGAATCCCATGCGGTCGGCTTGCCAGCCATCCGCCGTGATCAAGACCTTCGAAGCCTGGATTCTCCAGCGGCTGATCGTGCCATTAAGGAGATTTGTGCTTCCCAGACTCTTGAGTTGAGGAACTTTGACCACACCGAAGCGGTTTTCATCCCTGATTGAGGAATTCAGGCGTTGAACGGGGATGCCGCTGCGTCGTTCGATGCTGAAGCTGCCCTGGAAGTCGATGTCCGAGACGCGCTGGTCGATCTTGGCAATTGCCTCCGTCCGCATGGCTTGCTGCTGGGCCGGGGGAATCGCTTCCTGTTCGGTTTTGCCATCACTGGAGACATGGCGCTGGGGGTCACCGCCGTCACCGAGGGCAATGGAGTCGAGGCGGTCAGAGAGGGAGGAAGGCTTGACGCGATGGTCGCGATCCGGATCTGCACACTCCGGCAGGGGAGGCATCATGGCGCTCTCCGGCTGGGGTGTGTCCCGTCCCCAGCGGTAGCGCAGGCCGAGCAAGTAGGCATTGCTGCCTTCGCTGACCCCTCCATAGGTACCGAACGCACCGGAGCGGTGGTGAATTCGGCCGACGAGTGACAGGTCGGAGGAGACAGCGGCCTCGACCTCGAAGCCGAGATAGTTCAGCAGTTGGGTGTAGTTCTCGCGGAACGTTTTCTCGTAAAGGCTGACGTCAGAGTTGTAACTGATGCCTTCCACGAAGCTGAGGCTCAGCCACGGCTGAACCCAGACGCGCGCTCCGATCCCGAGGACCCCTTCGCCGAAGCCTTGTGGGGGTAGATCGGCATAGGGGTTGCTCTGGTTGAATTCGCCCCCCTGTTGCTGCTTGGCCATGTGGCTGAACAGGTCAGCCTCAAGTTCGATGGCCAGTGGCCCAGCGCGCATGATTCGCCTTTGCACGCCCAAGCCCAGCACGGCTTCCGGTCGCATCCGACCGTTGAACATGAAGGTGTCGCCGAAGGCGGCGTCAATCATTTGGCCTCCCCAGGCCGTGACCGCCCAGGGTTGTGGATGCCAGTCGGGTACCGGAGGGAGGAGAGGAGGACAGGCCACCGGAGGCATGTTCTCGTTGCTCTCTGGGGTGTCTTCTGTGGAGGAAATCTTTGACGGCGACTCAGATGGTGTCTCAGGCCGTTTCTCAGTCGCTGGGGATGTTGTGCGAGAGGTTGTAAACGGATTGGTGAGGGGCTCCTCTAGGTCGATGACCCCATAGACATCATTGAGTTGACCTTCGTTTTGGACGAGGTTGTAGCGGAAGCTTGACGCTTGAAAATATTGCTTGCCGCGTCTTAAACGCACGGCACCGCGTGCATAGAGCGTGCGGAAGCCAGCATCGAATTCAATCCGATCGGCGCGCAGTTCAGCGTTTCCGAGCTGAATGCTGACGTTGCCTTCGGCGATTGTGGCCTTGGTGTTGCGATCGCTGTATTGACGATCTGCCTTGATTTTCAGATGCGCAGGTGCTGGTGCCACAGCGGAAATATGTTCAGCCGATGAAGCTGAAACTGGCAATGCCGAGACCGATCCCGTAATCAGGGTTCCAGTCAGTGCGAAGAGAAGGCGATGAGCCCCCAAGGCAATCCTGCTGCGGGCCACGATCCTGCCAGCTCAGCCCCAGGATCCAGCCTTGTTCAGACCAGTGCGTTGCGCGGTCTGTTCGAGAGGGTCACTCAATCTTCGAGGTCTTTACGGCTGGGAGTGCGGCTTGGATCGCTCGCAAGGAACCCGAACACGAAAATGCCGATGAAAAAGAAGACGACCGAATAGACGGAGATCTTGAGGGCGAGCATGGAGACCGACCGGCGTCTGTGACAAGGGCATCATCTTATGGGGCATAACAGCGTTAGCTGGGGCATGAACCCTGAACAGGTCGCTCGATCGGAGTGGATTGAAACGTTTCGCAGTCGGTCGCGTCGTGATCTGCGTGCGGATTGGCGCCGGTCAGGTTCTGCCAAGGCCGGTGTTTTTCTTGATGAAACTTGGGGATCGACCCATCGCCCGGACTGGGCCAAACGTGGTCTGCTGATTTGGCCAAGGGGGCGTCAATGGCTGCGTCTTGAACAGCGGTTGTTCTGGCCAGATGGCTGGTGCAATAAGGAGTCTTGCCGTGCACGGCTGGTGCTGAGCTGGTGGGCTGAGCACATGCGGCTATGGGTTGACGACGTGCTGGTGCATGAGGGGGATCTGTTTGATACCGCCTGTCGCTGGCCTCTTCCCGAGCGATGCCGCCAGGGGTCTGCGCTGAATCTTCTGCTGGAGCTTCGCAGCCCACTGCATGACGATGGAGCTCTGATCAGCAGCCATCTGGACCTGGAGCCGCAATCAGCGAGCACGGATCCAGAGGGCACGCTGCTCCCCTCGGCCTTGGAACTGCATCTGGCAGCGGATGGTGATCTGCCGCCGCATTGGGCGGATCTGGACCCCAGCGGCGCTGAGGCTCAGGTCGCTGTCGCGACGCACCTTCACCAGGCGGCAAGCCCTGGAGGTTCAATGCATTGGCTCGGTCATGCTCATTTGGATCTGGCCTGGCTCTGGCCGGTTGCCGATACATGGCAGGCCGCTGAACGCACCTTTCGATCGGCATTGGCTCTGATGCGGCGCTGGCCAGAGCTGCGCTTTGCCCATTCCACGCCGGCGCTTTACGCCTGGATGGAGCAGCATCGCCCTGCTCTGTTTGCTGAGATCCAGGAGGCCAGCCGCGACGGCCGCTGGGAGCCGATTAATGGTCCCTGGGTGGAGACGGACTGCGTTCTGGTCAGCACGGCGTCGTTGTGGAATCAATTCGCTCTTGGTCAGGACGACAGCCGTCGCCGCTTCCCGGAATGGGTCCATGAATTGGCCTGGCTGCCAGACAGCTTTGGCTTCGCGGCAGGATTGCCTGCGGTGGCTGCCGCCACCGGTGTGCGCTGGTTTTGTACGCACAAGTTGGCCTGGAATGCCGAGAACCCTTTTCCGCACCGTGTGTTCCGTTGGCGTGGACGGGGACGATCCGAACTGCGGAGCCTGATGTTGCCGCCGATCGGGCGTCGTGCTGACCCCGTGGAAATGTTGGTGGAGCAGCGTGCATGGCATGAGGCCACGGGGCTAGAAACGGCGCTCTGGATCCCTGGTGTTGGAGATCACGGTGGTGGTCCCACCGATGAGTTGCTGGAGCAGATCGAGCTCTGGGAGGGGCAAACGAATGCGTTGCCTACCCAAGCCGGCACGGTGCGTGAGTTCCTGACGGAGCTGGAGCGGGGTGATCAGGCCTGGCCGGTGTGGCGTGATGAGCTGTTTCTGGAGTTGCACCGCGGCTGCGCCACCAGCCGCCCAGATCAGAAGCGTCACAACCGCACGCTGGAGCGGCTTTTGCGGGAAGCCGACGCTGCTTCGGCCCTATTGGCACTCGCTGGTCAGGACAGCGGCAGCAGCGATTGGCGTCCGCTGTTGTTTCAGCAGTTTCACGACATCCTTCCGGGAACTTCGATCCCGGAGGTGTTTGAGCAGGCGGAACCGGTCTGGTGCACGGCTCGGCGCCAGGCCCGCCAGGAACGCGACCGGAGACTGGCAAGGCTGCCCCGTGCGAATGACTCCGCGGTGGACTGGAGTTGGTGGGGTCTGCAACCTTTGGCCTCTTGGTCACCACTGGTTCGGCTTCCAGCTGGATCGTGGTCGGTCGATGCCGTTTCACTGCCCCAGCAGGCTGCTGCGGTTGGTGGAACTTGGGTGCAGTTGCCACTTCAGCAAGGCAGTTGCTCTGTGCCCCTCAGGCTTGAACCAGGGTTGAAGCACTGTCCTTCTGAACCCCGTCATCCCGTGGTTATCGCGTCGCTGGGGTCAGGAGCCTGGCGTCTTGGTAATGATTTGGTTGAACTTGAGGTCTCCGCAGCCGGACTCCTTGCTTTCAAGGGGCGTGATGGAAGAGAGCAGTTGTCGGCGCCGCTGCAGCTCAAGCGCTACCGAGACCGTGGAGAATTTTGGGATGCCTGGGATCTGGCTGCTGGTTACCGCTCCAATCCCCTGGGTGTTGACTCCACGGGATCGTTGCAATGGCTCGACAAGGGCCCCCTGGTCGCCCATTTGGTGCTGAGGCGCAAAATTGGTGCCAGTTCCATGCGCCTGGACCTGCGGCTGAAGGCCGATACGCCTTGGCTGGAGCTGATCTGCAGCATCGACTGGTGCCAGACCCACGAGTTGTTGCGCCTGGAGCTGCCGCTGGCGACTCGCGCCGTTCGGATCGGTGCCGACACCAGTGGAGGGGTGATTGAACGCCCTGCTGAGCCGATGACACCCCGGGAAAAAGCCCGTTGGGAAGTCCCTGTGATCTCCTGGTTCGCTTCACAGTCGGCGGCTCCTGGAGGTGGGTTGGCTGTGTTGCTGGATGGTCCTCAGGGGGTTGATTGGTCTCCATCACGACTGGGCATTTCGTTGCTGCGCGGTCCAACCTGGCCTGATCCCAGTGCTGATCAGGGCTGGCATCGCCAGCGTCTTGCCCTCATGCCGCTGTCAGGCTCCTGGAGCGATGCCGGTGTACCCCAGGCTGCGATTGCATTTCGCGAGCCGGGTTGTTGTGCACCTCTGCCCGCTGAGCTGCGTCAGTGGGTCCCATCGCTCCCGAATCAGCTCACGCCGGTTGCTCTGCAGCGGAATGGCGGTGACTGCTTGCTGAAGCTGATGAACGCGGGATCTGCTCGCTGTAGATGGGCCCCCGGTTCAGGCTGGCGCGTTCGCTTTCAGGCCGACTCAACTGCAACAGATCAAGTGGTGATCGCTCCCGGAGACCTCGTGTCTCTCGTGCTGTCTCAGTCCTCGTGATCGTCAAACGGGTCATCGAGTGCTTTTGATGGCGGACCAAAGGCCTGGTACACACCAAAACCGGTGAGTCCGAACAAAACGGCGAGCACACCGATGGCAACGGACAGGGCTGGGGACGACGTTTCCATCACATCTCTCGACAGGATCGACCCCTAACCGGAGTCGGCCCCTACAGTATCGGGACTTCAAACCACCCGAGACCCAGCGTCGTCATGGCCCAACGCACCCGTCTGGGAGACCTTCTCCGCCCGCTGAACTCCGAGTACGGCAAGGTGGTTCCCGGATGGGGCACCACTCCCGTGATGGGCATCTTCATGGTGCTTTTCTTGGTGTTCCTTCTGGTGATCCTTCAGCTCTACAACAAGTCCCTCATCCTTGAGGGCATCAACGTGAACTGGAACGGCCTCGGCTGATCTGAACCCATGAATATCTTCGGCGTCGGTCTCCCCGAAATGGCGGTTATCGGCGCCGTTGCGTTATTGGTTTTCGGTCCGAAGCGCTTGCCAGAGCTTGGTCGCACGTTGGGAAAGACCCTGAAGGGATTCCAATCCGCGTCCAAGGAATTTGAGCGCGAGATCAACAAAGCCATGGCAGATCCGGAGGTGCCAGCGGACGCTGCCAAACCCATCGAAGAACTTCCCCCCGGCGACTGAGTCGCCACAACTGAGTCGCCGCAGTGGTATGACCACCGATCTCAAGCTTGTCGTGGGACTGGGGAACCCCGGCACCAAATACACGGGCACGCGCCACAACATCGGCTTCATGGCTTTGGAGCTTTTTTCGGAGCGTTCCGGATTCAGCTTTCGGCAGCAAGCCAAATTGCATGGCTTGGCGGCCGACACAGGAGTGGGTGATCAGCGTTTGCGCCTCCTCATGCCGCAGACCTACATGAACGACAGCGGTCGTGCCATTCGTGCTGCGCTCGATTGGTTTGGCCTCGAGCCCCATCAACTGCTGGTGTTGGTGGATGACATGGATCTCCCCCTTGGCCGTTTGAGGCTGCGTGCTCAGGGGAGTGCTGGTGGTCACAACGGACTGCGTAGCACCATTCAGCATCTCGGCACCCAGGCGTTCCCCAGGCTGCGGATCGGGATTGGTGCTCCGGCTGAGAACCCTGCCGAGCGTCGTGCCCGAACGGTGTCTCACGTGCTTGGTCCCTTCAGCAAGCTGGAGCAACCCTGTGTGGGCGCTGTCCTAGACGCTGTCCTGGAAGGGATTCATCGTCTTCAATGTCAGAGCTTTGAGCGCGCCGGGACCTGGATCAACGGGTTTCGCTACGACCTGGAGTCCGAAGACTGATGCCGGCTCTTCCGGCGACAACAGCCCATCTACGGGTGCTTCGCCAATGTTTTCAGGCGAAATGTGTTGAGGGTGAGGTCTCTGCCGGAGGCTTTGAGTGGCAGTTTTCCTGGGCTTTTGACCGCGGCGAGCTGATGGTGGAGCCGTCCTTAGGACGTGCCCTGATCGAGGATGCCTTGCGGCGGTTCCTGGTGCGTTCTGATTACAAGCTCGAACCAGGAGGTGACTACACCTTCATGGTCAGGGCCAGGTTTTGAGCACGAAAGTGGGTGCAGGCTCTGGCCATTGCAGGTGGCACCCCAGGTGCTCTTCCAGCATGACTAAGGCGGCAACAGCATCCAGGTCCACCGGTGGAATGCGCAGCCCTTTCGGTAGAACTCGGCGCCAACCCCGAGCCGGCCACAGCGTCCAGTAACGCTGTCTTGCCCGCAGGGTGGTCCCCTGCTCCGGAATCACGGTGAGGCTGCCCAGGCCTTCCAGCCGCTTGATCCACGCTTGGCTTCCTGTTCCGTCGCCAATCAGGATGCGATCTAGAGCTTGGTCTTGATTCCACTGCTCGAGCCAGGGTTCCACGGCCTCTGGGGTCAGAACATGGCCCTCGCTAACAAGACCATGCTGAAGATCGGCCAGCACAAGGCCACATTTGCAGCGGCCTGGATCGAGCACGGCCACCCGCTTCATGGGGATGCCTCAACCGTGACGACCACAGCATCGGAGCTGTAGCTGATCCCTGCGGCAATCACCTTCAAGACCACGCTTTTGCTGGGTCCCTCCATCAATGCCTGGGCCAGTTGGGAGAGTGCTGATCCATCGAATTGCAGTCCTTCCGTCAGGGATCCTCGCCGTTGCACCTCGGCATAGGCGGAGGCCAAGAGAAGGTTCAGCCGCGTTCGAATGCCCTCCGGTGTGCGTTCATCCGTTCGCAGTGTGGTGGTCGCTAGCACGTCACCGCTTTGCGCCACCGGGCGGTTGGGACGCACTTCGGGGAAGGCGTACACCGCCGTTTCACCACGCAGCACATTGGTGGCGGAGCGCAGCGAGATCACCCAGGTGTCCGGCTTGCGGATGATGTTCTGCAAGCGTTCCACGTCGCTGCGGGGAACGCGGATCAACTGTCGTTCGGGTGCTTCACCCGGCCTCACCTTGCCGTAGGCGTTGGCATTGGCCTCTTGAAGCAGCCTGTCGACAGCCTGTTTCGCTTGATCAGGAGCATCGAGACGAACCGTTGCTCTCGCCAAGGTCTGTCCGCTACTGATCACCACCGATCCACGCCTCAGGGCGACCAGGTTGAATTCGAGTTCCTTGAGTTCCTGCTCGCCAGCTCGGATTCGGCTCCGCACGCTTTTCAATTCGGCCTCCGTGCGCTGGATGTCGGCATCGCGGGAGGCGATGTCCCGGCTCAGACGCTCACGTTCTGCTTCGAGTTGGGCGCGTTCGTTCTGCAGGGGAGCCAGTTCACGGCGCAGGGTGTCAGCCCGTTGCTGTGACTGCTTGAGTTCAGCAGCGATCCGGTTGGCTTCTGTTCGGGTCTCTTCCCGTTCCCGTTCGGCTGCATCGAGCTGCCGCCGGCTGTCCTGGAGCCGGTCTTGCAGAGCATCCAGTTCAAACAGGCCCACCCGCAGCTGGCGGCTCACCAGCAGCAGCAGGCCGAGCGACAGTGCGCTGATCAGGCTGCCGGTTAGCACCGTGATCAGAACGGCGGTCCGTCGCGGGCGCATCTTGAACAGACTCAGGCGGGCCTTGCCGACACGACTTCCCAGCCGGTCACCCAGGGTCGACAGAACGCCCCCGAGCACCAGCAGAACCAGGATCAGTGCC
Organism: Synechococcus sp. MU1625; assembly: GCF_020514205.1. NCBI lineage: Bacteria > Bacillati > Cyanobacteriota > Cyanophyceae > Synechococcales > Synechococcaceae > Synechococcus > Synechococcus sp. MU1625. The sequence goes on from NZ_VTLA01000003.1 coordinate 171,291, forward strand.
CAGCCACTCATGGCCGCACCTGTGGGTTGACGTGCTGCCTAGCTGAATCGTTTGGCCAGAGCGATTGGATCCAGAACGGTGATTTTTTTGCGGTCAATCTGAACCAGACCGGATTGACGCAAGTCTCCCAGCAGACGCGTGATTGTCACGCGCGTTGAGCCAATCGCTTCGGCGATGGCCTGATGGGACAGGCGCAGGTCGATGGTGATTCCCAGTTCATCCGCGACGCCGAAATCCCTGCACAGCACCAACAGAAAGCTCACCAGTCGGGATGACATGTCCCTGTGGGTCAGCGTTTCGATCATCGTTTCGGTCTGAAGAATCCGACTGGAAAGGCCCTGCAGCAAGCGCAGGCCAACGCTGGTATCCGCTTCGATCGCCGCCTTCACGGATGTCGCAGGCGCCGTCACCATCTCGACTCTGGTGAAGGCTACGGCGTGGTAGAAGCGATCAGACCGTTGACCGGTCAGCAACGAAAGCACCCCAAAGAGGCTGTTCTCGCGGAGCAAGGCCACTGTGATCTCTTCCCCTGACTCGTAGACGCGGGAGAGACGGACCGCTCCGCGGCGGATCAGATAGACCCGTTCAGCAGGATCTCCAGGGAAAAAGATGGTCTTGTTGCGGTCCACCAGTTCACTGCTGGCGCCGTCCAGATCCCGGATGATTTCCAGGAGGGAGCGGTTGGCCGGTTCTGTGCTGGGGGTTGGAGCCACCATCTGCGGGGCGTATCGGCTGAAACCTCGGCTACTGGTCATGACAACCCCCTGGTGAGGCGAAGCTACGGAGCCAACGGTGGCCGCCGTGTAGCGGTTATTACGTAACTCTGCTGTGCTCGTTCATCGCTTGGCGTTGCGCCTGCATTAGGGATGTCAATCCAGGCTCAGCCAGATCCAGTAATTCATTGAGCTGGCTGCGGCTGAAGGGCGCTCCCTCCGCAGTTCCCTGGATCTCCAACAGGCGACCATCGCCAGCCTGCACAACATTCAGGTCCACCTCAGCTCTGCTGTCTTCGCTGTAGTCCAGATCCAGCAAGGCCTGGCCACCCACCAGGCCGACGGACACGGCCGCTACCTGGTCGATCAGTGGCGATTGCTCCAGAATCCCCTTTTCCACGAGTGAAAGGCAGGCTTGCTCAAGGCCGAGCCAAGCTCCCGTGATGGATGCAGTCCGTGTTCCGGCGTCGGCCTGGATCACATCGCAGTCGATCAGCAAGGTGCGCTCGCCCAGACGCTTCATGTCGATCACAGCGCGAAGGCTTCGGCCGATCAAGCGTTGAATCTCCTGCGTGCGGCCCGACAATTTCATGAGCTCCCGTGATTGCCTCTGCGGCGTGGATCCCGGCAGCAGCCGGTATTCGGCGCTGACCCATCCCAACCCTTCCCCCTTCCGCCAGCGGGGAACCTTGTCCTCCAGGCAGACGCTGCACAGAACAGCGGTTCGGCCGGTGTGAACCACAAGGGAGCTCAAGGCAAAACCCATGGGATTCCAGGTCACCGAGAACGGCCGTAATTGCTCAGGGCGACGGCCATCGGTGCGGCTTCCAGCGGTTTGGCTCATCGGTGGTGTGCAGTTCTTCAAGCCTCGCAGGCGGTTGGTTCTCGCCCGTCCAAACACCATGGGTGGTGTCAATGGACTTGTGGAATGTCATCTCGCCGCTACATTCAAGGTCTTGCCGGGATTGCCCGGACGGATGTTGCCGTGATGACCACAAGCCTTGCCGACCCACAAGCGTTCCAGAACTCTCTGGATCGGGATCAGCAGGCTTTGCAGCGGGCAGGACTCAGGCCCCTCCCACCTGTTGCAGATCCTCCACCCCTATATCTGGTGGCGCCCGAAGGGCAGCTCCAGGTTCACACAGCGCCCTATCGCGGCAGTTTCGCCAGTGTTCTCAGTCAGGCGATGCGTTCCGCTGGCCTGGGCAGTCGTGTTCTGATCAGTCAGTTCCTCAAAGGGGGCGTGCAGCAGGGGCCCGCAGGTCGCGTCCAACTTTGTGGAGGCCTGGTTTGGCTGCGTCCTGAGGTGCCTCTCTGCCTCTCCTCTCCGAATCACCCCGGCGGTGCGGAGGCGGTTGCTGCCGTTTGGTCCATCTGCCGTCAGCATTTGATTCAGGGGGATCTCGACCAGTTGGTCCTGGATGAAATCGGCCTGGCTGTGGCCTTCGGTTACCTCAATGAATCGGACGTGATTTCAGCTCTCGAGCAGCGGCCCGCCTCGATGGATGTGATCATCACAGGACCTGCGATCCCCGCCGGCGTGGTGGAGATGGCAGATCAAGTCACGGAGTTGCGCCGAGGTTTCTGATGCTCAAGTGCGATCGCTGGATCACTGAACAGGCTGGGCAGGGAATGATCGAGCCATTTCAGAGCGGCCTCGTCCGTCATCTAGATCCGGAGCAGAAGCTGCGTCCGGTGCTGAGCTTTGGTTGCTCCTCCTACGGCTACGACCTACGCCTATCTCCTCAGGAATTTTTGATCTTCCGGCACGTTCCCGGCACGGTGATGAATCCCAAGCGGTTCAATCCGGCCAATCTCGAGCCCACTCCTCTCCATGAAGATGAGGATGGTCGATATTTCATTCTTCCGGCCCACTCCTATGGCCTTGGCGTAGCGCTTGAAAAGCTTCGAGTTCCTCCCAACATCACTGTGATCTGTTTGGGGAAGAGCACCTATGCCCGCCTTGGAATCATTGTGAACACCACTCCAGCGGAAGCCAGCTGGGAGGGTCACCTCACCCTTGAATTCAGCAATAGCTCCGGTGCTGACTGCAGGATCTATGCCGATGAAGGCATCTGTCAGCTGTTGTTTTTTGAGGGTGATGCCTGTGCGACCACCTACAGCGATCGACAGGGCAAATACCAGCACCAGCCCGAACGTGTGACGCTCGCCAAGGTTTAGATCTCCCCGCTTTAAGGGGCCAGTCGTGCTCGATGCAGCCTGCTTTTTTCGTACCAGGCGGCGAACTCAGGAGCCCAATCCACCATGTGAGGCCACATCAGATCGCAGAGTTGGCGGATCTCCAGCTGAGCATCGAGTTTGGCCCGCAGATCCATGAAGTGGAGAAACGCGCGCAAACTGAAGCTCACCACAAAGTGCTGGCGGTAGTCGAACGGAAGGATGCCGCGGGCGTGCTCCTCGGAGAAGCCGGCTTTGAGAAGATCCCTGTATCGCTCGGCCGCGCTTCGGCACAGATCAAGATCTTGGTTGCGCAGCTCTTCCGTGTAGGCATATTTCTTGCCCTGCCTGTCGCTGTAGTCGCCGACGGGCCGCAAATAAAACACCTCTTCAAGCTCTAGGGCCCCATCCGCTGCTCTGCAGATGCGATCGCCCGTGTAGCGCATCGATTGCACATCGAAGCTCACGCCGACCCGATGGGTGCGGGCCTGCTGCATCACCGAATGAGGAAACCAGCCCACGTTCAGCACGATCTGTGCATGTTCCATGGGGCCGTAATGGCCGCGCTCTCCGGATAGCAAACGTTTGACGCAGATCTCCCCAGCCCGTTGTTCATCAGGCCAACTGGCACGATCTCCGGCCACAAAACCTTCGCTGTAGTCCTGATGCATGGCCGCATAGATGCATTGCTGCGGGTTCGGCGTGGCAGCGATCAGATCGACCCGAAAGCGGTCCATGGGAGCGTCAGAGTGACGAGTTGTGGTGATCATGGCGAGGTGTGTCAACCATGGCTGCGAGGTCCAGCCGTTGGTTGGCTCGACGTTCCCGCTAATGCGCTATCTGCGGAGGAGGGGCCAGGCAGACGGCTGATGCTGCCGACTCCAGGCAAGGGCGGCAATGGCTGATTCTCAAGCAGTGCAGCACTCAAGAGTTGCAGTTCTTCCGAGCTGCGCAGGCCGAGGGATCGGCCCCTTGGCTCCCCCTCGGCGTTGAACAGGTTCAACTGAGGAATGCCATTCACGTCGTAGCGATCAACCAGATCTTGCCAACGGGGATTGTCGACGTTCACCAGAACTACATCGAGTCGCTCTCGGGAACTTTGCTCCAGTTCCAGCATTGAGGGAGCCATTTCTCTGCAGACCTGACACCAGTCGGCGTAGAACTCGATCAGTGTGGGCCGTCCGTTGTTCAAAGCAATCTGCGGGTCGAGGGATCGTCTCGCCAGCTGCTCCATCGGGCTTTCGCTCTGAATACCGCCTCGCAACATCACCAGACCGAGGGCGAGAGCAACCGCGACCAGCACCAGCACCCAGCGCTGTGTCGTGCCAAGGGGAGAAGACTCTGGGGAACGTGTCATCGCGCCTCAAACGCTGCCATCACTTTGGCAGCTCCTCAGGAAGCTCGCGGCTAGCTTGCACCCATGCCAATTCTGCGACTGCTGAGCCTTCCGGTTCGGGCGCCGTTGCTGACGGTGCTGTTTCTCGTTGCGGTTGTGCTCGGCAACCATTGGCAGGTTGTTCAGCCCGCGTTCACCTCTCTCTTCGGGGTGAGTTCGGCCTGGTTCTGGTGCCTCGTGCTGCTGCAGGCCGAGGTGGTTGTCGTGTTCTGCACAATGCCGGATCTGCTGCTGCGGCAGGTGTCGATGCTCATGGCGTCCAGCCGGGTGATGACGTTGGTCGTCACGTTGCTGTTGGTGATTACCGGTGGCATTTACCTGCTCAAGCTCAATGTTCTTACCGACGTTCTGATCCTGGCTTCAGCCTTGCTGTTGGCGCGTCTCGATCTCATTCGCATTGGCGTCCTGCCCGGTGCCAGGACGTGCCTATTCCTGATGAGTGCCGTCGTGATCGGCGGCATCGTCGCTGGCACGCTTCTGCCTAACCCCACGGCCAACCTCTTCGCAGGAGGGTTGATCTCCACCTGAGTAGCCGATCAGGTTGTCGAGAACTTTCTTGGTGTAGAAGCGTGTTTCCGGGTAAGGAATGCGTTCTACCCAGAGCGCAGCATCGTCCCCATTGGTGGGCTGAGGCCATGAGGCCACGGCGCCGGGCCCGGCGTTGTAGCTCGCAATACTGCGAAAGGGGTCGTTCTCCCATCGCTCTAATAATTGGTTGAGGTATCGCGCTCCCAGTTGGATGTTGTCGGCGGGATCCTGCAGCATCAGCGTGCTGGTTGGCTCGCCAGCCATCTCCGTGGCTGTGGATGGAAGCAGTTGCATCACGCCAACGGCCCCTGCGGGGGAGACGACCCCAGGTGCAAAGCGTGACTCCTGCTTGGCGATCGCTCGCAGCAGATTGGCGTCAAGATCTTCCTCCTGCGCTGCTGCTTCCATCTCAGCCTGGAAGAGGCGGGGGAACTGGCTGCGGTGGAGGAGGTGCCGTTGCTGGCAGCTGGGATCACGCCAGCGAAGGCTGAGCCACCAGAGCTGATCCAGTCCCATCCAGGTGTCTCCGACGGCGAGGCGTAGTCTGCCTTCGGCGAGACGTTCTTCGGGTGGGAGCGTGATCACAGGATCACGCTGTGCCTGCCAGATCTCCCAGGCTGCATGCACCTGCCCGAGCCGCCAAAGGGTGTTCACTAAGGCGTCTTGGCTATTGAGGGGTTGCCAGGTCTGTGGATCCTTCTGCGGGTGTTGTTTGCGTAGATCCAGAGGTCCTGAGATCCCAAGGCGATTCATGGCGCGCCATCGGTAGTAGCCCGCTGGGAAGGACCTGATCAGGCTGCGCCAGGTGCGCTCAGCCTTTTCCGTTTCACCAAGTTCCTGGTGGCTGAGCCCAAGCCAGAACAGCCTGCGTGCCTCCAACGGTGGTGGCAGAGGGCCCTGCTCGCTGCGGCGGTCCAACAGGTTGCGGGTGCGCTCCCAATTCCCGGCAAGGAAAGCATCGCGGGCGAGGTCCCATTGGAGTTGCCAGATGTCGGGATCGTTGGGCCACCGGTTCAGGGCGGCTTCCGCTTCATTGCCGCCGGCCAGTCGCACGCGAGCCGCGGCAACGGCGGCTGAGCGCTTCTCAACGCCTGCCGGCAGGGCATCCAGGACCCCAGGATCGGGATAAAGCGGCTCGCTCAAAATCCTTGCCGCTTCAAGGCTTGCGGCATGGCCTGGGTGGGTTTGCGCCAGGGTCAGCAGCTGTGCTGTTCCCTCATCAGGGTCACCATGCAGCAGCAGGGATCGACCAATGGCCAGTTGGGTTTCCGGGGCGGCATCGACGTCCTGGAGACAGGCCAGCGCTGTTTCCGCATGGCCTCGTTTCGCCATTGCTTGCGCCAAGTTTTGGCGCTGGGCGGGCTCTGGTGCCTGTGCCCCCGTGGCCTGGCAGGCGTCACGCATCTGTTCTAGGGCCCCCGGCCAACGCACATTCCAGCGGGCCAGGTGCAGGGCCCCTTGATGGTTCTGCAGCGGTTCGGGCCCACCCCCCGCTGCCAACGTCAGCGCTGCTGGGTGGGCGGGTTGCTGCTGAAGCAGCTGCTGGTGATAAAGGGGTTTGTTCTGGCCAAGAGCCAAGCGAGCCCAGGCGGAGCCGGGCTCTTCGGGAAAGCGATCAAGAAGGCGCTGCCAGGTTTGTTCGGCCACCGCTGTCTTGCCCTGGGCGGCGGCGGTGAGTGCTGCCCGTTCGAGAACCACAGCAGCGACCGGATCGTGTCCCCAACCTTGGCCATTGAGGAGTTGATTCGATTCATCTCTGGCCACCATCAGTAAGGCGGCTTCTCGACGTGTCTGTGGATCGATAGACCAGCGGTAGTGCTGCCAGAGCTGTGCTTGCGATAGCTCAGGTGTTAGGGGCTGATGCTGCCTCTTGAGCAGTTGCTGCCCACCCCATGCAGCAAAGCCGCTGAGACTGGCAACCGAGAGGAGCAGCAGCGTTCCGATTCGCGGCCCTGCCAGCACACTCAACCTGGATCAGAACTCATTCTGATGATCTTGACGGGAATGGCGACCGTTTCATCGACTGAGGGCAGATGAGGGCAGAGCTGCACCTGTCACGTTCCTGGGAAGCAGCGTTAGAAGCACTTCGTATGGTGCTGTCCACGATTGAGACCCATGGTTCATACGGCGTGTTCCCCGATTGGCCCGGCTCTCGGTGATGCTGCGCCGGGGTTTGGAACCGATGGGATCCGTGGGCTTGCTGGCACCGTTCTGACGCCGGCCTTGTGCCTTCAGGTCGGCTACTGGGTTGGTCGGGTTCTGCAGGCGGAAGGCCCTGTTCTGATCGGGATGGATTCCCGGACGAGCGGCAGCATGGTGGTGTCTGCCCTGACAGCCGGTTTGACGGCGGCCGGCCGCGATGTGTGGACTTTGGGTCTTTGTCCGACACCGGCGGTTCCTCTGCTGATTCGCCAGCTCGGTGCCGCCGGTGGCTTGATGGTGTCCGCAAGCCACAACCCCCCTGCGGACAACGGAATCAAAGTCTTTGGAGCCGATGGCGCCAAGCTCAGCGCCCAGCGTCAGGCTCAAGTGGAAGCAGGTCTGAAGGGGCAACTCCCGATGGCCGAGGGTGCTTTTCGCTGCGGCGTTGCGCGATCAAGCGCCGACCTTCTGGATGGGTACCGCGAGGTCTTGCAGCAATCGGTGGCTGAACGCCGTCTCGACGGCGTTCCCATCGTTCTTGACCTTTGCTGGGGCTCCGCGACAGCCTGCGGCGAGGATGCGTTTCGTGCCTTGGGGGCTGATCTCACCGTGCTTCACGGTGAACCCGATGGCTCCCGCATCAACGTTGGCTGTGGATCCACCCATTTGGAACCTCTGCAGCGGGCTGTGATCGAGCGCGGTGCGGCGATGGGATTTGCTTTTGACGGTGATGCCGATCGGATGCTGGCAGTTGATTGCCGCGGATCCATCATCGATGGAGACCACGTGCTTTTCCTCTGGGGGTCAGTGCTGCAGGACCAGCAGGCGCTGCCCGATCAGCGATTGGTGGCGACCGTGATGTCGAACCTCGGCTTCGAGCGGGCCTGGCAGCAGCGGGGCGGCACTTTGGACCGCACTCCGGTGGGAGATCAGCATGTGCATGCAGCGATGGTGGCCAGTGGCGCTGCCCTCGGTGGCGAGCAATCCGGTCACATCCTTTCGGCCTCCCACGGGCTATGTGGCGATGGTGTTCTGACCGCTGTGCAGCTGGCCACCCTGTGTCATGCCCAGGGCATCACCCTCAGCGATTGGTTGGACCGCAGTTTTCAGGCCTACCCCCAGAAATTGGTCAATGTGCGGGTGATGGATCGTGCGCGACGCAAGAACTGGAGCAAGTGCACGGCCCTCACCGACGCCATTGCCACGGCGGAGCAGTCGATGGGAGAGAGCGGTCGCATTCTGGTGCGAGCTAGCGGTACGGAGCCGGTGCTGCGGGTGATGGTGGAAGCCGAGCAGTCAGAAGCTGTTGAGCAATGGACAGGACATCTTGCTGCTATTGCCGAAGACCATCTCAACGTGGCCTGACGGTCAAGTCCTGCGCCATCAGCAGAGCGCCATCGCAGGCATCACCCTTGGCCTCACCCCAGCGGGTAACGGGTATCGACTGACGCATGGTCTGCTGCACGGCTGTGCGGAAACCCATGAGATGGGTGATGGCTCCCCCCTGGCAGACCACCAGGGGGGAGCACAGCGAAAGCTGCTCGGCCACGGTGCTGATGCAGTTGGAGAGGGCTGCTGCTGATCGCTGCACGATCTCTTCCGCGCCCGAGCAGCCCTGGGATGCCGCCTCTACTACCAGCGGAGCCAAGGCCGCGAAGTCCGCCGTGCCGAAGTCGTGCTGCACCACCCGGGCTTTCACCGCTGCGTGGCTGTCGCATCCCATCTGATTCCAGATCTGCAGGCGCAGTGGATGGTCGGGCAGGCGCCCATCGGCCATGCGCAGGGTCAGTTGCAATCCCTGGTGGCCGAGGTCAAAGGCTGAGCCGGCTCCATCGAGCAGCCATCCCCAGCCGCCACAGCGGTGTTCATGGCCGTCCTCGCCTCTGCCCAGCACGATCATTCCCGTGCCGCTGATCGCCAGGATTCCTGCACCTTCAGGAATTGCACCTCGCAACGCCGTGCGTTCGTCTCCGGTGACCAGCACCTTGCCCAGTCTTGAGCCATCACCGATGGCCAGGGCATGACCCACCAATGCTTCGGCGCGCTGCTGCAACCCTGTGCCGTGTTCGATGCCGCTGGCTCCGACAACGGCTGCCTGGATCACGCCAGTGGGGTGATCTTTGAGGGCGTGCTGTGCACTTGTGCGGATCGCTTCGAGAAAACGTTGCTCACCCAGAGGGGCATCCAAATGACTGACGCCGGGCCCCTCGCCCTCACCAACAGGCTGAAGCAAGCCGTCCTTAACGAGGCTGAGGCGGCAGCGTGTGTGGGTCTGTCCGGCATCGAATCCTGCGAGCAGCGTCATGATTTTCCGGGTCGACTCACCAGGGTGGCCAGGGCAAACCAGCCGATCAGTTGCACTTCGGGGCGGAAGAAGATCGTGTCGGTGCTGCCCTGCATCAGCAGGCCAGCGATGGCAGCAAGGCTGGCGATGGCCGCCAACGCGCTTGGCCCGTCCGTGTTGAGCTGCTTCAGGCCCTGCCTCAGGCTGCTGACGAGCAATCCCAGGCAGGCCAATAGCCCAGGGATGCCGGTTTCCACCAGGATTTCCAAAGGAACGGAGTAGGCACTGAGGGCGTTGAACTTTGGCTGTTGATACAGGGGGTAGATGCTGTTGAAGGCTGCATTGCCAGGGCCGATGCCAAGCCAGGGACGGTCTTGCACCATCTGGATGGCCGCCATCCAGACGTTGATGCGGAAATTGTTGGAACTATCGCCTCGTCCTGCCAGCAGGCTTGAGATGCGCGTGCGGATGGGATCGATCTGGGTGGCCGCCACCACAAGACAAGCGGCCCCAACGACCAAGACTGCTAGGGGGACGAGACTTCTCCAGAACGGAGTCCAGTGGCGGGTCCAGCGCAGCAGCAGCAACAGCAGCAGCACGGCGACGGCAGCCACCATTCCCAGCCAGCCCCCTCGGCTGTAGGTGAACAGCGTGGCTGTTCCTGCGAGCACCAATGTGGTGCCAGCAAACAGCTGGGCTCCTACTCCACGCCACCGCACCAGAGCGATCGCCGCGAAGGGGATCAGTGGCAGCAGATACCCCGCCAGTAGATTGGGGTTTCCCAGGGGGCCATAGATCCGAATGGTGCCGGCGCTGACCGAATTTGGATCCGCCCAGCCCGCCAGTTCCTCGCTTGAGACATAGAGCTGACGCAAGGCGAGAACACTGCTGAGCAGGCCGCCACTCAGCAGTCCGGCGACCAGCCGGTTCCACCATCGTTCATTGCTCAGCAGCAGTTTGCAGAGCAAGGCATAGACGCCCAGGTAGCTGAGCAGTTTGATCAGGCCTTTACTGGCAGCGATCGGAACAGGCGAAAAACCCGTCGCCACAATCGCGATGGCGAGAAAGAGCATCAGCCAAAGCGAGATGGCCCCGATGCGGCGTGGCGGGCTGCAAAGGCACCAGAGCAGCCATAGGGCGCCGCAGGCTGCAATCACCAGGGCCAATCCCGTGCGTGTAAACACGGGAAGACCACTGAGCAGCACCAGCAGCAGCAGCCCCGCCAGTCCTTCTAGGCGTTTCAGCACCGCCTGACCCGGTGCCATCAGCCCCTGCCAGCGCGCCAACAGTGGACCACCGCTCGCCGCCTGGGTTGCATCCGCAGAGGCCATCGTGGGGGTCAGGTGGTGAGTGCTTCCGCCGGATTATCGATCTCCTGCCAACGCTGTTCCAGATCTGACACGGAAGGAAGCGGACTCTGGTTTCTGCGGTACAGCACCCGGTAGACGGGGAGGCTCTGTTCGAGCACGTAGCGCTCCCGTTCCGTGGGAACCGGAAGTGGGTTCTCGCTTCGCCAGGGACGCTGATCCTCGGCCGGCCGGTTAAAGCAGGCGCTGAGTTCCGTGAGAGCCACCATCGGCTCAATGACTTCCAGAACATCGCTCTGAAGAAACAGTTCACGGCCGGGCTGGAGAGCCGTCGCGATGGCGAGGAGCAGCGCCGGTTGCAAGACCCGTCGCTTGCGGTGCCGCCTTTTGAACCAGGGATCGGGAAACTGGATCGAGACCCGTTGCAGCCGGTCCTGCTCCAGGGCCTTCATCCAGCCTTCCAGACTGATGTTGGCGTTGCAGAACAGGATCCGGACATTGCCGTGCTCCGAGGCAAGCGCATCACAATCGGCGGAAGTCACCAGGGGTCGGCGGATTTCAACGCCGAGATGGTTCCAGTGGGGATCACGTTCGGCCAGACCCAGCAGGCATTTCCCACGGGCGCAACCGATGTCGAGGTGGATCGGTTGATCAGGAACCCGGAATAGCTCCTCAGGTTGTGGAAGTTGCAGCGGCAGCTGAAAGAAGCGACTGAGGGGATTGACGTGCTGACGCAAGGTTTCGAGGCGGTGCGATCTCGCTCAACTGAGATTGTCAGAGCCACTGCCAGAGGAGCTGTCGGGGTCCTGACGCAGCAAGCCCCAGCAGGCGGTGTAGCCGTGCAGATGCGTCGTTCCGCCAATGGGCCCAATCTCACCGTTGCAGAACGCTCCTGCCACGGGAAGCTCCGGCATGAGTTGGCGCGCCAGGCTGATGTCGCCATCGGCACGACCGAACAGTCCCTTGCCTCGTCCCAAGCAGGCCATCAGCAGCCCGAAGTGGATCGTGTCGCCTGGATCAGCCGTGGCTGTCTTCAGCAACCCAAGGGCCTCGTCCTGAGATGCGGTGGCTTCACGGAGATGGAATTGCACGTTTTGGCCGGCGCGCACTCGCTCTGCAACGGCCACGGCGCCGTTGCTGGGATCCACACCAATCAGGTTGCGCATGAGGAATGCACTTGCTTCTGAGGTTGCTCCGTTGGAATTCAGTCGCAGGCTGCTGCGTTCCACGCCGAGGAATAGTGAGTGACGCACTAGCTCGCGCTCCTGTTCGCTGAGGTCGGCTAGGACCCGCTGCAGGCAGGCGATGGGGCTGGCTTTGTTGCCGCCATCATTCAGTTCCAACAGCACGTTGCGCTGCACCTGTTCGATCGAGAACACCGGGCCGATGGGACGACAGCCTTGCGCCACCACTGTTTCGAGTCGCCAGCGACCCCCGATCGAACAGACCACTGCGCCTGTGAGGATGCGGTCATCCAGCAGCAGTGATCCGTGCGGACTGTTGTGGGGCGCTGCGATCCCGCCAATCTTCTCGGCATCCGGGTAGGCATAGTCCAGCCCGCTGATCAGATCGTTGATGCCACTGCTGGTGGGGTCGATCAGGAGGATCTGGCTCCGGGAATCCTCCGGTGTGATGTCGACCCAGTCCTGCCATCGTTGGGCCGCTCCATCAAGATCAGGCAGTTTTTCTGTGCTGAGGTGGCGGGTTGTGATGGATGCCCCCGGCAGGGAGAGCAATGTCACGCTCAAGGCCGGTGTCTGCTCCAGTTCCGAGGCACTACCGTCGCCGCGGGTGCCCACCACGCCTCCACCTGTGCATCCGATCCAATGCTTCGCGCTGATTTGGGCGCGAAGCATCGGCAGTAACCGAGGTAGGTCGGTGGCGTAACCGGTTGAGGTGAAGACGAGTGCGAGATCGGCTTCGCCCCTGGGTCGACCCAGTTGCTCGACCACGTCCCGCACCGCTTCGTCCAGAGACGCTTTGGCAGAAAGCCCTGATCGGCAACTGACTTCAGTGCCCCCGGATCGGAACCAGCTGAACGGTGCAAACGGTGCCATGAAGCGGACCCTATCAACCCTGGAGCTCAGCTCGGGACGTTGATAATGGCGAGACTGTGACAGTCCTCAGTGAACGAGCTCACGTACCGCGCTCTGGTGTGGCTGACCTATCGCTTGGCCGCCACCTTTGCTGTTGGTGTGCCTTTGGTCTTGTTGATCTGGTCGGCATGGCGTCGCGAGCCGATGGTGCTTCGGCTTCTGGGCATCTATTGGAAGGTGGCCAGCCTGATGGCGATCAGCCTGCTGCTTCTCATGGATCAACGACCCCTGGGCTACGCCACTGCTGCTGTCGCTCCGGTCTTGATGGTGATCAGCCTGTGGTTCTGGGTTGACATCAATGAGGAGTTGGCCGATCAACCGTCCTGGCGTCCCCTGCCGTTGGCTGTGAAGGTTTGGCGTTGGGCGTTCAGTGGTTTTGGACTCCTCAGCCTGGTGATGAGCATCACAGGCTTGCGTTGCATGCAGCAGCTGGCGTTGTCCTCCTGCTTGACGTGGCTTGAGGCTCCCCAGGGCATCCATGGCCTGGCGGCCACGGTGTTCAATTTTTTATTCGGTGGTCAGTGGACTGAGGCCGTTGCCGCCTTTGTGGGATATGTCGCCCTGGTGGCCTACCTGGCCGGGCTGCTGCAGTGGTTGTTGGTACGCCTGCCCCGCTTCGGGCGTGTGGCGGGCGATTTCTGATGACGGATCAAGCGGTGGTTCAGGCTTTCGAGGAACGAACGCGTCTTGAGTCCCAGAGGGTCGTCCGACTTCGGGGGCAGGTGGGGGATGTGCCTTTTGAATTGCTGATTTTTCGTGGATTCAGCAGCAGCACAACCCATCCAACCGCCTTTGACCCTGATGCCCCTGTTCTCCCTGAGGGAACAAGCCTGGATCAGGCCGAGTTGCTTCAGGGGCCCTTATCGCCCACCCAGGAGGTTGTGCTGGCTGGACCGATGCCGCCGAACGACCTCTTGGTTCAGGCCAATTGGTGAGTTCGGCGTTCCAGGACGCCGACACAGCGTCCGCAGATGTGGGGGTGGTCTGGATGTTGACCCACATCCCCTTCGTAGTGCCAGCAGCGTTCGCATTTGATGCCCCGCGCTCGGCTCACCTCGATCAACGCGAGGTCGTCGTCTTGGCTGGCCAGCAGTTCGGCCCAGGGCTCGCCACCGATCTGCAGTTGTGAGACCAGCAGCCAGTCCCGCAGGCCGTCCACCTCTGCATCTCCCTCCTCATTGAGCCAGGAGAGAGCGGCCTGGAGCTCCGGGCGGCGGGCATCAATCCGCACTGATGCCTCAAGCGATGCGCCGAGTTCCTGACGGCCGCGGCAGTCTTCCAACACTTTGTTCACGGCAGCGCGCAGCTCCCTTAGCTGTTGAACCGGAGCGCTGAGGGCGCTATCGCGCCAGTCCGCTGGAACCGTGGGCCAGCCGCGGCGGAAGACCGAGGTCTCTTCGACTGGGTAGGGCAGGTTCTGCCAGATGTCTTCGGCCATATGGCACAGCACCGGAGCGATCAGCCCGGCCAGGCGTTCGATGATCAGGGCCATCACGGTCTGGCAGCTGCGCCGGCGCCGGTCCTGGGGGGCACTCACGTAGAGCCTGTCCTTGGCGATGTCGAGGTAGAAGTTCGACAGATCGGTGACGCAGAAGTTCTGCAGCAGCTGGAAGAAACGGAAGAATTCGAAGTTTTCGAAGGCTTCTGTGATGTCATCCATCACCTCGGCTGTGCGCTGCAGCATCCAGCGGTCAAGCAACGGCAGTTCGGCCACGGGGATGGCGTCGGTTGCCGGATGGAAGTCGTGCAGGTTGCCGAGCAGGTAACGGCTGGTGTTGCGCACTTTGCGGTACACATCCGCCAGCTGGCGCAAAATCCCGGCTCCGATCGGCACATCGGCGGAGTAATCCACCGAGCTCACCCACAGCCGCAGAACATCGGCTCCATAGGGCGGTTCCTGCTTCTGGTTCTTGCCACCCTCGATGATCACCATCGGGTCGACCACATTGCCGAGGGATTTGCTCATCTTGCGGCCCTTCTCATCAAGGGCGAAGCCATGGGTGAGCACCCGCTTGTAGGGCGCATGGCCATTGACGGCGACCGAGGTGAGCAGTGAGCTCTGGAACCAGCCCCTGTGTTGGTCGGATCCTTCCAGGTAGAGGTCGGCGGGATAGCTGAGGTTGTCGCGCTGACTGGCGACAGCGGCCCAGCTCGAGCCGGAGTCAAACCACACATCCATGGTGTCGGTGCCCTTCCGCCACTGATCGGCCTGGTCGGCATAGGAGGCCGGCAGCAAATCAGCTTCGTCTTTTTCCCACCAGACGTCGGCACCGTGTTCGGCGATCAGTCCTTCGATGTGAGCCAGGGTGTCGGCATTCAGCAGCACGTCACCGTTGCTGCGGTGATAGAAGACGGGAATCGGTACGCCCCAGGTGCGCTGCCGTGAGATGCACCAGTCGCCCCGCTCTTTCACCATCGATTCGATGCGGTTGCGACCTGAGGCGGGAGTCCACTCCACCTCAGCGATCGCATCGAGTGCCTGTTGACGGAACCCTTCCACGGAGGCGAACCACTGCTCAGTGGCCCGGAAGATCGTCGGTTTCTTGGTGCGCCAGTCGTAGGGGTAGCGGTGGCCATAGGCCTCCTGCTTGAGCAGGGAGCCTGCGGCCTCAAGCGCCTCGATGATCGCGGCGTTGGCATCCTTGAGAACGTTCAGTCCCGCGAACGGCCCGGCCTCCTCGGTGAGGTTGCCGGCTTCGTCCACGGGGCAGAGCACAGGTAGGCCGTTCTTCTGGCCGGTGTGGAAGTCATCGACGCCATGACCAGGAGCGGTGTGCACGAGGCCCGTGCCCGATTCAGTGGTGATGTAGTCGCCGCCGATGACCACCGGACTGCTGCGATCAAGAAGAGGGTGGCGGTAGGTCAAACCAGCGAGCAGGGCGCCTTTGACCGTGGCGCGCCGGGTCAGCGGGCGTTCCAGGGTTGAGCTCAGCGAGGCAATCAAATCAGTCGCCACCAGCAACAGGCGGCCTGCGCCGTCGTCGGCAAGGGCGTAGTCGAGCCGTTCGTTTACGGACACCGCCAGGTTCGCCGGCAATGTCCAGGGCGTGGTGGTCCAGATGGCGACCTGCAGGGCTTTGCCCAGACCTTCTGTATCGGTTGGCAGCTCGATGCCATCAGCCTTGAGCGCATCCCGAAGGGACGCTGGCAGCTCCACCGCAGGAAAGGCGGCGTAGACGCTGGGGCTGGTGTGGCCGTCGGGGTACTCCAGTTCGGCCTCGGCCAACGCTGTGCGGGAGCTCGGGCTCCAGTGCACCGGCTTCAGCCCTCGATAGATGTGCCCTTTGAGCACCATTTCGCCAAACACCCGGATCTGGGCGGATTCGTATTCCTTCTGCAGAGTCAGATAAGGCTTGTCCCAGTCGGCCCAGATTCCCCAGCGCTGGAAGCCTTTCATCTGGCCATCCACTTGCTTGCGGGCGTAGGCGGCTGCCTTTTTGCGCAGCTTGATCGGTGTCAGCGCCTTGCGCTGCTCCTGATCCATCGACTGCAGCACCTTGAGCTCGATCGGGAGACCGTGGCAGTCCCAGCCAGGGACGTAACGCACCCGCCGCCCGTTCAACACCTGATATTTGTTGATGACGTCCTTCAGCACCTTGTTGAGGGCATGGCCCATATGAAGAGCGCCGTTGGCGTAGGGCGGGCCATCGTGGAGAGTGAACGTTGGACCGCTGTTCTTGAGGCCCAGCTCGCCGTCGATTCCTTGCTTCTTCCAGAAGGACTGCAGTTCCGGTTCGCGTTGGACGGCATTGGCGCGCATGCCGAAACCCGTCTGCAGCAGGTTGAGCGTGTCTTTGTAGGAGGGACGTCCCTCGGCGGCGGCGTCGCGCTTCTCCTTGCTCACGGGGTCCCTGCTCTGGCCTCGGGATTATCAGTCCTCGCCCTCTGGGGATGTGGCATCGGCGGGTGGGACAGGCTCGGTGCTGGTCATTTCTGAACCAGCGTCATCGCTAGCGGCAGCGTTTTCAGGGGACTCGGGACGTACCCATTTTTTCTCGGTGACCCCTGATTTCCCAGTCGGCTTGAGTTGTTTGGCGATGCCGCTGATGCCTTCCCCAACGCGGCCTGTGGTGATGAGGAGCTGCCGAACGCTGGTGCGCCAGTGGTCGAGCGATTGAAAACGCTGCTGCTCTGTTTCGCTGAGAGTGTTCCACCGGGCTTGTCCGACCTCAGTGCCCAAGCGAGCGATCAATAAACCGGCGCAGAGAACCGCGAGCATCGGGGCTCCCCTCAGCCGGTCACTGCTGGTGACCAGCACGAGACCCAGTAGCAACACCACCGCTCCCCACACACCATCGCGCGGGCGACTGAGTTCAACGGCCAACAGGGGAAGCAGCAGGAGTGCAAGGCCAAGCAGGAGGCAGAAATCGCCGCTTAGGGTCGCAAGCATCCGTGTTGATGCGGACTGCTCCCATTCTGGGGCGATCTCTAAAGTTGGCGCATTGCCCACCTGGCGGAATTGGTAGACGCGCTGGTTTTAGGTACCAGTGGCTTCGGTCGTGGGGGTTCAAGTCCCCCGGTGGGCATTCCTTTCCCTACGGTGGTTCGGGAACGTTCCAGACTTGTTGCCTGTCCTCCGGATGCATCAGAGCACTGCTCAACAACAGCAGCCTCGTCCGGTTGGAGTGGCTTACCGCTCGGTACCCCGAGAATTTGTTGACCCCCCTGCCTTTTGGAATCCCACCGTTGGGTTGTTCCTCGGGGGATATGCGCTGGCCGCTTTAACCATCTGGGGTTGGTTTGTGGCGGCTTGGCCCTTGCAAGTGCTTCTCTGCACCGGATTTCTTGCGCTGCACCTGGAAGGAACGGTGATCCATGACGCCTGCCATAACGCGGCCCACCCCAATCGATGGGTGAATCAAGCCATGGGTCATGGCTCAGCGCTGCTACTCGGGTTCAGTTTCCCCGTTTTCACTCGGGTGCACCTGGAGCATCACGCCCACGTCAATGATCCGAGGAACGATCCTGATCACATCGTCAGCACGTTTGGACCGCTCTGGCTGATCGCACCAAGATTTTTTTACCACGAGTGGTTTTTCTTTCAGCGACGCCTCTGGCGGCGCTGGGAGTTGATGCAGTGGGGGTTGGAACGCAGCATCTTCGTGGTGATAGTTCTTGCTGCGGCGCGCTTTGACTTTCTGCCATTCATCTTCAACTGCTGGTTCGCGCCTGCCTTGATGGTTGGGGTGACACTGGGGCTTTTCTTCGACTACCTCCCGCATCGGCCGTTCACGTCTCGCAACCGCTGGACGAATGCTCGGATCTACCCCGGCAGCCTGATGAACTGGCTGATCATGGGCCAGAACTACCACTTGGTTCATCACCTCTGGCCTTCGATTCCCTGGTTTGAGTACAAACCGGCCTATGAGGCCACCAAGCCTCTGCTCGATTCCAAAGGATCTCCCCAGCGGTTGGGCATTTTTGAGACCCGCAGGGATGGCTACAACTTCCTGTACGACATCCTTGTGGGTGTCCGAAGTCACAAGCGTCGCAGCGGAAAAATGAGGCGTGCTGCCCGGTTTATGCCCGGACGAGGGCTGCGACGTCACTGGCTTGGCTTTGTTGATCGCATTGCGATCAAAACGGAAGCCAAACGCTGGGTATCCCGATAAGTCTGATTCAGTCGGCGAGGATCTTTGGAACCCTGAAGAAGTCCCCCTCCCTCTGGGGCGCCTGACTGAGAATCTCCTCCCGCACGGGTGTTGGCTGTACTCCGTCCGCCCGGGTGACATTGGTCACTTCAACGGCTCTTGTGGTTTCCGGAACGCCCTTGGTGTCCACCTCTTGGAGCTGACCGACGTACTCGAGGATCGATTCGAGCTGATCGGTGTAGGTCGCAATTTTCTCCTCGGGCAGATCAAGGCGGGCGAGATGGGCCACCTTGCGGACGTCGTCGCTGGAAATCTGGCTCATGACTCGCCGAGGAACGTGCGCAGATCCTCGCTCAGCGCGGTGGCAGCTGTCTCCAGCAAGGCATCACCCTGCTGGGCAGTGGCCAAGGAGGGATGAGACCCCATGCGTCCATCGGGGTGACGGCGCCGGAAATCATCTGGTCCGTGAATCGGACCTGCCGGGGCGGGGTCGGGCAGTGGACGCTGCTTGCTCTGCAAACTGGGCTCCACAGCGAGGGTGACAGCGATTTCGCTCGGTGTGGCGTGATGCCCTTCTTTGTCGCCATAGAGATCGCGGGCCTGGCGCATCACGGGTCCGGCCATGAACCAGTTGGCCAGACGACAACGCAGTTGGGGGGCGACCGGAAGATTTCGGGTTGTGGCAGTGCCGTGGGCCTGGGCAAAAGCTGCTTTGGCTGTTGCAATGTTGCCGCCGTGGCCATTAATCACAAACACCCTTTCAAAGCCATGTCGCCCAAGGGACAACACCAGGTCATGCAGAACGGCCAGAAGTGTGGCTGGCTGCAAGCTCATCGTTCCAGCGAAGCCAAGGTGGTGTTCTGCCATGCCGAAGGCCTGGGCTGGGGTGACCAACACGCCGGTGCGACGGCCCACTTCGAGGGCGACCGCTTCTGCGGTGAGGGCGTCGGTGCCGATGGCTCCAGTGGGACCGTGCTGCTCGGTGGATCCAAGGGGAATGATCACGCCTTTGCAGTCTTGGAGGTAGGTCTCCACTTCAGGCCAACTGCGCAGGGCCAGACGAATGGTGTCCGTACTGTCGACAGGACCGGGAGTTGCAGCGGTCATTCAGGCTGAGCCAATGACCTGATGATCGCTCAATCTCAGCCGATCAGTGGGCGGTTCCGTTGCCGTCGTACTTGTCGGTGTTGTAGTAGCCACCGCGTGTCCCGAAAAACAGGCAGGCCAAAGGGAACAGCACGATGCTGCCAAGAAGCACAGTGCCGAGGTTGAAGCTGGAGGTGGCTGCGTCCATCGGGGTCCCATGCGATGAGATCAGTCTGGCGAGCTTGAACCTTGTGGGGGTTGTTTGCGACGACCTGCAAACAACCGGATTAAATGTCCGCGATCAGGCGTCTGCAGCCTGCGTTCAAGTTGATTAAGAAATCGGGTGCCCCGGAATGTTTTTCGCCAGATGCTTTGGTGTGATCGGATCACGTCGTATGTCATGGCATCGATGCGGCGTTTTACCGCTTCGCTCTGAATTCTTTGATGCGCAAATTCCACCAATTCAAGAATATTGCATGTCTGGAGAAAATGCTCATAGGAATCTTGATATTTTTTGGTCGCTGTCGCCTCTGAAAGGATAGAGCTGAAAAAGCGTCTCTGCTTTTTGTTCTCCTTTGGTATTAGCCAGCCATTGCGATTGTCTTTGAAGGGGCGCGGTTGTTGTGTCGCGCGAGGCTGGAAAAGTTTGAGTGCATACTCGACTTCGCTGCGAACGATCTGGTGGAGAATCCAGGATGCTGGCGTGTCGCAATTGGGTTGAAATTTGTCAGTTTTAATATTACGCAGGTGCTGGGGTATGTTTCTCTTTGAAATGCCGCTTTCTGTTTTCTCCCATGATAGCTTTTCCCCACGATTAGAGCAAAAAATTGAATTTTTTGGATTGTCGAGCTTTGGAGCGTGGCATCGGATTTCATGTAGACCACAGTCATAGCGGAACATGCTCTTGCCCTGGCTTTGCTTGAGCAGAATGCTTGCGCCTGTTAGGTCTGTAATGGGTTGTGCGTGAAGTTGGCCATAGCTGCACAGCCAGTTGATGAACATCACATCGAAAGGCTGGATGGCCTCCAGGTGATCGGTAACGGCTTGCTCGGGCTGATTGGAAAACCAGTATTCGTCTACATCAACCACAAGGCAGTGGCTGGATGAACTGCTTTTTGAGGCAGCGTTTAACAGTGCTGCGTAGGATCCTTTCTGGCGGTGATATTTCTGTGGTTGGTCGGTGTTGAAGATGTGCACATTGGGGTTATGCTGCGCGATCTTTTTGAGAATTCTTGGTGTTTGATCTTGGCAATTATTGATTCCGACGAATAAATGTGCGAAGCCTAGGTGTAGATAGTGATGAATAAATTTTGCGATGTAAGCCTCTTCATTTCCGGCAATGGCGATGACATCACAGCTGTTGGGGGCAATGGTTGCACGATCACGCAGTCGTTGTGAAGCCTTGCGCACCAAGGCCTCTGGCTTTCCTTCCAACCTCAGGCGTTCGATTCCTCGATAGCGCAGGAAGTTGAGCATTGGATTGTTCACAGTCCTCCTTGGGCGTTGCGATTAGGTCTGTTGTTCCAAGCCAGGATCGTTGGTATCGCTCAGCTCCAGCCACTCCCTCAGCCATCCCGTGAGCCAGATGAACGGCAGGGTGTCGGTGAGCGCTGCCAGTACTTTGAACAGGTACCCACTGGCAATAAAGCTGATCAGCTGAGGCATCACGGAGCGTTCTGGTTGCACAGGGAGCACATGGGCTCCGTAGTGGCTGATCAAAACCACTGCACTCGTGTCCACGAGTTGGCTCACCATTGTGGAGCCGTTGTTGCGCAGCCAAAGCGCTTTGCCGTTGGTGAGCTGTTTCCAAAAATGAAACAGCCGCACGTCAACGAATTGCGCTGTGAGGTACGCCACCATTGAGGCTCCTACCGATCCGAAGCTGAGTTGCTGAATGGTGCGGAAGGTGCTGTCATCGCTTCCGCTCATGGCTGGCAGCACCCCTCCCAGCCAGAGAATCAGCATCACCCAGCCGTTGAGCAGCAGCCCGACCCAGACCACTTGATTGGCTTTCTGCTCACCCCAGATTTCGCTGATCAGATCGGTGCAGAGGAAGGTGATCGGATAGGGCAGTGCGCCAACGGCTACCACGATCGGCCAGCTTCCAATGCTGCCAAGTTGAAGGAATCGGGTCAGCCCAAGGATGTTGAGCATTCCCAGGGTCCCCAGGAACAGGCCTGCCAGCAACAGAAACACCCCATCACGCCGTGCCTGGAGGTTGCTGTCCAAAGCCTGCAGAGTTCAAGCTGGAACCAGCGTGGCCGCCAGCCGGCAGGCTGTCATCGATTTCGTTCCGCTTCCGCTCAGTTTCTTTGCGCGACCAGCTCAGATTGTGGGTCCTGAGTTGGTTGGTTGTCGGTTGGTGAAACTCTTAGACGATGGACGCCTTCTCTGGGGCGTGATTGTGGAAACAGAGGCGTATTCACAGGACGACCCCGCCTGTCATGGTTATCGGCGCAGGACGCCTCAAAACGAAACCCTGTTTGGTCCGCCTGGGCGCTTTTACGTCTATGTCAGTTACGGCATCCACCACTGCGTGAACGTGGTCACCGATCGGGGTGGATGGGCTAACGGTGTGTTGCTGCGCGCGGTGGCCCTTCCTGATGAACCGGAGCGGATCGCGGCAGGCCCCGGTTTGCTCGCGCGACGTTTTGGGCTTGATCGCAGTGATGACAGTTGTCCGGTGACGGGCGAACATGAGGTGTGGATGGCCCTGAGGTCAGACACGTTTGACAGCCAGGATCTTGTGACAACAACGCGGATCGGCATCTCCCAGGGCGCAGCAACCCCGT
The DNA here is from genome assembly GCF_020514205.1 of Synechococcus sp. MU1625. NCBI lineage: Bacteria > Bacillati > Cyanobacteriota > Cyanophyceae > Synechococcales > Synechococcaceae > Synechococcus > Synechococcus sp. MU1625. The sequence goes on from NZ_VTLA01000003.1 coordinate 193,404, forward strand.
GGCGCTGGTATCTGCGGAGTAGTCGCAGTGTCAGCAGGCGAGCCCGGGGTGATCGCATGCCGCCCAAGGCACAGTGCTGGACGCCATCGCTGGAGCAACCTTCATGAGTGGCTGGCCGCATCGGCATGTTCTTGATCTCGCGTCGTTCTCGCGAGAAGACTTCGCTGCGGTGCTTGAGCTGGCCCAGCGGTTTCGTTCGCTTCCGATCACCGGTGCCCGAAAGCTTCCTGCGCTGCAAGGCCGCTTGGTTGCCACGCTGTTCTTTGAACCCAGCACCCGAACCCGCAGCAGTTTTGAGCTGGCGGCCAAACGTCTGTCGGCAGACGTCATGAGCTTTTCACCCTCCAGCAGCTCCCTCAGCAAAGGGGAAAGTGTTCTTGACACGGCGCGCACCTACGTGGCCATGGGGGCCGACGTGTTGGTGGTGCGCCACCGCTCTACCGGTGTGCCGCAGCAACTGGCGTTGGACCTGCAGCAGATGGGTGAACGCACCGTCGTGCTCAATGGTGGTGATGGTCTCCACAGCCATCCCAGTCAGGGACTGCTGGATCTGCTCACCCTGGCTCGGCATTTCTCCCCTCAGCACCCCATGCCGGAATCGCTGCAGGGACGCCGCATTGTGATCGTCGGCGACATTCTTCACTCGCGGGTGGCCCGTTCCAATCTCTGGGCTTTGACGGCCTGTGGAGCTGATGTGGTCTTGTGTGGTCCGCCGAGCCTCGTCCCAGTGGATTTTGCGGCCTTCGTTGATGCTCCGCCCCCAGGTCTGCTCAAGGATCCGGTACCGCAGCGGGGCAAGGTCAGCGTGATACGGCGCCTGGAGCATGCGCTGCCAGGAGCTGATGCCGTGATGACACTGCGGCTTCAGAAGGAACGGATGGGCCAGCAGTTGCTCACCAGCCTGGAGCGCTACCACCGCGACTTCGGACTGAGCCATGAGCGCATGCAGCTCTGCGGTCAGCAGGTTCCAGTTCTGCATCCTGGTCCGGTGAACCGAGGCGTTGAATTGACCGGGTCGCTCTTGGATGACCCACGCGTCAGCCTGGTGGAAGAGCAGGTCAGGAACGGTGTGCCCACCCGGATGGCCTTGCTTTATTTAATGGCTGCCTCTGAATCCGCCACGGAGGCTTCCTTGGTGTCGAGCAGCTCCTGAGTTTGAGGGAGGCCAGTGAGTTGGTGGGCGTAGTAGTCCATCGCTGCCTTGAGGGCAGCATCGGGTTCGGCGATTGACGGGCCCGTTCCGCTGGCCATCGGGAAATGAGCATCTTCTGCATCAAGGGCCAGATGCTGGCTGGGCATGCCTGTGAGCAGAACGGAGGCACGTTGCCGGGTCGCCAGGGCATACAGCCATTTGATGCTCAAGGTGATTCGGTTCTCTCGGTTCGGTATCAAGGCCAGGTGAACGATGGCCCACAGCAGCAGGCCCAGCCGTCCTGAAAATTTGAAACCCTGCAGGTCGGCAACGGCACTGCCATGAACCACAGCCATGCTGCCGAAATCGACGTAGCGAAACGTGGGGCGGGCGTGTCCTGCCACGATCGCGGCGATGTCCTTGCCGATGAACGTGCCGGCCTGTTTGGCGGGAGCCGCCATTCCTGGAAGCGGCTTGCCATTCACGGTGTGGCTGTAGCTGCAGAGATCTCCTGCGATCCGGATCTCAGGGTGGCTCGGGATCGAGAAGTCGGGGTTGACCACGACCCGTCCACCGCGATCGACCTCGCAACCGGTTGCATTCGTCAGCTTCTGCCCCAGATGCGATGCCTTGACGCCAGCGGTCCAGATCACCGTTGCAGCTTGGACCCGAACGTCTCCATTGGGTCCACCGATCACAACCTCTCCGGGCCGCATGGTTTGGACGCGGCTCTCCGGCATGTATTCGATGCCATCTGCCTCCAAGGTTTTCAGGGCCCTCTCGGAGAGCTCAGCCGGCATCGCTTTCAACACCCGGTCGCCGGGATCCACCAACACGATTCGCGTTTTCTGGGGATCCAGCTGCTTGAAAGCATCGTTCAAGGCCCACCGCATCAGCTCTGAAACAGCACCAGCCATTTCGCAGCCACTGGGCCCAGCTCCAACGATCACCACCGTTTGCAGGAACTGACGAGCCTTGGGATTCGGTGTCTGTTCTGCCTGCTCCATCGCCATCAGCAGACGGCGGCGTATTTCCTCAGCGTGCTCGAGGATTTTCATCGGGGGCGCAAATGTGCGCCAGTCCTCATGGCCGAAGTAGGTGCTGCCCGATCCTGTGGCCAGGATCAGATGGTCATAGCTGTAGGCCTTGCCGTTGAACACAATCTGTTTGCCCTCCGGGTTCACCGTGGTGACCTCCCCCAGCAACACCTGCACGTTCTCTTGTTTGCCCACCAGTTCGCGCAGAGGCGTGGCCACATCACTCCTTGAGACCAATCCGGTGGCCACCTGATACAGCAGCGGCTGGAACAGGTTGAAGTTGCGCTTGTCAATCAAGGTGATGCGCACATCGGCATTGGCCAGGGCCTTGCAGGCATGCACCCCGGCGAAGCCGCCGCCGACGATGACCACATGCGGGGCATGACGCAAGCGCTCGGCAGGTGGTTCAAGCTCCAGGAAGTAATGGTTGCTTGCCATCTGCAGCCGGAGGATTCTTCCCGAAGGGTATGAACCGCAATCTCTTTTGTCTGCTTTGAACGGTTCCGCTTCAGATCAGCTTGAACCCTTCGAGAAAAAGACCGTAGAGAAAGCCAATGCGACCAAGATCCAGCAGTTGCTGCGGCAGTTTCAGCGAGGGCTTTGAACTGCGTCGTCGTCGAATCGTCAGTTCAGCACCCAGCACCACCAGAAGTGCAGCCACTGGGTCCATTTGACCGAGAGCGCCAGCGACGGAGGTGAGCGCGCTACCGATCAAAAATCCGATCAGGCCGGCAAGGGCTAATAAAGATAATCTCCGCCATGGATTGCGTGACCAGCGATCCAGTCTCTGGATTGCTGTACCGACGTTGGTTTGCAATCGGGTGGATTGGAGCCGTCGCACGGCATTGATATCGGGGGAAGAGGCAGGGTTGAATCCAGTGATCCCCATCACCCGGCAATGCCCTGCCGCACCCTGTCTACACCACACCTAGGCAGCCTGCAGGCATCAGACACTACTGATAGCAGATTTCAATAAAAAACCCGGGATGAGCCCGGGCCAAGTGATGGGGACTGCCGAAGCAAAGCCAGCGTTGGAGGCTTTGGCAAGCGGTTGCGCTACAGGCTATTTAGTCTCAGCTTTCGCTTTTCTGGACGCTTTGCCTTCGAGGAGCTCCAGCAGCGCTTCCATTTGCGCCATCACACCCCGCACTTCGCCAGCCTCGGGGAGTAGGCCATCTTCCATCACGCCCTGGTGCATTTCACGCAGTTCCTGGCGGATGTAGCGCAGATGGCTAACGACCTGCTCTCGCTTCGATTGCGACATCGGCTACAGGGAATTACTTAACACCCTTTTACCTCATAAAGGGTCACATCCGGCGTGATGGGGCGCGACTTATCGCACCGGCAGCGGCAAGGAGTGCGAAGGTCAGGAGGGCTGATGGTCGTGCCACGGTGCTGAACAGCACAAGCGCGAACAGGCCGATCAGTGGCAGGCGACGCTGCAAAAACGCAGTGGAGAATAGGGGATTCGAACCCCTGACCTCTGCGGTGCGATCGCAGCGCTCTACCAACTGAGCTAATTCCCCGGATGGCTAACGCTAGCTGGCACAGCCTGCGTCAAAATGTCATCAATAGCGTCTGATGACTGCTTGATGCTCACGCAGGAACGGCTGGATGCTTTTGACGAGACGTCGACGGCAGAACTTGCCCGTCGCCTCGAAGAGGACGACTATCCCTCGCCATTCGACAGCTTGTCTGACTGGCACCTTCTTCGTGCGCTGGCCATCCACCGCCCCGAACTGATCCTGCCTTACCACCACCTGGTGGACCAGGAACCCTTCGATGAGGACTGACAAGGCGTCTTCGCTCTACGGGCGGCGTGTGCTGGTGGCCGTCAGCGGCAGTATTGCTGCGGTGAAAACGCCGTTGTTGGTGAGTGCGCTGGTCAAGGCTGGCGCAGAAGTTTGCTGCCTTGTCACCCCGAGTGGTGCTGCGTTGGTGAGCCCCGTTGCTCTGGCAAGCCTGAGCCGCCATCGCTGTTACCTCGAAGCGGACCAGTGGAACCCCACGGCGCCCCGGCCGCTTCATATCGAATTGGCCGAGTGGGCGGAGTTGACCATCGTCGCGCCCCTGAGTGCAAGCAGCCTGGCGCGCTGGAGCCAGGGTTCAGCGGATGGACTGCTCGCCAGCGTCTTGCTGGCAACGGAAGGTCCGGTCATCGCGGCCCCCGCAATGAACACCGCCATGTGGCGACATCCTGCGGTGCAACGGAACTGGCTGCAGATCCAAGAGTTCCCCAAGGTGGTCCCTCTGCTGCCGACGTCCGGTCTTCTGGCCTGCGACCGCGTTGGTGATGGGCGAATGGCTGACCCGACCATGATTCAGTTGGCGGCGGAATCTGTCTTCAGCCGAGGTCCTGATGCTCCTGTCGCTACCTGTGATTGGTCGGGGATTTCTCTTCTGGTCTCGGCTGGACCAACTCAGGAGACCATTGATGCGGCCCGTTTTTTGAGCAACCGCAGCAGCGGTCGAATGGGAGTGCTCCTGGCGCAAGCTGCACGGTTCAGAGGGGCAACCGTGCAGTTGGTGCATGGTCCGTTGGATCTCCCCGATGCCTGGCTTGAGGGGTTGCAATGCACGCCGGTCGAGAGTGCGGCTCAGCTCAGCTCAGCACTGCAACTGGCATTGCCGACGTCTGATGTGCTTGTGATGGCTGCCGCTGTCGCTGACCTTCGGCGGGAAGCTGCCTTTGAGGAAAAAATGCCCAAAAAGCAGCTCCAGGATGTTTTGTCGTCCGGTTGGACCGAAGTGCCTGATTTGCTGTCAAATCTGACCCGTCAACGCCGGCCTGGACAGTTGGTTCTCGGATTCTCAGCGCTAACAGGTGATGACACGCATCTGTTGGAGAAGGCTGAGAGCAAGCGCCTGGAGAAGGGCTGTGATCTGATGATGGTGAATCCCGTAGACCGTGATGGTCAGGGTTTTGGTGACCAACCGAATGGAGGTTGGTTGTTGGGGGAAGGTTGGAATCGGAACCTGCCTGTGACGACAAAGCTGACGCTTTCCCACCAGCTGTTGGATGCCTTGTTCAAACTTCGAGATCAGGCCGCGGCGTTGGTGGATTCCTGACCGAGCAGGTCGATGAAGGTGCGCAGCTGAAGCCTTGGGATGTAAGGCCAGCCGCCGTTTTTCTCCATGCCCTGCAGCAATGTGAACAATTTCTGGCGGTTTTCGGGAAGGCTCTGGCGGAATGGACCGTCCTGAACGTCCCGATGCAGGGCTTCAAGTTCGCGCAGCAGGATGAGAAGTGCTTCCGGATTTCCCCGCAACTCTTCTGCCAGCTCGCCCAGGGCGGCTAGCGAAGGAGCCATCCTTTCCTTGGTCGAGGCTGGATCGTTTGAGGTCACGCGCTTTCGACAAGTTGTTTAGAGCTGCAAAAGGCTAGCCCTGCCGCCATTTTTCGCCCTGTAGGATCCTGATTCGACGGCATTCCGTCCCCATTAGCGTTCAGCCGACTGGCTTTTTCCATGCGCATTCGTCCTCTGCTGGCCGTCGTGCTGGCGCTCTGCCTCGCGTTTTTCACCACGGCCTGTAGCGGCGACAGTCAAGCTGTTCAGCGTGGTGCCTCCAATGTGACCTACGACGACATCCACAACACCGGCAAAGCCAACGATTGCCCCACCATCGGGGACTCAGCTCGTGGCTCAATTCCTTTGAGTGCTGGTGGGAGCTACGAGCTGCGCGAGATCTGTATGCATCCCGTTCAGGTCTACGCCAAGGAAGAGCCCAAGAACATTCGTCAGCAGGCTGAATTCGTCGAGGGCAAGATCCTGACCCGCTACACGTCCAGTCTCGACTCTGTCTTCGGAGATCTCACCGTCACAGAAGCGGGGCTCCAATTCCAGGAGAAGGGCGGTATCGACTTTCAGCCGATCACTGTTCTGGTGCCCGGTGGTGAGGAATTCCCCTTCACCTTCTCTAGTAAGTCACTCAATGCCACTGCTGAAGGTGCTGCTCTGACCACCAGCACAGACTTCGAAGGCACCTATCGCACGCCGAGCTATCGCACCAGCAACTTCATCGATCCCAAGGGTCGTGCTCTCACCACTGGTGTTCAGTACGCCCAGGGACTTGTCGCCCTTGGTGGCGACGACGAGAAACTCGAGAAGGACAACAACAAGCGTTATATCGATGGCGTTGGAACAATGAGCCTCTCCATCACCCAGGTCGATCCTGAAACAGGTGAATTTGCTGGCGTCTTCAGTGCCATCCAGCCCTCCGACTCCGATATGGGTGGTCGTGAAGTGGTCGATATCAAAATCACCGGCGAGCTGTATGGCCGCCTTGAAGAGGCCTGATCGCACGCACCACAACAGGTTGCGTTGGGGGGCTTAGGCCCCCTTTTTTTTGATCCGTTGCAATCCTCCGGTGATCTGGGAGAATCGCCCGATCTTTCTCTGTAGCCATGACCGCCAGTGCTTCCGCTCCCGCCCAGCGATCCGGTGTGATCGCTCCCTACGGCGGAACTCTGGTTGATCTGATGGTGGCTGATGCGGATTGTGCCGCCGTTAAAGCCTCCGCAACCAAAACGATCGAGTGCTCCGATCGCAACGCTTGCGATGTTGAGCTGCTCTGCGTTGGTGGTTTCTCCCCCTTGCGTGGGTTTATGCACCAGGAGGACTACAACTCAGTCGTCAATGGTCATCGTCTTGCTGCAGGTCAGCTGTTCGGCCTGCCAATCGTCATGGACACCGACCGCGATGACGTCGCGGTCGGTGACACATTGCTGCTGACCTACAAGGGCCAGGATCTGGCTGTTCTCGAGGTGGAGGACAAGTGGGAGCCCGACAAAGTGGCCGAAGCCAAGGGTTGCTACGGCACCACCTCCATTGAGCATCCTGCAGTGCGGATGATCACCATGGAGCGCAAGCGCTTCTATCTGGGTGGAAGCCTCAAGGGTCTCGCTCTCCCCGAGCGGGTGTTCCCCTGCAAGACCCCGGCAGAGGTGCGGGCAGGGCTGCCTGAAGGTGAGGACGTGGTGGCGTTCCAGTGCCGTAACCCCATTCACCGCGCTCACTACGAATTGTTCACCCGTGCTTTGCACGCACAGAACGTCAGCGACAACGCTGTGGTGCTGGTCCATCCGACCTGTGGCCCCACGCAGCAGGACGATATCCCCGGTGCCGTTCGCTTCCAGACCTATGAGCGCCTTGCGGCTGAAGTCAACAACGACAGCATTCGCTGGGCCTATTTGCCCTACGCGATGCATATGGCAGGTCCGCGTGAAGCCCTTCAGCACATGATCATCCGCCGCAACTACGGATGCACTCACTTCATCATTGGCCGCGATATGGCGGGCTGCAAATCGTCTCTGACCGGTGACGACTTCTACGGTCCCTACGACGCTCAGAACTTCGCCAAGGAGTGTGCGCCCGAGCTCACGATGGAAACGGTTCCTTCGCTGAACCTCGTCTACACCCAGGAAGAGGGTTATGTGACGGCGGAGCATGCCGAAGCCCGTGGGCTGCACGTGAAGAAGCTCAGTGGCACCCAGTTCCGCAAGATGCTGCGCGGCGGGGAGGAAATTCCCGAATGGTTCGCCTTCAAGAGCGTGGTTGAGGTGCTCCGCGCCTCCTGAAGGCTGAGAACCCGTTTAACATTCCTTCATCTACGAGGCGACCTGTGAACAAGCGTTGGCGAAATATCGGTCTCGGGGCCCTTCTGGTCTTGGCGATTGTTGTGATTGCACCAGCGTTCATTGGTGGTGGTGGTGGCAGCCAGCCCCAGGTGAACACCATGCGCTACAGCGAGTTCGTTGAGGCAGTGAAGGATGACCAGATCAGCCGTGTGCTGATTGCGCCCGACCAAGGCACGGCTCAGGTGGTCGAAAACGACGGCCGCCGTGCCCAGGTCAATCTGGCTCCCGATCGTGAGCTGCTCGGCTTGCTGACCGAACACAGCGTTGATATCGCTGTTCAACCCTCTCGCCAGACCCCTGGTTGGCAGCAGGCGGCTGGAAGCTTGATCTTCCCGATCCTTTTGCTTGGCGGGCTGTTCTTTCTCTTCCGTCGCGCCCAAGGCGGTGGTGGCGGTAATCCCGCCATGCAGTTCGGCAAAAGCAAGGCAAGGGTCCAGATGGAACCCTCCACCCAGGTGACCTTCACCGATGTTGCCGGGATTGAAGGCGCGAAGCTTGAACTCACTGAGGTCGTCGATTTCCTCAAGAACCCAGATCGCTTCACGGCTGTCGGCGCCAAGATTCCAAAGGGTGTCTTGCTTGTGGGTCCTCCTGGAACCGGCAAAACATTGCTGGCAAAAGCAGTTGCAGGGGAAGCAGGTGTTCCCTTCTTCTCCATCTCCGGCTCTGAGTTCGTCGAAATGTTTGTCGGCGTTGGTGCTAGCCGCGTTCGCGACCTCTTCGAGCAAGCGAAGAAAAACGCCCCTTGCATCGTCTTCATCGACGAGATCGATGCTGTTGGTCGTCAGCGGGGTGCAGGCCTCGGCGGCGGTAACGACGAGCGTGAGCAGACCCTGAACCAGCTCCTCACGGAGATGGATGGCTTCGAGGGCAACACCGGCATCATCATTGTGGCGGCCACCAACCGCCCCGATGTGCTGGATGCAGCTTTGATGCGCCCCGGTCGTTTTGATCGTCAGGTCACTGTTGATCGCCCCGACTATTCCGGACGCCTACAAATTCTTGGTGTCCATGCCCGTGGCAAAACGTTGGCCAAGGATGTCGATCTCGACAAGGTTGCTCGTCGGACACCCGGCTACACCGGTGCTGATCTGGCCAATCTCCTCAACGAAGCCGCCATCCTTGCGGCCCGTCGTGAACTCACGGAAGTGAGCAACGACGAGATCAGCGATGCCATTGAACGGGTCATGGCTGGTCCGGAGAAAAAGGATCGCGTGATGAGCGAACGTCGTGCCCGTCTGGTCGCCTACCACGAGGCAGGTCATGCTCTCGTGGGTGCCCTGATGCCTGACTACGACCCTGTCCAGAAGATCTCCATCATTCCCCGTGGCAATGCTGGTGGTTTGACGTTCTTCACCCCCAGTGAAGAGCGGATGGAGTCGGGTCTGTATTCGAGGGCTTACCTCCAGAACCAGATGGCTGTTGCCCTCGGTGGTCGGGTCGCTGAAGAAATCGTCTACGGCGAAGACGAGGTCACCACGGGTGCCTCCAACGACCTTCAGCAGGTCGCTTCGACGGCACGTCAGATGATCACCCGCTTTGGCATGAGCGACGAGTTGGGGCCAGTGGCACTGGGCCGTGCTCAGGGAGGCATGTTCCTCGGCCGCGATATTGCGGCCGAGCGCGATTTCTCTGAGGAAACCGCCGCGATGATCGATAAGGAGGTCTCTGAGCTGGTGGACGTGGCCTACAAGCGCGCCACCAAGGTTCTCGTCGACAACCGCGTCGTTCTCGATGAATTGGCGGAGATGCTTGTTGAGCAGGAGACTGTTGACGCTGAAGAGCTTCAGGAGCTTCTGATCAAACGTGACGTCCGGATCGCCGAATACGTCTGATTTCGATTCATCATCCAACCCTTGGCTGGTGCGGCAGGAGCTCTTCGTGGCATCCCTGCAGCACCAGCCTCTTTTGTTGGTGGTACGACCTGAGCCCGACGACCTGAGGCCTTCATCATCCGGTTCTTCTCTGTTGGACCAAGTGCTGCAGCTTCACGCTGCAGGTCTGCGCCATCTCGAGGTGGCCTGGCTTGACCAGCCGGGTTGGGGCGCGTTCATGCAACGGGTTCAGGATCAATGTCCCGGTTTGAATCTGGGAGCGGCTTCGGTGACCTCTCCTCAGGCGCTCCATGATCTGTCATGCCTGAACCTCAGCTATGCCATGGCTCCTTGCTGGTCTCCAGACCTAGTGGAGCAAGCCAGGGAGGTTGGAGTCTTGTTGGTGCCTGGCGTCTTTAGCCCTACGGAAGTGCATCAGGCCCTGCGCTTCGGATGTCGTGTCGTCAAGCTGTTTCCCGCAGCCAACCTTGGGCCCGGGTACTGGGGGCGATTGCATGCGCCTCTCGGCCCCTTGCCCTTCGTGATCGCTGCGGGTGGCCTTGAGGTGGGTGATATTCCTATCTGGCTTGAGGCTGGTCATGGTGCCGTGGCGCTGGGGCGCAAGGTTGTGGGCTCGCCGCCTGCTTTTCAAGCACTTCTCGACTGGTTGCGCCAATCGACAACTCAGCCTTGACGCCACCGACTTGTTGACATGCGTCCAAGATGCTACAGATGAGATAGCTATCTAACTGCGTCATGTCGCAGCTCACGATCAAGCTCAGCGACAAGGCCGATGCCCTGATCGCTCAGCTTCAGAAGGAGATCTTCAATCGCCGGCGCAAAAAGGTTTCTGCTGCAGGGGTTGTGGAGACCTTGGTTGAAAGTGGTGCAAAATCGCAGTCAGACAAGCGCTTTGCCACGTCCTGGACGAATTTGATCAAGGACATCGAGAAGGCAGCCAAGCTCTCCTATGCCCACGGCAGCAAACCCTCCACTCTCAGTGATGAGGAATGGGCTCTCGTGCTGAGCCATCGCAGTCGTGCCACGACCGGTAGGACACGCCGAACGGTGAAGAAAACGATGGCTGCGAAACAACCTGGCTCAGCCAAGGCGCAGGCCAGCAAAAAGCCCGCTCGACGCACTCGGACCCGCAGCGCGGCCAAGGCGAAAAGCGTTGGAGCGGGCGTTAGCTCCAACGGCAGTTCAGCTGTGGCTTCCGTCTGACGTCACTTGAGCTGACGTGAGCTGATCACCAAAGGCTGCATTGCCCCTGCTGCCTCAGCAGGTGATCAGCTAGAACGAGCGCCACCATGGCCTCCACCATCGGTACGGCCCGGGGCAGAACACAGGGGTCGTGCCGTCCTTTCCCGGCAAGCGTGGTGGCCTTGCCATCGGAATCGATGGTTTGCTGCTCTTTGCGGATCGTCGCTGTTGGCTTGAAGGCCACCCGGATCACAATCGGCTCGCCGTTGCTGATTCCCCCTTGGATGCCACCAGAGTTGTTGGTTGCGGTCTTCAGGCGACCATCGTCGCTCGGTAGAAAGGCATCGTTGTGCTCGCTGCCCTTCAGCAACGTGCCATTGAAACCGGAACCAATCTCGAACCCTTTGGTGGCGGGCAGCGACATCACCGCTTTGGCAAGGTCGGCTTCAAGCTTGTCGAACACCGGCATTCCCAAGCCAATGGAGGGATGGCGCACCACGCATTCGATCACCCCACCGCAGGAATCTCCTTCGCGGCCGATGGCTTCAATCCGCTGAATCATCTGCTCGGCCACCGCTGGATCGGGACAGCGCACGATGTTGGATTCCACGTCGCTCAGCTGAACCTCCTGCGGGTCGATCCCGGAGGCTTCGATGTTGTGGATCCTCTTGACCCAGGCCAGGATTTCAGTCCCTGAGGACTGTTTCAGCAGCTGCTTTGCGATCGCACCCGCAGCGACGCGCCCGATCGTTTCCCGCGCTGACGCACGGCCTCCACCGCTGCGCGCCTGGATGCCGTATTTGGCTTGATATGTGGCATCGGCATGGGATGGCCGAAAGGCGACCGCCATGTCCTTGTAATCCCCCGGCCGTTGGTCCTTGTTGCGCACGACCATGGCGATCGGGGTCCCCAGGGTGGTTTCTCCATCCAGTAGGCCACTGAGGACTTCCACCTGATCCGCTTCTTTGCGCGGGGTTGTGATGTGGCTTTGTCCAGGCTTCCGTCGATCCAGGTCGGCCTGAATTGACGCGACACTGAGGCTGAGCCGTGGTGGACAGCCCTCCACAATCACGCCCACTCCTCCCCCGTGGGATTCACCGAAGGTGCTGATCCGGAAGAGGTCGCCGAAGCTGCTGCCCATGGCCATTGTTCGATGCGATGAGGCTACGAAGCCATCGGTTCAGATCAACTCCGGATGGGGCAATTTCAGACGCTCTGTCGTGGGTTGTTGCCGAGCCATCTCGAAATCCAAGAAGTCAAATCCCGGACCAACACAACAGCTCACCAGGGTGTACTCACCCAGACTGCGCGCCGCCTGCCAGGCATTGGCTGGAACCACCTGAACAGGGTTTGATGCATTCAGTGGGTCCCGTTGCAGCGCTGTGCCATTCGCCTCGCACTGAAAGAGCTCAAGAGTGGCTCCATCAATGTGCGTCCAGGCTTCGTCGGCACCGATGACGCGATGCCAGCAACTGATGGCACCGGCTGGCAGCAAAAAGAGAATGGCCGTCAATGCCGATCGCTCGGACCCGTCTTGGCGTTGAACCTGCTCCGGGCTGCGATGCAACTCGCGGTACCAACCTCCCTCCGGATGGGGAATCAACTGCAGCTGTTGGATCAGGGTCTCCACTTGGCTCATTGCAGACCTGCGCGCTGGCGCATGTTCTGGACGTGCTGCCAGATCTGAGCCACCCAGAGGAAGATCCAGCTCATCCCGATCAGCCAAATCGGTTGATCCTTGCGAAAGACGTCGAACAGCAACACCACTCTTGGCTGGTTGGAGCGATTGATGGCTGAGTGCAAGAAGGTGTCATCCCAGAGAAATCCCTCACCTTCCTTCAGGTAATAGTTCTGGCCATCAATCATCAGCTCGCAGGAACTTCGGCCGTCACCAAAATTCTCCACATACAAAGGCAGGTGATACCTCCAAACCCCTTTGAAGGGCCCTTTGTGAGGCCTCAGCACTTTCCCCGGGGGGAACAGGCTCACGGCAGCTGAAACGACGTCGGGGTGGTGCTGCAGAAAGTTCCGCAGAGAAGGGATCAGCGCCTGATTGGCGGGGTAGTTGTAGCCGTAGCCCCGCAAGGGCAGCATTCCCCAGACCTTGCGGTCGAATTCATACAGCGTGCGTTGTTGCTGCATGATTTTGTGGTTGGCCGGTAATCGCCCCGAGAGGGCTACTTCCAAAGTTTCCTGGCGGATCTGTTGGTATGACGCCAACAGTTGCCGATGGGCTGGGAAGCCGTCATCTGCTGGCACCACCGCAGGATTGTGCAGCGATTGCTCATAGCACCAGCGTGCGATCTCTCGCCAGAACCGGTAGTGCCATGGACCCCAGCGGATCACGCGTTGGATAGGGCTGCGCTGTTTTCGCTTCGCCTTTGGGCCCCTCACGCTGTGCCGATTCTTTTGACTGATGAGCTTTGCATGCTGATCTCGATGCGGAGGGGTCTAGCGGACTTTTGTGGAGGTGATTGGATCAGTCGTTCCAGGCAGTGATGTCGATGCCGGATCGCCGTTGATCGGCCTCTTTGGTTTTGCAAGCACAACAAAAAGCCCCCACCTTGCGGTGAGGGCTTTCCGATTCAGTTGATCTGAATCGTTTGTTGATTCCAGATCAACCGATGGCAGGAGCCTGCAGAGCCACAGGAGTGGACTCAGCAGCAGCCAGGT